>URRW01000001.1 GCA_900550285.1 uncultured Lachnospiraceae bacterium
TCAACATATTCTTTTTTATCATTATAACACTTGGGCACATAAAATTGCCTTATTTCATTGAAAACATCCTCAGCTACTGTTGTATTATAATTCCATCCCGTTTCATCAGGCGCTTGATATACGATATTATATCGCTCCAGAAACTGATAAATTTGATTTCTCGCTTTCCGCTTTATGGACAATACTATCTTTTTTGCTTTTATGTCCTTTGCATTTCGTTGAGAATATGGAATAAACAACGTATTATCTTCTTGCCGATATATTCTCCATCCATAAACATCACGATTGGATATTTTCTCAGCAGGGTAAATCTCATAACCGTCATTTTGTAATAGCTTGTTAGTTGCCACTAAAAATTCTTTCCAATATCCCTTATCATATCGAACAGCAGGGTGAAATACTTCGCAAAGAAATTTTAAATATACTTCATCGCTACCATCTTGTAAATTGAATCTTTTGTCTTCAAAAACCCAGCAGTATGGATAATCATCATTATTCACTGTATGTTGCCAAATATCCTGTTCTGCATTTGCAAATCTTGAATCAAAACTTGGCATTCTCTCCAAATCATATAATCTTTTAAGAAAACCTATTTCTTCAAGGCGACCATAATAATTATAAGTAACGGTTCGGGTTTGAAAAAATTCGTCTATCTCTAATCCATTCTGAAATAAATCTAAAATATCTCGCTTTGTTATTTCTGTAATACGGTTCACTCCATTTTCCTCCTTTCAAGCATATTCAGCACTTATATATTGCTTCCCAAATATTTTAAAGAAAAGCGTACCACTATTTTAATGATACGCTCATCATTATTAAATCACTTCAAAATGCTTCAATGCATCCTTTATTGCTTCAACCTTCTCTGGAGTTGGATGCTTCCTCGGCTGTTTCAATTTCTCTACCGCATTAGGAGCATCGTACATCGGCAAGCCTAAATCTCTCTTTACCTCTGCGATATATGCGGTATGTACTTTGAAGCCGTATTTAGCTTCTATGTACTCCTTTATCATTTTGTAGGTCACTCGTTCTTTGGGCTTATAGCTTTCCGCTCTTTTAGCAATATTATCAAGCGGAACTTTTCCCTCACCCTCGCCAAACTCAACTTTTACGTTGATATGTCCGTCTGGCTTTTTGTGGGAAAGCAGTACAACCGTCTCCACATGCCCCCCCATCGGGAAATTATCAAACGCCCTCCCCTTCTTCACTTCATACCCTTCCCCACACAGATACTTCAGATCCCTCGCCAGCGTCGCGGAGTCACAGCTCACATACACGATCCGCTCCGGCTGCATTTTCACGATCGTTTTCAAGCATTCCTCATCGCAGCCCTTCCGGGGCGGATCAACCACGATCACGTCGGCAAAAATCCCCTCCGTTTCGTACAGGCGCGGCAGCACCTCCTCGGCTTTCCCGACATAAAAGGAAGCGTTTTGAACGCCGTTTCGCGCGGCATTTTCCCGCGCATCCTCGATCGCCTGCGGCACGATCTCCACGCCGTAAACCTGCTTTGCCTTCTGCGCCAGAAAAAGGGAGATCGTCCCGATGCCGCAGTACAGATCCCAGACCGTTTCCCTGCCGGTCAGCCCCGCATATTCCAGCGCCTGACGGTAAATATGCTCCGTCTGCACGGGGTTTACCTGATAAAAGGACTGGGGCGAAATGGAAAAAACAAGCCCGCCGATCGTATCCTCAATGCGTTCCTTTCCGCGCACGGTGCGCGTCTTTTTCCCCATGATCACATTGGTTGCCTCGGTGTTTGTATTCACAGAAAAGCTTGTCATGCCCGGAACATTGGCAAACAGGCGCTCCGCCAGCTCCTCCTCGCCCGGCAGCTTCGTCCCGTTTAAAATCAGGCACACCATCATCTGCCCGGTAGAAAAGCCCTTCCGGATGAGCACATGGCGCAGCAGCCCCTTTCCGGTCGTTTCATCATAGGCGGAAATCTTTTTTTCCGCGCAGAAATCCAGCACCGTATCCAGCACAGTCCTATTTTCCACGACGCCCAGCGCGCAGTCGCGGTTTTCGATGATCGTATGCGTCCTGCCCGCATAAAAGCCTGCGATCAGCCTGCCGTTTTTATCCGTCCCGACCGGAACCTGCGCCTTATTGCGGTATCGGAACGGCTTTTCCATCCCCACCGGGCTTTCCATGATTTCCTCGACAAATTCCGGCGAAAATCCGCCGATCCGGATCAGGTTATTTTTTACCTTGCGGTCTTTGAAGGCAAGCTGTTTTTCATAGGATACCGCCTGAAGCTGGCAGCCGCCGCACTGGCGCGCGTAGACGCAGACAGGCTCCACCCGGTTGGGCGAAGGCTCCAGCACCTCCTCCAGACGCGCGTAGGCGTAGCCTTTTTTTGCCTTTACGATGCGCGCGCGGACGGTATCGCCCATTACCGCATCCTTTACAAAAAGCGTATAGCCCGAGCGCAAAGCCCCGCCTGCATTCGATTCCTGCCCGGTTTCCTCCAGATGCCCGATGCCTTCCCCGTCCGTTCCCATATCCGTGATCTTTACGGTGTAAATCTGATTTTTCTGTACGTTCACTATTCCATCCTCGTCGGTCTTAAATTCGATTCAAAAAATCTGTTGTAGCCCAGCCAGCCGTTCTCTTTTGCCCCTTCTAAAATTTCCGTGAAGGTTTCCATTTTTGCATCCGCGTTGTCCGCCAGGTTCAGCGCCAACGCCTCCATCAGCGCGGGTTTTTTGGGCGAACCGTACTCATACTCGCCGTGATGCGCCAGAATGCAGTGCTTTAGCTCCGATTCCAGCACGGCGGGAAATCCCGGGATCGCGCGCGCCTTGACGCCGACCATTTCCGTTCCGATCACGATATGCCCCAGAAGCTGTCCGTCGTCGGTATAATCATTCTGCGGAAACAGCGAAATTTCCCTTGTTTTTCCGATGTCGTGGCACATTGCCGCCGAAAGCAGAAGGTCGCGCTTTAACAGCGGATAGGTCGTGCAAAAATAATCGCACAGCTTCACAACGCTCAGCGTGTGCTCCAAAAGCCCGCCTACAAAGCCGTGATGCACGCTTTTTGCCGCGGAGGATTTCTGGAAATTCCTGATAAATTCCTCATCCTCCACAAAAAAACTCTCCATCAGCTTTTTCAGCCACACATTCTGCAGGCTGCCGATATAGCCCAGAAGCTCTTTGTACATAGCCGTAATGTCTTTTTTGCTTACCGGAAGATAGTCTGCCGGGTTGTATTCGCCCTCGCGGCACAGGCGCACCCGCTTGATGTTGACCTGATTCGCGCCCTGAAAGCTTGTCACATCGCCGTATACCTCAATGTAATCGAGGCTGTCAAAATCATCGATGCCCGCGCTGTTCGGATCCCAGATCTTGCCGTCCACCGTTCCGGTTTTATCCTGCAAAACAACCGTTTCATACGGTTTGCCGTTTTTGGTCACTGCCGACTGCTTATGCTTGCACAGATAAATGTCAAAAACCCGGTCGCCCTCTTTATAATCCTTAATAAATTTCATATTTTTCTCCTCGCTTTTGTTTCTTCATTTTATGAGGCGTCCGCCTCTGTTTTTACTCCAAAATCACGTCCACCTGCATTTCCTGATAGCCGTCCTGCCCCTGACGCATGAGCGTTACGTTTACCGTCGTGCCCGGCGCAAGCTCCAACAGCGCCGCATGATATTCCGTAAAAGAAGTGATCTCTGTCTCCTGCACCTTCACGATCACGTCGCCGCTCTGGATCCCCGCCTTCATTGCGGGAGAATCCATCACAATGCCCGTCACATATGCGCCGCGCGGAACCTCTTTTTCCAGATGCACCGTTTCCGGCACATCCGTTCCGTTGATCCCCATATGGGCGATCTCCTGTCCGTTGGAAAGCTTCCCGATCGTCGCGATCAGATCCGCCACGCCGTACGCGGTCATTCCGCTCTCTTCCTGCGTCCCTTTTAAAATTCCTACAATCTGTCCGGACAGGTTTAAAAGCACTCCGCCGCCGTTCTGCATTCCCGTCATATCCGTTTTCAGAAGGTGGACGTTATGATCCGTCAGGCTTTCAACCGAATCCGTCGAAGTTACCATCCCGAAAACAACGGTTTCCGTTCCCTGCGGACGTCCCACCGCGATCACCGGCGACGCCAGTATGCCGCTGCCGGGACTTCCCATTACGGCTGTTTTCAAATTCGCCTTCGTGCTCTCCGGGATCTCCTCCCGCAAAATGCTGATCACCGCAAGCCCCGTTTCCTCATCCGCCCCTTTTATCTGAGCGGGCGCGGTATTTCCGTCCGCAAAAGTGACCTCCAAACTCTCCGCCTTCTGAACCATCCGGTTTTCGACGAGCACGAGAAATTCCTTTCCGTTGTCCGCCACGATCACCCCGGCGCTTTTTCCTTCATTTTCATAGGTATTGTCAAACCAGTCTATGTCCGACACCACCCCGGTCACCGTTACCAGAGACTGATCCGAAAAGCTCTTTGCCACCGCATACAGGTTCCGGTACAGCGTCTGGTAATCACTGATTTCCAGCGGAACCTTTTCAATGACCGTCTGCGGCTCCTCCTGCGCGCTTTCCGTCTCTTCCAGGATCATGTCCTCCGGGCGCATCTCGTCCTCAATATCCTCTTCCTTTAATTCCACCATCTGCGGCTCCTCCTCCGGGTACAGCAGATTGGAAAAAACAGGCTCCAGCACAAGAAATGTCAGACACGCAATCAGTCCGAAGATCACCGCCATGCTCGCCGTCAGAAGCGTCCGCTTCACGAGCTTTTTGCGGTTCAGCGGACGTTCCTTGACCTTTTCCTTGATAAATTCAATATCCTGATTCGGCAATTCCTGATTCTGCCGGTTATCCTCCATACAGCCATCAATCCTTTCCGTCCATACTCACGGCGCAGGCTGCGCCATGTTATTTTTCAGTATACCCCAAACTGCCCCCGGCGCACAAGTCCGGAACTGCGCTCCCCGGGAAAAATTCTGCCGTATATCGCTTCGCAGGCTTTGGGGATTCGGGGAGCAGGGCGGCGGTTTGGGGGCGGCGGAGTCCGCCATCGCTCGCCGGGAATTTTATACAAAATAAGCAGTCCGTCCCGATACGTAGGAAGTCCGGTCAAACTCGCACGGCTTTTGCCGTGCTCAGACAAGTCCCGGACTCCCTGCCGGGACAGACTGCTTATTTTGAAAATTCCCCCTCGCTCAGAAGGCTCCGCCGCCCCCAAACCGCCGCCCTGCTCCCCGAACCCCCAAAGCCCTCCGAAAGGCGTTCTCTGCCCGCAAATTTCCCTACCCGTTTTCCGCGCAGTATGGTATGATGTTGAAAAAGGCTCAGGGAGGAAGCGTTCCGCCTTCGGTCAGTATCTGCCGGGCGCAGGCTGCGGGTAAACCGATCCGCTGCGGCAGAGCCCTGACGAGCGAAGGGGAATTTGCAAAAAAGAGGAAACAGCCCGGCAGTCCGCCCGGGACTTGTTTGAGCGCGGCATCAGCCGCGCGAGTTTGACCGGATGGACTGCGTTCCGGGCAGTTTCGTATTTTTTGTTTCAAATTCCCAGTGAGCGAGGGCGGGCTCTGCCGCAGCGGATCGGTTTACCCGCAGCCTGCGCCCGGCAGGTACTGACCGAAGGCGAAATCCTTCTCCCGAAACCATGTTTCACTGACCTGATATGGAGGACATCATGAACGCAAAAGTTTTACGCGTACTCGAATATGATAAAGTGATCCGCATGCTGGAGGCGAAAGCGACCTCCGATCCGGGCCGCGAGCTGTGCCGCAGCCTCGAACCGATGACGGATCTTTCACAGATTGAAAAAGCACAGACCGAAACCGCAGACGCCCTGACCCGGATTTTCCAGAAGGGCAGCTTGAATTTTGGCAGCAACAAGCCCCTCGGCATGTGCCTGCGCTCCCTTGAGATCGGCAGCACGCTTTCGATGGAGGAGCTTTTGCGCATCGCCGGGCTTTTGGAAAACACCGCCCGCGTCAAGCATTACGGGCGCTCTGAAAAAGAGGACGATCAGACGGATTCCCTCTCGGAATATTTTGACTGCCTCGAACCGCTTACGCCGCTCTCCGCAGAGATCCGGCGTTGCATCCTTTCGGAGGACGAGATGGCGGACGACGCAAGCCCTGCCCTGAAAAAGATCCGCCGCAGCATGACGCTGACCGGGGAAAAGATCCACAATCAGCTTACCGGGATGGTAAACGGCTCCGCCCGCAGCTATTTACAGGACGCGGTCATCACCTCCCGCGACGGGCGCTATTGTATCCCGGTCAAGGCAGAATATAAGAGTCAGGTTCCGGGCATGGTCCACGACCAGTCCTCCACCGGCTCCACCTTTTTCATCGAGCCCGCTGCGGTTGTGAGCTTAAACAACCAGCTTCGCGAGCTGGAAATCGAGGAGCAGAAGGAAATTGCCGTCATTCTTGCCGAGCTGAGCGCCCGCGCGTCCGAGCACTGCGTTGAAATCGCGGAAAACCAGAAGCTCATGACCCTTCTGGACTTTATTTTTGCAAAAGCGGCGATGGCGATGGACTTAAACGCCACCCGCCCGCTGTTTAACGAGGATCATTACATCCGCATCCGTCAGGGACGCCATCCGCTGCTCGACCGCAAAAAGGTCGTGCCCATCGACGTGGAGCTGGGCGAAAAATTCGACCTGCTCATCATTACCGGCCCCAATACCGGCGGCAAGACCGTTTCCTTAAAAACAGTCGGGCTTTTCACGCTGATGGGACAGGCAGGACTGCACATTCCGGCGCTCGACCGCTCCCAGCTTTCCGTTTTCACGGAAGTATTTGCCGACATCGGCGACGAGCAGAGCATCGAGCAGAGCCTGAGCACCTTTTCTTCGCACATGACGAGCATCGTTTCCATTTTGAAACATGCGGACGCAGACTCCCTCTGCCTGTTCGACGAGCTGGGTGCGGGAACCGATCCTACGGAGGGCGCGGCGCTGGCGATCGCCATCTTAAATTTCCTGCACGACAGGGGCATCCGCACAATGGCAACGACCCATTACAGCGAATTAAAGATTTATGCGCTTTCCACGAATTTTGTGGAAAATGCCTGCTGCGAATTTGACGTGGAAACCCTGCGCCCCACCTACCGGCTTTTGATCGGCATTCCCGGAAAGAGCAACGCTTTTGCCATTTCCAAAAAGCTCGGTCTTTCCGATGAGATCATCGCCGCCGCAAAGGAGCAGATCGACGAACAGGACGTGAGCTTCGAGGACGTCATTTCCAATCTGGAAGCCAGCCGCATCACGATCGAAAAAGAGCAGCGCGAGATTGAAGCCTATAAAAAAGAAGTCGAATCCCTCAAAAAGAAGCTTCAGGAAAAAAATGACAGGATCGACCAGGCGCGCGACCGCATCCTGCGCGAAGCCAATGAAAAGGCACGCGATATTTTGCAGGACGCCAAAAACGTGGCAGACGAGACGATCCGCGTCTTCCAGAAGGCAGGCCCCGGCGCTTCCATGAAGGATCTGGAAAAGACCCGTCAGAAGCTGCGCGGCAATATCGACGACAAAAACAGCCGCCTTTCGGTTTCCGCCAAAAAAGAGCCCAAAGCCCCCTCCTTAAAGCCGGAGCAGTTAAAAAAGGGCGACGCCGTGCGCGTTGTTTCCATGGGCTTAAAGGGTACGGTCAGCAGCCTTCCAGACGCAAAGGGCAACCTGTTCGTGCAGTGCGGCATCCTGCGCACCTCCACCAACATCAAGGATCTGGTGCGCATCGAAGAAGCCACGATCACCGCGCCCAATCTGCAAAAAACCGGCAGCGGCAAGATCCGGATGTCCAAGTCCTTCTCCATTTCCCCGGAAATCAATCTTCTGGGCAAAACCGTGGACGAGGCACTTGCGGCGCTGGACAAATATTTGGACGACGCCTACCTTGCGCATCTGGAAAGCGTCCGCGTCGTACACGGCAAGGGGACCGGCGCGCTGCGCAATGCGGTGCAGCAGCATCTTCGCCGCGTCAAATATGTAAAATCATTCCGCCAGGGCGAATACGGGGAGGGAGACGCCGGCGTAACGATCGTAGTTTTCAAATAATAGAAAAAAGCTTTCTATTATCATAAATAAACCGGAGGGAGTATTTTTATGGTAACCAAACAAAAAATCCTGATCGTGGACGACGACGCCAACATCGCCGAACTGATCTCCTTATATCTCACAAAAGAATGCTTTGAAACGATGATCGTCGGGGACGGGGAATCCGCCCTCAGCGCGGTCGATACGTTTGCGCCCAACCTCATCCTTCTGGATCTGATGCTGCCGGGCATCGACGGCTATCAGGTATGCCGCGAGGTGCGCAGCCGCTCTGCCGTGCCGATCATCATGCTTTCTGCAAAGGGCGAGATCTTTGACAAGGTGCTGGGGCTTGAGCTGGGCGCCGACGACTACATGGAAAAGCCCTTTGACGCAAAAGAGCTCGTTGCCCGGGTCAAAGCCGTCCTACGCCGCTACAAGCCTGCGGCGGCTGCCCCTGCAAAGCCCGCCGTCGAATGCGTGGAATATGCGGATCTGACCGTGAACAAAACGAACTATTCCGTCGTTTATATGGGAAAAACCGTAGAAATGCCGCCCAAGGAGCTGGAGCTTCTCTATTTCCTCGCTTCCTCGCCTAACCGCGTTTTTTCCAGAGAGCAGCTCCTCGACCAGATCTGGGGCTACGAATACATCGGAGATACCCGCACCGTGGACGTGCACATCAAGCGCCTGCGCGAAAAGATCAAGGATCACGCCAACTGGAAGATCGCGACGATCTGGGGCATCGGCTATAAATTCGAGGTGCGGTGATGCGCAAAACCCTTTATCTGAAATTTGTGCTCGGCTACCTGATCTTCGGCTTTTTCGGCTTTCTCGTAGTCGCCACCTTCGTATCCAGCATGACGCTGGAGCATTTAAAGCGTGAAAAGGCGGATTCCCTCTATAAAGAAGCTACCCTGATCGCGGACACCTACGCTTCCGACCTTTACAACAGCAACGTGTCCCTCGAAACGGTCAAGGATCAGCTGGATGCGCTCAGCGCCTACCTTTCATCGCAGATCTGGATCATCAACCCGTCCGGGCGTATCATCATGACGACCGATGCGCCGCTGAATGTAGAGCACGAAACGGTCGTGGAGCATTTTGACCCGACCGTTACCGCCGGTTCCTTTTATACGGTCGGGGACTTTTTCGGCTGCTTCGATCAGGACATTTTAAGCGTTTTTTCGCCGATCACCTCAAACTTTACCGTGCGGGGCTATGTGGTCATCCACACGCCTATGTCGGCGATCCGCGCGTCCAGCGAAAGCCTGCTGAATATTTCCTATATTTTGCTCGTGATCTTTTTTCTGCTGTCGCTCATCATCCTCATCTTTTTTACGGAGATGGTCTACCTGCCCCTGCGCAAAATCACCGCCGCAACGGAGCAGTACGCCGCCGGGAACCTGCACTATGAGTTTTCCGTGGACAGTGAGGACGAGATCGGCTATCTTGCCGCCTCCCTTTCCTACATGGCAAGCGAGATCGCGCGCAGCGAGGACAATCAGAAAAAATTTATCGCCAACGTCTCCCATGACTTCCGCTCCCCCTTGACCTCGATCAGGGGCTATCTGGAAGCGATGCTGGACGGGACGATCCCGCCCGAGCTGCACGAAAAATATCTGCGCATCGTTTTAAATGAAACCGAACGGCTCACGAAGCTGACAAACAGCCTCCTGACCTTAAACAACCTGAACATGAAGGGCATGGTTCTGGAAAAAACGGCATTCGACTTAAACAAAGTGATCCGCTCCACCGCCGCCTCCTTCGAGGGGACCTGCCAGCAAAAGCACATCGGCATCGAGCTTGTCCTGACCGGCGAACAGATGCCCGTTTTTGCCGACAAAAGCAAGATCGAACAGGTGCTTTACAACCTGCTGGACAACGCCATCAAATTTTCCCATCCGGAATCCGCCATTAAGATCGAGACGACCGAAAAGCACGGCAAGGTGTTCGTTTCCGTCAAGGACAGCGGGATCGGCATTCCAAAGGACAGCCTGCGGCTCATTTTCGACCGTTTTTACAAAACCGACCTTTCCCGCGGCAAGGATAAAAAAGGCACCGGGCTGGGGCTTGCCATCACCAAAGAAATCATTCAGGCGCACAACGAAAACATCAACGTCATCAGCACCGAGGGCGTCGGCACGGAATTTATCTTCTCCCTCCCTGTGGCGGACGAGGAATAGGGGTAGCTGCGCCGTTATGCGGAACCATTGCGTAGAACCGTTCTGTGAAAACTCAAATTTCTGCTTGCATATTGAACGCTTTTCGGCTAGAATAGAGATGTTGCAGAAATCATTCTGCCGCATGCTGGAGAAGTACCCAAGTGGCTGAAGGGTCCGGCTTCGAACACCGGTAGGCTGTAACAGGCGCGAGGGTTCAAATCCCTCCTTCTCCGCTTTAAAAAGGCTGTGAAAATGATCCGTCATTTTCACAGCCCCTTTTTTTGTCCCGTCCTCTGCCGCCCCATCCCATCTTCCGCCAATCCGTCCCATCCTCCGCTGTCCCGGATCCGGGCGGCATTTTTCCTGATCTGCCAGTCTGCGGCAGACGGCGTGCGCGCACAACGGCGCATCCTGTCATATAATAGAGCAAAAAGCAAAGCCTGATCCCCTATGAATACAACGCTTACCATCCTGGGCGCCGCTGCGCTGGCGCTCTCCTTATCGCTCGATACGTTCGCGGCATGCTTTGCCTATGGAAGCGGGAAATACCGTCTGCCCTTTTGCTCCGGGCTTCTGATCGACCTGATCACCAGCGCCGTTCTGGGGCTTTCCATGCTTCTCGGGGCTTTCCTGCAGCCGTGGCTTGCGCCGGCTTTTTCCAAAGCGGTCTGCTTCTGCCTGCTTTTTCTGATGGGAACCGCCCATCTGCTGGATGAGCTCACAAAGGCATTCCTGCGAAAGCACGGCGGCTTTTCCCGCAACATTTCCTTCAGCGCCCTAAATCTCCGCTTCGTCCTCTCGGTCTATGCGGATCCGGAAAATGCCGACGCCGACGATTCCAGAAGCATTTCCCCGAAAGAGGCGCTTTCGCTTGCCGCCGCCCTTTCCCTGGACGGAGCGGCAGCCGGATTCGGCGCGGCGCTTGGAAGCGCAGATCCTGCCGCCGTCTTTTTGGCATCGCTCGTCATCGGGGGCAGCGCGGTCTTTGGCGGATTTTTTCTCGGCAACCTGACCGCCGCCCGCCTGCGCTTCCCGCTCTCATGGCTGTCCGGCGCGATTTTGATCGCGCTGGCGTTTGGACAGCTCTGATCGCAAACGCTATTTCCCGATCCTTTTTGCGACCGCGTTCCAGTTTACCACATGGAACCACTGATCGATATAATCCGCGCGCAGGTTTTTGTATTTCAGATAATAGGCATGCTCCCATACATCCAGAGGCAGAACCGGAGTAAGCCCCTGCGACAGCGGATTATCCTGATTCGCCAGCGAAAGAATCTGCAAACAGCCGTCCGCGTCCTTTGCCAGCCACGCATAGCCCGATCCAAACCGGCTCAGCGCAACCTCCTTCATCTCTTTTTTGAAATTTTCCACGCCTCCGAACGCCTCTGCGGCAGCCGTCGAAACGCTCTGCCCGGCGGGCGCCAGCAGGTCAAAATACATATCGTGGTTATAAACGCCGCCCCCATTGTCGCGCACGGCGTCCTTTAACTTCTCCGGCAGCTCCGCCAGACGCAGAAGAAGCTCTTCCAGCGTCCACGAATGGTATTCCGGATACGGCTCCAACGCCTTGTTCAGCTTATCCACGTAGGTTTTAAAATGCCTGTCATGATGACAGCGCATCGTTTCCTCATCAATGTAAGGCTCCAGCGCATCATACGCATAGGGCAGCTCAGGAAGGGAAAAAGGATAGGTTTTGTCAGCAATCATCGTAATACCTCCATTTCTTCTGGCCGCTATCAAAAGCGGCATAAACTGATCCTCTGCACATCAGTTTATGCCGTATCCGAACAATCTATACGCTGCGCCTGCCGCTTTCTGCTCCGCTCTGCAGATCAGATCCCTTCTGCCTCCCAGAAGCTTTTCAGCTCCGTCAGCGACGCAAAGCAGTGATCGTATATTTTTTTGATCTCCCCGTCGGGCTGCACCATATCCGGAACCATCACTGCCAGCATACCCGCCGCAGCCACCGAACGGATCCCGTTAAAGGAATCCTCCACGCCCGCCGCATTTTCAGGGCTGACCGAAAGCCGCCGGCACGCTTCCAGATAAATGTCCGGAGCGGGCTTGCTCGCCTCGATCATATCGCCGCCGATCACCACGTCAAAATAGCGGTCAAGTCCGTTCCTTGCCAGATTTTTCCGCACCTGTTCCAGCTTCGTGGACGACGCCACCGCCAGCTTTTTTCCCCGCTCCTTCAAAAAATCAAGAAGCTCCGTCACGCCCTCCATCAAGGGCAGCTCCTCGTCCAGCCTCGCAAAAAAGCGCTTATTCACTTCCTCCCAATATTCGTCATACGGGAAGCTGCCGTTGGGATACCACGGCTCCATGGACGCGATCACATGCGCCCGCACCGCCTCCTGATTGCGCCCGCAGCTTCCGTACACCGCTTCCTCCGTCATTTTCAGCCCCATTTCCTCCGCCGTCTGAAAACAGCATTCACAGCTGATCCTCTCTGTATCAAACAGCACGCCGTCCATATCAAAAACTACCGCTTCTATCATCCTGTTTTTCCTTTCTTTATCCATTCTGCCGCCAGCCGCGCCGTTTCTTCGATCTGCTCCTTTGGCGCAATCAGCGCTTTGCCGTCGCCCTCCTGCTCCCCGTACATGCCAAAATAAGCATGACAGCCGCCTTCGATCACGTTTTCCTGCGTATCCGCCGGAAGATTTTTCCGGCATTCCCCGTATTTTTCACGGTTCAGCACGCCGTCCTCCGAGCCGTACAGCGACAGCGCCCGCAGGTCTGTGCCGCTCAGATCCTCTGTCGAATACGCCGCCAGAAGCAAAAGCCCTTCCAGCTTCTCTGCGTGCCCTGCCGCATAGGAAGCCGCCATTGCGCCGCCCAGCGAATGGCCGCCGATATACCAGCGCTTTATTTCCGGGAACTGTTCCGCGATCCCGTCCGCCGCATCCATGTCAAAAACTGCCAGATTACAGGGCATTTTTACGAGCACGCACAAAATCCCCTGCTGCGCCAGCGCGTCCGTCAGCGGCACATACGCCTCCGGCTCCACCTTGCCTCCGGGGTAAAGGATCAGCCCTGCCTCCGGTTCTTCTGGCGCAGCGACGATCAGCCTGTCATCCTCCCGAAAAATCTGTACGTCCCCGCTTTTCCCGCTCTCCAAAAGCACCTGCGCCTCCGGCGCTGCCTCGTAGGAGCCGCTGACATAAATGCAAAAGCCTGCTGCCAGCAGGACAAAAATGCACAGGACCGTGATCGCTGCACGCCGCAGGCGGGGCTGACTTTCCGAATTGTGTTTCATTGAGTTCCCTTCTTCGCATTTTGATATGTCTTTATCTTATTGCATCGAGAAAGGAAAGTCAAAGTCAAATTTTTTCACTTTTTCAAAAAAATGCTTGCAATTCTTTTTATCCTGTGCTATCATAAATTTCGTCGCTGAGACATACGGCGACAAGCAAATGCGACAGTAGTACAGTTGGTAGTACGCCACCTTGCCAAGGTGGAGGTCGCGGGTTCGAGCCCCGTCTGTCGCTCTTCTTAATAACAGATATGAAAATCCGAAATGATTCTTTTTTTAAGAGTTGTTTCGGTTTTTTGCTGTACTCTGCCAAAAGGGACGTCTGCTCTGCGATTCTTTCGCAAAGCAAACGTCCCTTTTTATCCGTCATTTATCAGCCGGTTTTTATATCTGCTTTAAACAGCCTGCGTTTTTTCCCCTGCCTCCAGCCTATCGATCAGCGCCGTCAGCTCCTTCATATTCCGGATCACATAGTCCGCTCCCGCGTCGCGGTAGGTTTTTTCTGTGCGGGCGCAGATCTCTTCGTATTCTGCAGTCCCCAGCTTTTCAAACTCCTCCTCCGTCAGTCCCATCACGGAACTTCCTTCCACGACGCCCACTGTGATCACGCCCGCGTTTTTCCCCTCTTTGATGTCGGCAACGGTATCGCCTACCTTCATCACATTATGCACGCTCATGACGCCCAGCGCCTGCATGTTTTTAAAAATCATATACGGGTACGGGCGGCCCTTATGGTCGGTCGCGTCCGGGCAGAACCATTCGTCCGGCTCATAGCCCTGCTGCCTTGCGCGCTCTGTCACGATTTCCATCATGTCCAGCGTGTAGCCTGTTGTGGAACCGATTTTGATCCCCCGTTCCCGCAGCTCCTTTACCGCCTCCGTCACATAGGGCTTGGGAGCCGCAAAATCCCCGACGATCGACAAAATCCCGTCTTCCGTGCGCTCATAGATCTCATCCACATCGTTTTCATCAAACTCCCGTCCATAGGCTTCCTTCCACAGACCGGAAATCCGCGGCATGGAAAGCATCGCCTTTACATGGTCGCGTTTTAACATCCCCATCGGCTTTCTGACCTCCTCCATCGTCGGCTCGATGCCCGCCGCGCGAAATGCCTCCAAAAATGCCTGCACCGGGGCAAAGCACCCGAAATCCACCGTCGTGCCCGCCCAGTCAAAAATCACTGCCTCTATTTTTCCCATTGTCATCCTCCATGTTTACGTCCCCAAAAATGTCCCGCCTGCACCCATCCGCAAAACACCCATCCGCAAAACACCCTTCCGGGCGTTACCGCGCTTTATGCTCCTTTTGAAAATCCGAAATGATCTGCGCCAGCTTTTCAATATCCTCTTTGTAGATCTCCCCGATATTGCCGATGCGGAATGTCTCCGCCTCCGTTACCTTGCCCGGATAGATCGCATAGCCGCGCTCCTTGATGTAGGCATACATTTCCGCAAAGCCGTAGCCCGCGTTTTCCGGGAATAAAAACGTCGTAATGATCGGCCCCTGCACATCGCTGCCCACATAAGTATCATACCCCAGCTTTTTCATTTCGGAAATAAGCAGCCGGTTATTTTCACGGTAGCGTCTGCTCCGCGCCAGGATTCCGCCCTCTTCCTCCAGCTCCTCCATCGCCTTTGCAAAAGCCAACACCACATGGGTCGGGGAGGTAAACCGCCATTTCCCGTCCTTTTCCATCGTCTTGTACTGATCGTAAAGATCCAACGACAAACTTCTCGCCTTTCCCGCGCTCTCTTCCAGAAGCCTGCGGTCTGCGATGATAAAGGAGAAGCCGGGAACGCCCTGAATGCACTTGTTTGCGGAGCTGATGAGGAAATCGATCCCCCAGTCCGCTACCGGGATGTCCACGCCGCCGAAGCTGCTCATGGCGTCTAAAATAAACACTCGCCCTTTCTCCTTTACAATCTTCCCGACGCTTTCCGCATCGTTTAAAATGCCCGAGGTAGTTTCGGAATGCACCATGGAAACATGGGTGATCGACGGATCGCCGTCCAGAATTTCCCCGATCCTTTTTGCATCCGGGATGCAGTCATAGGCAACCCGGTATACCTCGTGGGCGATGCCCGCATGGGAAGCGATGTCCGCCATGCGCTCGCCGTATGCGCCGTTTGCGCAGATGAGCAGCTTGTCCTCTTTTCCGATCACGCTCGTCAGCACAGACTCCACGCCAAAGGTGCCGCTGCCCTGCATCAGCACCGCCGCATAGCGGCTTTCGTCCGCATGGGCGAGCGCCAGAAGCCCCCGTTGGATTTTCCGGGTAATCTGCTTATAATCCTCATCCCATGTACAGTGATCGAACAGCATTTCTTTTTTTACAGTGCCCGTGGTCGTCAAAGGCCCCGGCGTCAAAAGCTTATAATTCGGCATTTTCTGTTTTCTCCCCAAACCTTTATTTTCTTTTCAAAACTTTTTTCCTATATACAATTTCCTATATGCAGTTTCTTATTTACAGCTCTCGGACAGCTCCTGATGCTTCTTCAACAGCTCCACCGTCAGCTTTTCCGGAAATACCTTCACGTTGCCGGACTCATTTTTGCTGTCAACGGTTTCGCCCTCGTACAGCGCCACCGGGTAATGGGAAAGCAGCTCTGTGCGCCCCTTTTCGATGATGCACTGCGCCATTTCCATCGCCTTCTGATTTGTCTTATCGCCCTTATCCACGACTGCCACGGATTCCGTCAGCGTAAAATTGCCTTCCGCCGGATCCACATAGTCGATCGGAAGCCCCTCTTCCTTATCCGCGACCGCCTGCTGGCGCAGCCCGAAGCCTACCGCTACCTCTCCGGCGCGCAGCTTTTTTAACGGGCCTGTGCCAGATTCCTCAATATGGGGGCCTGCGTTGTCATAGATCCCGCTCAAAACCTCCTTTGCGCCGTCCTCCCCATATTCGGAAACAAGCGCCTGAATGAGCAGCCACGCTGTCGAGGACGAAGCGATGTCCGTCACGGAAACCATGTCCTTATAAACCGGATCCGCCAGATCCTTGATCGAAGCGGGCGCCGGCAGCTGATTGTCCGCAAGCATCTGCGTATTTAAAATGATCGTGCCCTCCTGAGAAGTGATCGGCGCGCAGTAGGACGGAAATTCGTCCAGCGTTTTTGCCTCAAAGCCCAGATCCAGAAACATATCGTTCTGCTCCTGCGCGCTTTCCACATAAAAGGTGCTCATCGTCACAAGATCCGCCTCCAGATCCGTCCCCTCCGCCAAAAGCTTGCCGCCAAGCTCCGACGTCCCGAACGTCTGGAACAGATACTGCCCTTCGTAGCCGTTTGCGTCCAGCGCGTTTTTCATCGCTGCAACCGCCTCGTCGTCGGCGTTGGAATAAATGACCACCTGTTCGTCCTGCGAAGAACCGCAGCCTGCAAGCCCTGTAAGCCCCATCGCCGCACAAAGCCCCAATGCCATTGCCTTTGTTCCATAGCTTCTCTTTTTCATCTCTCTTTTTTCTCCTTTTTCTTCCGGTTTGCAAGCCCTGCGGTCAGCTCCCTGCCCGCAAAATTTACGAACAGTATAAACAACGACAGCACAAAGATCTCGCTGTATTTGTTGTAATATTGAAGCTCCTTGATCTTTGTCGTAATGACCATCGTTCTCGCCCCTGCAATGAAAATGACCGCGCTGATCGTTACCATCGCATTGACAAAATAGTAGCCGAACACCTCTAAAATCGTCGGCAGGACGTTCGGCGTTACGACCCGCGCCACCGTTTTGATCCAGCTGTCCCCCATGAGCATCGCCGTCGTCTCCCACGAAGCGTTCAGCTTTGACAAAGACGCCTTCATCATCAGATACGGCGTGCTGAAATAATGGATGACGTTGCACAAAACGAGGATCGCCAGCGTCCCCTGCAGAAAGCTTCCCGAAAAAACAAACAGGTAAGCCAGGCCGAGCACCATGCCGGGGATCGTATTCGTGATCATCGCCATCGCCTCGACGCATTTTTTCGCCGCCTCAGGCAGGCTGCTTCTGGCAGAAACGAGCGCGCAGCCATAGGCGGTCAGCGTCCCAAGCAGCGCCGTCAGAAGCGATACGGTCAGCGAATTTCCCATGACGCGCCGCAGGGCGCTGTCCTGCATCACATCCGAAAAATGCGACAGCGTAAAGGTAATGTGGTAAGGCCAGTCCTGTACGAACGGGATCACAAAGATCACCGCAAACACCGCCAGCACACACACCGCAGCTGCGCCCGAAAGCGTTCCGCACACCACGTCGCGCACACGGTTTACGGAAAGCTCTGTCCTGGAAATCTTCGTGTAACGCACATTGTATTTTTCCAGCAGATGCAGAACCGCCACGCTCAGCACGCTCGGCAAAAGCATGAGCAGCGCGATCACCGCGCCGCGCCCGAAATCCGGCACGCTTCCTAACATTTCCCGGTAAAGCACCCCCGCGATCGTGTCAAATTCGCCGCCCACCGCCGCCGGAATGCCAAAATCTGTAAAGCACAGGAAAAAGGTCTGGATAAACGATGACACCAGCGCCCCGGACAGCGGTCGGAGCACCGTCATGCCGAAATTTTTGACCGGATTATCCTGCAAAAGCCGCGACACCACCGTAAAGCTTTTGTCGATATACTGCATCGTGTTCTGGATGAGCATAAACGACACCGGAAGCGTGTAGATCACATAGCCGGTCAAAAGCCCGTTAAAGCCGTAAATATCGAACAGCTGCCGCCCGAACAGCTTTGTGAGAAGCCCCTGCTTCCCGAAGGAATACATGATCGCAAAGCCATATGTGATCGTCGGCAGAAGCATCGGCAGCCGCGCCGTCTGTGCGACCGCTTTTTTCAGCCAGCCCGGCACGTGGGTGTAATGCACCGTATAGGACAGCAGAAACGCCAGCATGGTCGTCACCGCCGCGGACACGCCCGACACCAAAAAGCTGTTCCCCAGCGCCCTGCGGATGTCTGCGTCCCCCAGAATGTCCGCATAATTGGCGAGCCCCGCGCCGCCCCCGGACACAAAGGATTTTCCCAGAAGTGCCGCTGCCGGAACCGCCAGAAACAGCGCAAAATAAACCGCTGCCGCCCCAAAGATCAGCCACAGCTCCTTATTTTTCCTTGTTTTCATCCTCTGCTTCCTCACGCCGACGGCTGAATGCACGCATCCGGGGCGGAAAACGTAAACAGCGAAAAGATGTTGTTACGCTTGATCTCAAGCTGGTTTAGGATGAATTTTTTTACGAAGCCGTTCTGGGGCGTGCGGATGATCTCCTCCGGCTTCCCGTACTGCGAAATCTGCCCCTCGTTGATGATGAGCACCCGGTCGGAAAGGGTCAGCGCCTCCTCCGGGTCGTGGGTCACGATGATCGTCGTCAGATGATACTGCTTTGCGATCGTGCGGATCCGCTCCTTGATCGACTCCTTGATCACGCCGTCCAGCGCGCTTAAGGGCTCGTCCAAAAGCAGGATCCTCGGCTTCATCACAAGCGTGCGCGCCAGCGCTGCCCTCTGCTTTTGCCCGCCGGAAAGCTGGTCGATGCGCTTATCCAGATGCTCCTCCAGCCCCAAAAGCCCGATCAGCTCCCGCACCTCTTCCTCCGAAGAAATGCCCGGCCTGTTTTTCAGCCCGTAAGTGATGTTCTTATATACGTTCAGATTCGGGAACAGCGCGTAATCCTGAAAAACGATGTTGAAGCCGCGCTTTTCCATCGGCGTTTCGGTAATGTCCTGCCCGTCAAAAGTAATCGTCCCCTCGTCCGCCGAAGTGATCCCCAGAATCAGGTTTAACAGCGTCGTCTTGCCGCAGCCCGAAGGTCCGAGGATCGATACGATCTCCCCATCCTCTATCGAAAGTGAAATATCCTTTAATACAGTTTTTCCGTCGTAAGCTTTGCTCAAATGCTCCAATGTCAGCATCCCGTGCGCTCCTTTCCCGCCTAACAGCCGCTTTTTTCATTTCTTCCGTTTAACGGGTCTATCTTATCAGTACAGGCTTCCGTCTTTCTATCACACTCCGGCAAAACTCTCGTAAGGTTTTTCTGGCGCTTTTGCAAAGGCCTTGTAAAACGGCGCTTACCGGGTATTTCATCCGCCCTGCGGGCATCTCACCCCTTCCCCCGTTGTCATCCCGCCTTTTTCCGGTTAAAATGATCCCATCGGTACCGAAAACGATTCACAGGAGGTTTCCCATGAAGCTTACCATTCATCAGGATCTGAAATTTTCAGAAACGGAAATCACGGTCAGCTGCGCCGCGGTCGATTCCCGTCTGGAACGCCTGATCCGCCTGATCCGCCAGCACAGCTTTTCGCTGACCGGCTATGCGGACGGCTGCGAATACCAGCTGGCGGCGGAACAGATCTGCTATATTGAAAGCGTGGACGGCAAAACCTTTTTTTATCTGGAAAAAGAGGTCTATTCCGCCAAAGAAACGCTTGCCGTTCTGGAACAGCTGCTTTCCGGCACAGCCTTTGCGCGCATCAGCAAAAGCTGCATCGTTAATACGGACTTTTTAAAATGCGTCCGACCGCTGTACAACCACCGTCTGGAAGCCGAGCTGAAAAACGGCGAAAAACTCATTATCACGCGAAGCTATATCGAACCGCTGAAGCAAAAATTGAGAGGAGAACGCTTATGAAAACCTTATTTTCCGTCCGCATCCCGTCCATCTGCGTCTGCTTTACCCTGTCCGCGCTCTTTATGGCGGCGTCCGACCTGCTCGCCGGTAATTTTTCCGGCGTCACTTATCTTGTTTTTTTCCTCTGGGTGCTGATCTGTCAGGGAATCGACTGGCTGCTCTGCCACGTGGATTTTAAAAGCTGGAAAAGCTACTGCCTGACCGAATCCCTCCTTTTATATGTGCTGACCTTCCTATTCTTCCGGCTGATCTTCTGGCACAGCCTCAGCCTGCGGCAGTTTCTCTGGTTCTCTGCGGTTTTCTGGATCGTGGATCTGAGCGTCTTTTCCTACTTCCGCAAAAAAAATGAGCTGGAAGCGGAAGAGATCAACGCGCTCTTAAGAGATGACAAATCCTGATAGATCCATACAAAAAAGAGCTTCCTGCCCGGCAGTCCATTGCCGCCGGGCAGAAGCTCTTTTTTGCTCTTTTTGATCTTCTATTTTTCTATCTCTTCCCCGTCCACGCCATAGCAGCGCACCGTCTCATAGTCCCTGTTGCAGGACAGCATGAGCGTCCGTTTTTCCAGATTATAAACGCCAGACCAGAGCGTGCCGGAGAAAATGCCGTCCTCCGTTTTGTCCTGCTGTACCGCCTCCAAAAGCCCCATCGCCTCATCCTCGGTCAGCACGCCGCCGCTCTTTTTCAAGCCTTCCGTCAGGATCTCCCAGCGGTCCTGACCTTTGCCGTCGCCATAGGCTTCGCCGGGCGTCAGCACGAAATTCGTCGTCGCCAGCTTTTCGCCCTCTTCCGCACGGATCACGGTCATCACGTTATCCACATATTCCACCGTCGCGCTGTCTCCGGACGCGTCCGCGATCTGGAAATGATAGGGCGCGTTGGCGGAGGAGTGCATGTCGTACTGCTCCAAAAGCCCGATCGCCTCATCTACGGTCGCCGCCTTGTCCAGCACCATCCGGATCGCGGAGGTCGTCGTGATCGGCGTCTTTCCGGTTTCCTGAACGGTCGGCTCGTTATAAAGCTGGAGCACGCCGATCGCAAGCCCTGCTTCGTTTACGCCGTCCAGCGGGATGTACGGCGCCGCCAGCGCCAGCGCCTTATCCTGCAGGCTTGAACCATCCGTAAATCCGATATAGCTTAAATTTACCATCGAAATCGACTCATAGCCGTCTTCCGGATCCGTATGTACAAGCGCATAGGAAGCTTCCTTATTGTCAAAGTTGCGGGCAAAAAGCTTCTCGCCCTCCGGCGTCTCCGCCGCGAAGGTGGAGCATCCCAGATTGGGCAGGCTGATCTGGACCGGAAGCCCTTTCATCAGCTTTTTCACGATAAATCCGGCAAGCTCGCTGTCCGTTTTCGCCCCTGTTTCCAGAAACTCGTCCAGTCCGTAATCCGCCTTGTAATCCATCGTATAATAAAAATCATCCTGCTTCTGCAAAGACCATACGCTGCCCAGTTCCTTGCGGAATACAAATAAAACGCATAATGCCGCAGCCAGAATCAGCGCCAGCACGACCGCAAGTATGGTCAAAACCGCCTTTCCAATCCTTCTGCCGGGTGTCAGAGAACTGTTGTCCTTCTCTTTTCTGTGTAAAAAAGCTGATGCCATGTTTCGTTTCTCCTTTTCGATCGGAGAACAAAGCCTTATGAATGCAGCGGCGCAAACACCGTATCGTAATCCGTTTCCATCGCCTCAAAATTTTTTAAAAGCTGGTCCAGCACCTTATAAAATACTACAAGCTCCTTCGGGTTGATCCCCTCGTCCGCGTGCTCCAGAAGCGTCTGGATCACTTCCACGATCCTCTCAGTCTGCTCTTTTCCCTCTTCCGTCAGAAAATAGCTGGCGTTATACCGCCCTGCCGCGCCTTCCTTGCGCACCATCCCTGCCTTGATCAGCTCGGAAAACGTCCGCGAGATCAGCGCCTGATCCAGATCACAGCGTTCCGCAACCTCCGAAAAGCGCAGCCCCTCGGGATGCCTTCCCAGAATATACAAAACCGTGGTGTGCGCTGCCTTTAAGCCCAGCTTCCCCATTCCTGCCGTCTTGATCGCCTGTATTTTTTTGTTCATGCGAGACACAGAAAGCGTAAACTTCAGAAAACGGTCATCCATCCTTCTTGTTCCTCCTGTTGTCTGTACCCGGTACAGATTGTATTATATCCGTTTTTGTTGAGTTGTCAACAATTATTTTTGACGCTGTCAGAAACGGCGTTATCCCCGATCCGGCTTTTCTGCCTGCAGCTGCGCCTTGTATTCTTTTCCCTCTTCCACATAA
This sequence comes from uncultured Lachnospiraceae bacterium, assembly GCA_900550285.1. Taxonomy (GTDB): domain Bacteria; phylum Bacillota; class Clostridia; order Lachnospirales; family Lachnospiraceae; genus Gallintestinimicrobium. The sequence continues at coordinate 22,287 of URRW01000001.1, forward strand.
TGCCGCGCGTTTTTCAGGTTTGCCTCCAGCTCCTCCTGCCGCACCCGGCGCACGATTCTGGCGGGGCTTCCAAGCACGAGGGAGCCGTCCGGCACAACCGTTCCCTGCGTCACGAGTGCGCCTGCGCCTACGATGCAGTTTTTTCCGACCGACGCGCCGTTTAAAAGGATTGCGCCCATGCCGATCAGGCTGTTGTCCCCCACCGTGCAGCCGTGCACGATGGCGCTGTGCCCGATTGTCACATTTTCTCCGACGCGCACATCAAAGCCCTTGTCCACATGGATCACGCAGTTATCCTGCACGTTCGTGCGCGCGCCGATTAAAACGCTTCCCGCTCCCGCCCGCACCGTGGCGTGGAACCACACGCTGCACTCCTCCCCGATACGGACGTCGCCGTATACGGCTGCATCCGGCGCGATAAAAGCGCTCTTCGCAATTTCCGGTTTTTTCAGCATTTTTTCCTCCTGATAAAATCCCCTGACTGAGCTATCTGCGGATTGTTCCGCGTTTCACGCTCCCACAATCCGCCCTAAAAAGATTTTATCACATTCCATTGCCGTTTTCATCTCCATTTCGATCCCCCATTTGCATCCATTCAGCCCGCGCCCACCCGCAAAACGCTCTTTTTCTTGCAAATCCCCGCGTTTCCGGCTATACTGCATGATGAAATATTGGAACGCAAGAAACAGCTATGAACGGAGAATTACTATGAGCATATTGAATGTAGAACATCTGTCCCACGGCTTCGGCGACCGAGCGATCTTCCACGACGTTTCCTTCCGCCTGTTAAAAGGCGAGCACATCGGTCTGATCGGCGCAAACGGCGAAGGCAAATCCACCTTCATGAACATCATTACCGGACGGCTGATGCCCGACGAGGGCAAGGTCGAATGGTCCAAAAACGTCCGCGCAGGCTATCTGGATCAGCACACCGCCCTTGAAAAAGGCATGACGATCCGTCAGGTACTCACGTCCGCCTTCGACTTTCTTCTCGATATGGAGCAGGAGTTAAACGGCATTTATGACAAAATGGGAGAAGCCGACGAGGACGGCTTAAACGCGCTGATGGAAGAGGCGGGAACGCTGCAGGAACTTTTGACCGCGCACGATTTTTATATGATCGATTCGAAGGTAGAGGAGGTCGGGCGCGCCCTCGGGCTTGCAGACATCGGTTTGGAAAAGGACGTTTCCGAGCTGTCCGGCGGCCAGCGCACAAAGGTGCTTCTGGGCAAGCTTCTGCTGGAAAAGCCCGACATCCTTTTGCTGGACGAGCCGACCAACTATCTGGACGCCGTCCACATCGAATGGCTCAAACGCTACTTAAACGAATATGAAAACGCTTTCATCCTGATTTCCCACGACATCCCGTTTTTGAACAGCGTCGTAAACCTGATCTATCACATGGACAACCAGCAGCTTACCCGCTATGTGGGCGATTACGACAAGTTTCAGGAAGTTTACGCCATGAAAAAGGCGCAGCTGGAAGCCGCTTACAACAAGCAGCAGAAAGAGATCGCGGATTTAAAGGATTTTGTGGCGCGCAACAAAGCCCGCGTTTCCACCCGGAACATGGCGATGTCCCGCCAGAAAAAGCTCGACAAGATGGACGTGATCGAGCTGCAGGCAGAAAAGCCGAAGCCGGAATTTAATTTCAGGGAGGCGCGCACACCGGGACGCTATATTTTCCAGACAAAGGATCTCGTGATCGGCTATGACGAGCCCCTTTCCTCCCCGCTTACCCTTGCGATGGAACGCGGGCAGAAGATCGTCCTGACCGGCGCAAACGGCATCGGAAAATCCACCCTGTTAAAAAGCATCCTCGGGCTGATCCCGCCCATTTCCGGAAGCGTGGAGCAGGGCGATTATCTGGAAATCGGTTACTTTGAGCAGGAAATGAGCCAGGATATTTCCACCACCTGTATTGAGGAGATCTGGCAGGAATTTCCCGGCTACAGCCAGTATGAGGTGCGCTCCGCCCTCGCAAAATGCGGGCTGACGACCAAACACATCGAAAGCCTCGTCAAGGTGCTCTCCGGCGGCGAGCAGGCAAAAGTGCGCCTCTGCAAGCTCATCAACCGCCCGTCCAACGTGCTCGTGCTCGACGAGCCCACAAACCATCTGGACGTGGACGCAAAGGATGAATTAAAGCGCGCCCTGATCGCCTACAAGGGCAGCATCCTTATGGTGTGCCACGAGCCGGAGTTTTATGACGGGCTTGCGGACGCGGTATGGGATGCGTCCAAATGGACGACCCGGACGGTGTAACCGGTATCGCCTTCCCGAAACAGGGCGGCCGGAATCCCTTTTTCATCAGATTCCAGCCGCCCTGTTTTTTGATCCTCATTCACTTTTAAAATTCCCGCTTCTCATAAGCCTTCAGCGAAATCACAAAGGATACCGCCACGACCGCAAGCGCCGCCGCAAGGATCCCTGCCGCCGAAAGCAGTGAAAAACCTGCCAGCAGCTGTCCTGCCGTTTCGCTGTTCAGATTGGCGCCGTCCGTTAAAGCCGCTGCCCCTCCCGTCAGCCCGCCGATGATCGCCATGACCGCGATCATCCAGATCCTTCCCTTTGCGGTTCCGAATTTAAACAGCACCGGAAGCTCCAGCGCCATGCACAGGCAGCCGCACGCAAATACGACCAGCATGCCGGAAACGCCGAAAAACCGCGCCTTTCCCGGCGACAGCAGGTTCGCTGCCGCCATGACCGCCTCCGTAAGCAGCGCAATAAAGCCCCCGCTCAACAGCCCCACCGCATACCGTTCCAGCACAAACTGCCTGCGCGTCACAGGAAGCGTCACGGCGACCGACTCCCATTTGCTGCGCTCATCCAGCGCCATCACCGTCTGGACGGTCAGCATCCCGACAAAAACATTCATCGCCGCAAACAAAAATGCCATTTTCGAAAACGCAGCCAGCCCTGCGTATATCACATGGAACACAAACATTACCCTCCACTGCCTGCGCAGCACATACCAGTCTTTCAGCAAAAGTCCTTTCATGCCCTTCCCTCCTTCGCGATCGCCACGATGATCTCCTCGATGCCCGCTCTCTCTACCGGCATCCCGCCCGGCAAAAGACTGCGCTTTACGACAGCCTCCACGCCGAATTCGCTTTTCCGCGCAGCAACCACCGCCTCCGGACAAACCGCCTCAAATTCGCCTTTTCCGATCCGCAGGATGCCGTATCCGTCCAGCAGCTCATCCTTCTCCTCGCAGAACAAAAGCTTCCCATGATGCAGAAACGTCACATAATCACAGATTTTTTCCAGGTCGGTCACGATGTGGGAGGAGATCAGGATCGAATGATCCTCCTGCCTCGTAAAATCATTGAACACATCCAGAATTTCGTCCCGCGCCATCGGGTCGAGCCCGCCGGTCGCCTCGTCCAGCAAAAGCAGCTTCGCGTTGTGCGAAAGCGCTGCCGCAAGGGAAAGCTTCATCTTCATGCCGCGGGAAAATTCCTGAAACCGCTTTTTTTGCGGAAGCTGAAAACGATCCAGCCAGCCGTAAAAGGTATCCTTTTCCCAGCTTTCATAAATGCCCGCCATCACGCGGTCCACCTGCCCGGGCGTCAGCTCATCCGGAAAGCACGCCTCGTCCATTACCACGCCGATCTCCTGCTTTTTCTGCTGAAAACCGGGCGACTTTACATCGCACCCCAGCACCCGTATCGTACCCTCGTCCGGACGCACCGCGCCCGTGATCGCCTTGATCGTCGTGCTCTTGCCCGCGCCGTTTTCCCCGATCAGACCCATGATACAGCCCGACGGCAGCGAAAAGCTCACATGGTCGAGCGTATAGTCATGATATTTTTTCGTTACATTTTCCAGATATAATGCCTCTTCCATTTGAAAGTCCTTTCCCTGCTCAGTCCTCTCCCAGCAGCGCAAACATCTCCAAAAGCTCCTTCTTTGACAGTCCGCACGCCGCCGCCAGGCCGTAAGCCGCGTTCATATGCTCCTCGATCTTTTTCAGATTCTCCTCCCGGATCAGCTCCAGATTCTTCTTTGCCACAAAGCTGCCCTTCCCCGTCACCGTATAAATAAAGCCCTCGCGTTCCAGCTCCTCGTAAGCGCGCTTCGTCGTGATCACGCTGATGCGCAGCTCCTTTGCAAGCCCCCGGATCGACGGAAGCAGCTCGCCCTCCTTTAAGGCTCCCGACAGGATGAGATTCTTGATCTGCGAATAAATCTGGTCATAGATCGGCTGATCTCCCATATTGCTGATGATAATGTCCAGCGCCCTCACCTCCGTTTCTGTGTATATGCTCATTATATACACTAATTACATTTTGTCAACTGCTTTTTCTCATAAAAAACCCGCCCAGACCAGAATTTTTCATCTGATCTGAGCGGGCTTTGACAGTTGCCGTCCTATTACAGCGGCAGGTTAATTTTTTCCATTTCTGCAAGGATCGCAGCTTTCGCCGCATCCTGTAAATATGCGGGATTCAGTTTTTTCTTCCATATCCACCCGCCAGCCTTATGTTTCCCGTATAAAGGTCACTCCCTCTATCCTTCCGTACTCCTCGATGATTTCCGAATGCAGCACCGGCTGTTCAAAATGCAGGGTCATATTTGCAGAAACGATCCTGCTGCCGTCCGCATCCTTTCCGCGCGTTACTTCTAAATTGTCCATCCGGCACCCGTGCTCCCGCCCGTATCCGAGAAAAACGCTCAGATCCTTCATCCGGACAAACTCCACATATACGACAAACACCTTTGACCTGCGGCTCAGCCGCTTATCCACCACATGCAAAATCCGCAGGGAGCACCAGATTGCCGCAAAGCCGATGACCGCGCCGGAATAAAATCCTGCGCCCAGCGCAAGCCCCAGACACGCGTCCGCCCACAGCCCCGCCGCGGTCGTCAGCCCCTTTACCTGATTCTGCCGCGTCACAAGGATCGTCCCCGCCCCCAAAAAGCCGATGCCGCTGATTACCTGCGCCGCGATCCTTCCCGGATCTCCCGACCCGGTTCCCTGATTCAGATAAATCCCCGTCATCATCGCGATCGCAGAGCCTAAGCATACGACCATGTATGTCCGAAAACCAGCCGGACGCCCTTTCTTTTCACGTTCATATCCCAAAATCCCGCTGAAAAGCATCGCCAGCACCGTCCGCAGTACGATTGACTGCAGCGTCAGCTCATGCAGCCATTTAATCTCCTCCAAAAACACCGTTGTCCCTCCCCATTCTTCTACAGCCCTTTTCCCGCCTTACAGATACCGCCCGTCATACGCCGCGCGCACACCGCCAACAAATTTCCTGCGGGTGCGGGCGCATACCAGATGCGCTTCCCCGATCCTGCGCACCGAAAGCCGCACCGGAACCGCCACCTCTTTTAAGTGCATCCCGATCAGCGTATCCCCGATGTCCATTCCCGCGTGCGCCCGGATATGCTCCACCGCGCAGGGCGCTTCAAAATGCTTCCACGCTGCGGTCGCAAAGGAACCGCCCGCCTTGGGCTGCGGCACGACATTTACCGGCTCGTATCCATATTTTTCTGCCGCCTCTTCCTCGAGGATCAGCGCCCGGTTCAGATGCTCGCAGCACTGCGCCGCAATATATACGCCCGCCTCCCCTGCCGCGCGGTAAATCCCGCCAAACACATGCTCCGCCAGCTCCGGGCTGGAAAAAGTCCCGATCCTTTCGCCGCCCACCTCGCTCGTGGAACAGCCGACCACGAGGATCTGCCCCGGCTTTAACGAAGCCGTTTCGATCAGCTCTGCCGCCGCGCGGTACGCTTCCTCCCGGATCTCATCATACGCGCCGTCTAAATCGTTTCTATATACTTCTCTGCCTTCCGTCACGTCCATTCCTCTTTTCGCTCCTTTTTCCAATTATTTTTCATTTGATCCGCCGGGGATACCTGTTTCCGACTTCCGTCACGTCCTTTCCTGCTTCCGAAAACATTTCCCGTCTGTGAGCCGGAAAAATAAATCCGTTGTCAGCGCATCCCGATTGATGTGATAAACGTACCGGATCATGCGGCTGCGGTCAAAGGCATACCGGTCGTCGTACTCCGGTATCGGCAGCGTATCCAGCCTCGACAGCATAAAGCGGTCATTCTCATTCAAAAGCCACGCCACCGCCGTCACATCCCACAAAACCCGCGAAGGCGTCGGCCCTGCCTCATACTGCTTCATGGCATCCCTGACTCTTCCCACCAGAAAATCGCACAAAGGATTCTGCCCTTCCAAAAAATGCTCCAGCTCCACCAGCGAAACCGCAAACGAGCTTACCACTCCCATACACGGAAGCTGCACGACCGGCGCGCCGCTCTGAAAAACAACTCTGGCAGCCGCCACATCCTGAAACATATTGAATTCCCTTGTATCATGATATTCCCTGCCGTGTCCGCCCAGCCACACAATTACGATATTTTCCGCAATCTCCGGTTTCATCAAAAGCGCAGACGCCACATTTGTGACCGCGCCGATGGCAATCACATACAGCGGATGCTCCGGACTGTAATTTTCTGCCAGAGAAACCAGATGCCGCGCCGCATCGGAGAATACCGGCGTAACTTCATCCGAAAGATACTTTTCAGATCCCCGAAAAGTCAGCGGCACATATTCCTCCCTGCGGATCAGCGAAAGAAGGCGCAAAATTTCCTCATAGCTTTTATTCATGCCGTCCGCCGGGGATTCCGAATTGCCGTTATGAAAAAACGGCGCGGCGTACAGCGCCTTCACATTCAGTTTTTCCGATGCCGCCAGCAAATAGGCAAGGGCAAACTGATCGTCGATCTCATTAAACGTATCCGTGTCCAGCACCACGTCTGCCCTGCCGGACGGAACCTCCAAATTTTTATAATACTGCGCACGATCCATTGCGACGCCCTCCTTTTTATCATCATATAGCTGCCCCCGAAGCTTATCATCAGTTTATCATGACATTTTTGTTTCTACAATAAAATCCCTTGCCAAATCAGCGTTTTGAGTTTAAAATAAAAACAAATTCTATAGATTGTTTTTATTTTTACAAGGAGACGCCATGCCGAAAGCTTCCTATTCCGAAGACGACCGCATCCGGATCCGCTCTGCCCTCATAAACACCGCCTTAGAGCTGATGGCAAAGCAGGGGATCCAGCATACAACCGTAGAACAGATTTACAAAGCTGTGGGAATTTCCAGAACGTTTTTCTATTCCTTTTTTCCGACAAAGGAGGACATCATTGTGGAAGCGCTCTACCTGCAGCAGCCCCGGATCATCGAATACGCGCGCAGCCTGATGACCTCTCCCGATTTCAGCTGGCGCAGCGCCGTCCGGCAGTTTTTATACTCCTGCTGTTACGGGGAACAGCACGGGATCGCCGTTTTGACGATCGAGGAGCAGCAGCTCATCTTCCGGCGGCTTTCGCCCGAAAATTACAATGCCTTCCGCCAGAAGCAGCTCCGCCTGTTCGGAAATATACTGGAATGCTTCGGCATAGCGGCAGATACGGATAAGATCAACCTTTTTACCAACCTCTGCCTCTCCGTCATGATCGTGCGGCGGGCGATTCCCGATACGCTCCCGCTGTTTGTCCCGGACGCAGCGGACGAAACGGTTTCATTCCAGATCGACGCCATTACAGACTGGCTGGACAGCCTGAGAACTCCGGGCATTCTGCCCGAGCAGTATAAAAGAGGAGGAAACAAACATGGGATTTCTCAGCAAACTTTTTAAAGGACCGGAAATTGATACGGCAAAAAGCGATGCAAATGCGAAAAAGATGAGGGAGCTTTTCAACCAGTCCGTTGAAAATTGGGAGCGCTACCGGATCATTTTCGGCTACACCGAGGACGTGAGCCGCTTTAATTACGGGTTCGTTCACGGAAGCAAAACAAAGATCGGCAACCTGATCGTCGGGTGGGATGCTTCTTCCGACACGATCGTTGTGCTTCCAACCGTCCCCGATCTTTCCGGCTGCGGCGAGCCCGTTTATTACCGCCGCTCCGAGATCCTGAAGGCTTACCGGAACAAATATCCGACGGACGCTTTTATCATTTATCCCGACAAAAAGGGCTATATCGGCATCAACGCCTACGACTGGCTGGATGATGAAAAGCTTTATGTCTATGTGTCGCAGGAAGCAGAGCTTGCCGCTTTCACGGATTATTTCATGAACCATTTCGCGACAAAATAGGGGGAAGCCGGGAAAACGGCGCGCTTCGTATTTTTCTGTTTAAAAGTCTGCCGTCCTTGTGCGGCAGACTTTTAAACTTTTTTTATAAAACCATTGACTTTTCCCAAAAAATTCGGTATTATGATAAAGCTGACAAGCAATCGAAGCGTGGCTCAGTTTGGTAGAGCGCTGCGTTCGGGACGCAGAGGTCGCGTGTTCGAATCACGTCGCTTCGACTAAAAGAAAAGGTTGTAACCATAAGGGTTACAGCCTTTTTTTATACTCCTATCTACTGCCCAAAAATGGAACTTAATACAATGTTAATACGATGCCTTGAAAAAGGTTGAATTTTAAGGCTTTCTAGTAATCTAACCACCATTTATTGACTATGAGCTATCGTTAAAAAGATAACTCAGTGTCATTTCACAAATACTTTATTATTTTTATAAAAAATTTATATTTTATTAGGAGCATCTAATCCAGTGCAGTATCTGTCATAAGATACTGTTTTTTTATTTGCCAGCTTTGGAAACATCTTCATTACTTCTCATGGAATCAGCAAGCGTCCTGATTTCAGCCAATACGTTCCTAAAATATATATGTTACGTCCATAAGTGCTCAATAAAGAAAAAGGATGTAATTTGAACATGGCAAATAAGGTGTCAAATGTTCAGTCATCCTATTCTATTTCGACAGATTTCATTGTGAGAATGTATGTCAAATATAGGTATGACTTAAATCGGCACAGTACTTTATTTGCTTTCACTTTTTGGAGGTATCTGTTATGAATGTAGCATACATCAGAGTAAGTACCGCAGAACAAAATCTGGAACGGCAACGTGAAAACCTTGCTCCCTATAACATCGAGCGCTGGTTTGAGGAAAAGGTATCCGGAAAGGATACACACAGAGAACAGTTAAAACTTATGCTTGAATTTGTGCGCGAAGGCGATACAGTCTATGTAAATGACTTTTCTCGTCTGAGCAGAAGTGTCAGCGACCTTTTGAATCTCGTTTCTGACCTATCTGCTAAGGGAGTCCGACTTGTCAGCATCAAAGAGACTTTTGATACAAGCACACCGACAGGAAAACTCATGATTACGCTCATAGGGGCAATCAATGAATTTGAACGCCAGAATATGCTGGAGCGTCAACGGGAAGGCATTGCGATTGCAAAGCGTGAGGGCAAATACAAGGGCAGAAAACCGCTTGAATTGGAAGGCTTTGAGGAATTATACCTCTTGTGGAAAAACGGCTCTATTTCGGCTGTTAAAGCGGCTGAGGCACTATCTATCTCACGGGGGACATGGTACAACAAGGTCATAGCTTATGAGCGAAAACAAGAAACTGGCAAAGGAGGTTCAAAAGCCTAAATGAGAGCTTCCCCAAATTGTCAGTATCTTTAGGTACTCTACTTTATCACTTATGATTATTTTATTTACATTATAATATTATCGTTTTATCGCTTTTTCCATATTGACGAATCTATGGTTTATGAAGTATTATATTTAATGTAGTAATGAACAACTGAAGTACAGGAAAATAACCTACTTTACTAAAAAAAGAAAAATAAAAATCCTATCTGCTTCACTTCTGTAATTTCTGCTATAGCACATACGGAATTGTTCAATTATTATATATCCAAGCTTTCTAAAAAGCAGGGTATGCACCTTGACAAATCAATATTGTAGCCATGGTGTCAAATTTGTTCTATGCGGCATGCTATTATGTTTTTCCTGTCTCATAAACAAATTTCCAGATTTCCAGATTTTGAGCCCATGTTTTTTAACAATTGGCGTTGAGACTCTCTCTCCACCCCTCTATGTTATGGCTCAGCATAGTTTATTTTAAATTTTTACATACATATATATACTACATCTCTCCTTGGACGGGAGAGATGTAGGGGAAGTAATTCTAATAAATGTATATGCACTACTACAGTACAATGTATTTCTGATATGATGCATATGGGTTGTTTGGTTATTACATATCAAAAAATATGCAGACTGGTCAAAATGGAAAATAAACGTATCTGGGTTTATCTGGACATTCTAATCATTTCGGATACTTTGCAACCATTGCAGGTATACATAAAAAAAGAAAGGAGTTTCAAGTATGAAACGAAAAGACACGGGAGGATTTTCAAAACCTACCTATTTAAAAATTTTAATCTGTGTGATTGGGATAGGGGGTGTAGTAGCGGTAGGAAGTTACCTAGTTTACAGGTCAAATACCATTGAGAACGCAACAGCTACTATCCCGATTGAAACAACAGCAGTAGAAACAGAGACACCCATAGACAATGAGGTCTTACGGATTGAATATGAGAATGAGGCTCGAGCAAAATGGGATGAAAACATTGAGAACCTAGAGGGCGACAAAGAGGCGTTTGTTTTAGAATGGGTTGACCTTCGTATCAGTGGTTTAGATGTAGATAGTACGTATGGGCGTTTATATGAGAAATACCAGAAAAAAATTAACTTAGGGATTACGTCTGATGAAGCTTTAGCTGGTTTAGAGAACAATGGAAGTGACCTTGATGATGGTTCAGAACCAGTTGTAACGGAACAGCCTGAGACAGCAAATGCGGTATACACAGTAATCCCGATTGACCCTGTGAAGTTATATGCGACAGCGAATGTAAACATGAGGGACTTACCGGATGTAAGTGGAAACAAAATAGGTTCATTAAGTTACGGTGAGGAAGTAACAGCAACAGGGACAGTAAAAGAGTTTAATGGGATAGCGTGTTATTGGTTAGAGGTAAGGACATCGAAAGGTTTAACAGGTTTTGTAAATGGTGGCTATCTTGTAGAGGAGCGTCCCAACACCAACACCACCAACAGCCAGACAGGTAACAGTCAGACAGGTAACAGTCAAACCAGTCAGACAGGTAACAGTCAGACAGACAACAGCAACAGTAGTTTAACAGACCAGACGAACACAGGAACAGCAACACAGACACCTCCAGTAAATAACAACACAGGAGCAGATGGGGAAATGACACAGCAGGAAATTGATAATTTCTTCTCTGGAGCAACCGGTGGTTACAAAGAAGAAGTTGAAGGACCAGGGAGGACATTAAATTGGCAGTAACAAAAGACACAATAAAGAATTATATAGACGTAAGTCTTTTTTTTATTTAACTTCAATAAACGAAATTACGTCATATTTAACTCTTAATAGCATACCGTCAAAAAGTTCCATGCTCCACAAAACATATAGGAGCATGGAACAATACATTTAAACAGCAGATAAGTTTAACAGAACATCACAAGTAAGAAAACAAACTTCTTTCAGAGCATATGATACAAGAAGATATAGTAAATAAAAATTTTTATAGCAATATAAAGAAATGAGCTAAGGACATGGAGTTAAATAAGAGCATTGAGGATGATATCATAGAAACAATGTTGCGAATAGTGACATTAACAATGGATAAATTCAGTACAGATTTTAATGGAGCGAAAAAGATTTTAGAGCGTAACGGAGTTTGGCAGAACTTTAGTGACCCCGATGTAATGATGGTGTATGCACATGATGGAGAGGATTACATTGTAGGGCAGTTGGAGGTTTAAATGAGATTAACATACAGCAAACAGCAAGAACAATAATGGAGGAAAAGGAACGTGGACAAGCCAAGAGCAAAAAAGAGCATAAACATTTTCAAGCGCTTACTTAGTTTTGCCTTAGCAACAGTATTAAGCGCAAGTAGTTTAACAGCATTAAGCAATCCCATCCAAGTCCAAGCAGGCATAATAAGTGAGGACAATGCAACAGGCGGCGGTTCAAGTAGTTCTGGTTCAAACAATCGCGGTGGAGCAACGAGTGCTAATTGGGGCTATCGAGTTTATGTGATAGACGAAAACAGACAGATTCTCTCTCCTATCATTGACATCGTAAGCCAGAAACCAAACGCAAACAAGCTTTATAGGTCAACAAGATTTGGCGGACAGGCAAGTGGAGTAGCAGACCCAATGAAAGGTATGCCAGCCCCATTCAAAGGTAGCTTCACAGGTAATGGTAAAGCCTTAAAGAGCTGGTTACTGACAGAGACAGGTGGAGCAGGTGGAGAAAGGCAAGTAGACAAATTTATTGTTAATTACTTTGGTTTAGGTGTGTTTAACCAGTTTATGGACACCTCCACCAAAAAATGGTTAGCCTTTGAGCCAATCACATGGCACAACCTTTACAGAAATGACAATTCCACATCTCAAATGTCTCAACGAATCTACGGAACAGCGAACAACTGGTTAGAAGCCTACAGTGCCTATGGCATAGGTGGTGGAACCTATACATCAAAATTAGACCACAAGGTTTTACAACAATGTCTAATGTTAGAGCGAGACCAACCAGAGTTAGGATTAGTAAAACCACATAGTGGGATTCCGGTATATAGTAATGGGAATGAGGGCTGGGGTTTACAATTATATAGCAATGATGGTTTAGGTGGATACCATACATGGGATTCAAAGCATTATACAGGTGCTACCTACAAACCAGCCAAATCCCCTGACCCTAATGAAGCCAAGGAATACATGGGAACGTAATCAGACGCCATAGGCGTTATTTTTTTACTCTATTCTGGCATGACAATTTCCAGATTTCCAGATTTTTGAGCAGGGTTTCATGTAAGGCGACCATCGGTTTTCCTACTCTTCTCTCTCTCTTTTCAGGAGCTTTCAGTTATTTATACAAATGCACTATTCTTTACATTATTCTGTCACTAATACAACTAAGGTCAATTCTACAACCAGCTGAGTGTGTATTGTTTATTGACAGATTACAATGCTAAAAATAAATGTTACATAAGGATGCAGAGGAATCTGTTTTCTTTACAGTACAAACTGCTCTCTTCACTGTTTACAGGTACTTCCGACAACATCTCTATAACAGCTGGAAAATCTTCTTGCACTTACACCATTGTAACCATCAGAACCCAGCGTTACAGTTGTTTTATCAAAAAGAGGTGTAGCTTAAGTGCTACGGAAAGTGAGGACGATATGTGTAACAGACGTTTTGCAATCAATCAATTAGTACTCGGGAGCCGTGTGCTCGGATATGAGCTTTGGGACGGCAGGCAGATCTGCGAGCTGACAGCAACTCAGGTTTTAAAGGACTTAAAGGATGGAAAGGAAATCATCGGTCTATGTCCAGATGCGTCTGGGGAAACTCTGGTGCTGGATTCTGAAAAGGCATTTTATACAAATATGATGGTTCACCGTCATATCGGGCAGTATACTCCTTTAAAAGACAACGATACAGTTGTTTCAGTATTTTTCATCGTGACAGGGCTGTGTGAGAAAGACGGCAGACAGGTTTATCAGACAATCTCAAGCAGGTTTGAGCGCAAGGATATGACCTCAGAACAGCTCTCCGCCTATTATGACATGGGAGCAATCTGCGGTGGGTGCAGGGTTACCGATGGAAAAATCGTGCTGGCTGAGTTTATCGAAAACAATACCTCTGAGGTTGTAGGTTCGGAAAGCAAAAAAACTGACAAGCCTGTAAAAACCAATCAAGCAACTACTGCTCTGCCTAAGAAAAAAGAAGATGCACTTTTACAGCACACAGAGAAGCAGACAGATACTATCGAACAGACAAAACAGGAAAATACTGCTGTCACACCTATCAAAAGTGACAGGAAAAACAAATAAGGAGGCCTTGTTGAGATGTACGGCATAGAAGTGTTGCAGGTCATAACAATGTTCTCAGTCACACTCTCTTGTTTCTGTTATATCTGTTCCTGTATCATACGGGCATTTGAAAAAATACTGCGTTTGTGTTTATCGGATATCGGGGACACGGAGCTGTCAGACAGCAAGGAATCCGAACAACAACATTTATAAAAAATCAGACAGGTCTGGAGCGTTTCTTCAAATATTCCAGACCTGTTTAGTGGTTTTATCCCCATTTATAGTCTGGTGTTGCTCTTCTATGCTGTTTAAAAATATAAACAGGCTTTATGTTTAACCGGATACCGATATATCACACAGAAGCTCCAATATAAAATTCAAGCCTATCACAGAAAAAGGGAACATAAAATCCTGAGCCTATTGAAAAAAATCTATCTGCATATAGGAAAAAGTAGGTCTGCCTGTTTTCCAAAAAGTGGGGTTACATTCGGAAAAAATCAAGGTACTTTCGGCTTTTTCACAACTCTTCCAAGGGAAAATTTTTTGAATAGGTATTTTATCATCAAACAAATTTATTCCTATGACTATCAAAAACAAGCGATTTTGCATTGAAAAAATTAGTCTGCGTATATTCAGTCGGATAGGGATACATTGGGTAAAAATAGGGTATACGTTGTACCTTTCTGCCTAAAAGTTTTTTGGGATGGAAAAATAGAAAGATTTTTAGGGGGATGGTGGAGGAAGGTAGGATGTGGAGGGGGAAGGTTTGAATTGGAATTTATGTAAAATTTTTCATGATATTAGTTTAAATCGTTAAAGTGTATGATTGATTCTTTCTCAGCCATATTTTCAAGGCACACCCTTAGCAAGTTAATAAAATTCAGCTACCTATATAAAACAACATAGCTTTGAAAATATTTTCAATACAAAAAATAATTCCAAAAGATGCCTATTTATTTGCTCGGGATATAGAAAGGGTAAATTTTAATGAAAGGAGGATTTAACATGGCAGAACAAAAGAAAAACGGGGCATGGAAGATGCTGTCTGAGATTCATCGGAACACGTTTATCCTGATTCGTTACATGGTACAGTTGACAGACCTTCTAAAGGACTTAAAACCGAGTCCAAAAACAGCTGTACAAAACCAAACTAGCACACCACAATCTGCAAGTGTTCAGCCACCCCAATACACAAACGGCAACTATGCAGTGTTTTCGGTAGGCATCATTGCACCGATTCCATCATTTTCTGACATGCAGCTTGCAAAGTGTGCAAAGGCTGGATATTCTATCAACGACCTTGCAATCCTGAGCGGATATAATACTGCATATATTTACGACCATGTAAAGGCGTATTATGAAAAGTATCCAAACAAACGGTAACATTCCGCCAGCGTCACACAGGCTAGTTATAAAACTATAACTGCCTGACCTATCTTTAACAAAAACTCGACAAATCAAAAACCGTTTGGTTTGTCGGGTTTTTTGATTGACAAAAAGAAACCGCCTGTATGGTACTAGTTGGAAAGCTTTTCCTACTCTGCATCAATAACCGGAGCACTTCTATAAAAACCAGAACGTTCCATCAATCTTTTTATCAAAAATCGGATAATGCAATTATCGCTTTTCCGACAATCAGAAAATCAGGATTAAATATGGATTTTTTAATTTGGTAAAAATGGATTAAAACGTCAAAACAGCCGATGCAGAGGGCTTTGTTTTTTTGAAAAAGGTTGATTTCATGGGAAAATCGGGAATAGAATCAAAAGTTCGGAAAAAAAAGAAGGACAGGGCGGATTCTGGAAAATGGCTTGTTTAGGGATACCCTATCGTATCAAGTTAGAAAAGCTGACAGCATCCATTTTCCAGTCGGATGCTTTCCATTAAAGTCGGCTTTTATTGTTTATCTGCTATCCTGTTTTTCTGTATCGAGGAGCGTAAAAAACAGGAGGTTCAAGCACAGCTGACTGGTTGGGACAGCTTCATTTTATTTTCATCGGTACCTGATTTTTAATAACCCAGAGCCGTATCTCAAAAAATCCTGACCTCACTCTAAAAATTACAGGCATCGGACTCCATAAGGGAACTTTTTATACAATTATTTAAGACAAGGTATTTCCAGAACAGGCATCTGGATAAGTTTATTTTGCTATTTCATGCCATGGGGCGTATACTGTAGGAAGATGCAAAGGCAAAATAACAGGAGGCATATTTATGGCAAACCTACAGCAACCAGACCCTACTCATTATACCGATGAGCTTGTCTGTCAAAAAGCAAACATGCTTATCTTAAGGAATGTCTTTAAATCCTATATTCAAAATGACCATGCTTTAAACAAAGCATATCAAACAGATGACTTCTACACCCTAATCGGTATAAGCCGAAGCAGCGTTGATTCCCTGACCACAACAAAAGATTGCAGCATGTCACTAAATAAAGGGGTCTTAAAAAAGTTAAAGAATTTCTGTGACAGCTCATATATTGATTACCGTGTATTTACAGGGGAAAAACTTCTGCTCTTGCACAGCAACTGCCTGTTAAACTTTATCAATGGTCTTACAGAACTATGTCTGCTCGCTGGGCTTGACCCAAAACAATATCGCGGCGATATTATTTTGACACAGGCTGAAGATACAAAAAACATACTCTGGAAAATCAAATCCAGCTTTAAGGATGGACAGCTGGAGCAGTACATGGAAGAACTCAGTCAAAAGAAAACAAAGGATAACAACAGCATTAAAAAGAACTCTGCTATCCTAACACAAAACGACCTTGATGAAAATATGGAACTCTGCTACTGGCGGCAGATTTTTATTTATGAACGGGCTGAGGAAATGTGGGACAAGGAAAAAAATATCCTACTCCACGAAGTTCGCCAACAGGCAAAAGACGTACGCTTTTATGACATAGACCTTTACAGGTTTTATATTTACCTACAAAAAAGCTTATCTGCTGAATAAATCACTATCCTTAACCTATATCCACTGACACAAAGAAACTATGAAGCGTTTTCATAGTTTCTTTTTTTTATTTTCTCTTGCACTGCAAAAAAGAAAAAAATTTTTAAATTTTTAAGCAAATCGTTTTTTGGGACACGCATCTAAATTATTTATCCATGCATGTCGCAAAGCACGTTTTACTGTGTTTATATTTTTGTTTTATCATTCTTTTCATGTGCGTGTCATATCTGTTCTGCTCAATCATTACTGAACGCTTGTAATAAAATATACTTATCGGATCCGAACACAGCAAAGCAACGACGGTTGCTTCATAAAGGAGATAAAACATTATGTGTGATAGAAATAAAAGCATTTTCAAAACAGTTAGGGAATCATCTCAGAATATGTATCGCTATTCTTATTTAAAAAAAGGGAACTGGACAGAAAGCAATGTTCAAGGACTGACTGTTTATTTGAACCAAGACCGTGCTGTGTTCCTTTCCAGTGCAGATACAATACCTGATACTTTCATCGAACTCGTTCTCGAGGTGGTTCATGATGCGAAAAAAGGGCAATCATACGCCTTATTATATGAACACAACTGCTGTAATGATGATTCATACGGTTTAAATAGTGAAAGCCACCAGATTATTTTTAACTCCGATATCTCGCCTCAAGTTAAAGACATTCTGAGGAATGCTATCTGCAATTATTCTTCCTTTGAAACCACTCTGAAACTTGCAGTTGAAGATATCATCCGAGAACGTAAAATCACTCCAGACCTACGCACTGTTCTGAATCCTGAAAGCGCGGGCATACGGAGCATTATGGCGGCAGTACGGGAAAAAATGATTGCGGACCCTCTCGATTGCCGGATTGCAAAAATCTGCCGTGAAAACGCGGCTCCTGTTTATTGTATTGCTGGGTCTTGCGGAAAAACTCCAGACCAGAACTTTAAATCATTCGTTAATGAACTGGGATTTGATATGCCATTTCCTTCCATCAAACGGCTCGCCTGTAAGGAAGGGCTAATCAACATACCAGAAAATGAAAGTACATGCCAGCGTACTCTCGGCAACCTGACACAGATAAAAAGGGGGTCTTCAAATAAGGAACTCTCTTCTGCGAAGGTTTACGACATTCCTTTTTCACCAGAAGAACAAACTGCTTTTGATAACTCACTGGAAATGGCAATGTCTAAGGCTAAAACGTCGTCAGATGTTGATACCGGAAATGATATAAAAAAACTTCACACAGATTACAAAACCAACAGCAAAAAGGAGTGTGCATAAGATGTACTTAAAATACTTCGGGAAAAAAAACAAACTATATCTCAATAAACTGTTACAGGTGTTCCCTTCTTCTGCCTGTAAAACCATTGTTGATGCCTGTATGGGTTCTGGAGCATTTACAAAGGAGATTTCAGCCGGCATGACGGGTTGTGGCACAAAAGCGATTGCTTTTGAACTTGATACCAGCCTATATACCCTGCATAAAATGGCTGTCCAACACCCAGCCAAGCTGATTGATGCCATCCAAAAAGAGGGATACACCTTAGAAACCTTTGAAGCATCTGTCAAACGATGCAAGGATGTTATCAATAAAGTAATTAGTAACAACACAGAAGCCGAACAGTTGAAAACCGCGGTGGCAGCATATTGCTCTATTTATTTAAGCTTTAATTCCATGCGTGCTTCCTATCGAAGTCTGGATACCTACCAAAAAGAAGCAGACCCTGTGAAAAGGGCGCACAAAAAGGACATGCAGGAGAAAATCGCTGATACATTTAAAAAAAATATTCATCCAACAATTAGTACAGAACACTTTTTACTAAAAAATATTGACATACGGAACGAAAGCTTTATGGATGCACCTGAACTGTTTGAATGCCCTGACAACCTGATTTATCTGGATGTTCCCTACCCACTCGACCAAAGGGACAGCTCCGAATCGAATGAGAATACAGATGCCAGAAAAACGACAAAGAAAAACAGGCAGGATAAGCTGGCAGAGGACGGCAAGGCTGGATATCTCAAAGATTGGACGAATAAAGACCACGATAAGTTCCTGAACCTTGTACGCAAAGCAGTAGATACTGGGCATCCTGCCAAAATGATTATCTGTGCAAACTTTACTGTTGACGAGGACGGAAATCTCAAGAACCTTGCTGGAAATACATATAACAAATATTTGTTGCCACTCGGCTTCCGTCTTGTCGTAGTTACAAACACAACAGCTTCGGTAAGCTCTAAAAATAACTCAAAAGTTCCAAAGGTCGAAGTTGTATGGATTAACTATAAAAATATCGTTGGCAGTTGGGATGACCTGACCTACTTTGACTATAAGGATGTATATGGATAAAAGAAGCATAAATGCTTTGTAAGATACAGGCTGTTCTGTCGGCATCCTCCCTGAAAAACAGGGAAAATGTCCTTACAGTTCGCATAGTGCATTTTCGGCAGGACAGCGTTACAGTATCTCAACCAAAAAATATGGAGGTGCTGCGTTATGAAACGGGCAGAAAGTTATAAAGTGCGTGCTTCTTTGACAAGTCGCACGGATAAAAAACAGGATACAGTATTTCTCGGTCTTCTCTACTACAATGACTGCAATGGGAAAAGAATCAGCAAAACAGTTACCTTAAAGTCAAAAACAGAAGATTCAATCAAAAATGAACTGGAACAGCATCAGAATGCATTGCAGAATCGTTTAAACATTATACTTGCCGAAAAGGAAAAACATAGTATCTTGGAGGAATATTCTGAATTTACGGAATGGACAAAAAACCGGGTAAAAATTACTACTTACGATGGATATGTAGCACGTAAAACTTATGTTGACCGTTATTTTTCCCGCCCGGATACGCCAAAATATATTGAAGACCTTACAAAGAAAGATATTGCAAACTATTATATCTGGCTGACATTCCATGGCAGAAAAAATGGAAAACCATTAAGCACGCATACAGTAAATGATGCAAAGGCGCTGTTTAACTTCTTTATAGAATATGAAAATGAACTTAAAGATGCAAAATTAGTAGCTCCGCGGAAAGATAGTTCTGTTCTTAACACAAGACAACACGCCAAAAAAGAAGTCGCTTTCTTAACAAGTGAACAGTGCAGGGAATTTTTAAATTTTCTGAAATATGGGGAATACAGTGACTTATACAGTATCGTATTGGTTGGGCTCTATACAGGGATGCGGCGTTCAGAATTGATTGGCCTGCAATGGAAGAGTGTAAACCTGAAAAAGAATCTCCTGATTGTAGAAAGGACAGTCGTGAAGCGCAACAGCGGGAAACCTCATATCTCTAATCAGACGAAAACAGAAGCCGGACACCGGGTAGTTGCTATGTGCATCGCTGTTTCAGAAGAACTTGCTAAGCTTCGGACCCAACGACCTGTATCCCATAAGCCGGAAGAAGTATTTCTTAATAAAAAAGGGAAAATGTGGAATCCTGACAATCTTTCAAAACGCTTCAAAAAAGCCTTGATTGCATGCTTTGGGGAATATGAAGCACTTCCGCTCCATTTCCATAGCATGAGGGCAACTACGGCTACTCTATTAAGGGATTCTGGCATGTCACTTGAGGATATTCAAAAGTTTATCGGACATAAGCCCGGAAACAGGGTCACTATCGACCACTACTACGGAACAAGCCAACATCAGATTCAGAACTTGAAGGAACATCTCGACGCTATGATATAATAATCTTCTTAATATTTGAGAAATATGAGAGGTCGGATTCTGATACAGTTTTAATACGATACGCTTCAAGTTTTAATACGATACGTTACTATTACCAGGATACGGCTTCTTTTTAAACGTCATGTTAAAAAAGTTAGACGCTCCTCGTTATAAAACTGATAGGTAAAGGAATAGCACCATTTTCGGGACGCAGAGGTCGCGTGTTCGAATCACGTCGCTTCGACTTTTAAAAAGAGCTTGATTCCTGATGGTTTCAAGCTCTTTTTATATTTCCGATCTGGGTAAAATACAATTTTAATCCGATGTTAATCCTGTATCTTATCTTTTTTCTTTATCAGAAGTGCTCGCCTATCTTTTCATCCAGATAATTTAATATCTGATTTTTTAATTCCTCATAAAGTATAACAGCATCTTCTATATCCCGCCTTACTGCCGAAAAATCATCATTATATCTGCTGGAAGCTTCCCAATCAGAAATTAAAAATGCTTTGCTCTTTAACGCATCTGATACGATAAATCCACTCTTCTCCAAATCTGTGATCAAACCGATCAAGCTATGTGTCTTTTTATATTCAATTCCCATCATCTCTGTTTGATACTTTAAAGCTTTCTCAATTCCCTGTTGTACATGATAAGCTGCCTGATCCGTGATCATTTCATCATTTGTCGGGTTTCCCGACGGGCTAAGCAGCAAACGTGCAATCGAAATATCTGCTTCAGCTCTCCCCAAAAGATTGCTCATAAATGACTACCCCCTCCTTTTTGATTGTTTCCTTCAGCCGGTTCCCGAGATTACTGTATATCACAATATCACAATTCCAGTCGCAGATATTCCCAATCTGGCGTTCTATTTCAAATATCCTCATCCCGTCGCTCACATCAGCATCAATGCAAATATCCACGTCGCTGTCAATATGGCACTTGCTTGTTACCGAACTTCCAAAAATATAAATTTTCTTAATTTCCTTATATTCTCCGGCAATTTTATATAACTGTGCAACAACTTTCTGTTTTAACGGATATACCCGGTAAATATTTTTGCAGTCCGTTTTTACTACAACCGGAAAACACCTTAAATCCAGCGTATCTTTTACCTCCATCGCCGCACCTCCCTGCCGTAAAAGCTGTTCCGCCATAAATTGATATGCTTTATTATATCCTACAATCCCCTTATCTACAAGCTTTTGCAATTTCAGTCCACCGCTATTTTCCTGTTAAAAAGTATGCGGTACGACCTTTCCTTCCCATTCCCTGCTTGCCGCACCTTTCTGCCTCCATCAGCTCTTCAAGAAACATCCGCCTGCCTCACACCCCCGGCATCTCCTCCAGCGCCTTAAACCGGTATCCCATTTCCTCCCATTTCGTCAAAAGCTCATCCAGAATCTCCCCGTTTGTCCTGGAAGTATTGTGAAGCAGCACGACCGCCCCCGGATGCACCCTTTTTAACAGCTTGGAAAAGGCTTCCTCATGGGTGGGCTGCGCATCCTGATTCCAGTCCACATACGCAAGACTCCAGAAAAATGTCTTATAGCCCAGCTCTTTGGCGATCTTTAAATTGTTTTCGCTGTATTTGCCCTGCGGCGGGCGGTAAAATTTTGCCATTTTTTTGCCGGTCGTCTGCTCATAGAGCGCTTCCAGCTCCGAAAGCTCCTTTTGGAATTCCTCTTTTCCCATCCCGGACATATTCGGGTGATGATAGCTGTGGTTGCCGACCGTGTGCCCCTCCGCGACCATCCGCTTTACCAGCTCCGGGCTTGTTTCCACATAATTTCCCACGACAAAAAAAGCCGCCGGCGCGTTATGCTTTTTGAGGGCGTCTAAGATCGCGGGCGTATTTCCGTTTTCAAACCCGCAGTCAAAGGTTAAGTAGAGCACCTTTTCCTGCGTATCCTCCGCATAAAAGGCGTCGTATTTTAAAAGCTCCTCAAAGCCTGCATTCGCGACCGGCGGCTTTCCTTCTTCCTGAAAGCTCAAGCCCCAGTTTTCTTCTGCTGGAAGTGCCGAAACCGCCACATCCCGCATACTCACAATACGCCCCGCAAACTGCCCGAAGCAGAATGCCAGCGCAAAAATAAGGCACAGCCCTGCCAGCGTCTTGATTTTTTCCCGTCTGTCCATAGAGATCACCGCCTGATCCGCTTTTTACACTATATCCTCCGACGGCTTTTCCTATGCAAACATCGTTTGTCAAATATCCGAGCTGTCCTCGCCGTTGTCCGGAACCCACGCTTTTCCAAACTCCTTGTCCCGGAAAAGCTCCGTCAGCCCCGTGATCTGTTTTAAGCGCAGGATCTCGTCCTTATCCATCCCCAAATGCTTCGAGATCCATGCGTCGCTTCTGCCGATCTCGTGAAGCTCCTGAATGATGTTGCTCATCAGCTCCACGTCGTGCGAACCGCGGGCGCGGTTGTGGCGGATCGTGCTCGCCATCCGCTGATCCAGCGGCTTATTGATGACGGAAACCGGCATCATCCCGCCCTCTCTCCTGTAAATATCGGGATAGTCCAGCATCACGCGGTAGCGGTGAAAACCGTCCACGATAATATATTTATCCCGGCGGTTGTCATAATAGCAGACAATCGGCATCGTATAGCCGTCCTCCTTGATGCTGTCGTAAAGCAGGCGCATTTCCGGAGGAGCCACCGCGTTGGGGTTGTAGCTGTTTGGCTCGATCTTGTCGATCGGGACGGAAATCACATGATAAACAGGGCTTTTAAATTCCATTTTTCCTCCCATCCGCCGCCCGGGCGGCGTCTTTCCTCTTATGTTCCCGGTGTGAACCTTCGCTGCCCTTACCGGTCGCTGATCCCTTCCACGCCGTGATATTTCTCCCGGATCAGCTCCACGCGCTTTTTGTCCTCACGCAAAAGCCCGAAGCCCATAAAACGGCAAAGGTGGTCATTTTTCAAAATGCAGTAGCACATCCGCTTCCACGACGGAATATCCTTCGACGATTTGATGTCGTCCGTTTCGTCCGGGATCTCCTGCCGGAAAATGACCCGCGATTTTTTATCCTTTGTATAATTGGAAACGCCGTTTCGCTCAATTTTGTATCCATGATCCAGAAGCTCCTGTATCGTCTCCTCGGACAGCCCGCCGCCGACCGTGTGCCAGAATTCGATGGACGTTTCAAATTTTTTCTCGTAATTTTTGCGCAGCTTTGCAGGCAGCGTGTCCAGCAGAAACATCGTGTATGACTTCCACGTATGCCCCTTGGGCAGCGTGATATTGCGGTAGCCCATCGCCTTCGTCCTTGCATAGATCGCGGTAAAATTCGCGCCCTGCACGCGTCCCACAAGCTTCGTCCACGTCTCCGGCTCCAGCACCCGGTACAGGTTCAAAGATTCCTTCGCGCAGTCGTTAAACGGCGACGCCACGCGCATCTGCGCCGGGGTCAGCCCAGCCTTATAGTACAGGTCATACAACTTATTGTACGGGTAGTTGAACTTCTGATATGCCGTCCACACGTCGTCCGTCGTCCAGTCATAAAGAGGCGACGCCGTCCAGACCTCCTTAAACTGGCTGGAAATCCAGCAGTGCCCCTCATAGCCGTATTTTTTATTCACAAAGCTGTTGTAACGCATGAGCGATTCGTCCGCCCGCATGCCGAGCAGGCAGATCGTCTTTTTGTTGGCGTGGATCTGCCGGAACCACCGCCCGAACTGCTTTGCCAGATCCTCCTGCAGCATTTTATATTTATACAGAAAAAAAGGATTCCGGTTCATATTGATCACATAGGGTTTTGTGGGCATCGGGCGCACCCAGATGTCCTTTTTTTCATCGTCCCACGGACACCAGTACATCTGGTAATTGCTCATGGCAGAACGCACCTTCATCGGCAGGCATACCCAGTACGGCTCGATGCACGGCAGATACATCTCAAACATCTGCTCCACATACTGCGTCGTAAAGCTGTACTGCGCCTCAAAATCCTGATGGAATACGCCGATCCTTTTGCGGATCTTATGCTCCTTCATATAGTCCATGACCAGGTGGAGCAAAAGCCCGCTGTCCTTTCCTCCGCTGAAGGATACGTAAATATTGTCGAATTCCTGAAAAATATAGTCCAGACGCTTCTGCAGCGCCGTATATACGTCAATATCCAGATACTTCTTTTTCATTCGTCCCCTCGTCAAAAACCGCCGCGCAGTCCCGTCCGCGCGCTGTTTTTCCGGCTGTTTTATCTGCTGATGATATACTTGCAGATCGGATTGCCCTGCGCCGAAAAGCGTTCCTCATACTCGGTCATCACGTTGCCTGCGCACAGCCTCTCGTCATGATGCAGGTCGTAGGTCATTTCGTCCAGCTTCCACCCCGCCTCTTTTACCTCTTCCACCGCAAAATCAAACAGAGGGCGGTTGTCCGTTTTAAACTCGATCACGCCGTCCTTTTTCAAAATCCGGTCGTACCGCGCCAGAAACTGTCTCGATTCCAGCCGCCTTTTTGCATGGCGGTCCTTCGGCCACGGATCGGAAAAATTCAGATAGATCCGATCCAGCTCCCCGTCTGCAAACACCTTTTCCAGATCCTCCGCGTCCATACGGATCAGGCGCACGTTGGGCAGCTCTTCCTCTTCCAGCTTCTGCACCGCCCGTAAAAGGACGGTCGAATATTTCTCAATGCCGATAAAATTGATATCCGGGTTCAGGCGCGCCATGTCCATCAAAAAACGCCCCTTCCCCATACCGATCTCCGCGTATACCGGGCGGTCGTTTCCAAAGGCGCTGCGCCAATTCCCCCGCTGCATCTCCGGCTCGTGCACGACAAACGGGCTTTCCCCGATCATCTCGCGGGATCCTGTCACATTTCTCAGTCTCATCTCAAATTCCTTTTCTTTCCATATTTTACCAGTTATTTTACTATAGGACGCCCCAAAAAGGAAGCAATTCCCGCAACTCTTTAAGAAATTGTGAATTTTTTGACTGAGCCCTTAATTTTTATACAATAATAGTGTATGATGGAAGCAATCTTATAAAGAGAATGGAGAGTAACATGAACTATATCTGGAAAAGACGTATCTTTTCTTTTATTATAGCAGCCGGATGCAGCGCAGCTCTTATGAACGGCGCTTTTTTGACGGCTCACGCAGAAGTGATCGATTATCGGGCGCAGCTTGAAACCTACAAGCAGATTCAGGTTGACACAAATGTGGTGGATAACTGGCCGCAGGGCCCGGTCGTCTCCGCCAAATCCGCAATTTTAATGGACGCCGACACCGGCGCCATCCTTTATTCCAAAAACATCCACGAAAAGCTTTATCCCGCCAGTACCACGAAGATCCTGACCGCCTACATCGCGCGGCAGAAAAGCGGCCTCGACGAAATGGTGGAATATTCCTCCGAAGCGGTCAACAGCATCGACTGGCGCAGTGACTCCAACATCGGCATCAAGGCGGGCGAAGCGATCACGATGGAGCAGTCCCTTTACGGCCTCCTCGTCGGCTCCGCCAGCGAATGCGGCAACGCCATCGGCGAGCATATCAGCGGCAGTGTGGACGCTTTTGTAAAGCTGATGAACGAAACCGCCAAAAATCTTGGCTGCACCGAAACGCATTTTGTCAATACAAACGGCAAGCACGACGAGGAGCACTATACCTCGACGCACGATCTGGCGCTCATCGCACAGCAGTTTTTTGCAGACGAGGTGCTCTGCAAAATGTCCGGCACCCGCAGCTATACGATCCCTGCATCGCCCACGCTTTCGCAGGAGCTGATCCCCAACAGCAAAAACAACCTTCTGCCCGGCAAGGCATACGCCTATGAATATCTGGTCGGCAGTAAGACCGGCTACACGCCGCACGCCCGCTCCAACCTCGTTTCCTGCGCGGAAAAAGACGGCTTAAAGCTCATCTGCGTCGTGATGGCGGACGAGTCGCCGGAGCAGTTTCAGGATACGGTAAGCCTTTTTGACTATGGCTTCAGCAATTTTTCATCCGTGCAGGCTGCCGATGAGGATACTACCTACAACGTAGGGCGCGGCGGGCTGTTTTCCGCGGGAGGACAGCAGTCGGCACAGATCCTTTCCATCGACCCGGAGGCGAAGGTAACGCTTCCGGCTACCGTTGAATTTGCAGACCTGACGTCCGAACTCAGCTATGACGATACCGCTGCCGGACAGGCTGCCATCATCCATTATTCCTACAACGGACAGCCGCTGGGAACGGCTCCGATCCTCTTTCACGACGTGGCGGCGTTTGATTTTAACGCCCAGCCGCTGACCGAGGAGGAAGCCCTTGCCCTCGTCTCCCAGACCGGCGAAGCCCAGACAGAGGAGGAAGCTTCTCAGGACGGCTCTGCGGCTGCCGCGGCAGTCCCGATGGCAGTTTCCGATACCGGCTCTGACGGGACGCAGGGCGGCAGCGCTGCGTCCGATGCAGAAGCAGTTTCCGGCACTGCAGCCTCCGACGAAGCCGCCAGCGAAAAAGAAGGCGCGCTTCCCGAAAGCAGCGCGCCTGCCCCTTCTGAAAGCGCCGGCCCTTCTGTGGCAACGCCCAATGGGAACGTGATCTTTTTAAATATCAAAAATATCCTGATCGCAGTGGGAATCATCGCCGCCGTCCTGATTACCGCGCTCGTGATCCGCTCCGTCATCGTCTCCCGCAGGCGCAACTGCAGACGGCAGGCGATCATGAAACGCCGCCGGGAAAGCAGGGGGAAAGAGATTATCAACTTTGATAAATATATTGATCCGAATTTATAACGGGAGGGGTTTTTACCCCTCCCGATGTCTATGCTCCCGTCTCAGTTCTTTCACATGCTCTTTTCTTCCCAGCACCTGCTCCCGCTCCGCCTCGCTGATAAACTTCGTCGTCTTGACTGCGTAAACCATATCGTTTTCCGCCTTTTTGATGCGGATCTTCCCCTTCATCCAGCCGTGCTTGTCGCAGTAGGAAAGGCTGTAATAATGCCTGCCGTTCGGCGTAAACCAGCGTACCTTACGACGCAGGTTTTTGTGGCAGATATAACAGCGGGTCGAAATAACCTCCCGGTCTGCCATCAGCTCCTCCTTGTCTGCAAAGGGACGGGAAATATATTTTGCATAATTGTCAAATACGACGTGCACCTCGTCGCGGTGGCTTTTTGGCAGCACGAACGTATCGTAGGAAAACCGCTGCAGCGCCACCGGATCCTTGATCAGCTGCAGAACCCGCGCCGTATACCACGCGTCGCTGATCGCCCGGTGGAACGCCCCGTCTTTTTCAATTTTCAGAAAATCCACCGCGTATTCCAGGCTCCGCCTGCTCTTCTGATCCTCATATGCGATTGAAAAAAGCTTCTGAATATCATAAAACCGCACCGGCGACGTCCCCAGCGGCTCCATGCCGAAAAACCGCATATTCCGCTGCAGCTCCGTCAGATCCTGCGGCCCCCATGTACCGAACATAAAATCCGTCCCGCACCATTTTAAAAAGTCGCCCGCAACCTCCGTAAAGCTCCGTTTTCCCCGCAGTTCTTCCATATGAATGCCGATCAGCCGCTCCGTGACCGCGTGCATTTCCTCATAAACCTGCGGGCAGATCAGCTCATGAAACGTGTCCATCACTTCCATGCGGCTGTTTAATTTTACCGCCCCGATCTCGATGATCTCGAACGTCAAAAGCCTGCTGCGCGCGTCATGGCTGTCAGAAGCCTGATTCCATTCCAGATCCAGAACTACATAATCCATTGATCGTACCTCCGCCTACCACTGTGTCTCCATCATACAGCACGACCGACTGTCCCTTTGTGATCGCCCGCTGGGGCTCGTCGAACACCAGATGGATCCCGTCCTTTCCGACCGGCTCCACGTTCGCCCACTGCTCCTTATGGCGATAACGCACCTTTGCCTTTACCCGCAGCGTCCCCGCCGGAGCCTCTCCGCCGATCCAGCAAAAATCATCCGCCGTCAGCTCCCTCGACCATAAATCCGCGTCTCTGCCGAGCACGACCCGGTTGCCCGCCGTGTCAATGCGCTGCACATACATCGGCTCCTTTAACGAAAGTCCCAGCCCTTTGCGCTGCCCTACCGTATAATGGATGATGCCCTTATGCTGTCCGAGCACGCGCCCGTCCTGATCCACAAAATCGCCCGGCAAAAATGTCTTTCCGGTATAGCGCTCGATGAATCCGGCATAATCCCCGTCCGGCACAAAGCAGATGTCCTGACTGTCGTGCTTTCTCGCGTTCACAAAGCCTGCGTCCTCCGCGATCTGCCGGATTTCCGGCTTTCTCATGCCGCCCAGCGGGAACTTCATGTGCGCCAGCTGATCCTGATTGAGATTGTAAAGCACATAGCTCTGATCCTTATTTTCGTCGATCCCTTTTTTCAAAAAGAAACGCCCGTCCCGCTCCTCGATCCGCGCATAGTGCCCGGTCACCACATAGTCGCATTCCAGCTCCTTTGCTCGGCGCAGCAGCTTGTCAAATTTCATATACCGGTTGCAGTCGATACACGGATTCGGCGTGCAGCCGTTTTCATAAGCGCACACGAACCGGTCCATAACCTGCGTCCCGAAATCCTCCGTAAAATTAAATACAAAATAAGGCATCCCCAGCGTCCTCGCGACGCTTCTTGCGTCCTCCACATCCTCTAAGGAGCAGCACGTCCCGCCTTTTCTTTCACACGTATCCCCGCCCGCAAAAAGACGCATCGTCACACCCATGCAGTCATATCCGTCACGCTTCATCAGCCACGCCGCCACGCTGGAATCCACGCCGCCGCTCATGGCTATCATCGCTTTTTTCATCCAAACCTCCATTCCGCAGCGGCGCTTTATCGCCCGCCCGAAAAATCCCTGCGGCAGTTTTTTCCGCCGTTTCTGAACTGTTTTCCATTATGCGCGATTACCGCCCGTCTGTCAATTCCCGCAAAACAGCCGTTTCCCTGCAAAGATCACGACCAAAAACAGCACACCCGCCAGCACGATCGTCCCGCCGGGCTTTAAGCCCAGATAAAACGCCGCAAACAGCCCGATCACCATAAACAGGACGTCCAAAAGCACCGCAATGATAACGGTCTGCTTATAATTGCGCCCAAACTGCATCGCGCACGCCACGGGCACGACCATCATGGACGATACCATCAGCGCCCCCACCGTCCGCGCCGCCACCGACACCGTTACCGCGATCATGATCGTAAAAATGAAGTTCACCGCGCTCACCGGGACGCCCGCCAGCCGCGCGCTCCTTTCATCCAGCGAAATATAGAAAAATTCCTTATAAAGCAGGATAAAAATACCGATCACCACAGCTGATACCCCGATGACCGTGTACATCTCCGCATCGCTGATCGCCACGATGCTTCCGAATAAAAAGCTGTTGAAATTCGCGGAATTTTCCACAAACCCGGACAACACGCCCGCCAGCCCGATACCCGCCGACATGATAATGGAAATCGACATTTCCGAATAGCGCGGAAGCCTGCGGCGCACCGCTTCGATCCCGAAAGACGCCGCCACGCATGCCGCCGCTGCTCCCGCCACCGGATTGACGCCAAGGATCAGCCCCGCTGCCACGCCCGCCAGCGACGTGTGGGAAAGCGCGTCCCCGATCATCGACAGCCGCTTGCACACCACGACCATCCCCACGCAGGGAATGACCGCCGCCAGCAAAATCCCGACCACAAACGCCCTCTGCATAAATAAATATTCAAAAATCCGCACGACCGACATTCTCCTTTCCACCGCATTCCGCACCGTTTCCGCCGTTCCCCGTGCCGTTTCCGCCGCATCCCACACCCTTTTCACAGCGTATCCGTCCGTTTTCCAGCACCCACACATCCTGCGCATACCGTTCCGCCCGCTTCGCGTCGTGCGTTACCATCAGGATCGTGATTTTCTGTTTTTCGTGGATCTTCTGCAAAAGCCCGTAAAAGCCTTCCGCATTTTTTTCATCCAGGGCGGAGGTCGGCTCATCCAGCACGAGAAGCTTCGGTTCGTTCACAAGCGCCCGCGCCAGCAGGATGCGCTGCTGCTGCCCGCCGGAAAGATTGCCGATCAGCCGTTTTTCAAAGCCCTCCATCCCCACAAGCTCCAATGCGCGCTGTACCTGCGCCTTCTCCTTTTTGCCCGCAAATCGGAAAAAACCGATGCGCCGGTACAGATTCGCCTGCACGATCTCCTCTGCCGACGCCGGAAAATCCTTCCAGCCCGTCATACCGTTCTGCGCCGCGTAGCTGATCTGCTGCCAGTCCTTAAATCGTTCTACATCCTGCCCGAAAATTCGGATCTGTCCGCTTTCCGCCGTCAGCTCGCCTAACAGCAGCCTTAAAAACGTGCTCTTTCCCGCGCCGTTTTCGCCCAGAAGCAGGCAGAAATGCCCTTCCGGCAGTGAAAATTCAATGTTTTCCAGCACCTGTTCCTTTCCGTAGGAAAAGTCCAGCTTCTCTATTTTGATGGCTTCCATGCCGTCCTCCTGTCCCTTGTTTCCTTTGCCGCGCCCTGTCCGGCGCTCTGATTTGCCCGGCGCTTTATTCCGCCTCGCGCCCAAGCGCCGAAAGCAGCTGCCTTAAATTTTTCTCCATCACGCTGAAATAATCGTCCCCCGCCGCCAGCTCCTCATCGCTTAAGCCTTCCAGCGGGCTGAGCGCCAAAAGCTCGATCCCGGTTTCCGCCGCCACCGTTTCCGCCGTTTTGGAGCCGGACAGCTCTTCAAAAAACACCGCGCGGATCTGATGCTCCCGCACAAAATCAATGATGTCCGCCATCCGCCGCGGGTTCGGCTCCGAATCCGGCGAAAGCCCGTCGATCCCCAGCTGCTCTAACCCGTAGGCGCTGCACAGATAGCCGTATGCCTCATGCGCCGTCACGACCTGCCGCCCCTCAAAGGGCGCCAGCGCCTCCCGGTACTTTTGATCCAGCTCATCCGCTTTTTTTGCCCATTTTTCATAATTGGCTTCATAGTAAGCGCCATTGTCCGGATCTGCCTGCACGAAGGCATTTTTGATATTTTCCATTTCCAGCTTCGCGTTCTGCGGATCGAGCCATACATGCGGATCGTATCCGCCGTGACTGTGGCTGTGCCCTGCATGGGAAGCTTCTTCCTGAAGCGCAATCCCGTCCGAAGCCTCCACGACCAGAAGCTTCTGATTTTCCAGGCTCTCCGCCACATCCTCCGCCCAGTGCTCCATTCCCGCACCGTTGTAAATAAACACGTCCGCCCGTTCCAGCCCGGTAATGTCCGTTGTGGACGGCTCCCAGTCGTGCGGTTCCGTCCCCGTCGGAACCATGCAGGTAACGTCCGCCTGACTGCCACCGATTTTTTCCGCAAAATCCGCCATCGTATAAAAGCTCGCCATCACCTGAAGCCTTTCTTCCGCGCCGTCTATCTCTTCCTCCTGCGCGTTTTGACCGCCTTTTCCGTCCATGATAACGCTTTCCGGCTCAATGTCCTGCCCGATTCTGCAGCCTGCCGTCAGGGCAAGCAGCGCCGCGCCCGCAAAAATCCCCAAAGCCGCCCGGTACTTTGCGCCGGTCTTTTTTTTCCTGTCTCT
Source organism: uncultured Lachnospiraceae bacterium (assembly GCA_900550285.1). Classification (GTDB taxonomy): domain Bacteria; phylum Bacillota; class Clostridia; order Lachnospirales; family Lachnospiraceae; genus Gallintestinimicrobium. The sequence continues at coordinate 54,151 of URRW01000001.1, forward strand.
CATAACATTCCTTCCGCGCTGCAGGCTGCCCTGTCCTTCCGGCAGCCGCTGCAATAGCCGTACAGGATCATATGCCTGCCGTCCAGCTCAAAATCGTGCTCCGCCCGGATGTGCTCCGAAAACCCGTCCAGCTGCCTGCATTCCAGCGGAATGATTTTTCCGCACACGAGACACACCAGCCGCCCGAGACTTCCCGGCTTTAACTCGCCCACATACCGAAACTGCGCGCTCGCCCCGTCCACTGCCGGGATCTTGATTACCTCCCGCTGCTCCGTCAGCCGGTCCAGCGCCCGGTACACCGTCGTCTGCCCCACATGCAGCCCGTCCGCCTTCAGGCAGTCCATACACTGCTCTGCCGTCAAAAATCTCCCGCTGTGCTTTTTTAAGCATTCCCGGATCAGCTCCTGCTGCTTTGTCCTGTATCTTACACGTTCCGCCATGACCTTCTCCTGATACGCAATCCTGTTTGAAATTGAAAATGATTTTCATTTTATTTATTATAGACATCTGCGGGGAAATGTCAAGCGCACGCTGTTTTATAAATGAGGAAGGAACTTTCCGATCGGATTTAAATTTTCCGCTCGGATAAAAAACACGGGCTGACGCCTCTGCGATCCCTCCGCAGCCGCGCGCCAGCCCGTATCCGTATTTTTTATTCCTTCACATTCCTTTTCAGAATCACAAACAGCATCACAAGCGCCGCCGTCGCCAGAATGTGCGCGATCCCCGCAAAGCCCGAGATCATGCCGTTCATGCCGGACGAAAGCTTTGTTCCAAGCACTTCCGCAACGCCTCTTACCACGAGCATGACTGTCATGAACGGAACCGCAATATTGTACAGCACGAAAAATTTTCCAAACAGCTTATCCTTTAAAATTCCCTGCCAGCGCCCCGCAAACAGCGCGACGATCAGCCAGAAAAACATCCCCAGCACGAACAGGTGCGTATGCACCTTTCCGAGCGCCGTCTCTCCTGCATAGCCGTTGAATTTCGTAAATTCCCGGTAAAATACGCCGCCTGCGAGCGCCGCAATCATATATGCCATCGAAGTATTGAGCAGTTTTTTCATCGTTCAGTCCCTTTCCTTTTTCATCGCGTTATAGCCGATCAGCACCGTCCACACATAGGCGCACGTTTTCGGGATCATCAGCATTCCCAGCATCGGGATCTGATCCGCAAACAGCACCACCGGCAGATAAAAGCCAAAGCTGATCACGATCGTCAGCCACATATGCCTGAATGCCCTGTCCTGCCGCTCCTTTGCGCTTTTGTAAAAAAGCACGATGATCACGATTCCCAGCGCCGTAAACGGAATATTTCTGTAAATGCCCCAGGAAAGCGGCGCATCCGCGCTCGTCCACAAATTCTGCGGGAAAAAGCACAGCGCGATCCGCGCTGCAGCCAGCCCATAGACCGCCGCCGTCAGCCCCTTTTTCCCGGACACCTCATAGCGCAGCCGCCACACATAGTACAGCAGTACATAAAATACCGTCATCGTGATCGACGTGATAAATTTCCCGATCCCCAGCACCGCCGTATAGCTTTCCAGACCGGTCGTGCACAGCGCCACCGCCCTCGGGACAAGATGGAACGCATCCCCCGCCCCCAGCACCACCGCCATGACGCCGAACAGCTTAAACTGCCGGTTTCCATTGCATTTTAAGATCATTGTGATTCCCAGCGCGATCACACCTACAAGGTAGACCGCGTCAAACAGTGTTTCTCCGATTGCCTGCATGGCAAATTCCTCCTTTGTCAGTTTCCCCATGCCGCTTTAACAGGACGTACAGGGGTAAATCGTCTGCCGGATCATTTCCAGCAGCGCAGCGCAGCTTTCTTCTTTCCGCAAAAAGATCGAGAGCATCAGCTCGAACACATACCCGGCAAATACCTCTTCGGTAAAAACGTCCCCGAACACGCCTGCCCGGACCTGTCCATCCTGCCGCAGCGCCTCTGCCAGCCGTCCTTCCAGCTCTGCCAGACAGCGGTTCATCGCCTCTTTTCCCTTTTCCTTATCCGGCGAAGCAAAATTCAGGGCGTGCACCGTAAAAAAGCCCGGATATTTTTCATTTCCCGCCCGGATCGTTTCAAAAAGCGCCGACACGCATTCTAAAAAACTCCCGAACGCTTCCCGCCCATAAAAGGGCATGAAAATCTCTCCCCAGACGCTTCCGACCGCCGCCGAAAGCAGCTCCGCCTTTGACGGGAAATAGTTATAGATCGAGCCGACCGCAACGCCGCACGCCTCCGCGACTGAGCGCATGCTCAATGACATAATGCCTTTTTCCAGCACCAGCTCCCGGCTGGCTGCCAGAATCTCTTCTTTTGATGTAACGACTTTATTCATGATCCCTCCGTCAAATTGAACGCTGTTCATTTTAAATATAACCGGTTCGTCCCCGGCTGTCAATCCCAAAAACGGTTCCTCCTCATTTCCTTATGTTCTTGCTTATGTTCTTTCTTCCATACATGGCGGTTTCTCCTTGCCCGCCCTGTTTTCCCATGATACAATACCCGAAAAATGCTTTTCAGGAGGTCTTATGATTTCATCACCCAATATCGCATCCAATTATTCCGAAGCCGGCGTCCGCAAGGCTTCCCTTTCCGCCGGAAAGCTTCTGATCCTCGGCTTTTTTGCGGGAATGTTCATCGCCCTTGCGGGAGCGGCTTCCTCCATCGGCAGTGCCATGTTTGAAAACCCGTCCGCAGCAAAGCTCGTTTCCTCCGTCATTTTCCCTGCAGGTCTGGCGATGGTCGTGCTTACGGGCAGCGAGCTTTTTACCGGAAACAGCCTTATGGTCATTTCGCTTCTGAATAAAAAGATCCGGCTTTCGGGGCTTGTCAAAAACTTCGTGCTCGTTTACCTCGGAAACCTTCTTGGCTCCCTCTTTGTATCGTCCATTTTTGTATACAGCCATACTACGGATCTGTTTCATGCGGCGCTGGCGCAGAACCTTCTTTCCACCGCCGCGGCAAAAACATCCCTGAGCTTTTCCGACGCGTTCCTGCGCGCCATCCTCTGCAACGTCCTCGTCTGCATCGCCGTATGGATGACGATGAGCGCCGAACACGTTTCCGGAAAGATCGCCGCGCTCTACCCGCCGATCATGGTTTTCGTGCTCTGCGGCTTCGAGCACTGCGTCGCCAACATGTTCTACATCCCCACCGGGCTCTTCATCCAGGCGGAATACGGTCTTGCCGCAGAAGGGCTTACATGGATCAGCTTTTTTGTAAAAAACCTGATCCCCGTTACCCTCGGAAACCTCGTGGGCGGCATGGCTGTCGTGGGCGCAGGCTTCTGGCTGCTCTACCAGAAGGACGCGGCAAAATAATGGCTGCAAAAATCCCGTAAACGGCAAGGTTTCCTTTTCTGCAAAGCTGTGATATAGTTTTTAAAAAAGGAGATTTTCAAGATGAATAGCTGCAAGCCCGAAAATTTTGCGTGCGTCGTTGTCGATATGGTAAACGGTTTTGTAAAAGCCGGCGCCATGGCGGATCCGGCGATCATGGGCATTACGCCTGCGATCGTCCGCGTCCTTGAACGCACAGACGAAAGCCGCCGCGTCTTTTTTGCGGATACCCACGAAAAGGACTGTATCGAATTTGCCGCCTTTCCGCCCCACTGCGTCAAGGGAACCGAAGAAAGCGAGATCATTGACGAGCTAAAGCCCTATGTGACGGCGGGGATCATTCCCAAAAACAGCACCAACGGCTTCCACGCCATGAAGGATCTCTCCGTATTTTCCGGCGTCGATTCCGTCGTGGTCACAGGCTGCTGCACCGACATCTGCGTGCTTCAGTTCGCCCTTACCTTAAAAACATGGTTCAATGAAAACGACCTGAAAAAAGACGTGATCATCCCCCGGGACTGCGTGGATACCTACAACGCCCCCGGACATGACCGGGACGCCTTCAACGACATGGCGCTCACCCTCATGCAGAATGCGGGGATCATCGTCACGGACAGCATTTTCTGAATCAGAATCCCATCCCATTCATACATAAAGAATCATCATTTTCGTATACCGAAACGGGAGACGGCTTTTACGCTGTCTCCCGTACTTTATATAAATAGGCGTTTCCTTTTTTGCCGTCCCGCTCAATCACGTCCAGATAGCACAAAATATGGCACACCGTCCCCGCCAGCTCCCTGCGGATATGCGCCGCCTTTCCAAACTGCGCCGCCGTAAACGGTTCCTCCAACTCATAGGGCACAAGCTGCATGTAATCCTGCGGGCAGTCCAGCGCCACCTCCGCTTCGATGGACACCGGAATCCGGTCAAACCGGCTCGCCCCTTTCTTTTTATCATGGCTCCATCCGTTTAAAAGCTTATATTCCTCCATGTTCAGAAGCGCCAGCCTCAGATGCAGGTTCGGATGCTTCAAATAGGCTTTGATCTTATAAAGCTCCGGGAACGCCAGATACGGGCTTCCCTTTAACGGCGATTTCCTCCCTTTGGAAATCTCGCCCGTTTCCTCGTCGATCCAGTAAAGCATTTTCACATGGGGAATCGGATACACGATCGTTACCGGATACAGCGGCAGGAACCGGTCGAGCTTCGTGCGCAGCTTATCAAAGCTTCTCGTCTGGATTTCCACAATGTTTTCCCCATCAAAAATATCAGCCACACAGTTCTCCACAGGAATCTCATGCTTATCCTCATCCGGTGCATAATACTGCTTCAAAACCGCGTGAACCGTTTTTTCCGATAAGGTCCCGATCCCGTTTCTGTCCCTGCTTTGCCCGACGATCTTTTGGCGCGCCGCCTCAAAACGGCTGTTTTCCTCCGCTGTCAACGCACTCCCTCCGGGCATTCCTGCATTTTGCCCCGTTTCCACACCTTTTCTGCGCAGCTTCGGATCTCGTCGATTGAATACAGCGAGCCCGTCGCGCAGATCACGTCCGACGGCTGCGCTGTGGATAAAAGATATTCCACGCCTGCGCCGATCGACTCAAACGCCCGCACCTTTACACTGCTTTCCCGCCGTATCATTTCCGACATCCTGCCGCTGTCCACAGCCTTATCCGACGGCGGCATCACAACCGCGATTTCCTGCGCCATCGGCTCGATCAGACGCACCATCTCCTCCACATCCTTTGTGGACAGCATCCCGATCAGGAAACGCACTTTCTGATCCGGAAAATAACAGCAGAGGCTTTCCTTCGTGGCGCGCACGCCGTCCGGATTGTGGGAGCCGTCCAGAATAAATACCGGCTCTTTATGGATAATTTCAAAACGCCCCGGCCAGTATACCTGCTCCATCCCTGTCCGCGCATCCCTTGAAGAAATATTCCAGCCCTTTTCCTGCAGGATGCGCACTGCCTCCACCACGACTGCCGCATTTTTGACCTGATATACGCCGGGCAAAGAAAGCGCCACATCCTCAAAGCCGCCGTAGCTGAACAGCTCCCTGCCAAAGCCCAGCGCGCGGCGCACGATCTTCTCCGGACGGCTCACGGTCAGCGGGGCATTTTTTGTACGGCAGATGTCCTCCAGCACCGGAAGCACGGCTTTGTTGGAACCGTCTATGACGACCGGACAGCCCTCCTTGATGATCCCGCCCTTTTCAAACGCGATCTTTTCCAGCGTATCGCCCAGCTCCTTTGTGTGATCCAGCCCAATCGACGTGATGACCGAAAGCTCCGGCGCGTCGATCACATTCGTGGAATCCAGCCTTCCGCCCATGCCGACCTCCAGCACGACGACATCGCACGCTTTTTCCAGAAAATAAAGCATCCCCATCGCCGTCATGATCTCAAATACCGTGGGTGCATCCTCCATTTTTTCCGCCGCTTCCCGTACCTGCCCCGCGATCCGCGCAAAATCCCCGTCCCCGATCTCTTCCCCGTTGTACATGATCCTGTCGTTGAAGCGCACCAGATGCGGCGAAACATAAAGCCCCGTCCGGTATCCGGCAACCGTCAGTATTTTGGAAAGGCAGGCGCTGACCGAGCCCTTTCCGTTCGTACCCGCAACGTGGATGAATTTCAGTTTTTTATGGGGATTTCCCAAAAGCGCCAGAAGTTTTCCGCTCCTGACGATTCCCTTGCCCGTGCCGCTCCACTGGCGGGAGTCGATCCAGGATATTGCTTGTTCGTATGTCATATGTGCTCCTGTTCTGTGACTATATTGTAAAACTGATCCATACTCATACGACGAATCAATCTATGCTGTATGGTCTTTCCATCAATCTTTACTGTCCATTTGATATTCTGCATCTTTTCCGCAAGCGTTTCAACCAAAATACACCCGCAATCGTTATCTTCCAGAATTTTTGCCTGCATTTTAAGGTATATATTTGCGGAAGACAATGCATTTATCGTTTTATGTTTTTTTATTACCTTCGCATACAGCGTATGCACAATATCCCCATCCGGCATCCGTATCCCATCCGGCGTTCTGTAAATAATGCTCCATCCGTCCTGAAACACCTCACAACCCTTCCTGCCTGAAAAAATTTGAGAATAAAATTGTTCTATGCCGCTGTCATCTCTTATCTCATTTTCTTGCGATATAAAATCCAACTTCCTATCCACTTACCTTTCCCTCTAACACCAGATCCCTACCGTATATACAAATTTTTTTACTGCCATCACATTCTATCACAGCACCAGATTTCCAACAAGCGCGGATGCGGGGAATAACGAAATTTCACTGTCCGCTTATCCGCCGCACAAAACAGCGCTCTTACTTCGATAATGGTATAACACAAACTAAAAATAAATAGCCTCCCTAAACTGTATATGATAAAATATAACGATCAACCAAACCTTAAAAAACCTATAAATAAATGGAGCACAAAATGAACATCCGAAAAGCGAAAGAAAAAGATATTCCCAGAATGATCGAACTGCTGGGACAGGTTCTGCAGATTCACGCCGATATAAGACCTGATATTTTTATTCCCGGTACGACCAAATATACCGCCTGCGAATTAGCGGAGCTTTTGAAAAACGAAGCAAAGCCAATCTACGTTGCCGTAAACAACGAGGACGTATGCTTGGGGTACGCCTTCTGTCAGCTGAGGGAACAGCCGTTTTCTAATAATATGGTGCAGTTCAAATCATTTTTTATAGACGATCTATGCGTTGATATGCAGGCGCGCGGACAGCATATCGGGGAAAGTCTGTTTGAATATGTAAAACAGGAAGCGAAAAAACTGGGCTGCTACGAAGTAACCTTAAACGTATGGACCGGAAATGCCTCGGCAGAGAAATTTTATGAAAAAATGGGAATGAAAACAAAGGAACGGCAGTTGGAATATATCCTGTAACCGCTTTTTTGAGAGAAAAAATTTGAATTGTTCCTCCCATATTTGTATAATGGTGGAAGATAGTGCGTAAGATAATGCGCAAGTCAACGGAGGGCACATCTGCATGGAAAAATATAAACCGCCTTTTACGATCACGAATGAGATTTTGACCTATGTATCGTCTGTCTCTGAAAAAATCGGTCAGATAACCGCATCCAGCAGCCTTGAAGCAAAGCCGCATTTAAGAAAAAACAACAAAATTAAATCCATTCATTCTTCCTTAAAAATTGAAGCTAATTCCCTGTCTCTGGGACAAGTCAGAGATGTGATCAATGGCAGAACCGTCTTAGGTGAGCAAAAAGAAATTCAGGAAGTAAAAAATGCCTATGCCGCATATGAACGGATTTCAGAAATTGATCCCTATAATATTGACTGTTTAAAGCAGTTTCATGGGATAATGACAAAATATCTTGTGGAAGAATCCGGTGTATTCCGATCAGGTGAAGAAGGGGTCTTTCATGGAGATCAATGTATTTTTATGGCGCCTCCGGCACGTTTTGTACCTCAGCTCATGGAAAACCTGTTTTGCTGGATGAAGTCAGCCCATGAATCCATTCATCCTCTTGTGCTAAGCTGCATTTTCCATTACGAGTTTGTTTTTATCCATCCCTTTTCAGATGGGAATGGCAGAATGGCACGCCTGTGGCATACCGCTATCCTGTCCAAATGGAAGCCAATTTTTGAATATATCCCTATTGAAAGCCAGATTGAAAAATTTCAGGAAGAATACTACGAAGCCATTGCCAAATGCCATGCCGCCGGGGAATCTACCATTTTCATCGAGTTTATGCTATTGCAGATTGATAAAATACTGACTGACATTTCTGTTCAGTTCAATGCAGAAAATGAAGCGCTGTCCGAAGCTGTAAAAAATCTGCTTGCAGTCATGGATTACGATATTCCCTATACAAGCAAAACGCTTATGGAACAATTAGGACTGAAATCCCGGGAAGGATTCCGCAAAAATTATCTTCGCCCTGCCATTGAGTTAAATCTCATCAGAATGTCAATTCCAGACAAACCAAACAGCAGAAATCAGCGGTATATCAAAAATTAGCGCTAAATTTTCAAATCCCCTCCCCTTCCCTCCTACGCAAACAGGTCTGCGTTTTCCATCCGCAGACCTGTTTGCCGTCCCTTATCTGATCGTAAATCCTTCTTTTAACAGCACGTTCGCCGCGTTGTCCGCCGCCATCACTTCAAAAGCGCCGGGCTCCACATGCCACTCGTAACGGCTGTTCAGCGTCCTGAGCTGCCTGTTTCCAAGCTCGAACGTTACCCGTCTGCTCTCGCCGGGCGCAAGCGCCACCTTTTCAAAGCCTGCCAGCTCGCGCATCGGCTTTACTGTGGACGCGCAGCAGTCGCGCACATAAAGCTGCGCCGTTTCTTCGCCCGCCGCGTTTCCTGTATTGGTTACGGTAAACGATACCTTTACCGTTTTGCCGTTCTCGATCTGCTCTGCCGTCCAGTCCGTATCGCTCACTTCCAGACCGCTGTAGGAAAAGGTCGTATAGGTCAGTCCGTAGCCGAACGGATAAAGCGGCTCCCAGTCCATCTCCACATACCGTTTCCCGCCGCCGGGCAGGCGGTTATAATTGCACGGAACCTGTCCGACCGCTTTCGGGAAGGACATCGGCAGTCTGCCGGAAGGGGATACCTTTCCAAACAGCACCTCCGCGATCGCCTGACCGCCCTTTTCGCCCGGATACCAGCATTCCAGGATCGCAGGGATATTTTCCTGCTCCCAGGAAAGCGCCAGCGGCCTGCCGTTTTGCAGCACCAGAACGATCGGCGTCCCGGTCGAAGCCATTTCCTTTAAAAATGCCGCCTGCGGCCCGGGCAGGATCAGATCCGCGCGATCCAGATTTTCCCCGCAGGTTTCCACGGAATCGCCCAGACACAGCACCGCCGCGTCCGCTTCCTGCACTGCCCTGTGCGCTGCGTCCCAGTTTTCGCGTCCCCTGTTGTAGCCCAGAATGACCCGCGCGCCTCTTGCATCATTTTTAAATTCCAGACGGATGTCGTGCTCTTTTCCAAGCTCAAAGGCAAAATCCTCCAGCACGGCGCTTTTACGGTTTTCGCCCCAGTTGTCGATCAGAAGCTTTCCGTCCACATACAGCCTCATGCTGTCCTGACTGGAAATGCCGATGCAGCCTGCAAAGCTTTCAAAGCCCTTCAGCTTTCCCGTCCATACGACACTGAAATGGTTCGCATCCAGATCCGGATGGGGCTTTGCATAGATCCAGTTAAACATCACGATCGGATCCACCCGCGTTACAACCGGCTCTCCCTCGAAGTCCCAGCCGTTATAATAGCGCGCCGTCAGGCCGGACTGCCCGTTTTCGCTGACAAACCAGCCGTTGTGGAACGGCGTGATCTGCTCGCCCAGATAGCTGCAGCCTTTTTCGTAGCGGATTTCCACGTCATCGCCTGCAATGCTTCGGATACCGTCCAGCACCGACACCATATGGGACGGTTCAAAGTTCGTGCAGTAGTCGCCCAAAGCCGGCTCTGCCGCGCCCGGCCCGACGACCGCGAGCTTTTTCACGGATTTTTTAAGCGGAAGCAGCTCCCCTTCGTTTTTCAGAAGGCAGATACCCTTTCTTGCGATTTCCAGCGCGATCTCCTGATGCTCCCTGCAGTTCGCCGTTTTTTCATAGAGCTCCTCGTCCACATAAGGATTCTCAAACAGCCCCAGCTCGAATTTTAAGCGCAGCACGCGGCGGCACGCCTGATCCAGCGTTTCCTCCGCCATTTTGCCGCTCTCTGCAAGCTCCTTCAAGCCGTTTAGCCACTCCTCGTGGGTAAAATCATAAAGCTGCAGATCCACGCCCGCTTCCAGCGCCTGACGCATCGCGTCCACACGGCTTTCCGCCGTATAATGGTTGTCATAAAGACGGGACGCCGCCGTTAAATCGGTGCGCACAAAGCCGCGCATATGGAACTGCCCGCGCAGCACCTCTGTCAAAAGCTCATGGTCGGAAGCCACCGGCTGACCGTCGATCGAATTATACGAGCACATGGCGTTCCACGCGCCGCCCTCTTTGATCGCCTGCTCAAAAACGGGCAGCGCCCATGTGAACACATCGTGCCGTCCCATCGCGGACGCCGCGCAGTTTAAGCCGCCCACCGGCGTGCCGTAGCCCACATAGTGCTTCGGCTCCGCCGCCACCTTATCGGGACGCTTTAAATCGTCGCCCTGCATCCCCTTTACGATCTCGCGGGCAAATTCCCCGCACAGGTAGGTGTCCTCGCCGAAGGATTCCTCCGTCCGCCCGTAGCGCGGGTCGCGGGTTAAATCCATAACCGGGCTAAACGTCTCGCACACGCCGTAAGCCCGCGCCTCCGCCGCGATGCCGCTTCCCATCTTTCTTCCAAGCTCCGGCTCAAACGTGCCCGCAAGGCAGATCTGCTGCGGGAAGCACGTCGCCTTTTCATCAAAAAATCCGTGCAGCGCCTCTTCGCTGAACAAAAACGGGATCCCCAGCCGCGTTTCCTCCACCGCGTAGCGCTGAAGCTCATTCGTAATTTTCGGATCGCAGCCGCGAAGCTGCACGCTGCCGACGCTGCCGTTTTTCATCGACCTTTTCATGTCGTCCCAGCGCACTCTCGTCACTCTTCCTTCCGCCGTTTTGTCGCAGAAGTCAAAGGTAAAAAACTGGTCCGTCTGTAAAATCTTTTCTTCCAGTGTCATTCTGGACATCAGATCGTCCAGCCGCTCCTCAAGCGGAAGTTCCCTGTTCCTGTACTTTTCCATTGAATTGCTCACTTTCTTTTTTATCCTTCCGATATACGCCGGTCGCCCCGTCTTAGCCGCAGATAAACGTCACAACCTCGCGGTCGTTGTCCTTTAACCGCTCCATCTCTTCCGCCGCGCTCATGCCTTCCGCCGCTTCCAGCACATAGCGGAATTCGCCAAAGCCCGACAGATCCATCTTGAAGTTCGTTTCCCATGTATTGTTCATGATCCAGCTGTAAACCGGACGGCGGTTGTTTTCCTCCCGGTTGTCGCACAGGCGGATCTCATGATGCTCCATTTCGCCCATGTAAAGAAGCGGCGTATCCAGCGTATTGATGAGGATGCTGCCTTTTTCGCCATGGTACACGATCCCCTCGTCCGCAATGTAATATTCCATGTTGGAGCCGGGAAGCTGATCGACGCCCGGACGCATCGTCACGCCGCCGTTGTGGATATACCTTTCCCCATTTTCCACATTCAGCGTCAGGGGCATGTAAACGCTTTCCACATCCTCGCTCAGCGTCTTTGCGATGCGGTATGTGAATTCGACGCGGGGCAGATGCCGGTACATTTTAATGATGACGCTGGAAAAATACGTTCCCTCCAGCTCAAAGATCAGCTCTGCCTTCACAAACACACTGCCCTGATCCAGAATCTTCACGTCCTTTAAATCGCCCTGAAATTCCTCCGCATGGACGCCCCGGATGTTTCTGCCAAGGCGGCTTCTTTCGCCGTAAACGCCCCTGCGAAGCTCCGTCCTCTCATATATCGGTGTAAAAAATGTGCTCAGCCCGTCTGCCAGCATTTCCTCGCCGGTCTTTTTGTGATAAAAGGAGGTAATTCCCTCGCCCACCTTCCAGCCGATCTTAAACCAGTCGTTTTCGATGCCGTAAGGAAGCGTATAGGTTTCCGTATCGTAATCGTTTACGATGTCGCGCACGCGCTCCGCGCCCACCCACGCCGTGCGGGTGAACAGCTTTTCCTCTTTTGCGGGCTGCTCGGTATAGGTAAAGGTCTTTTCCTCCATCGGCTCAAACTCTGCCAGAAAGCTTACCAGAACGCCGCGGGGATGGGCGGATAACTGTACTTCAAGCGCTTCCCCGGTTTTGTTGTCCACAACCTTCACAGCGGGCAGGCTGATCGTTTCCACATAGAACTCCACAGGCAGTACACGCTTTTCACTGCTTGTGGAAATCGCCTTTACCTGACCGGACATATTGTAATAGCGCAGGATGTCGCCCAGCTTATGGCACTGCTCGTTTTTGCGCATTGCCGCTGCTTCGTGCGCCTTTGAGGCATAGCTGTTTTTGCGGAAATCCAGATTTGTTACCATCGTATCGTAGGGATTTGTCACGGTCGCGGAATGCCCCCATGTGTGCTCCGCATACAGCAGTGCATTGTCGCCGGACGTTCTGACCAACTCTTCATTGCGCACGCCGGTCTTTTTTTCCAGCGCATCGCACGTCGCGGACAGGCGCAGCGCCTCCTTGTAATGCTTTACCGCATAAGGAGTGCTGCCGACGCCGTTGCCCCACCAGTCATTCATCGCGCCGCGATATACCGGGGCGTCCGCCACCTTGCCGCGGATGAGCTCATACAGCTCCTGCAGGCTTACCATTTTCAGGGTCACTTCGCTGCCGTAACGCTCGTTGAACGCTTCGACGGTCTGGGCAATCGCCGGATTGACCGGGGCGTTGTCGGAGAATACGCCGGAAACGCTCGTGATATAAAAGTCATACGGATAACCGTTATCCACATACTCTTTGATGCTCTCCGTCAGATTCTGATACAGATTCTCCATCGGCCCCTCTGCCGTTGCGCTGCCGAAATAACTTTCCGTCATGAAATTCACATTTTTGTTGAATACGATGCCGAGCGCATTGCCCAGGTTGTAATGCTCGCCGTTCCATACAAGAAGCCGTTTGCCCTGCTCGTTTTCCCAGAAATAGGGCTTCTGGTTCTGGTACAGCGGATACATGCCGTGATGGGTGTGGATATTGGTGTATAAAAACTCGATGCCGTTTCCGATCAGCACGTCCCGCGCGCCCAGAGAGATGCCGTTGATGTCCGCATTCATCGCCGTCTTTAATTCCACGCCGTTTTCCCTGCAAATATCCACCATGTCCGCCGTCTTCCGATTCAGATATCCACAGTCCGCAAGGTCATTAAAATTCAGATACGTGGCGGAAAGCCCGATATTCCCGCGTTTTACAAGATTAAAGAAATCCACCTTTTCCACAGGGGACGCTATCTTTAAAAACTGCTCTACACAATACCACGTCTCACAGTTCCACTTTAAATCCCTGCGGCAGTCTCCCTTTTCAATCCCCTCTTTCATCAGGGCAACCGCCGTGCGGATGTTGTGCGCCTGATTATAAATGACCTGCTCCTGCAAGTCCGTATAGCCTACGTCTGTGTGGGAATGATGTACGATATAAACTTCTTTGATAGCCATTCTTTTTTTCTCCTTCTTATGATAGAATATTTTTCAGTTACAGACCAAACCCGGCACGCCCTGTGCGGCCGGCTCATCTGACTCGGATTCGCGGGCATTTTGCCCCTTCGGGAGGCTTGCGCTCCGGAATGGAGATTTTTATGAACGAAACCGCTTTTATCATACAAAACCGGCTGCGGGAGGCCACTGTCAGTCTGGAACGCGCCAACTTTATCGTCTGCGGCGCCGAATGGGCCTGCGATACCTCGCACCCTCCTTTTTCCAGCATCGGCCTCGTCCTGCAGGGCGACGGCACCTACTGTATCGACGGTCAGATCCTTCATCCGCATGCAGGACAGCTTTATCTGCTGCCCGCCAAAACAACACAGAGCTTTTTTACGGATCTGGACAATCCCTACCGCAAATACTACTGCCATTTTGAGATCACCTGTCAGGGCGAGGAGCTTTTCGACCTTGTCCGTATGCCGCTGTGCATCGACGCCAAGGATCCTGCGCGCGCCAAAGAGCTTTTCGTACAGATGCATGAAGCATGCGGGAGAACCGATATTTTTTCCGTTCTGAAGGCCAAGCAGCTTCTTCTCGAACTCGTCTGCTGCTACATGGAATCCTGCCCGCCCGGCACGATCTCCCTGATCGAGCACAGCTTCGATTCCCCTCTTTCGGACGCCGTCGCCTATGTGGAGGAGCATCTCAATGAAAATGTGACCGTTCAGCAGATGGCGGAAGCCGCCGGATATCATGCGAGCCATTTTACCGCTCTCTTCCGGCAGCATCTCGGCATCTCTCCGGGGCAGTTTATCCTGCGCAAAAAGACTGACCGTGCCGCCGAGCTTCTGACTGCCACCTCGATGCCGGTCTCCGCTATTGCGGAAGCTCTGGGATTTGCCAGCCAGTTTTATTTTTCCAACTTTTTTAAAAAGCAGACTGGTATGACGCCGTCCCAGTACCGCGCGATCTACCGGCGCGAGCATGTCTGATCTGCCCTTGTCAGCCCCAGTGTAGCACGAAAGATTTTCATTGGACATACGATTTTTTTCGGAAAATATATAAAATCATACGAGGAGGTATCCCATGTGCACAGCAGCAACCTATCAGACGAAGGATCTCTATTTTGGCAGAACGCTCGACTATCTGTTTTCCTACGGGGAGGAGGTCGTGATCACTCCGCGAAACTATCCGTTCTCCTTCCGGCATATGCCCGGCACCGACAGCCATTTTGCCATGATCGGGATGGCGCACGTCGCGGAAAATTACCCGCTTTATTATGACGCTGTCAACGAAAAAGGGCTCTGCATCGCGGGGCTGAATTTCCCGAAAAACGCGGTTTACCATAAGCCCGTTCCCGGCAAACTCTGTCTCGCCCAGTTTGAGCTGATCCCGTGGCTGCTCTCCCGCTGCTCGACTGTGCGCGAAGCGCGGACATTTCTGGCAGACCTTGTTTTGACGGACGAATCCTTTGCCGGACAGCTTCCGCCCTCGCCGCTGCACTGGATCATCGCGGACGCTTCTGAAGCCATTACAGTAGAATCCGTCGCAGACGGGCTCAAGGTCTATGAAAACCCGGTCGGCATCCTGACGAACAACCCGCCCTTTGACCGGCAGCTTTTTAACCTGAACAACTATATGAACCTGTCCCCGAAGCAGCCCAAAAACTGTTTTTCCGATCAGCTTCCCCTTTCCACCTATTGTCTGGGAATGGGCGCTTTAGGGCTTCCCGGCGACCTTTCCTCCATGTCCCGCTTTGTCCGCGCCGCCTTTACCAAAATGAACGCTGTTTCCGGCGATTCCGAGGAGGAAAGCGTGAGCCAGTTTTTCCATATTTTAGGCTCCGTCGATCAGCAGCGGGGCTGTTCGATCGACGAAAACGGCAAATACGAAATTACCCTTTATACCTCCTGCTGCAATGCGGCGAAGGGCATTTATTACTACACCACCTACAACAACCACCAGATCACGGCGGTGGATATGCGCCGGACAGATCTTGCGTCCGCACAGCTTGCGCGGTATCCGCTGAAAGACCAGGAACAGATTTTTTACAGAAATTAAGCGGCATCAAATACGAAAGAGAGGACATCTCATGCTTCAGGAACTTCTTCATTTTCACGGGACGTGGCGCACCTACCAGCAGCGCGTCCTGGACCGCTTTGACAAATACAGCGACGATAAAAAAATCCATGTGGTCGCCGCGCCCGGCTCCGGCAAAACGACGCTCGGCATCGAGCTGGTGCGCCGTCTGGATTCCGCCGCGCTCATCCTTGCGCCGACCATCACGATCCGGGAGCAGTGGGCGGACAGGATCCGGGAATCCTTTCTGCCGCAGGAAAACGACGTTTTGGCAGCTTCCGATCCGCTTTCTTCTTCCGATGAGCCGGGTATGGGTATGCCTTCCGGCTCTGCCCTGCCGCTTCTTTCGCAGGACTTAAAAAATCCCGGCATCATCACGATCGCCACCTATCAGGCGCTCCACAGCGCCATGAACCGCATCAGCGGCGTGCTGGAGGAGGACGACGAGCTGCACACCTCCGAGACGGTGGACTATTCGGATTTTGACCTTGTGAAAAAATTTCAGGAGCACAGCCTTTCCACCCTCTGCCTCGACGAATGCCATCATCTGCGCAGCGAATGGTGGAAGGCGCTGGAACAGTTCAAGTCCGCCTTTCCGCAGATTTTTACCGTGGCGCTGACCGCGACGCCGCCCTACGACTCCACGCCCGCCATGTGGACGCGCTACATGGATATGTGCGGCAGCATCGACGAGGAGATCACCGTGCCGGAGCTTGTAAAGGACGGGACGCTCTGCCCCCATCAGGACTATGTTTATTTCAATTATCCCACAAAGGAGGAGCTGCAGCGGCTCGAGGTTTTTAACGCCGACGTCAAAGAAATCACGGACACGCTGTTAAACGACGACTCCTTTTTTCAGGCGGTGCAGGGGCACACGCTTCTTTCCCCGGCTGTTACCGACGAGCAGATCCTCGATAATCCGGCATATTTTTCCTCCATCCTCATCTTTCTGGCGGCAAAAAAAGTCCCCTGCCCGGAACGGTTCCAAAAGCTTTTAGGCTTCCGCCGCCTCGAGGAGCTTTCGCCGAAATGGCTGGAGCTTTTGATGCAGGGCTTTTTCTTCGACGACCCGGATTCCTTTATGACAGACGCCGTTTACCGCGAACAGCTCCTGCACCTGTTCAAATCAAAGGGGCTGATCGAAAAACGGAAAGTGCTGCTCCAGCAAAATCCCGCCCTCGAAAAGATGATGGTCAATTCCATGGGGAAATGCGACAGCATCCGCGAGATTACCTTTGCGGAATACGATTCCATGCAAAAAGGACTGCGCCTGCTGATCCTGACCGACTACATCCGCAAGGAATATGAAAGCGCCCTCGGCGACGAGTCAAAGCACGTGGATCAGCTCGGCGTCCTGCCCTTTTTTGAGCAGCTCCGCCGCCACGCCGTCCATACAAATTCCGACATCCGCTTTGCCGTGCTGTGCGGTTCTGTCGTCATTATCCCCGCCGAAGCAAAGGACGCCCTCCTTTCCATCGCCGAAGAGCCGGAGCGCATCAGCTTTTCCTCCGCCGGGCTTCTGACCGACTATGTAAAGGTAAACATTTCCGGCGACCGGCATTTCATGACGGGGCTTGTGAGCCAGCTGTTTGCAGAGGGCTGTTTTCAGGCGCTCATCGGCACCAAATCGCTGCTGGGGGAGGGCTGGGATTCGCCGTGCATCAACGCCCTCATTCTGGCAAGCTTTGTCGGCTCCTATATGCTCAGCAACCAGATGCGCGGCCGCGCCATCCGCATTTTTAAGGACGATCCGGAAAAAACGAGCAACATCTGGCACTTGGTCTGCGTCCGTCCCCGCAAAAACCTGCTGGATCCCTACGACATGGGCGACAGCGAGGATTTTCTCATGCTCAGCCGGCGCATGGAGCACTTTCTCGGGCTCCACTACGAACAGGATTCGATCGAAAACGGGATGGACCGGCTCTCCTTTGTAAAGCCGCCCTTTTCTCCCGACAATGTAAAAAAAATCAACGCCCGCATGCTTGACCTTTCCCGCAAACGCAGCCTTTTGAAGGAGCGCTGGAATCGTTCCCTTGCGGTATTTGACCGGATCGAAACGGTGGACGAAACCGGCGTGCAGGACAAATTCATTACGAGCGTGCTGCTGTTTGACGCGATCCGTAACCTGATCGTTTCCACCGTCGTCATGATAATCGCCATGCTCCTTTCCGTCAGCCTCTGCATCCGTACCGGGAGCGGCTCTGTGATCGGGCTGACCTTCGGGCTTTTCGCGATCCTGTTCTTTTTCATGGAACGGCCGCTTTTTAAAAAGGTATTCTCCCTCGGGACGCCGCTGGGACGGCTCAGCCAATTCGGGCAGGGCATCCGCAGCGCCCTTTTGAAAACCGGACAGCTTGAAATGGAGGAAAGCCGCGTGGAAACCGACTCTGAGGGCACGATCCATCAGGTTTATCTGCTCGGCGGAACCGGGCGCGACAAGGCGCTCTTTGCCAAATGCGTGTTTGAATTTTTTGAGGTGATCGACAACCAGCGTTACCTGCTCTATAAGCCCTCCCGCAAAAATAAGCTCGACGGCTGCTTTGTCATCCCCGACTGCTTCTCCAAACGCCGCGAGGATGCGGATCTTTTTGCAAAGGAAATGGAACGCTTCATCGGGAAATATGAGGTCGTTTACACCCGCAATGCCGAAGGGCGCAAAATTCTGCTGGACGCGCGCGTGACGGCGCTTGCCAACAAGGAGCAGCGCTGCCTTTCCCGCCGGAAGGTAAAGGGTGCGCTGGAATAAGCAAAACGCTGCCGGACATACCGCTGATCCGGATAAAAATGCCGCAGAATCATTTCAACCATGATCCTGCGGCGCTTTTTTACGCATTTTTCTCTTTCTTCTTTTTCCGCTTGCCTGACTGCGGCGCAAAAAACGCCGCGTAATCCTGTTTTACCTGTTCTTCGCCGTGTGATAAAAACGCATACATCCGTTCCTGTTCCGAAGGACACTCCGGGAAAAGTACCTGAAACCTCTGCCCCACCTGCTCCATCCTGTTTTTTAACGCCAGCGGCGTCGAAATCCCCGTCAGCTCCTGCCACACCGCCTCAAATTCCGGATAACAAAAGGCTTTCAGCGGTACCTTCGTCTTTACGCTCTGCCCGTTCAGATACAAAACGGTAACCGTACTCCCTCCATCCTTGCCGTCGGCGGCAGCCTTAAACGCCAGCTTTTTGGAAATCAGCCGTCCCCCGATCACCATCCAGCTCCGGCTTCGGTAAATATCCACGTACCGCTCCATGTCCGCGTCCTCAAATGCGATCCGTTCAAACCGCTCGCCCTCCAGCAGCTCCTCTATCTGTTTTTTTGTTAAAATTTCATTCAGAACCGGCGCGCAGTGGCACGGCTTCTGCACATATTTTTTTACCCGCGGAAAAAATACCACTGTCAGCACCGCAGTCAGGAGCAGGAAAAAGATCATCTCCCCGTCCATGACAATCGTTCCCGCCGCCATCCGCACTGCCGCCAGCACAAGCAGCAATGCGCCAAAGCCCCACAGCCCGCAGACCAAAAGCTTTTTCAGCGGATAAAACCGGATCCACTCGATACGCCGCATCAGATTTTTTCCGCTCATCCCTTCCTTTTCCAGCCCGCGCGCGATCTGCCTGTTCAAAAGCGGCGGGATCCACGCCATTGCGCAGGGAATCGCAAAAGCTATGATCACGCTTACGATCCCGGCGATCCCAAGATCCAGATACGCGTCCAGAAACAGCATTACAAGAAACGGCACAAATGCCAGCAGGATCAGCGGAAATGTTATTTTTTTGCGCCACATCCATAGATTCAGATCATTCAGCGCAGCGTTTACGCAGAGCGCAAAAACCAGCGACGAGCTAAGGCTGCCCGCCAGCCAGATTTTCATGTCTCCCCGCTGCATGACGTGCACTTCTTCCTGCATGCTTTCCACCCTGCTGATCCCCGCGTATACATACAGCCCGAAAAACAGCGCCGAAACAACTGCCCCGATGATCTTTAAAACGGTTTTGCCGGACAGGCTCCTCTTTTTTTCCATACGACCCTATTCCTCCTCCGGCAGATGAAGGTCTGCCATCCTGATTCCGAATCCATTGCTTCTCAGGCAGAGCGTCAGCGGATCGCCCGCCTCATACGCCGCGTACATATCCTCGCTGACATACAGCTCTGTCTGCGTCTGACTGTCGATTTTTACCGTCAGATAACAGTCCGTCTCGCCGTCCTCTTCCCGTCTGTCCGCTCCCGTTATCTGCGCTTCAACATGCTCCGGTTTCCCGCAAAGCGCCAGATTTGTCCCGTAAGCAATCCCCCAACTGATACACATTGCAAATAAAACCAGACAGACCAGCCCGCTTTTGCGCAGTTTTTTCGGCGTCCGCCAAACCACAAGCCCGATCAGCACAGCCATAACAATCAGATAAAGACCTGCGCTTTTCCCGGAATCCACAACCCGCAGCACGACGCGTTCATACTGCCTGAAAACCTCTAAATTCCACAGCCCCAGCAGGCACGGGATCCATCCCGGTATGCAGATATGCTTTTCCTTCCACTGTTTTCCCGCCTGCTCCGGCTTTTCCGCCGCTACAAGCCCCGGAAAAAGCACATAGCACAAATACAGCAGAAGCGGCGAAAACGCCATGATCAGAACGCTCTTTTTCAGTCCCAGCACCTCCGGGAAAAACAACGGAATACTGCTTCCTGCAATCGCCAGAAACGCAGCAATTACCGTGCCGA
This sequence comes from uncultured Lachnospiraceae bacterium, assembly GCA_900550285.1. Lineage (GTDB taxonomy): Bacteria > Bacillota > Clostridia > Lachnospirales > Lachnospiraceae > Gallintestinimicrobium. The sequence goes on from URRW01000001.1 coordinate 74,434, forward strand.
TCCGGACTGCCCCGATATATTTTTGCAGGGGGATGTGCTCCTCCTCTTCCGGTTCCCGCGTCTGCTTCGCGCTTTCCTTGCCTGTATTTTCCGCGTTTTTCTCCGTTTTCGGCATTGTGACCTTTATCCCGTGGCAAATAAGCCATCCGATCAGCTCCTCTGCGCCGTCCATATTGTTTTCAAACCGGAAAAGCGCCTTTTTCTCGGCATTTCTGGCGCAAAAGGAACCGGACAGGCTAAAAGACACCTCCCGGATCTCCTGATACGAAAATGTCCTGCATCTCCCAAAGCTAGTCACCGCCGTCACATTTCCGTTTCCATACGCCGCTATGCCGCGGTTCCGATACGCAAGCTCCATCCAGATGCCTGCCGCGCACAAAAGCACAAATGCGCCGCAGACAGCCCTCCCCTCTGCATCGCCTCCCAGAAAAAGCCCTGCACCGACGCAAAACGGCAGCCCGACTGCAAAAAATATGCCTCCCAGCCACGCTACGATCCGGTTCTCCCGTACCCATGCCTCCGGCATACTCTCCTCCGTCAGCCGCGCCGAAGGACAAAATATCGCCGCCAGCCCAAGTACGATCAACAAACTGTTAAATCCGGTTTCCCAGAGGGTAAGCATCCCGTCTCTCTGTGCCGCTGCCGCAAGCATCATGAAAAAGCCCGCTGCCGCCAGTATTCCCCCGTAAATCGCCGCCGGTTTCCGGCTTCTGTCCTTTTGGTGTTCCATATGGCTGTTCCCCCAATTTCTCCATGATTCAGCCCCCGCATACAATACTTTATAAATATCATATTGCATGTGTAGTTTCAATCATTTCTCCTCTTCTTCCTCAAATTTCCGCAGCAGTTTCGCCTGCCGCCCCGGTTGGGCACTGAGCTGCCTCTGTCCGGTACGCCTCCTGCATCGGACGACTGGCGAGCGAAAGAGAATTTGCAAACGGCGCGGCTTGTCCGGCATTCTGTCCGGGACTTGTCTGAGCACGGCATTACTATGCCGGGCGAGTTTGACCGGACAGAATGCGTCCCGGACAAGCCGCGCCGTTTGATCCAAATTCTCTATGAGCGAGATCGGAGTCCGACGCAGGAGGCGTACCGGACAGAGGCGGCATAAAAAACGATTATCCATTTTCCCATTGTTTCTGTCCCCGCCATACGTTATACTTACGGTATCTGAACGATATTCCCATCCAAAAAGGAGGTATCCCCATGCTTCTGATCCTTACCCTGCTTTTCGGCTTCATCGTGCTCTGCATTTTTTTCAGCAAACGTACCGGTTACAGCAAAATGCTTTCCGGCGCATTTCTGCTCTTTTTTGCGGCAGGCGCCGTCCTTCTCCTTGTCAAAAAATTCCTTTTTGATACCCCGCTGTTCGATCTTGCTGCCGGACTATTTTTATTCGGTGCTTTCCTGCTATTGATTTCCCTTTTCCTCATCCAAACACTTTTCCTCTGCCGTCAGCCGGTGTCTGCGACCTATATCGGCTTTCATACCTACCGTTCCCGCGGCTCCTCTTCTTATGCCCCCACCTTTTCCTATGAGTGGAACGGCATTTTTTATGAGGAACAATCCCCCCGCTCCGAATCCGCCCGCTTTTTAAAGCGCTTTACGCCGGGCAGCCCGTGCACCATTTACATCAATCCAAACAATCCCCGACAATGCTGCGCTGCCCGGCATTTTCGCTTCTCGGACGCCCTCATTACGTTGTGTGCGATTTTCCTGCTCACCTGTGGGATCGCGCTGCTTGCAAATATGAATGCGCTTTTGCCGTTCATCACCTATTAGGAGGATACTGCCATGACAAACCTTCCCTACAACCGCGGACTTTCCTGGAGGCTTCTGCGAAATATCCGCAAACGCCGCTATACGGTTGAGCAGATTGTGCAGATGCACGCTGTCCTTCAAAAACAGCAGACCGTCAAAAATACCGGCTTCATCCGCGCTTCCATCGCCCTTTCCGTCTGCGTCCTGATCGTCATGATCTTTGACATCATTTCCTATTCCGGCTCGGGGCTTCCCCCGGTTCCGACGCTGATTGCCCTTGCCGCAGTCGCGTGCATCTGCCTGTTGTATCTGCGCGTAAACTTTGCCGACAAAGAAAAGCGCCAGTTTGCCCGCGCTGTGAAAAAAGGCTACCCGGAGCTGGCTGAAAAGTTCGGCATAAACTCTTTCCAGCCCCGCTGACCCAAAACGCCGCGCTTTATAAAACCGCATCCAAAACGGAGGATACCGCCTATGAAACCTTTCAAACTCACGGCAGCTTCTGCCGCTCTTTTGCTCCTTCTTTCAGGCTGCACGCCGTCTGCGCCGGCAGATCCGGCAGCGTCTGAAACCGCTTCGGAGCATATCGCATCCGCTTCCGAATCCACGCCTGAAAGCGTTTCGGAATTCATGCCCGAAACCGCTTCGGAAAATACCGGAGCTTCTTCGGAAACGCCCGAAACCGCTTCCGCAGATTCTGCGCAGCCCGAACCAACAGCCATTTCCAAAATTACCCCTCAGCCCTGCGCCGATCCCTCCGGAATGGCGCTGTATTCCTCCCTGTCCTTTTTTGCAGGCGAAGACGAATGGAAGCTGCAGACCTTTGTTCCCGAAGGCTCTCTGGACGGTCAGACGCTGATGCTCGACGACAGCTGCCATTTCCATATCCGGGCTGTTTGCGGTGAAAACGCCTATGTTTTTCTGGATGAACAGATCCAGCTTGGCGTTCCGGAAGCCGACGTGTGGACAGACGCCCAAAACAGGCTCCATATCGTTATCCGGGACGTCCGAAGCGCCCGTTTCCGGATTACCGATTATGTATACGATCCAACCCAAAACTGCTTTGTGGGGACGGCGCTCATCGCAGAGGACGGCGTCAATTTCTGGGGAACGCTGCGCTGAGTGACCCGGTCACAGACATCCATTTTTCAAACGCATATAATACAGATAACAATTACAATGCTAAAAAGGCGGCTGTTTGCGCCGGAATGGAGGTTTTTATGAGACTGAAAGATAAAGTTGCGATCATCACAGGAGGAAGCAGAGGCATCGGCTTTGCTACCGCAGACAGATTTCTGGAAGAGGGCGCGGTCGTGATCATTACCGCCAGCAGACCCGATTCCGCCAAAAAAGGCGCCGACCGTTTAAAAGAACGTCATCCCGACGGCATTGTGGAAGCGATCAGCCCTGACCTTGGCAGCCTGACCGCCGTGCGCGCCGCCTTCGAGGACGTCGTTTCCAGATACGGACGCATCGACATCCTCGTCAACAATGCGGGCGTTTCCGAAAGCACCCCGTTTACCGAATATACGGAAGAGGCGTTCGACAAGGTTATGGATCTTAATGTAAAAGGCGTGTTCAACGCGACCAAAGCCGCCAGCGAGTTCATGATTTCCCAAGGCAGCGGCGTGGTGCTTTCCACCTCTTCAATGGTCAGCATTTACGGTCAGCCCAGCGGCATCGCCTATCCGGCTTCCAAATTTGCGGTAAACGGTTTGACCGTTTCCCTTGCGCGCGAGCTTGGCCCTAAAGGCATCCGCGTCAATGCGGTCGCTCCCGGCATCACGGAAACCGACATGATGAAAGCGGTTCCCAAAGAGATCATCGATCCCATGATCCGCCAGATCCCCCTGCGCCGTCTCGGACAGCCCGAGGACATCGCCAACGCCTTTGTTTTCCTTGCGTCCGACGAAGCCTCCTATATCACAGGCGTCGTTTTAAGCGTAGACGGAATGGCGCGCACCTGAATTTACAGCAGACAGCCCCGTGAAAGCGTCCGGATTGGGCAGACTTTCACGGGGCTGCTTTTTTCAGCTTCTCCTATACTTTTGATCCATCCTGAAATATAATGGATTCAGACGCCTGCACGAACAGGTACATTGATGTTAAGGAGGTATCCCCATGGACGAACGGCTCAGAAAGCAGCTTGAATTTATCGTTGAAATAGACAAGGAAAAAAATATCCTGCGCCAGACCCACTTAAGCGGGCACGGACGCAGGGAAAATGACGCGGAACACGCATGGCACATGGCGATCATGGCGTATCTTCTGCAGGAATATTCCAATGAAAAAATAGACGTGGCAAAGGTCATGCTCATGTGCCTGATCCACGACATCGTGGAGATCGAAGCAGGCGATACCTACGCCTACGACGAGGACGCCAAAAAGACGCAGAAAGCCCGCGAGGCAGCCGCGAAAGAAAAAATCTATTCCATGCTGCCCGCCGACCAGAAACTTTCCCTGACCGCTCTTTTCGACGAATTTGAAGCCGCAGAAACGCCGGAAGCGCGCTTTGCCCGCGCGATGGATAACCTCCAGCCGCTTCTGTTGAATCACAGCAACGGCGGCTCCGACTGGCGGGAGCATCAGGTAAGCGCAAAGCAGGTTTACGAGCGCCAAAGCCGCACAAAATACGGCTCCGAAACGCTCTTTGAAGTAACCGACCGCATCCTGCAGGAAAACATCAGAAACGGGAGCTTAAAAGACGCCGCGAAATAACTGCGACGGCAGCCCAACAAGCATGGGCAAAGAGCATCCTGCGTGAAAATGCGTGGGATGCTTTTTATATTTGGACGCTTAAGTTACGACTAAAAGGAAATTAAACTTAGTCGTAGAAAGTCATAAGTTAGTCATAGAATTTAGTCATAGAAAATTTAGAAAGGCGGAATGATATGATTTATACAGATAAACAGTTAAAAGAAAAGCTTTCTCAGATGATCGAATCTTTTGAAAGTGAAGTCGTAGAATTCAAAGAGGCAAGAACAAATTATTCCTTTAATGATATTGGAAAATATTTTTCAGCACTCAGCAATGAGGCAAATTTACGGGGACTTCAGGAGGCGTGGCTGGTTTTTGGCATGTCTGATAATAAACGGTATATGGGAACAGAATTCAGAAAGCAGGGAAATTTACAAAGTCTAAAAAAAGAAATCGTAAACGGAACAAATGAGCGTCTGACATTTTTAGAAATTTATGAATTAACGATCGAAAAAAAGCGCAGGAAGTGCTGAGAAATTTATCTGATATTGAAGTTCTGAATAAAGCGGGCATTACCATAAAGGGAAAAATTACCAGAACAGCATTATTGCTGTTGGGAAAAAGTGAGGCAAAATATTTTTTTGATGGATTTATTCCGAGGATTACCTGGACACTTTATAATGCAGATAATTCTGTAAAGGCATATGAGCATTTTGACATTCCTATGTTGTTAGCGGTAGATAAGGTCTATTCAAAAATTCGGAATGAAAAATATCGTTATATTGCAGGTCAGCAGACGCTGTTTCCGGATGAAGTAGACCAATATGAACCGGAGCTGATAAAAGAAATTATCAACAACTGTATCGCCCATCAGGATTATCGCTTACGCGGAAAAATCAACGTAGAAGAATTTGAGGACAGGCTGGTATTTATCAATGAGGGAGCTTTTATACCGGAAAGTATAGAGCATGCATTGGAACCGGGTTATAAACCCCCCTACTATCGCAATGTATTTCTGTGTAACGCAATGGTCAATCTATATATGATTGACACGAATTCAATGGGAATTCCGATGATGTACCAGATTCAGCGTGATAAGTGCTTCCCGTTACCGACGTATGATCTGAATACGATCAATCGGGTAAAAGTTACCGTATACGGGAAAATATTGGATAAAAATTACACACAGCTTCTTCGTTCGGATGCTGATTTAAATATGGCAACAGTATTTTTGCTGGATCAGGTGCAAAAAAAAGAGGCTATATCAAAAGAGAATTTCAAAAAACTGAAAAAGCAAGGGCTGGCAGAAGGACGTTATCCCAATATCTTTGTATCTTTTAAGGTGGCGGATATTGTTGGGCAGAAAGCTACGTATGTCCGAAATAAAGGGTTGGATGATGATATTTGTAAACAGCTGATTATCAAAGCTCTAGGATCAATGGGGGAAGCAGGCAAAAAAGATTTAATGGAAGTTTTAGAGAAGGCTTTGCCTGACGTTCTGAGTATGGAACAGAAATCAAAGAAGGTTTCTAATCTTCTTCAGACATTGAAAAGAGAAAATAAAATTGAAAGTATTGGCAGCAACAGATATGCGAAGTGGCGTTTAAATAAAAAAAATATTTAAAATGACAGACCGCAGAATAACACCGCAGAATAAAAAGGTTGCAAAACCTTTTTCCCTGTGTTATGCTTTGCCTGCAAACCAAAGAAATCTTTTGAAAGCGAGGTGAGATCATGGACGGCAGTAGTTGTAGTCGAAGTACGGGCACTGGTTTCATATATTGTCAGGAATCAAACGGCTGCACACCGTTCATGTTCTGACCGCTTTTTTCATATCAATGTATGACACCATTGTCTGTTCTCCAAACTGCGCTGCACCATCAAAAGACGGGCGACGCGCAAATGCGGCTTTACAGGCAGTGGTCTTTTTATGCCCTTTTTTCCGCATTCTGCCCCTTTCCCGCCTTTGCGACAACACCGGTAAAGGAGGAACAAACATGAATGCAAAAATTCTGATCCAAAACAAATCCATTCTCTCTTCACACGATACCGATTACAGGGAGGCTCTCACACTTTCCGGCGAGCCCGCCGCTTTAAGCGCCGTCGAGGATCTTTACGAGCCCCTTGACAGAAGCGTTGCAAAACGCCTGCCGTGGCTGATCGTCCTGCTCGGGCTGGGGCTTCTCGTTTCCAGCGTTGTGGGCGTCTTTGAAAATGTCGTGGCAAGCCTTCCGCTTATCATCGTATTCCAGTCGCTCGTTCTGGATATGGCGGGCAACGTGGGAACCCAGTCCCTTGCCGTGACGATCCGCGTCCTCATGGATACGGCTGTAACGCGCCGCCAGAAGCTCCATCTTGTCGCAAAAGAAGCGCGGGTCGGATTTTTTAACGGTCTGATCCTCGGCGTTCTTTCCTTTTTCTGCATTGGGCTTTACCTGATGCTCCTGAAAGGGCAGACGCCCCTGTTATCCTTCGCCGTTTCGTTCTGCACAGGCGTTGCCCTGCTCGTCGCAATGCTTTTGTCCAGCCTTTCCGGAACGGTGATCCCGCTTGTTTTTAAAAAGCTCCGCATCGACCCGGCGGTTGCCTCCGGCCCGCTCATCACGACCGTAAACGACCTGTTCGCAGTCGTGACCTACTACGGGATGGCGTGGATTTTGCTCATCGGGATGCTCGGCTTGGGATGATCCGCATCGGATATTGCCATTTTTATAAACCGATATGGCTGAACTGCTGCATCCAAATAGCGCTTCTCAAAGAAATAATTGACAAATTCCCCAAAAAATGATAAATTTCTATTAAATTATATGGGAGGTATACCTATGCAGTATTATGTAAACGCCTTTAAAAATTATGTAAATTTTCAGGGGAGAGCAAGGCGCAAAGAGTATTGGATGTTCGTTTTATTCAATTTCATTGTCACCATCGTTATCGGTATGATCGCAATGCTGATCCGTTTCCCTCTTCTGTCGAACATTTATGCGCTCGCGGTTCTGTGCCCGTCTCTGGCACTGATCGTCCGCAGACTGCATGACATCGGCAAGGGATGGATCTGGGTTCTCATCGCCCTGATCCCGATCGTTGGTCAGATCTGGCTCCTCGTCCTGATGTGCATGGACAGCCAGCCCGGTTCCAACGAGTTTGGTCCTAACCCCAAGGGATTATAAAAACTGAATAGATCATTCCTGACAGAGCCGCAGGCGTCTTGACCTTGCGGCTCTGTTTTTTTATGCGCACCCGCGCGAAGAAAACCTGTTGCCTGACGGTAAACGCCTCCGGCGCAGCTGCATATCCGCGCAGCTGCCAAGCGCTGACAAAAGGCTGATTTGTTAGGAGTTCACACTTTTTTCACAAAATAATTAGCACTCACCTCTTTACATTGCTAACAATAAGTGTTATATTACATTTAGAACAAAGGAACAGAAAGAAAACAGAATAAAGCTTCCGCCTTTGTCCAATAACAATACAAACGCAGTTTCCCGCAAGGGGCTTTTTAAAAAGAATGGAGGAATGACTTATGTTGCTGCCTAGACTTTGGGATGAGGATATTTTTGAGGATATGGACAATCTGATGAGATGGCCGGATGAGAGCGCTTTCTTTGGCAAAAACAATCCGCTCTATGGCAAACATGCGAAAAACCTCATGAAAACCGATGTGAAGGAAAAGAACGACTCTTACGAGGTTGACATTGATCTGCCCGGCTTTAAGAAGGACGAGGTTTCCGTTTCCCTTGAAAACGGTTACTTGAATATCAGCGCCGCCAAGGGGCTTGATAAAGACGAGACGGATCAGGAAACCGGCAAATACATCCGCCGCGAGCGTTATGCCGGCAGCCTGTCCAGAACCTTTTATGTGGGCGAAGAGGTGGAGCTGGAGGATGTTTCCGCAAGATTTGAGGACGGCATCCTGCATCTGAACATCCTCAAAAAAGAAGAGAAAAAAGTAGAAAAGAAAGACACCAGGATTGCCATTGAAGGCTGATTGCTGATGTCTTTCCAAAAAGGGGCAGCCGCTTTTACGATTGAGAAATCAATCCCGGAGCGGCCGCTCCTTTTTTGATACATACTTTCCTTTTTCTGCTTCACATTGCTGCGTTTATCGCCGCGACCGCGCCGTCGGAAACTGCCGTCGCAGCCTGACGCACCTGTTTTACCCGGATATCTCCCGCCGCATAAACGCCCGGAATCGCCGTTTCCATTTTTTCATTTACCGGAATATAGCCGCCCTCCAGCGTAAGCTCCGTATACAGCTCCGTATTCGGTATCACACCTGCATAGACGAAGATGCCGCAGCCGGGGTCCTCCATCCTCTCAACCGCTCCATCCGACTCCCGCGCTATCTCCAGCGCCTCCACGCAGTCCGTTCCGTATACCGCATGCAGCCGGCTTCCAAGCCTCAGCTCGATGTTGCTGCTCTTTACTATCTTTTCCTTAAACTCTGCGATACAGCCAAGCTGCTCTTCAAAATGGACTATCGTCACCTTTTTGGCGAGCTGAGACAGATACAACGCTTCTTTTACCGCGCCGTCCGCACCGCCGATAACATAGACGTTTTTACCGGCATAAGCTTCCCCGTCCTTTGCCGCATTCATTCCCATGCCCTTTCCGGCAAGCTCTTCCTCTCCGGGAATACCGAGCTTTCTTCCTCTGCTGCCGTTCGCGAGAATGATTTTTTTCGCCTCATAACTGCCCTGCGCTGTAACAGCCCTTTTCGTTTCACCCGAAAGGGAAACCTCTGTCACGGTCTCAAACCGTATCTCCACACCCGCGTCCAGAGCCTGCTTTTCCAGACGCGCCGCAAAGGATGCGCCCGTTTCCTTCTCTACTATCCCGGAATAATGTGTTACCGTAGAAACCTTCCCGAGCAGCCCTCCGACCTTTGCCTGCTCTAATACCAATGTCTTTTTGCCGCGGCTTACCGCATAAATCCCTGCGCTGATTCCTGCCGGGCCCGCCCCGATGATGATGATATCGTACATACCTGTCCCCTTTCTGCTCAAAAGAGCGCTACATTACCAGATTCCCAGAACCGACTGGAGCACAAGGCTCACCGTCGTAATACCTATCCAGCAGCACAGTCCCATTAAAAGCGGCTTGCCGCCGGTCTTTATCAGCTTCACGATATTCGTATTCAACCCGATAGCGCTCATTGCCAGCACGATAAAAAATTTGCTCAGCGTCTTTAACGGTGTAAATACATCAGCGGAAATCCCCACGCTGACCGCCACTGTCGTAATTACGGAAGCCAGGATAAAATAAATGATAAAGAACGGGAAAATCTTTTTAAAATCTACCTTCTGCTGACCTTCCTCCGCCTTTCTCGTCCTCATAAACGCCAGCACCAGCGTGATAGGAATGATAGCGAGCGTTCTTGTCAGCTTGACCGTTACCGCCTTGTCCAGCGTTGCAGACCCAAGGTTATACATGGAATCCCATGTGGACGCCGCCGCCGTGACCGAAGAAGTATCGTTGACCGCCGTTCCTGCAAAAACACCGAAGGCTTCACCGCTCGTCGTGGAAAATCCGAGTACAGTCCCGAGCGCCGGGAATATCAGCGCCGCTACCATGTTAAAGAAGAATATAACGGAAATAGCCTGCGCCACTTCCTCGTCATCCGCATCGATGACAGGAGCCGTTGCAGCGATAGCAGAACCGCCGCAGATGGAAGAACCTACACCGACCAGTGTTGAGATTTTTGCCGGAATCTTCATCGCCTTATGCAGCACCCATGAAATGATGAGAGATGTGCTTATGGTCGCAATGATTATCGGAAGCGATTGCTTTCCAGTCTCCAGCACTACCGACAGATTCAGTCCGAAGCCCAGCAGGATGACCGCATACTGCAGGATTTTTTTGGAAGCATAAGTGATTCCTCCCTGAAACTCCGACTTATCCTTCAAAAACAGGGTAATGACCATACCTGCCAGTATCGCAAATACAGGCCCGCCGACGATCGGGAACTGCTTTCCCAAAAACCAGCACGGAACCGCAATGGCAAGGCACAGCAGAAGCCCTTTTCCGTTTTTCCGTAAAAAATTCATTTCTCCTTCTTTCCGCCGCTCCTGCGGCACTCTTGATATGTTTAACCTCACTTGACGCTATCATATTAGCATATTTTTCAAATAAATAAAAATTATCTATATTTATAAAATAATAAAAATATGTTATGATATCAAGGGCAAAAGTCATGAAACACGACGTGTTTGCACGGGAGTGGTCCTATGACTTATTGCCCCGCCCAAATATTCGGATTGCGGGAACGTGAAATGCGAAGCAATCCGTAGATATCTTTTCTCCAACATTATTTTAAATTTTCTCAGGAGGATAATGTTATGCAGGATTTCCGAATGGAGACTTTTCTGGCTGTCTGCAAATACATGAATTTTACGAAAGCAGCGAATGCGCTCAGTCTTACCCAGCCCGCTGTTTCCCAGCATATCCATTACCTTGAAAAGGCTTACGGCGTGCCGCTTTTTGAGCAGTCCGGCAAAAAAATCTTTCTGACCGAAGCGGGAGAAATACTCTGCCGCGCCGCTCTCACCATGAAGCACGATGAAGAGCATATGAAACAGCGTATGCTGAATACCCGCATTAAAACACAGAACTATTCCTTCGGCGCCACACTGACCGTTGCGGAATTCATGCTTCTGGATGACTTAAAAAGCTTCATACTTTCCCATCCTGACAGCCGCATCCGCATGCAGGTGGAAAATACCCGGGAACTGCTCCGGCGTCTTGACTCCAGCGAAATCGATTTTGCTATCGTAGAAGGCGATTTTCCAAGGGATGAATATGATTTTCTCCCATATAAAACCGAAGATTATGTAGCTGTCGCAGCTCCCCAAAAGGCTGCCCTTTACAAAAATGGCTGTGTCAAAGACCTTTTGGCAGAAACGCTCCTTCTGCGCGAATCCGGTTCCGGCACGCGCGAGATAATGGAACAATGGCTTTTACAGCAGGGACTCAATACAGATTCTTTTTCCGGACAGATTGAACTCGGCAATATCCGTGCCATCAATGCACTTTTAAAATCCGGCGCCGGCATCTCCTTCTGCTACCATGCCGCCATCCGGACAGAAGAAGAAAAGGGAGAGCTTTCCATCATCCCTTTACGGGACTTAAAGCTCTCCCATGAAATCATGTTTATCTTCCGTAAAGGAAGTATCTTCAAGGACGATTATATTGAGATTTATGAGCAGCTGTGTCAGAAGACTGAATAGAAAATGCCAGCTCCCGCATCCTTTCTGCCCTCTCTGCGATGTCCTCTTTTTTGACCAGATAAACAGAATCCTCCTTCGCCGCCTCCTGTGCCATCAGGTGATTGATATCCGCAGAAAAATGCACCGGGTCCATATAATTGTCCAGCTCCATGATAATCCTTTCATCGGTCTGGAAATCCAGGACCCGCACGTTTTCATATGCCGTCAGCGTCTCCATCGCCGCCTGACGCGCATACAGATATTCCTCAAGCTGTCCGCTGCGGTAAACGCTGTCCCACCAAAGCTGTGAATAAGGGGGCAGCAAAAAATAAAACGCCGTCTCCGGGTGCTCTTTCACATACTCCTCCAGAATCAGGAGGTTCGCGTCGACCCGTTCCTTCCAGCAAGACGCATCCTGCATCGGCTCTACCGTCTCCGAACGATCATAGTGCTTTCGTGTCTCCTCCTCCGAAAACGTCTTATACTGCCACCAGTTGTACGATGTCCCCTCATCATATTCTCCGGACAGGTTCATCGCCAGAAGATATGGGATATCCTTAAATATCACATCCTTATTAAAAAGATATTTCACATCGTTAAAAGGATTTTTATCATACAGATACAGGGGCATCGAATCATTCACAAAATTTATCTGTGGGTCACCGTCCAGCGCAAAAAGATCCAGACTATAAAAAATATTTTTGATGTCGTGGGCTGCAAATGCTTCGTCCAGATAAAATTTTAAATCTGCCGTCGTCCCTGAACTTTTTATCGCTTTTACCGTCGTACATCCAAACGCTTCGTCAAACCAGCGATTGTTGTAGTTTTCCGCCGTGGACGAGCCGAGCAAAACGCTGTCATATTCAAAATTCCGTATCGTTCCGATACATTGATATTCCGACTGTGTCACAACCGCCTTCATCCCCGGCAAAGGTGCGTGAAAATGATAAAACGGGTCAAACAAAGCTACCATGCCCGCCGCCAGAGCCATCAGAGCTGCCGCCGCTATCCCGAAGCGTCTGAGAAATTTCCGTCCGTCCATGCCCTTTTCCTACTCCTTAAAATGAAAAATACAGATACTCGCTCACTCCGGTCATGGAAATCAGTGACCATACAAATAAGACCGCCAGCGCAAAAGGATACCAGCAATGCTGCGCGATACCTCTTTCCGATGAGGAAGCTCCTATCACATCGCCCGCCTTTTTCCCGCAAAGAACGCCCGCGCAAACAACACACAACACGATCAGCATGACAAGCCAGAACCACGGCAATACCTGCGGCAGCTTCATCGAAAGCGCCTTTGTCACGATATAGACTTCAGACATCTCCAACACCTGCGCAATCTCCAGTAAAAAACCGTTCCATTGAAAGGAAAACATTTTCCCGATGACCAAAAATCCCTGAGCAATGCTCTCCGCCCGGAAAAATACAAACGTCAGAGACACATAAAGAAACGTCAGGAGCTGATCCATCCAGCGATACGGAAGACCTTTCCGTTTTATGTTATCCCACATCATCCCAAGCCCGTGAAGGAAGCCCCACAGAACAAACGTCCACGCCGCACCGTGCCATAAGCCCGACAGCAGCATGACTATCATTACATTACACAGTGTCCGCGCCTTCCCTCTCCTGCTGCCGCCCAGCGGAATATACACATATCTTGTAAAAAAGCGCCCCAGAGTCATATGCCAGCGACGCCAGAATTCTTTCACAGAAGCGGATTTAAACGGGGAATCAAAATTCTCCGCCACCTCGATACCGACCATTTTCCCGATGCCAACCGCCATATCGCAATAGCCGCTGAAATCAAAATACAGCTCTGCCAGATACCCTGCCGCCAGAAAAACAGCCGATATGCTGTCAAGCCCCGCCGTATTGGAGTAACCAAAATTTACCGCCTTCGCCAGCGTATCTGCAAGCAGCACCTTTTTGGAAAGACCAATGATAAAAAACTGAATGCCCTCCGAAAAACGCCCTGCGTCAAAGCGCCGCCGCTCCGGCTCATGCAGCTGCGGGATAAGCTCGTCCCTCAGCATGATCGGCCCCTGCAACAGCTGCGGGAAGTAGACCATAAACGTCAGATAATCCCAGAAGGAATCCTTCGGCGCTTCTCCCCGACATCGGTCTATCAGATATGCCAGCTGCTGGAATGTATAAAAACTGATTCCAACCGGCATCACAATATGCATCATCGAAAAGTCCGTTCCTACCGCGGCATTGATATTTTCCAGAAAAAAATTACTGTATTTAAAATATCCCAAAAGCCCGAGATGAAATGCACACCCCGCCGCGATGATCCATTTCCGTCCTTTTTTTGAAGAAATCTTCTCCGGCAAAAGGGAGAGACTCCAGCCGACGATGCAGCTTCCAAGCAGCAGCCATAGATAAGCTGCATTTACATACGCATAAAACCACAGGGACATCCCGATAAGATATCCCTGTGCCAGCATAAATTTCCTTTTATAGTTTAAAAAATACCATCCTGCCAGCAAAAGCGGCAGAAATACAAATATAAAAATATGGGAATTAAAAAGCATTTGCCATTCCTTTATTTATGCTCTGGATTTGATGAACGCCTCAACCTCTTCCACCTCAGGCATCACGCGCAGCGCGCCCTTTCTCGTGGTGATAATGGATGCAGCCGCATTCGCAAAGGTCAGCATCTCGGTCAGCTTCTCTTCATCCAGATTGTCCAGACCATATTTCAGGACATGATGCAGGCAGCATCCGCCGAACGTATCGCCTGCGCCGGTCGTCTCGATAGTGGACTCCTGCAGGAAAGGCTTTACTTCAACGCGCAGATCCTTGTAATAAGCACGGCTGCCGTCTCTGCCCAGAGAAAGCATAATCAACGGAATGTCATACTGCCCGCGCAGCTTTGCGATACCCGCATCGTAATCCTCTTCTCCGGTAAACCACTGAATCTCATTATCGGAAATCTTAAGCACATCGCACTTGGACAGACCGTATGCTACCTGTTCCTTTGCATCATCCAGAGTCTTCCACAGCGGAGGACGCAGATTGGGGTCGAAGGACAGTATCGCACCGCTCTCCTTTGCGATATCTATCGCTTTCTTTGTCGCATTGCGAACAGCATCGTGCGTCATGGACAATGTGCCGTAATGGAAAATCTTCGTATCACGGATAAGGTCCTCGTGCAGGTCGTCCTCTGTCAGCATCATGTCAGCGCCGGGATTGCGGTAGAAAGAAAAGTCTCTGTCGCCGTCCGGGAACGTCTCAACGAATGCCAGCGTTGTTCTCGCATCCTCGTCGATGATGAGATTGGACGTATCGATGCCGACCTCGTCCAGAGTCGCTTTTAATTTATTGCCGAAAATATCCTGACCTACCTTGCCGATAAACGCGGTCTTTCTGCCCGCCTTGTTCAGCATCGCCAGCACGTTGCAGGGCGCGCCGCCCGGATTCGCCTCATAAACAGTATTGCCCTGTCCGCTCACGCCGTTCTCTGTAAAATCGATCAGCAGCTCGCCCAGCGCAACTACATCAAACTTTTTCATGGTAAAAATCCCCTTCCTGTCATTTTCTTTCAGCGGTAATATCCGCCTGTATTGCTTTTATTGTACCAGTTCCGGCAATAAAAGAAAATATCTAATTTCTTATTTTCTATTTACATCACATCGGAGATGCCGACACGATCTGCACCCACTGGTTGCAGTTTAACAGACCCGGCTCTTTGCCTTCTGCCGCAGGCTGGAACAATAACCTTTCTTCTTCCAGCTCAGACACAGCTGCCAGCTTTCCGTCCAGATAAGCATTCAGGCGCTTCTGTGCGCTCTTTAACCGCGCAAACAGGCCGCCAAACCGGATATCTATGACCTCCCAGCCGAAAATCTTGCTTTCATCATCCCATACTTTTTCCCTAAGATTCCTATAAGCCTCGATTTTTTCCATGCAGAGCGAAATATCCTGCTGTGCCAGTCTGCGAAGCTCTTCTTTGTCATCCGCATGGTACGCCTCGTATATTTTTTTGCCGAGATCCGCTTTCACGGAAAGCGCATCCGCAAGCGCTCCATACATTTCAAGCATCAGGCATGCGCTGGCATGAACAGACTCATCTACAGTCTTTTCTGCGTTGGATATGCGCCAGTCTTCACAAATTCTGTTCAATCTGTCGCGCAATCCTGCATAATATGCGTCCGCATCCCATCCCTTTGTCTGGGCGTCGAACAGACCTGTTAGAACATCCTGATACAGTAAGAACTTGGAAGGATTATCATATGTGCAGGAAGAATTCACATGATCCAGGCTGCCGAGCAGGTTCAAAGCCTCTGCGCTGCATCCGGTCAGGAATTCAAGCTGCGCGTCTATCGTCTCTTCGCTCACCTCTTCCGCAAATCCATGCTCCGCAAAGCGGATTATAGAAGGAAGCCCTGACAGCATCGGTGTTTCCGCGCCGTTATCCTGCCACATCGTGCAGACAGCCTCGCGCACGCCCGCTTTTTTGCACGCTTTCATCGCAGGCTCCGTTGTATTTTTCGCAAGCTCCAGATTCGGTGAAACGCCGTTCCACACCCATCCGCCTCCCGCAAAAATGACCTGTTCGGAAAGCTGTCTGTGCATACGCAGATACTCTTTATAAAACTCCTCGTCCTCGTGATAGTAATCCCAGTAAACGAGCGTCACACCCTTCGGAGGCTTCACCGCACCGGAAAGGTCCGCATCCAGCGGAATATCATAATATTCGTTATGCTCCGAAACCATCCTGAGATACATATCGCTCCATATCATCGGCTCAAGACCGAGCTCTTTGCATATCTTATCCACGCGCTCCAGATGCGCCGCCATGATTTCGGATTTGTCATGATATCCGTTTTTGTGCAGATACTTTCCAAGTCCCAGCGCCCACGCTTCATCCATTCCCAGATGCACCCGCTTCGTATGGAAAGGCTCTGTCGCATTTTTAATGCACGCTTTTACAAAATCATAAACCTTCTCATCTCCCGACATCAGGATGTCATCCGTATCCTGCATCCCTGCCATCGCCGCCCAGCGCAGAGCATTTTTCAGATGGGCGAGCGCCTGGATACACGGAATCATCTCAATGCCGAACAGCTCCGCATAATCCGTCATCTCACGCAGCTCTTCCTTCGTATAGCGTCCGCGCATATAGCCAAAATACGGATATTCCGGCACTTCATAAGTATCCTCCGTATAAAGCATCAGCGTATTCATGCCGACCGCCGCCTGCATACGGATATACTTCTTAATCGTTTCCACGGTCAGGACGCTGTTTCTGGAGCAGTCCAGCATCGTTCCGTTCCTGTCCAGAAAAACCGGCTCTTCCCAGGCAAAATCCTCCGCAGCCCCCCTATTTTCAAGCTCGCGTACAAGACGCATCAGCGCACGGAAGAAAAATGTTTTATGCCCGGCTGTCAGGACAGCTTCTCCACCGTTTCCATCCTCTCCAACTGTATAGACGCCACGGATACTGTCACCCTCCACAGCCCGGAACGTCAGCGCAACACTTCCTGCCGCACATCCCTCTCTGCAGATTTCGTGTCCCCTCGGAGCCAACAGCTCGCGGATGCCTGCTTCATACCCTTCGGGTATGCTTTTACATGTAAAAATCATTTTGAAAACCCTCTCTTTTGTTGGTTAAATTTTGATATGACTATTATACTGTATCGGGGCTGGAAGCTCAATGCAAAATACTGCTTCAAAAAAGATATTTACAGCCCTTCCCGTACCATCATCAGGGTATATCCAAGCAGGTTTTTTCCTCTCCATTTGCTGATTTCAAATCTGTCAGGGTCTTTCATTGACAGACCGATACCCCAGATTTTATCCCTTACTGCACATTCAGCCAAAATTGAGTTTTGAGTTGCTTTCAGCTGTTCTTTTAAACTTTTATTTTGTGAAAACTTTGCTTTCAATCCCTCATACACAACGATTTGACGTATGCCGCTCCAACGGCTCTCTTCATAATTTGAAACAAGCCTCCCCAATTCTTTGATAAAAGCGACATCATCGGTTTTAAGGATTTTGTCTGCCGTGTCTTTATCTTCAAAACACACTGCTTTTTTATACATCATAAACTGTTCCATCGAGGAAAAAGTTATGCCGTCAACTGTAAATTCGCTCAGATACCAATTACTCAAATACCCGTTTTCTTCATCCGGATTATGAAAGCAGATTATATCCATCATTCTCCTCCAACCTTTTTAACCGCCAGTTCAAGCTCCAGGTCATGCAGTCCGCCATATGCCTTTACTAAAAAATCAACAGGAACTTTTTTTATCACTTCACTGCTTGGAATATTATAGTACCATTGATAATAAGCATAAAATTCACCTATCCAGTCCGGCATAAAGCCCGCAAGAGATTTTCCGTCTTTGAGCTTAAAGCTGTCTTTTTTGCAAAAATAATCCCACAGCTCAGGTGCGCTCATCGTATTCACATAAGCCTTTGCCTCGTCTATGCTTTTTCTGGTTTTGCTTGTCATATAAGCATTGATAAAATCGAAGGTATCCTTTTCAGGATACTTCATTGATACGAGGTCAAACAGCTTACCCTGATTTTCCACAACATCTTTCAAATAAGCTTCTGCATAAGCTCCCATATTTACCTCCATGCCGGAGCGTTTTAGCTTCGGCCGCGGCGAGAAAACACATATGTGTTTTCTCGCCTGCGATCCACACAATTTTGTGACGCTCCGGCACAAAACTGTTGATTGAAAATAATCCATCGGGCTTATTTTCAATCTTTCCCCTCAAAATAATGTGCTGAATACGTTCGTTACTTTGTTCGCGTCAGAATCGACCAGTTCACGCATTCTGTTTCTTGCATTTATATCTCTTTCATTGTATCTATTATTGAATTCCTTATACTCAATGCAGACTAAACCATTCTCTATTTCTGTCAGTCTGGAATAAGCAAGCTCTGATTTTAAGCAAAATTGTATGCCCAATCCTCCCAGTGACAACAATTCTTCGAGGATTTCCATATCAATATTATCACGGACAAACTCCCTCGCAATGTAAAAATATGACGCATTGGCTCTCCAGCCTTTAATAATATCATATTCATCAGTATCAATTCCGTATTTCGCAATAAATTTCTGAGATAAGACCTTGTAACGCTTTGAGTCAGAAGCATCCCTGTGCTTCATCAGTTCTGCCAGCCACGAAAGTACATTATTCTGCTGAAAATCTAGTATTTTTAAATCTGTAGTATCCAGTTCATACTGATGAACCCATCCATTTGTTTCATCCGGTCTGCAAACAGCCCATTCTTTGGCAAGCTCCACATTTTCCGTAAGATAAAAACCTTTTCCATAATCATGTTTTTCCTCACCAAGCCCATACTGAGGTACTATGACTTTATTCGGACTGCCATGGTACAATCTCATAACATCCCTCCATTTCTCCTGCATGAAATATCCAAATCCTCTATAGTTGTTTCAAAATCCAGCGTACCCTCATTATACCGTAACTCCACTGCAAGCTCAATCAGAGTCCGCCAAAAATACCCGCTTCCCCTTCAAATATCCTCCCCTGTCCCTTGCGATTTACTCCGCAAACAACTATTTTCCCTAAAACAGTCACTTTTAATTTCTATTTATTCATAAATCATGCTTTTTTAGTTACTCATAGTTTTCTTCCCAAAAGGGTAAGATAAATTCAACCAGACTATAATTTTTATCAAATAAAGGAGCCGGACATGATTACGGACAAGCAACTTCAGGACATCGGCATGAGAATCCGCCAGAAGAGGGAAGCTCTGGATCTCACACAGGAAAAAGCCGCTGAAATCCTTGATATTTCCCAGACCCATTATAAAAATATCGAGCATGGACGAACGAATATGTCGCTGGATGTCCTCATGGATATTTGTTCTAATTTTGACCTCGACCCGACTTATATTCTGACCGGACGCACCATCGAACTGAATCCGATCATTGACTTCTATAATTCCATCCCAGATCAGAAAAAACGGCACATGGACGACGCCATGCACGCCCTCTATGAGCTTTTTGAAAAATGAATCTCCCTACAGATGAAAACTTTCCCAATCTGTGATATAGTTAAACCAGCGTGCGCCTTGGCGCACACCCGCGCCAGGCGCGTTTGCCGTCAGGCAGTGCATCCCGCCCTGCGGCGCTTTCTGTTATCTTCCGCAATATGGCGGTCTCTGACTGCCAAAGGGGTTTTTCAAAAAGAGAGGATCACAATATGGGAAAAAAACAACCGAATATCGTGCTGATCATGACCGACCAGCTCCGGGGCGACTGTCTCGGCATTGCAGGCCATCCCGACGTCAAAACGCCGTATCTGGACACGCTTGCCGCAAAGGGGACGCTTTTTGAAAATGCGTATTCCTCCTGCCCGAGCTGCATTCCGGCGCGCGCCGCCCTCCACACCGGGCTTTCGCAGGAAAAGCATGGCCGCGTCGGCTATCTGGATCTGGTTCCGTTCCGCTATCCGCATACGATGGCGGGCGAGCTTGCAAAGGCCGGCTATTACACCCAATGCGTCGGAAAAATGCACGTCCATCCGCTGCGTAATCTGATGGGCTTTCACAATGTGGAGCTGCATGACGGCTATCTCCACGCCTACCGCTCTCCCGATACGCCATGGTATGAATCGCAGAAGGTTGCGGACGACTATTTTTACTGGCTGAAAAACGAAAAAGGGATTTCCGCCGATGTGACCGACACCGGAATGGAATGTAATTCATGGGTAGCACGTCCGTGGATGTATGATGAAAATCTCCATCCTACCAACTGGGTCAGCTCCCGCTCCATTGATTTTCTGCGCCGCAGGGACAGGGACAAACCGTTCTTTCTGATGGCTTCCTATCTGCGCCCGCATCCGCCGTTTGACGCACCCCGGTATTACTTCGACCTTTACAAAGACAGGCAGCTTACTCCTCCCCATATCGGCAGCTGGGAAGATACACAGGAGCTGGAACGTCTGGGAAGGATTTACGACTCTGCGACAGGCCCTGCAGACCCTGAACTGATACGTCAGGCTCAAATAGGCTATTACGCCTGTGTCACCCATCTCGACCACCAGATAGGACGGCTGATACAGGAGCTTGTGGAACAGCAGCTTATGGACAACACCGTCATTTTATTTACTTCCGACCACGGAGAAGAGCTCTGCGACCATCATCTGTTCAGAAAGTCCCGTCCCTATGAGGGGAGCTGCCATATTCCGATGATACTTTCCGGTCCCGAAGCGCTGACCGGCTCCCGCCCGGGACAGATATGCCACCGCGTCGTGGAGCTGCGCGACGTGATGCCGACGCTGCTCGACCTCGCAGGCGCTCCCGTACCGGAAGAGACAGACGGCAAAAGCATGCTGCCGCTGGCTGCCGACCCCGACGCTTCCATCCGGGAATGGCTGCACGGCGAACATTCCCTTGGCGATGCGTCCAATCACTTTATCGTCACCGAGCATGACAAGTATGTATGGTATTCCCAGACCGGTCAGGAACAGTATTTTGATCTGGACAGCGACCCTTATGAGCTTTCCGACCGGATTTCAGACACATCCTGCGCCGGACGGATTGCTTATCTGCGCAGCTGTCTGACAGATGCGCTCAAAGACCGGGAAGAAGGATATGTGGCAGACGGCCGCCTTGTTGCCGGACGTCCTCCCAAAACCCTTTTACAAAACTCTCTGCTGTAAAGCAGCGCGATTTTGGCATCTTTTGCCGAAAACCGCTTTTACACACATTAAAATGTGCTTTTGCACAGAAACGAGGTTATTATGACACAACTTTCCACTGTACCTGCAGCCAGCGTGGCAGGAATGGCGTTTTCCACCATTCTCTCCTTCGGGCTTCCTGTTGCCCTGTTTTTCCTTTTCTGGAAAAAAACGAAAGTCCGTCCTTCCTTTTTCTTCGCAGGCTGCGCAACCTTTTTCCTGTCCTCCATGGTGCTCGAGCAGATACTGCATTCCGTCGTTTTTGCAACGGCGGGAACACTTCTTACCGAAAACCTTTGGCTCTACGCGCTATACGGCGGTCTTGCCGCCGCTGTCTTTGAAGAGTGCGGACGTTTTCTTGTCATGAAACGCTTCTTAAAATGCCGTCTCGACAAAAAGGACGCGCTCATGTTCGGCGCAGGACACGGCAGCATCGAAGCCATTTTCATCGTAGGCCTGAGCTATATGAACAATCTTGTCCTTTCCACGATGATAAACAACGGTTCCATGGCGGCTTCCATCGCCACGATGGAGGCTGAGGCACAGGCTCCTGCTGCCCAGAGCCTTGCTATCCTCTGGGAAATGCCTTCTTACCAGTTTTATATGGCGGGAGTAGAGCGCGTTCAGGCGATCGCCCTTCACATCGCCCTTTCCGTGCTTGTATTTGCCGCAGTAAAAACCGGCAAAAAGCTGTTCCTGGGGCTGGCGCTTTTATTCCACTTCCTCGTGGATACCATTACAATTCTTGCAACCTCCATCATGCCGATATGGGCGATAGAAATCCTCGTGCTCATCATGGTTCTCGGCGTTGGCTTCGTTGCTTATCGCGTATACCGGTCTGACGACGGATGCCCGGCAGCGGAAAAGCTGGACTAAAGCGAGACTTACCTGCATGAAAAAAATGCGGCATCACAGATTGTTCTGTTTTGCCGCATTTTTTTATATATCAGACATCAATTCATGTAACGCTGTTTTTACTTTTTCAAAATCCCCGTTCTCCGGACACTGAACTGCTACAGCCAGTCCCTTTTGAGGAAGAACCGTCGTAATCTGTCCGAAAGCGCCGTCCGCCCGGTAGGAATCCGGGTACGGAGAAAGCCAGAACTGATATCCATATCCGCAGGACCAAATCGATTTTCCCTCATCCGGGGTCGATATCTGCTTTGAGGTCGCTTCTTTTATCCATTCCGTGTCTACGAGCTGCCGTCCGTTCCATTTGCCGTCAGCCAGATAAAGCTGTCCCAGCTTCATCATATCTGCCAGCTTCATGAACATCCCTCCGCCGCCGACAGGATGCCCCTGAGCATCGTTTTCCCACATCGGATATCCCTGCCCCAACGGTTCAAATACTTTTTCATACAAATACTCTGACAGCCGCTTTCCGGTCGCCTTCTCTATCATACGCCCCGCCAGAATGCTGTCTGCCGTGGAATAAACAAACTCGCTTCCGGGCTTTGTCTCCACCTTCCGGCTCAGCATATAGGACATATAATCGGGCATCCCGACGCCGTTTCTTCTGTCTGCGTTCATCAGATATGCATGATGAAAACCGCTGGACATTGTCAGAAGATGGCGCAGCGTGATTTCAAACAGCTCCGGCTGCGGCTCTTTCGGGAGCTTCTCCGGAAAAAAATCCGCCAGCCTGTCTTCCAGACAAAGCTTCCCCTCTGAAATGGCGATGCCTGCCGCCGTACTCATATAGCTTTTCGTGTGGGAATAAATATTCCGCTCTTTATCCGGCGTAAAATGATGCTCCAGCAAAATCCTGTCCTTATCCGCGACTGCTACAGCCTCAACCCCCAGATTTTCCTCCTGTACTCTCTGTACAAATCTGTAAAACTGTTTTTCCATCCCCAAAGCACCTCTGCCTTCCACAGCCCTTTATCGATTCTGTTCCTTTGCTTCTACCCAGCTTTTACACACATCCGGGAAATTTGTTATCGCCCCGTCGCATCCCCACTCATAAATGTTTTCCAGATCCTCCATGCCGTTTACCGTCCATACATTGACCTTCACGCCATGTCGGTGGCAGTTTTCCACTTCCTGCTCTGTCAGCCCTTCCAGCCCCGGATGATAGCAGTCAAAACCGAATTTGCTGCAATAGAGACCGGCATTTTCAATACCGCCGTTTTCTGTCAGCGCCCCGGTACACAGCCCCGGATGAAGCTCCTTGCATCTGACTGCCGAAAGATGATTAAAGGAAGAAAGGATTATCCTGTCCGCCAATCCGTAACGCTCTATCAACGCCATTACCTTTTCTTCGATATCCTCGTAATAATACACGCTGCTCTTTATTTCGACATTCGTGACCAGCTCTGTCTGCTTTACCCATTCACAATATTCCTGAAACGTCGGGATAGGGCAAAATCCATAGGTTTCATTATACTTTCCGGCAGCATTGCATTTTTTCAGCTGCTCATAAGTATAATCTCTCACAAAGCCTTTAAAATCTGTTAAATCGTCCAGATACTCATCATGGATGATGACCGGAACTCCGTCCTTCGTAAGCTGAACGTCCAGCTCGATCCCGTCACAGCCGCTTTCCAGCGCTTTCTGAAACGCCAGCATCGTGTTTTGCGGATACCGCCCGCTGAATCCTCTGTGCGCAAAAATCTTCATTTTTTCTCCATTCCGGGGCTGACTGCCTATTATGATTTCCTGCCGCTCTATGCAGGTTCTGTGATACAGCCTCTTACAGGCTCATGGTATCACATATCCTTTTTATCAGCAAGAAGCTCATAAAACTCTACGTCAAAGACCGCTTCTTTCTTTGAAGAAAACAAAATCCTGTCAGCCTCTTCCTCCGTATAGACAAGATTGGTCAGCGCCTGCTCGCCGTCGTTTACGAAAATCTCCAGCGTCATCCTGTCCATCAGGATACGCAGGCGCAGCTTTCCATCCTGCAGCCTCACATATGCACTGCGCGAACATAATATATCCCGTTGTATCCCGCTGCAGCTGCGGTCAACTGTCAGAACGCTCGCCGCCGCATCGTAATATATCATCGTTTTATGACCGTTTCCGCACGCCACATCCAGCTCAAAGCGCTCATAATCCCCTGCATGCACATCTACCGTCATATCAAACTGTCTGCCGCGCACGCCCTCTATCTCCAGCTTTTCGCAGCCTTCTTCCGCCTGTCCGCATTCACCGCTGTCTGCGCATACCGCATCCCGGCCCGGCACAAAGCTTCCGCCGCATACCCGCATATCCTTTTTTTCTACCGCATTTCCACGGTATGCTTCCAGCTCCCGCACCGGCACCTGGATAAGCTTTTTATCCCGGATGGAAAGCTCTCTGGGTATCGTCATCATACCGGACCATTTCTGAGTTCCGGGCGTCAGATAATTGTCCCAGTTCTGCAGCCACCCGATCAGAATCTGCCGTCCGTCCATACTTTTCACAGTTTCCGGCGCATAAAAATCCAGACCGTAATCCACCTGATATCCTTCTTTGCGGGTAAATTCCAGCTTTTCTCTATCGTAATCACCAATAAAATACAGGACATTGTTGCCGTTGTGGATTTCCAGACCGCGGCTTTCCATAAACTGAGGAGACACTATCAATACCTGACGGCCGTCCAGCGCGAAGAAATCCGGGCACTCCCACATTTTTCCGTATTCATTTTTGCTGGCGTCCAGAATCTTTTCAAATTTCCAGTTATCCACAGTATCCGCGGAAAACAGGGCGAGCTGTCCACTGCCGTCCGCCGCAAGGCTTCCGACTACCGCATAAAACTTATCCCCATCCTTCCAGATTTTCGGATCGCGGAAATCCACAGGAGAACTGCCCTCAGGAAGCGTATCCGCCAGGATTACCGGGTTATTCGGAAGCTTTTCATAGTTTTCCCCATCTCCAACGGCAATGCTCTGAGTCTGACGTATCAGGCGGCTCCCATCCTCCTGCTCTTTATCCACAACGCTTGTGTACATCAGGATATGTCTGTCCCCGTCTTGTACCGCAGTACCGGAAAAGCATCCCTGTCCGTCATATTCTTCATCGGGAGCGAGTGCGCAGGGAAGCTGTTCCCACTTTACCAAATCCTTGGACTTTGCATGCCCCCAGTGCATCGGTCCCCACTGGGTGCTGTAGGGATGATACTGGTAAAACAGATGATATTCCCCGTTATAGCAGGAAAAGCCATTCGGGTCGTTTACCCAGCCCACCGGAGGGGTCACATGAAAGGACGGCTTTCCGGCGTCTGTTCTCTGTTCCTGTTCATATTGTCTTGCTTTTGTTATTTTATCCATTTTAATCTCCATTTCCATTACAGGCACATTTTAAGTATGTTTACAACGTCCTCTTTTGCCAAAGGCATAAATGCAGTCTTGAGATTTCCGACTCTAACCGCATTCTCCGCCATCCGCTCAAATTTACTCTCATCTATCCCCAGCTCTGTCAGCGTCATCGGGATGCCGCAGTCCCTGAAAAATGTCTCTGTCTTATCTATCGCCTCTTCTGCCAGCGCGAATTTATCTTCCCGGTCCTCGAGATGCCATACGTTTCTCGCATACTCTGCAAATTTATCGACCGTATTTTCATTCAGCACATAGCGCATCCAGCGGGGAGTCAGTATCGCAAGCCCTACGCCGTGCGTGATATCATAAAAAGCGCTCAGCTCATGCTCGATAGGATGGCACGTCCACGCGCCGGGCTTTCCGCTCCCGCACAAGCCGTTGAGTCCCATGCTGCTCGCCCACATCAGATTCGCCCGCGCCGCATAATCCGCCGGATTTTTTAATGCCGCAGGACAATATTTGATACAGGTCCTGAGGATTCCTTCTGCAAACGTATCCTGAACCATCGCATCCGGTTCCGTTTTAAAATAATCCTCAAATACATGGGACATAATATCCGCAGTTCCCGCCGCCGTCTGCAATGCCGGGAGCGTCTTTAAATAGGTCGGGTCGCAGATGGACACCTGAGGGATGACCTTCCACGAAAACGTCCCGAGCTTTTCCTGCGTTTCCATATTTGTGATGACCGCATTGCCGTTCATCTCAGAGCCGGTAGCTCCCATTGTCAGTATCGTTACGATTGGCAGGGCTTTCTGAATCTTCTGCGGATTTTTAACGAGCGTCCACGGTTCTTCCTCGCTGCATGCACCAGCCGCTATCATCTTGCTGCAGTCTATCGTGCTGCCGCCGCCTGCTGCCAGGATAACGTCTATCTGATGCTCCCTGCAAAGGCTGACTCCCTTTTCCACGCTTGTCAGCCTCGGATTCGGTTCGATACCTCCCAGCTCCGTCACTTCAAAATCGCCTGTCAGCTCTTTTATTTTATCATAAATCCCGTTTTTTTTGAGGCTTCCTCCGCCATAAGTCAAAAGAACTCTTTTTCCGTAACGCGCGAGCACCTCCGGCAGTTTTTCAATCTGTCCTTCTCCAAAAAGCATATCCGTATATGCGTGAAACTCAAAATTCTGCATTGTTATCTCCTCTCTTTTCCTCTTATCTCGGCCAGCGGTCTTTCCGTCCCATCAGGTCTGCAAACGCCTGATGCGGCTCCTGCTGGTACCAGTATGCTACCGTCGCGACGTCGTCCTCACGTTCAAACAGCCCGCCGTGATATACGCCTATCTGCTGTATCGTGACCTTTAACTCCTCCTCGAACAGCACCGGGTCCATGATGTGCCAGCGGTAAAAGCTGCGCTGAGGCATCTGGTCGTCATTATGATAATCATTGTGGATGAACGTATCGTGATGGGAATAATAGGGATATCCCATAAACGGGGTACAATATGTATTTTCAACGGTCCTTCCGTTTTCCTGCGTTGCAAAGCTCCATGCCCCGCCAAAATAATCCTCTGTCCCCGTGCCGCATATCGTCGGATACTCCCTGTCTCCGTCCAGATAAAACTTTATCTCCCCTTCTCCGTACCAGTAGCGCTCCAGCGTTGTCAGCGCCATATAGGTTCCGACATATTGTCCTTTTCCTTTCACGCCGTCCAGTATCACATAATCGTTTCCTTTCTGTGTCAGCCGCTGTCTGCGCCACTGTGCGTGAAAATATCCCGCCTCATCGGGCAGCTCGTCCGTCAGGCAGTAATCCACCTGATAGAAGAACGCATGCACCGCCTCGTCGCACTGGTTTTCAACCGTTATCCTCGCCTTTTTCCGAAAAGGCATTGGGAAGTAGCAGTTAAACCCTCTCGTCGGATTTACCACGACCGGCATGGAATTTACCGGATAGGATACGCCGAAGCCGCAGCAGAAAAAGTCTCCAAGCGGGCTTTCCACCGACGGTTCCTCCTCCCCGTCCCAGTAAATGCGGAGCACCAGATCTCTCAATATATATCTGTTCCTATCGCTTACCCGGTCTGTTACCGTGACCCAGATATGCTGTATGAGCCCCGGTCCGTCCATCTCTGCAAGCGTCACCGTTTCTCCCGCCTCAATGACCGGGACGCACGGAGACCCTTTTCTGCCCGGCCCGAGGTCGCTTGCCGCCATGCCGCCTCTGCCTTTTTCTCCGTTCCGGTTTTCCCAGTTGATGCTCCTGCTCTTTCCATTTCTCAGTAAAAACAAATTTTCCAGCCCGCTGTTAAACATTTTTTCCTCCTTTCTCCCATATCGTCATATCCTGAAATCTCGTCTTTCCGAAAGAAAAAATACCGATATATCCTCCGCTCCTGTCGCACATCCGAAAACTCAGCGCCGCGTCCTGATTCACATAAACAGTCCCGACGCCTCCCTCCGTGATGAGCTCCATGACGTACCGCCCGTCCTTCGGCTTTTTCAGGGGGCTTTCCATTTCCACGTCATACGGGAATGTCTTTCCTCCGTCTTCCGACATCCGCAGCCAGGAACGGTATACCAGCCTGTTCTTTTCCGGTTCGATGTAAAAATAATAGCCTTCTTTGAACTCCTCTTCCACATGCAGGACCACTCCCGCCTGCTCTGTCTTTTCCGCCAGGATTTCCGTTTTTATCCGGCAGCTTTCCGGCATTTTGGAAACCAGCATCATCTGCTGGGCGTTTTCGGTCGCCGCCGTCCATCCCGACTCCTCTTTTCTCCATCCCTTCGTTTTGGGTACAGCCTCTATCGAAACCGTAAGCTCATACTGCATCGCCCTTGCTTCTGGAAGCGCAAGCCCCAAATCCCCGTCGGGCTTCTGTATCAGCTCATGTATCGCCATGCTCCCGCCCCAGTCCCAGGTCCTGTAATCCTTCGCGGGATTTTTATCGGGCCAGAAGCCAAATATGTTTTCCTCCTTTGTCGGAATCCATCCGAACAGATATCTCTCGCTCTCTGTGCCTGCCGTTTTCGCCGCATAAAACGCCCTGGCATCCAGACGGTGGTTTTTCGGAATCTGCCACTCTTTTTCTCCCACCCTGCATTTTACATAATAAGTTCCGAACAGATTCGTGTAAGAGGAAAAAACAAGATAATACCAGTCTCCCATCCGAAATACGTCCGGGCATTCACAGGCTCCGTTAAACCGCTGCGGATAATATACAGGCTCCCGATACTCCCAATACTTTAAGTCTTTGGATACGCACAGGCCGACGCAGCCTGTCTGGCTGTGTCCATCCTTCGCCCTTGCCGCAAGGAACATCCAATATTCTTCAAGGTCCTCCCGATATATTATCCTCGGGTCTCTCCAGTCCGAACAGTCATATATCTCCCCGTCGGGGCCAAACGTATCCTCCTGCTGATATTCCCAGTTATCGAGGCTTCCGTCCTTACTGATATAGTGTGTGACAAGCTGCCGGTTCTCAGGAAAGATGCAGGCGAACAGATGCCACGTTCCATCCTTTGATATCAAATCTCCCGTGCCGCCCTGTACATGAATGGGCGTCTCTTTGCTCATATGTACAAGGTCGCTGCTCTCCATTCTGTGCCAGCCATGCACGACGCCCGGCGCCTTGGGGTCTTTCCAGCCTTTTAAGTAAAAAAGCTGATATTTTCCGTCGATATATTTTGGTATCACATCCCCGCAGCGGGCATTTTCAGCATGGTAAAAAAGCTTATCTTCCATTTTCCTTTTCTCCTCCATATGCCGTTTCCATACTCCAAAGCTCCAGTTTTTTCACCCGCCCGGTCTTTTCTCCCAGCCGGATGCTCCTTGTTTTTCCATCCCCATAGTTACGCAGCGACATGCTCTTTCTTCCGTTCAGATACATTTCTATCATCGAACCGTCTACGAAGCATTCCAGCGTTATGTCTTCCTCATTGCAAAAGACCTTATCCAGCTCTCCCCTGCATTTGGAAAGCTGTTTTCCGTTCCCGTCTTCCGCGCCGAATACGCCTGTCTGCCTGTCATAATAAACGGTCGTTTCCATCGTTCCGCACGTTACGGTCACTTCGGGCCTTTCTCCGTGCGCGCACAGCTTCATCCAAAGCCGGTTCCCTGCGCATCCTTCCAGCGCTGCCTCCGCATCCTTTTGCAAAACATCCGATACGTCTACAAGACACTCTTTTTTCAGACCGTACAGCTCTCGTATCGGGCAGATGCAAAGCTTTCCGTCCCGAATGGACAATTCCACCGGAAGTCCCCCGTTATGCGCCCATCCGGCATGGAATTCTTCCTTCCATCCCCGCTTGCCCTGCGCGATCGTAAATACCACGCTCCTGAAATCCGGCGTTACGAATCCGCTCGGCCCGGTAAATACGCCGCAGCCTAAATCGAACAGCATCGCCCTCTCGTGCATCGGGGAAAACCTCATCTTCTCCCTGTCCCAATGCCCGAGGAAATAATAGGTCTCCACCACCTCGTTTTCTATCTGACAGGCGCACATCATCAGGACATGGCATACTATCTCATTGTTTTCATCCCTCAGAGGGAGCATCACCGGAAGCTCCCATACATGTCCTACCTCCGGGTTTCTCTCAAAATCATATTCCGTCACAAAGCCGTGGGATTCCCAGTCGACCAGATTTTCCGAACGATATACAGCGGCGTTTCCCCCGCCGTTTTCACTGTCCCCCGTTCCTACCAGCATGTAATAGATGCCTTCTTCCTCCCACACAAAGGGGTCTCTGAATTCTCCTATAAAGCCGATATCCTGCGATACGACCAGCTCGGGATGCTTTTCCCACGCAGGAAGCCTTTTATCCGTCCTGTCAAACGCAGACGCCAGCGCGACTCCCTGATTCGGCAGCTCTTTATGATTTCCCGCCGTATAAAAAATCCTCGGGATTCCCTCTTTATCCACCAGCGCGCTCCCAGACCAGCAGCCGTCCGGGTCTATTCCGCTCTTTTCCGTTTCCAGCGCCAGAGGCATATCCTCCCAATGCACCATGTCTCGGCTCACCAGATGCGCCCACTGGAGATGGTTGAATATCGGCGCATGGATATTCGCCTGATGGAAGATGTGATAATAGCCGTCGTAATAAAAGGGCGCGTGTGGCTCGTTCATCCATTTTTCCGCCGCTATCAGATGGTAGCCCGGGCGGTGGACGTCTTTTTCAAAAATATTCCTGTCAAGCTCGGAGCCCTTCATGCAGATTCCCTGCTTTTCCTGATGGAGCTTTCTTATCTCCTCTTCCGAAAGCCGTCTGTCCTGAATGAGCGCTTTTTGAAACCAGCCGTAAAAGATTCCCATCCTCACATCTGCATCCGCACTGTCCTGATGTCTTCCTATCCATGCCTTTTTTTCAGGCCAGTCTATCTTTGCGTGACGCGGGAACTGCTTTCTGTTTGAGAGCACACCGTTCACATACAGGTCAAGCCATCCGGCATCCTGCCAATATACGACGCTGACCCAGTTAAAAGCTCTCTTTTTCAGATGCTCTTTTAAGGACGCTACCTCGAATACCGCCGTTCCCGTCCCGAATCCTGCCCTGACTTCTCCGTCTTTTGCAGACGCTGCATAAAAGCCCTGCTTTTTTTCCCTGTCAAAACAGGAAAACAGACCGTCCGGGGTTTCCGCATATTCCAGCGGGGCGATACAGAAGCTGGCTGTAAAATTTCCTTCGGTCTTTTTCCATTCCTCGCCGCTTTCAAACCATACGGAATATCCGTCAAACAGCAGGGAGTCCTCCCAAAAGCGTATCTTCCGGTTTGCGAAATCCGGGTCGCCATTCATCTGAAAGCCCGGCGCGCCCTGACATACGCAATCATCCTTTTCCCCTGTTTTCCATGTTATCTCCATCATATCTTTCTGCCTTTCTGTCTTTTACTCTCTGTCTGCCCCGAGCGCTTCCCGCACCCTTTTTACCGCCTCGTCCGCATCCGCCTGACCGAAGGGATGGAACGGAAGCTGCATCGCGCGGTATTTTGAAGCCGCATGGTCCGTTACCGCAAAGCAATCCACCCTGCATATATTGGAAAGCTGCTTCAATAAGTCCCGGCGCGCCCCTGTCTCTTCTTTTGTATCATTGATTCCCGGTATCAGCGGCATTCTTATAATGACCGGTTTTTTCTCTTCTGACAGCTTCTTCAGATTGTACAAAATCCTTTCATTCCCAACCTCGGTCAGCCGCCTGTGCAGCTTTGTATCCATCGCTTTGATATCGACAAGGAATATATCCGTATATTCCAGCAGCTCTTCTATATGCTCCCATTCGACATTCAATGCGGTATCTATGCAGGTATTTATCTTTTTCTCCCTGCATTTTCTGAGAAATCCCGCCAAAAACCCATGCTGTAAAAGAGGCTCTCCGCCGGAGCAGGTCACTCCGCCCTCTTCTCCGTAAAAATCCACATCTTTTAAGACTTCCTGCAAAAGCTCATCCTCTCCGATGCTCCTTCCGCAGGCTGCCAGCGCTCCTGTCGGACATGCGGCAATGCACTCCTGTTTTTCAGGACAGTCCCTGCACAGGGATAAATCTATCTGATGCCCTTTTTCCGTAAAACGGTGCGCGCCTCTTTTGCAAAGCTTTTCACATTCCTTACAGCCGATACAGCGTTCTTCATAGAACAGCATATCTTCCCCACTGTCCCATGACTCCGGATTGTGGCACCACTGACATCTCATGCCGCAGCCCTTAAAAAAGACTGTCGTCCGTATCCCCGGGCCGTCATGGATACAGAACCGCTGTATTTCCATTATCCGCGCTGTTTTCATTTCACGTCCCTCTCGTTATCCTGCGGATGATATGCTCCTGCAGATTTTCATCAAGGTCCACAAATCTCGCGTTAAATCCCCACACCCTCACTATCAGGTCCCCGTGCTTTTCGGGTTCCTTCTGCGCTTCTCTTAATTCCGCTTCCTCATACATCGCGATATTTAAAACCGGGATGTGCGCCTTTTCTGCCGCTTTTATCATCTGCCTGAGTATTTTTTCCCTGTCTGCCCCCATCACAAAGCTTCCCTTGTCCAGCGTCAGATGAAGCGGGGACGACGCATATCCCTCTTCCATCGGAAGCTTTGCCGCCGACCTTATCACCGCTGTAGGACCTTCCTTCGCCGCTCCGGGAGTCGGAGAACAGTGCTCTCCTATCATATCGCCGAACTTTCTTCCATCCGGCGTCGCTCCCGTCAGATTCGCAAAGATACGGAAATCAATATTGTACAGCCCCGGCCATATCCGCTGACCGCTGCTGCTTTGATAAGCGTTTACCTGCTCTATGAACGCCTGTGAAATGACAGCCGCAAGCTCCTCCGCTCTTCCTTCGTCATTTCCGAATTTTGGGGCATGCAAAAGCCGCTGCCGCAGTATCTCATATCCCTCAAAATCCGCCTCCATCGCTTTTCTTAACTCTGTCAGCGTACAGTATTTTTTTTCAAAAACACCGTATTCTATCGCTCTCAGGCAGTCCGCCGCCGTCGTTACCGTCCCAGAAAGGAGCTGGTAGACCCGTGTGGAAAAACCTCCCTGACGAAGAGGATCGTTCCCGGTCTCAAGGCACTCCTTAAACATTCCCGCGATGAACGGGGATGTCAAAGATTCCGTTTCATCTTTGCTTATCTGCTCGTCTATCTGCTTTATCCATTCTCCAACCTGATACCGCTGCTGTCTCAAAAACGCCTCTAAAAAATCATCGAAGCACTGCATTTTTTCCAGCTCTCCCGAGCGATATCCGGTCTTTAATCCGGTATGAGGGGTAAATTCCGGGGCATAACGACTGTTCTTCCTCATTTTTACCGGATGCACGAACGGATTTTCTTCGCCGTTAAAGACAGTCAGCTCCACTGTCTTTACCATTTCATGCTGCCAGAAAACGATGTTGCTCGTTCCGTCTATCAGCGTTTCCGTACATCCGTCATTAGCATAGTTGACAGCCTCTCTGTGAGGTATCCCCGCGCGCTCCATAGCGGGGATGATATAGTCGTCAAAATATAGCGTAGGCTGTCCTTTTCCCTCTCCCAAAAGCCCGATGCACATATCCAAAAGCTTTTCGGGCGTATTGGAATGTATCCTGACATTCAGATGCGGCTCCGCCTTTCCGCTTCTTTTATATGCCTCCAAAAACAAATACGTCAGCTCATTTGTTTCATCCATCCCGTTTTCATTCTGCCCGGAAAGCATCAGGTTCCTCAGCGTGTCCCCTGTCGTCATTTTGTTCAGTTTTTCATAAAACTGGACGATTTCCTCAAGTATCGCCTGACGGTTCAGAACCCCCGCCTTTTCCTCCTTTTCATAAAAAGGATAAAGGCGCTTATCCAGCCTGCCGATACAGCCTCCTCCAAAGGGACTCCTGAGCAGATATAAAAACCAGAATAACTGCAGAGCCTCTGCAAAGGTCTGCGGCGCGTCCTGCGTCAGCCTTCTGCATATTTCCGCAATCTTTTCCAGCCTTTCCTTCTCCGCTCCCGCCGCCTGCACAGCCATGTCTTCCGCCGCCTTTGCATGCCGTGCGATAAATTCCTGCACCAGCCCATATGTCCGATGGACTCCCTCCCTGTAGATACTGCGTTCCTCCGGTTCTCCCTCCTTTGGCTCCGTCAGGGTAAGGACTGTCCCTATCCCGTACAGAAGGATATCCTTTCCCATCGGATAATGGGTATTGTCCGCTCCATAAAATGCCTCGTAGGATTTTCTGTCGTAAACCGGAAGGTGAAATCCGGCGAGGATACCGGATGAAGGAATCTCTGTCCCGTATCGCTCCATCATCTCCTGAAATATCCGTATATAGTTGTCTATGCGCTGCTGTAACGCTTTCTCTTTCTCCATGCTGTCTCTCCCTCGCCGTGAAATCAAAGAGGGCAGGCTTATCTGATTCATAAGCCTGCCCCCATTCCTACTCTGCAGCAAGCTGTAGGGTATTTTTTATCTTATCTTATTTCTCAAGAGCCTCTACATAGCGGTCATATGCTGCCTGCCATGCGCCGATGACTTCCTGCAGACCCATGTTGTCCAGATCCTGTAAATACTGGTCCCATTCCTCTTCGATACCGCCGTCTTTCAGCCAGTGAGCTACCTTCTCCTCTGTCAGGGACTTGATATCGCTAAGTCTGTCATTGATAACATTTATCTCTTCTTCGGTATTTACAACGGTCGGATAATATTCTCTGCTGTCTACATACTGGAACCAGAAGTTCTCGATATCATTCAGTCTCTCCTGAGCGCGGTCTTCCATGTAGTAATAGGTGCCGTAATCCTCATTCAACTGCTCCACAGGTCCTAAAAACTCGTTCTTAGACTTTAACTCGCCTGCCGTCTCGCCTTCCTTTAACTCTCTCATGGAATAGCAGCCGTTTGCATCGGGTTCCTCTGTCCAGTAGGTTCCGATAGGTCCGTAAATGGCCTGCATACTGTTGAGAGGCTCATACATCTGGTCTACCCACTTTAACAGCAGCTCGGGGTTCTTACATGCTTTCGTTACAGAAAACTTATCGCAGCTGGTCGTTCCCATTTCGTTTAAGTTTACCTTATACGTTCCGTCAGGACCTTCCAGGATAGGAAGATATTCATAGCTCTCCGCTCTCTCCTGACCTACTACCTCCGGGATTTCCCACCATACATATACGCCGAGTCTGGGGTCTTCTCCGTTTCCTTTTGCAATATA
Source organism: uncultured Lachnospiraceae bacterium (assembly GCA_900550285.1). GTDB lineage: Bacteria > Bacillota > Clostridia > Lachnospirales > Lachnospiraceae > Gallintestinimicrobium. The sequence goes on from URRW01000001.1 coordinate 109,655, forward strand.
CTGGCTGGAATCCTGAGAGAATACCTCGATATCGATAAGTCCTTCTTCAAACCAGTCATGATAATATGCGATAGCATTTTTGTACTCCTCGCTCGCAGCCTGATAATAAACCTTGCCGTCCTTGATGGCTCTGTGGTCCATCTGGTAATCGGTGCAGCCAAAGGGAGCTAACAGCGTTCCGATACCTGCGCACCATGCGCCGTTCTTTTCAGGAAAGATAAAGGACAGCGGAATTTCATCGCTCGGGTCGCCGTTCCCGTTCACATCGTTTTCCTTAAACGCCTTCAGTACATCGTGAAGCTCGTCAACAGTCGTAGGCATCTCCATATTTACCGCTTCCAGCCAGTCGGTATTGATAGCGGTAAACTGCGGTATCGCGCCAATGTAATAGTTTTCCCCGTCATCCTTTGCAGTAAAGCCCATTTCGGAAATGGAAGGCAAGCCGTAGATATGTCCGTCAGGCATCGTGCATGCCGCAAGAAGGTTCGGACGCTTCTCCACAATCTTCATCAGGTTCGGCATCGTCTCTTCGTTGATGTAGCCCTCCAGAGGGATGAGCATACCACTTGAGCCATATGTGATCAGCTCTGAATTACTTAAACCTGCCGCCATCAGGGCGTCCGGAAGGTCATTGCCGGAGTTTAACAGCAGGTTTTTCTTCTCTGTCAGGGTATCGCCGGAAACACAGTTCCATTCGATGGTAACGCCCATCTTTTCATTCATCTGCTGAACGAGCGGCTTCTCGCTGTTGTCCGGAGACAGCGGGCTGATTCCCGCAAAAATCTTGAAGTTCTTTACTTCGGGGTCGATTTTGGCAGTCTCCTCTGTTTTCGATCCGCATGCCGTCATGGAAAATACCATTGCAGCCGTCAGACCTGCAGCCAACACTTTGTTTACTGTTCTTCTTTTCATTTTTTTACCTCCACTTTTTTATTCCAGCCTCAGCCTTTCACAGCCCCGGCCATGAATCCTTTTTCAAAATACTTCTGCACGAAGGGATATGCGATCAGCATCGGGACTGCTCCCACAACGATGGATGAAAACTTGATAAGCTCCGTTATCTTGTTCGCCTCCGCGTATCCGCCGTCCATATTTCCCATCATCGTCGCCGTCGCCTGACTCTGTATCAGTATCTGACGCAGCGCCAGCTGCAAGGGATATTTGGATTTTTCACTCATATAGATAAGAGCCGTAAACCAGTCGTTCCAGTATGCTACCATCGTAAAAATGACCATAACTGCCAGTATCGGTTTGGAAAGCGGCAGCGCTATCCTGAAAAACGTCCTTAAGTTGCTGCTCCCGTCAATGGACGCCGCTTCATACAGCTCCTCAGGGATACTGCTTTCAAAAAACGTCCTGCACACGATAACATTGAATACCGCGACGCCTCCGGGAAGTATCAGCGACCATACGCTGTTTAACAGCCCCATCTTCGCAACGACCAGATAAGTAGGTATCAGACCGCCGTTGAAATACATTGTGAACACATAGAACATCATGATGCTCTTACGGAAGGGGAGCGTTTTTTTGGAAACGCAGTAGCCTGTGGTGATGATGAGCGCCACGGAGACGACAGTCCCCAAAACCGTATAATAGATACTGTTGATATAGCCTGTCGCGATGGATTTCTCCTTAAATACCCTTGCATAGCCTTCAAAGGTGACCTTCGAGGGAAGCAGGAACGTCTTGCCCGCATATACCTCATACGGGTCTGAAATAGAAGCTATCAGCACATAATAGAGCGGATACGCAACGATGACGAGCAGGATGGCAAGGAAGGTATAGTTGAAAATATCAAACATCCTGTCAGACGTCAGCGTCTTTGCTTTTTTTATTTTTTTCATGTTCATCCTCCTCCCCGTTAAATAAAGCTTATATCAGAAACCTTTTTGCATATCTTATTTACGACAATGAGCAGAATGATGTTGACCGCCGTATTGAACAACCCCACCGCTGTGGAAAAGCTGTACATTGCTTTCAGCATACCCTGTTCGTAAACATAGGTCGCGATGATTTCCGAGGTTTCTTTATTCAGGTTTGTCTGAAGCAGGAATGCTTTCTCAAAGCCTACGTTCATCAGGTTGCCGAACTGCATGATAAGCTGTATCACGATGATAGGTATCAGCTCCGGTATATCGATATGAAGTATCCTCTGCCATGTGCTTGCACCGTCTACCTTCGCCGCTTCATGCAGGGATGCGTCCACGCTGGAGAGCGTCGCAAGATAGATGATAGTCCCCCATCCGGCATCCTGCCAGATGCTCGACGAAATGTATATCGTCCTGAACGCAGAAGCCGAATCGATGAAGTTTACCGCCTCCGGCGCCCCGAACGCCTGCGCGATGACATTTACAAGCCCGCCGTAAGGAGAAAGGAAGATACGCAGCATACCGCAGAGTATCATGACTGAAATAAAGTGAGGCGCGTAAATGACTGTCTGCGTAATCCTCTGGAACTTCTTGCATCTTACCTGATTGATGAGCAGCGAAAGGATGATAGGGATAGGGAACGTCCATAAAATGCTGTATAAGCTCAGCAATACGGTGTTCCTTATCATTCTCACACTGTTATAGCTGTTGAAAAAGCGTGCGAACCATTTCAGTCCCACCCACGGGCTTCCCAGAAAACCGTCTACCGCGTTGTAATCCCTGAATGCGATCTGTACGCCGTATATCGGAATATACTTAAAAATAATCGTCAGCAGGATACCGGGCAGTAGCAAAAGGTAAAATTCCCAGTGTTTCATTATCTGCTTTCCCAGCTTTTTGTGTGCCGGTATCGGAGCGGCAGCACTTTGCTTGTTCTTCCTCATCCTTACTCCTCCATTCTCGTCCTTTCTTCGCCTCTTTTGTGAAACGTTTCATGCTTGTTGATTTTATTTTATTCTTGTATTAATCATTTGTCAACAAACAATTCATGCTTTTTATGCTATATTTATAATTTTATTAATTTTTACCAGTTTTTTTATACTGTTTTTGTACAAAACAAACTTGTAACGTTTCATAGATTGTGCTAAAATATATTTATGATATCAGAGGCAAAAGTCATGAAACATGACATTCCTACAAACACTTTAAATCAGAAAGCCTGCCGCTTTGCGGCGGCAGAATGGAGACCTCTATGACAAAAAATAACGCTCCCACCATGAAAGATGTTGCCAGAGAAGCCGGTGTCGCTCTCGGCACTGTCTCCAAGGTCATCAATGGAATCCCCGTCGGGGAAGAATACCGGAAAAAAGTCGAGGCCGCTATACAAAAACTAAATTATGAAGTAAATACCTATGCCCGCGGTCTAAAAGTTCAAAAAACCAATATAATAGCCCTTATCATTCCTAATACAACAAATCCTTTTTTTGCAACTTTTACTGATCATATTGAAAATGCTCTTTACAGACATGGGATAAGACTTTTACTTTGCTGTGCTGACGGGGTTGAAGAAAAAGAGATTTTCTACCTTAAAATGGCTGCCCAGAATAAGGTGGATGGTGTGATAGCCCTTACCTATTCCGACATCGGACGCTATATCGCCGACGACATCCCTCTCGTTGTGTTCGACCGCTTTTTTGAAAACCACAAAATCCCGCGTATCGGAACGGACAACTTTAACGGGGCTGTCATGGCTGTCGAAAAGCTGCTGGAGCTTGGATGCAGGCACCCTGTCTATATCCGTTTTCATTCCGTTTTCCCCGGAGAATCCGATAAACGTCTGAACGGCTATCTCCACGCCTGCAAAAAGCATGGTATCGAGCCGGATTATCTGAACGAGATAGACAGTCCCCTCAAGACAGAGCAGATGACAGACTTTTTGAACCGGCATAAGCAGGCTGACGGCAGTCTGACCTTCGACGGCGTTTTTTCCCATACGGACTATCATGGATATCAGTTTTTACGGCTGCTCAAAAAAGAGGGATACCGTGTCCCCGAGGATGTGCAGCTGATAGGCTTCGACGGTATCCGTAAGTTTGGAGCTGAGGAAAACGACCTTTTCATTTCCTCTATCTGCCAGCCATTGAAAGCGCTTGCCGAAAAGTGCGTGGAAATGGTACTCGCCCAGGACCGCGCTTCGCTTCCGAGCCTTACACTGCTCTCGCCTTACTATGAATACGGCGGCACGACAAAAGAATAAGATTTGTAAAAAAAACTCCGTCCCCCGCCGTTTTCCGGCAGGTTTCGGAGTTTTTTATATCAATCCATCTGAACCTTTTTATTCGTCCTATTCCGTTTCCTCAGGCATCGTCACATGCTCCTGTGCCTCTTCCGCCTGCTCTTCTGCTTCGATTTCTTCTGCAGCCTCATCCACGTCGTCGAACTCCTGATTGCCGTCGGACACCTTTTCTCGTACCTTTGCGATCTGCGCCACGGTCACACCCTCGTCCAGATTGATCAGCTTCACGCCGGAGGTAATCCTGCCAAGCTGGGAAACCTCTTCCATGCGGATCTGGATGATGATGCCTTCGGTTGTGATCATCATGATCTCATTTTCGTCTGTAACCGCCTTCACGCCGATCACATAGCCCGTCTTATCCGTTACCTTGTAGCATTTTACGCCCTTGCCGCCGCGGTGCTGCACGGTAAACTCTTCCATATCGGTGCGCTTGCCCATGCCGTTTTCGGAAACGATCAGAAGCGAATCGCCCTGATGGTCAAGCTGCATGCCCACGACCTCGTCGTTGTCGGTCAGCGTCATGCCGATTACGCCCATGGAGGTACGTCCTGTGCTTCTGACGTCGGTTTCCTTAAACCGGATACACATGCCGTATTTGGTCACGAGGAAGATCTCACTGTCCGCCTTTGTGACCTTTACCTCGATCAGCTCGTCGTCCTCGCGCAGATTGATCGCCGCCAGACCGTTTTTGCGGACGTTGCTGTATTCCAGAATAGGCGTCTTTTTCACGATGCCCTTTCTCGTTACCATGAAGAGATTTTCATTTTCCTCGTATTCCTTAACCGGAATGATCGCGGAAATCTTCTCCTCCGGCGCAAGCTGCAAAAGGTTGATGATCGCTGTCCCGCGCGCCGTCCTGCCCGCCTCCGGAATCTCATACGCCTTTAAGCGGTACACCCGTCCGAAGTTTGTAAAAAACATCACATAATGGTGCGTCGTTGTCATCAGAAGATCCGCAATGAAATCCTCTTCGATCGTCTGCATCCCCTTGATGCCCTTGCCGCCCCTGTTCTGGGACTTGAAGTTATCGACGGTCATGCGCTTGATATAGCCAAGATTTGTCATGGCGATGATCGTATTTTCCCTGGGGATCATATCCTCCATGGAAATGTCAAATTCGTCATAGCCGATCTTGCTTCTTCTGTCGTCGCCGTATTTTTCACGGATGATAAGCAGCTCTTCCTTGATCACGCCCAAAAGCCTCTTTTCATCGGCAAGGATCGCCTTTAATTCCGCGATGCGAATCAGCAGCTCCTGATGCTCCGCCTCCAGCTTCTCGCGCTCCAGACCGGTCAGCGCGCGCAGACGCATATCGATGATCGCCTGTGCCTGAACCTCCGTCAGACCGAAACGCTCGATCAGGCGCTCCTTGGAGATCTGCGGCGTCTGGCTGCTTCTGATGATGTGGATTACCTCGTCGATATTATCCTGCGCGATGAGCAGACCCTGTAAAATATGGTCGCGCTCCTCGGCTTTGTTCAGGTCGTATTTCGTCCTTCTCGTCACGACCTCTTCCTGATGCGCGATATAGCATTTGAGCATCTCCAAAAGGCTCAATACCTTCGGCTCGCCGTTTACAAGCGCCAGCATGATCACGCCGAACGTATCCTGCATCTGGGTATGCTTATAAAGCTGGTTTAAAATCACGTTTGCATTTGCGTCCCGGCGCAGCTCAATCACGACGCGGGTTCCCTCGCGGTTGGATTCGTCGCGCAGATCGGTAATGCCGTCGATCTTTTTATCCTTGTGCAGATCCGCGATCTTCTCGATCAGCTTCGCCTTGTTGACCATGTAGGGAAGCTCCGTCACGATGATCTGGCTCTTGCCGTTTGGCAGCGTCTCGATGTTGGTCACCGCGCGCACGCGGATCTTGCCGCGTCCGGTGCGGTACGCCTCCTCCGCGCCGCGGGTCCCGAGAATAAGCCCTCCCGTCGGAAAATCGGGCGCTTTGACGATGCTTAACAGCTCCTCGATCTGGGTGTCGCGATCCTCTAAAATCCGGTTGTCCATGATCTTTACGACCGCATCCACGATCTCCCTGAGATTGTGGGGCGGGATGTTGGTCGCCATGCCGACCGCGATGCCGGACGTGCCGTTTACGAGCAGGTTCGGATAACGGGACGGCAGAACCACAGGTTCTTTTTCCGTCTCGTCGAAGTTCGGCTCAAAATCCACCGTATCCTTGTTGATGTCCGCCAGCATCTCCATCGAGATCTTGGACAGACGCGCTTCCGTGTAACGCATCGCCGCAGGGCCGTCGCCGTCCTCAGAACCGAAGTTTCCGTGGCCGTCCACCAGCGGGTAACGGGTGTTCCATTCCTGCGCCATATTGACCAGCGCGCCGTAAATGGAGCTGTCGCCGTGGGGATGGTATTTACCCATCGTATCGCCGACGATACGGGCGCACTTACGGTGCGGCTTGTCAGGGCCGTTGTTTAACTCGATCATGGAGTAGAGGACGCGCCTTTGCACCGGCTTTAAGCCGTCGCGCACATCGGGAAGCGCACGGGCGGCAATGACGCTCATGGCATAGTCGATGTAGGATTCCTCCATCTTCTTTTTCAGATCGACTTCTTCTATCTTGTCAAAAATATTGTCTTCCATGCTCTGTCCTTCCTGCTTAAATATCCAGATTCTTTACGAATTTAGCATTTTCCTCGATAAATTTGCGGCGGGGCTCCACCTGATCGCCCATCAGCGTCGTAAAGGTCAGATCCACCTCGGATTCCGTTTCCTCGTCCATGCAGACCTTTAACAGAATACGGCGTTCCGGATCCATCGTCGTCTCCCAGAGCTGCTCCGCATCCATCTCGCCCAGACCCTTATAGCGCTGGATCTTGTTGTTCTGGTCGCGTCCCACCTCGTTGATGATCTCCGCCAGCTCCTCGTCGCTGTACGCATACCAGACCTTTTTATTTTTTTCCAGCTTATACAGCGGGGGCTTCGCCAGATAAACGTGTCCCTGCTTGATCAGCTCCGGCATAAACCGGTAAATAAACGTCAGCATCAGCGTCGCAATATGCGCGCCGTCCACGTCGGCATCGGTCATAATAACGATCTTGTGGTAGCGCAGCTTGGAAATATCAAAATCGTCGTGAATGCCCGTTCCGAACGCCGTGATCATCGCCTTGATCTCATTATTGGAAAAAATCTTGTCCAGACGCGCCTTTTCCACGTTCAGGATCTTGCCGCGCAGGGGAAGGATCGCCTGCGTCGCGCGGCTTCTCGCCTTTTTCGCGGAGCCTCCGGCGGAATCGCCCTCTACGATGTAGATCTCGCAGTTTTTCGGATCCTTGTCGGAGCAGTCCGCCAGCTTGCCGGGCAGCGCCGTATTTTCCAGCGCCGTCTTTCTTCTCGTCAGATCCCGTGCCTTTCTCGCCGCCTCGCGGGCGCGCTGCGCCAGAATGGATTTTTCGAGGATCGTCTTTGCGACGGACGGGTTCTGCTCCAGAAAATACGTCAGCTGCTCGCTCACAACGCCGTCCACCGCGCCCCTTGCTTCGGAGTTGCCAAGCTTCTGCTTCGTCTGCCCCTCAAACTGGGGATCTTCAATCTTGACGCTGATGATCGCTGTCAGACCCTCTCGGATGTCGTCGCCGGATAAGTTCGGCTCGTTTTCCTTTAACAGCTTGTTGCTTCTTGCATAGTCGTTAAACGTCTTTGTGAGGGCGTTGCGGAAGCCCACCAGATGCGTGCCGCCTTCGGGCGTATTGATGTTGTTTACGAAGGAGAAAACGCTCTCGTTGTAAGAGTCGTTATGCTGCATCGCAACCTCCACGTATACGTTGTTTTTGCTGCCCTCAAAGTACATCACCTTGTCGTAAAGCGGGATCTTGCTGCCGTTTAAGTAGGTGACGAACTCCTGGATGCCGCCCTCGTAATGGAATATCTTTGTATAAGGCTCCTCGCCCCTGTCGTCCGTCAGGGAAATTTTCAGCCCCTTTGTCAGAAACGCCATTTCACGCAGGCGCGTTTTTAAAATATCAAACTCATATACCGTCGTCTCCGTAAAAATCGTCGCGTCCGGCTTAAATGTTACCTTCGTACCGGTCTTTGAAAGGTCGCATGTTCCGATCTCCTTTAACGGGTAGCACACATGGCCGCGCTCATAGCGCTGCTTATAAACTTTTCCGCCCTGACAGATCTCAACCTCCAGCCAGTCGGACAGCGCGTTTACGACCGATGCGCCCACGCCGTGCAGGCCGCCGGAAACCTTGTATCCGCCGCCGCCGAATTTGCCGCCCGCATGCAGGATCGTAAATACCACTTCCACGGCGGGAATGCCCGCCTTATGGTTGATACCGACCGGAATGCCGCGCCCGTTGTCGATGACAGTCACGGAATTATCCTTGTTGATGATGATCTCGATATGGTCGCAGTAGCCCGCCAGCGCTTCGTCCACCGCATTGTCCACGATCTCGTAAACGAGATGATGCAGACCTCTGGAAGAGGTGGAACCGATATACATGCCCGGACGCTTGCGAACCGCTTCCAGACCTTCCAGAATCTGAATCTGATCTGCTCCGTATTCAACGCTCATTTATAATTCCTCCTTGTTTTCGGAAGAACAGACTTCCCGCCTGCTTCCTGTTTCTACCGTCCCGTTTGACACCTTAAACACCCTGTTGATCTCAAAACGGTTATTCACAAAATCATCCAGCCCCGTACAGGTAATGATCGTCTGGATGTCCCCGATGCTGTTTAACAGATAATTCTGCCTGTTGCTGTCCAGCTCGGAAAGCACGTCGTCCAATAACAGCACCGGCGTGTCGTTCGTCACCCTTTTGACAAGCTCGATCTCCGAAAGCTTTAAAGACAGCGCAGCCGTCCTCTGCTGCCCCTGAGAGCCGAATTTACGGATGTCGATGCCGTCTGCCACAAATGAAAAATCGTCCCTGTGCGGCCCCGCTGACGTCATTTTCAGGCGTATATCGCGTTCCTGACACCGCGCCAGCTTCTCCGCAAGCTCTCCGGGCGCGGCGTCCGGTTCGTAAACGATGCTTAAATGCTCCCTGCCGCCGGAAAGCTTCTGATGAATCCCGGCGATGATCCCGTTTAACTGCTGCGCAAAAAGAACGCGCCTTTCAACGATCTTTTCCCCGAAATCCGCAAGCTGTTCGTCCCACACGGACAGTATATCTCGCATTGACGAGTCATTCCCAATATCCTTAAGGAGCTTGTTGCGCTGGTTCACGATCCGGTTATACTGGTTTAGGTTGTAAAGGTAGGACGCGTCCAGCTGGCACAGCTCCATGTCCATGAACCGGCGGCGCTCCGCAGGACCGTTTTTGATGATCGCCAGATCCTCCGGGGAAAAAAACACTGCGTTCATGATCCCTAAAAGCTCCGCCGCCTTTTTGATCCGCGTCCCGTCGATGGCAATTCCCTTGGATTTGTTTTTCCTAAGGTGCATATCGATGCGGATCTCCTCTTCCTTTTTTTCCAGATACGCCCGGATATGCGCTTCTTCCTGACAAAAGTTGACAATATCCCGGTCCTTTGTCCCCCTGTGGGACTTGGTCGTGGCGCAAAGATAGATCGCCTCAAGAATATTCGTCTTTCCCTGCGCGTTATCCCCGTACAGAATGTTCGTCCCTTTGTCAAATTCAAGGTTCAAAAAACCGTAATTCCGGAAATTTGATAATTCCAGTGATTTAATAATCATAATTTCGATGATTCCTATTCGGACAGCATAGATTTAATCGTGAGCTTCTGCCCGTCGTATTCCACCACGTCTCCGTCCACAAGCTTCTTGCCGCGCGCGGTTTCCGTTTTTCCGTTTACTTTTACAAGCCCGTCCTGAACCGCGAACTTCGCGTCCACGCCGGACTCCACAAAGCCCGCCGCTTTCAGCGCCTGCCCCAGCTTGATAAATTCGTCCCTGATCTCAAATGTCTGCATATTCGCTCCTTTTTTGCCGTTATCCACAGTCACGATAGAAAAAGCCTGTTATCCACAGCCTGTCACGCCGCCGTAAAGTTCACCGGAAGGATCAGGTAAATATAGCTGTTCTCATCGTTGCGGATAAAGCACGGCGCCTTGGGGTTTACCAGATAGATCGTGATCTGCTCGTCGTCGATGACGCGCAGCGCGTCGATCAGAAATCTGGGATTGAACCCGATCATCAGATCCTTTCCCGCTTTTTCGATGTCGATCTGCTCGTTCATGCTTCCGATCGCGGAATTGATCTTTAATTCCATGGAACCATCCGTAATATTGATAATGATCGGCTTCTTTTCGCCCTCTTTTACAAGCAGCGTCGCACGGTCGATACAGCTTAAAAATTCTTTTTTGTTGATCGTCACCTTTGTTTCGTAATCGCTGGAAAGCATCTGGTCGATGCGGAAATATTCCCCTTCGATCAGTCTGGAAACGACGGTCGTGGAATCAAACTCGAATACAACGTGGTTGTCTGTAAAGAAAATGGACACGTCCCTGTCCGTTTCCCCGGATAAAATCTTACTGATTTCGTTCAGCGTCTTGCCCGGAATGACAACCTTTTTCGGATTGTAGGAGTTTTTCAGCTGGATCTTGCGGATGGAAATACGGTGTCCGTCCAGGGAAACAACCTTTAACTCATCTCCGTTTATCTCAAACAGTTCTCCCGTCATCAGGCGGTTGTTGTCATTATCTGCAATGGAAAAAATCGTCTGTCTGATCACTTCTTTTAACGTGAACTGGGAAACGACGATGGAATCGTTTCTCTCAATATCCGGCAGATAGGAAAAATCTTCGCCGGATTTGCCGGAGATATTGAATTTCGCCTTTTCGCAGGTGATCACGGTCTGGAAATTATTGTCAGAGGTGATCGTAATATTGTTGTCGGGCAGCTTTCTGACGATTTCCAGAAAAATCTTGGCGTCAAGGGCAATTACGCCCGGTTCTTCGATCATGCCGGCAACGGTCGTTTCGATACCCAGCTCCATATCGTTGGCAGTCAGTTTGATGGCTCCCTGCGTACAGTCAACGAGGATACATTCAAGGATCGTCATCGTCGTTTTGCTCGGTACGGCTTTGGAAACGACGGAAAGACCGTTTAACAGTTCAGATTTGGAACAGATAAATTTCATATTGTGAAAAACTCCCTTCTTTAAAAACCATTCTCAATCCACTTATCCACAGTCTGGAGGTATGTGGAGCCGTCCCCGGCGGCAAAGCGCCGCAGGCGCGTGAACAAAGAAATAAATATTAAAGTTCGTAATCTTTCTTAATAAGGGCTGTTGATATGTGGATAACCCCTCCCATTATACTATTTATAAGGGAAAATGGGAACGGGTAACTTGTGTAAAACCCTTGGATAACCATGTGGAAAGGATGAAGTTATACACATATCTTCTTTTTGATCGTCTCGATCTTGCTGTTCAATTCTTCGTTGGATTTCAACTCATCCTCAATTTTATTCACACCGTGGATAATTGTAGTGTGGTCTTTTTTGCCGAGCAGCTTGCCGATATTGACGTACGAGGTATCGGTCAGCTTGCGGCATAAGTACATGACAACCTGACGGGGCTGGACGAATTCGGAGTTGCGCTTTTTGGACGTAATGTCCGCCGGGGAAACGCCGAAATGTTCTGCAACCACGTCGATGATAAGCTCCGGCGTGATCTCCTTTGGCTTATCCGGGTTGATAATGTCCTTTAAGGCGTCCTCAGCCAGCTCCATCGTGATCTCAGACTGGTTTTCAATCTTGGATTTGGCGATGATGCGGTTAAAAGCGCCTTCCAGCTCACGGATATTGCTCTTGATATTGGTAGCGATGTACTTAAAAATCTCGTCGTCAACGGGACGGTTGTAATATTCCGCGTTTTTACGAAGGATTGCCATACGGGTTTCGTAATCAGGCGGCTGAATATCCGCGATCAGCCCCCAGTCGAAGCGGGAACGGAAGCGCTCTTCCAGCGTTTCCATCTCCTTCGGCGGCTTATCGGAGGACAAAACGATCTGTTTGCCCGCAGAATGCAGCACGTTGAAGGTATGGAAAAACTCCTCCTGCGTACTCTCTTTTCCTATTATAAACTGCACGTCGTCGATCATGAGCACGTCTACCGTCCGGTACTTCTCACGCAGCTTGGTCATGGCGGTCGCGTTACCGCTTCGGATGGACTCGATCACTTCGTTTGTAAAGGATTCGGAAGTGACGTAAAGCACCTTCATATTGGGATTCTGTTCTAATATGAAGTGGCCGATGGAGTGCATCAGGTGCGTCTTGCCCAGACCTGCGCCGCCGTAGATGAACAGCGGATTGTAGGCATTTCCCGGAGATTCCGCGACTGCGAGGCAGGCGGAATGGGCGAATTTGTTGTTGTTTCCCACGACAAAGGTATCAAATTTGTACTTGGGGTTTAAATTCGCCTGTTCATAGTTGATATTATAAATGTTGGAGGCAGGCGACTTAAGGTCGGTATCGCTGTCTGCCGCCTTTTCTTTCTCTAAAATGAAGGCAACGTCGTAATCGTGGTCCATCATCTCGGAAATCGTTACCTTAAAGTAATTGCTGTACTTGTTGGAGATATAGTTTAAGGCGTGAGCCTGCCCGGTAGGTATCTGAATGTAGACAGTATCATCCTTCACGTCAGAAAACTGCAGGGGTTCAATCCATGTATTATAAGAAATGTTGGTAAGATCATATTCGGTGTGGATTGTCTGCTTGATCATCTCCCAGTTTTCCCCAATAAAATGCATAAGAATGCCTCCTCATCTGTGGACAGTTGCGTTATAAACCCGAAAAAGGGTATAAAATCCCCTTTGAGACTTATTCTATTCTATCATAAACGAAATGAAGGAAAATGGCAAATGTTAATTATTCACCAAGGACTGTCCACAAAAGCTGTGGATATCCTCAGAATGAACTTTAGTTAGGTGGATAAACATGAGGATTGTGTGGATAAGTGGAATTCACATATTCACATTGATTATTAAAGGCTTTTTCTGAGGTTAATGAGGATAATTTTGAAGTTATCCACAAGTTATGCACATTTTGTGGATAAGGTTATGTTAATCTGTGGAAGTGTGGATTGTGAAATCCACAAATGTGGAGAATCTATATGTTGTGGAAAAAAATTTTTTCCGGCAACAAGATATTGTATTGTGGAAAGTCACGATTTTTTGCATTTTTTTTGTGGAAAATTATATGGGGACAAAAATTTCTTCAAAATCCTAAAATTGCTTGACTTATAGGGGTTGACCTTATATAATGATAGCGATATTTTCCGATACATGTCATAAATATGCCCTTATATGGAAGAGGGCCTGAAAGGGAGGTGGAGCTTTCATGAAGATGACATTTCAGCCTAAGAAGAGACAGCGCTCTAAGGTTCACGGTTTCAGAGCGAGAATGAGCAGTGCTGGCGGCAGAAAGGTATTAGCAGCCAGAAGAGCAAAAGGAAGAAAGAGATTATCCGCATAGGTCACAGTTTTGTGGCCTATTTTCCTTATTTTACGGAAAAATTCCCGTTGCAAAAGATGATTCTGTAAAATAACACGCATGGAGAGAATTCATGAAATTTACGCAGTCGTTGAGAAAAAACCGGCAGTTCCAGGAGGTTTACAAAAAAGGCGTTTCCCGCGCCAACAAGTATCTGGTAATGTATGTATTGGAGAATGATCAAGAGGAAAACCTTCTCGGAATCTCAGTGAGCAAAAAGGTCGGCAACAGCGTTGTAAGGCATCGCGTAAAAAGGCTCGTGAAAGAAAGCTATCGATTACATGAGGATATATTTAATAGTGGTTTAAATATAGTAATCACAGCGCGGGCTTCTGCGGCCTCCATTCCTTTTGCACAGATGGAGAGCGCAGTATTACATCTTGGAAGGCTTCATCATATCACCTGCGGGGAGGCTCAGAAGAAGCGTCCCGCTGAGGAGCAGCATGAAGCAGAGCAATCGGAACAATTATGATGAAAACTATTCTGATCGCAGCAATTAAATTCTACCGGCGGTATCTGTCTCCTTTAAAAAGGACCAAATGCCCATATTTTCCAACCTGTTCGGAATACGGACTGGAAGCGGTGGAGAAATACGGAGCCCTTAAGGGAGGCCTGCTTGCCGTCTGGAGGATTTTGAGATGCAATCCTTTTTCCAAGGGAGGGTATGATCCGGTCCCGTAAACCGGAATCAAAAGGCAGGAGGAATTATTATTGAATGCGATATTATTGACACAGTATGACGGCGCCATCTTAGGACCGATCGCAAAGGTGCTCGGATGGATCATGAACGGCATATTCTGGGTGCTTGACCAGATCAACATTCCCAATATCGGTCTGGCGATCATCCTGTTTACCATTGTAATTTATGCAATTTTGACGCCGCTGACGATCAAGCAGCAGAAGTTCTCGAAGCTGAGCGCGAAGATGAACCCGGAGCTGCAGGCGATCCAGAAGCGTTATCAGGGCAAAAAGGACAATGATTCCATGCTGGCAATGAATCAGGAGACGAAGGCTGTCTATGCAAAGTACGGCGTTTCCCCGACGGGAAGCTGCGTGCAGCTTTTGATCCAGATGCCGATCCTGTTTGCCATGTACCGGGTATTTAACAATATTCCGGCATATGTGTCACAGGTTAAGGACGCTTTTTATCCCCTGGTTGAAAAGCTGGCAAACACGGCGGGCAGCGTGGAGTACATGAGCAATGTGCAGAATTTCACGCAGGGAGCCATGTACGCGTCCCAGTTCCAGAACGAGGCGTTTACTTCCGGAAACATGCAGTACATCCAGAATACCTTCATTGATATTCTGAACAAGGCGTCTTCCGCGGAGTGGACAAAGCTGGCGGAGCATTTTCCCAGCCTGTCCGATCTGATCATGGAAACGGCGGGGCAGATGGAGCGCTACAACAACTTCCTCGGACTCAACATGGGAAATACGCCTTCCTTTATGGTAAGCGAGGCGATCGCGGCAGGCGCATGGCTGATGGTTGCGGCAGGTTTTGCAATCCCCGTTTTATCCGCTGTTACACAGTGGCTGAACGTAAAGCTGATGCCTCAGGCGGATACCGGTTCTGAGAACAACAGCATGGCGGCTTCCATGAAGGTCATGAACAATGTAATGCCGATCATGTCTGCGGTATTCTGTTATACGATGCCTGCCGGCATGGGCCTTTACTGGGTGGCAGGTTCGGTTGTAAGAAGCATACAGCAGGTGCTCATCAACAAGCACATCGACCATATGGATATTGACGCAGAGATCAAGAAGAATACGGAAAAGTATCATGAGAAGCTGCGCAAGCAGGGCATCGATCCTGAAAAGCTAAACAGCTACGCGACAATGAACACCAGAAATGTGAAGCCCAGCGTTCCGGCACAGAGCCGTTCCAAAGCGCCTGCGATGACACAGGAGCAGAAGGAAGAGGCAATGCGCAAGGCAACGGAGTATTACAACAAGAATGCGGCAAAGCCCGGCAGTCTTGCGGCTAAGGCGAACATGGTGAGGGATTACAACGAGAAGAACAACAAAAAATAGGAGGGGTAAGCATGGAGTTCCAAAGATTTTCGGCAAAAACAGTCAGTGATGCAGTGACCGCTGCATGCCAGCAGTTTTTAGTGACGAGCGACAAGCTGGAATATGAAGTTTTGGAAGAGGGTTCCACCGGTTTCCTTGGATTCAATGCGAAGCCGGCAGTGATTCAGGCGCGTGTAAAGCTCACGGTCGAAGATAAGGCTGTCGGATTTTTAAATGAAGTATTTGCCGCGATGAACTTAAACGTGGTGATCGAAGCCGTTTACAACGAGCTGGACAAGCAGCTCGACATCAACTTAAACGGCGACGAAATGGGCATCCTGATCGGCAAGCGCGGTCAGACGCTGGATTCTTTGCAGTATCTTGTTTCCCTCGTGGTAAACAAGGAGGCGGAAGAGTACATCCGCGTTAAGGTAGATACGGAAAACTACCGCAAGAGACGCAGGGAGACGCTTGAAAACCTTGCGAAGAACATCGCGTACAAGGTAAAACGCAGCAGACGTCCGGTGGCGTTGGAGCCGATGAATCCTTATGAAAGACGGATCATCCACGCTGCGCTGCAGAACGACAAATATGTGACGACCCACAGCGAGGGCGAAGAGCCTTACCGCCATGTAGTCGTTACCCTGAAAAAAAGAGAAGAGCGCGCGTAAGCGCAGCTGAGGGAAGGCTCCCCGCAAGGCGGCAATGATCCGCTGCGGGGGGCTTTTTTGTTATGTACTTTTGAAAAAAAGAATGACGGTCTGGGAAAAGGATGCTATAATTCATGACAATGGAATGTGAGAAAAGTGCGATTTTGATTGTTTGTAACGGGAAAGGTGGACGAGAAGTTGATGAGATCAGATACGGTCGCAGCGATCGCGACGGCGCTTTCGGATTCGGGTATCGGGATCATCCGCGTGAGCGGGCCGGAGGCAGTGGAAATTTCAGACCGGGTATTTGTCAATAAAGCCGGGAAGCACACGATGAAAGAGTGGGAGAGCCACACGATCCATTACGGTTTTGTAGAAGAAAACGGCGAGATCATCGATGAGGCGATGGTTTCTTTGATGCGTGCGCCCAGAAGCTATACGACGGAGGATACGGTGGAATTTAACTGTCACGGCGGCGTACTGCTTTTGCGCAGGGTGCTGGAAGCGCTGCTTCGTGCGGGAGCGCGGATGGCGGAGCCGGGAGAATTTACGAAGCGCGCGTTCTTAAACGGGCGGATCGACCTGTCGGAAGCGGAGGCGGTAATGGATCTGATCCAGGCAAAAAACAGCTTCGCGTTAAAATCGTCCGTGCGCCAGCTCCGCGGTTCCGTCGCGGAAGAAATCAGATGCCTTCGTGCGGCAATATTGTACGAAATTGCGTTTATCGAGTCGGCGCTGGACGATCCGGAGCATATCAGCACGGAAGGCTATCCGGAAAAGCTTGGAAAAGTGGTCGGGGAACTTCTCGGAAGGATGGAGAAGCTTTTAGAGTCCGCGGAGGACGGACGTTTGCGCAAAGAGGGGATCAATACGGTCATTGTCGGAAAACCGAATGCCGGGAAGTCGTCCCTTTTGAACCGGCTCGTGGGAGAGGAGAAGGCGATCGTGACGGACGTTGCCGGGACGACCCGGGATGTGCTGGAGGAATCGATCCGCTTAAAAGGCATCAGCTTGAATATCATCGACACGGCGGGCATACGCACAACCGAGGATACGGTGGAAAAGATCGGCGTCGAGCGGGCAAAAAAATATGCCTCCGAGGCAGACCTTGTCCTTTATGTGGCGGACAGCTCCCGGAAGCTGGACGAGAGCGACGAGCGGATCATGGAGCTTCTGCGTGAAAAGAAGGTCATCGTCTTATTCAACAAATCGGATCTTGTCCCGGTTTTAACGAAGAAAGATTTTCTGGAAGCATTTGGGAGAACTGACGTTCCTGTTATCTTTACGTCCGCAAAGGAAAACAGGGGGATCGATGTGTTTGAGGAGACGCTGGAGGAGATGTTTTTCCATGGGAAGCTCCCTTCGGACAACGAGGTTGTGCTGACGAATATGAGGCATAAGGAAGCGGTGCAGAACGCCTGCGACAGCCTGAAAATGGTTCGGAAGAGCCTGCAGGACGGGATGCCGGAGGATTTTTATTCGATCGACCTGATGAGCGCATACACATCGCTTGGATATATTATCGGGGAAGAGGTCGGGGACGATCTGGTAAACGAAATCTTCTCAAAATTCTGCATGGGAAAGTGACGGAGGTAAAAAATAAATGGCACAAATCAGAGAAAAAGTGGATGTGTGCGTGATTGGCGCGGGGCACGCGGGCTGCGAGGCTGCGCTTGCCTGCGCGCGGATGGGACTGGAAACGGTCATTTTTACGGTAAGCGTAGACAGCATCGCGCTCATGCCGTGCAATCCCAATATCGGCGGCTCTTCCAAAGGGCATCTGGTGCGGGAAGTGGACGCCCTAGGCGGGGAAATGGGCAAAAATATTGATAAAACATTTATTCAGTCCAAAATGCTCAACGGCTCCAAGGGGCCGGCAGTCCATTCGCTGCGGGCGCAGGCGGATAAGGCGGAATACAGCCGTGCGATGCGGATGGTGCTGGAAAATCAGGAGCATCTGACGATCAAGCAGGCGGAGGTGTGCGAGCTTTTATATGAAGAAAAGGAGCGCAGGGCGGACGGCGGCAGCCGTAAGAAGATCACGGGCGTGCGGATTTTTACGGGGGCGGTATACGAGGCGAAGGCGGTCATCTTGTGTACGGGAACGTATCTGAACGCCCGCTGTCTGTGCGGGGAGGCGATCACCCATACCGGCCCGAACGGTCTGCAGGCGGCAAATTATCTGACGGAAAGCCTTGAAAAAATGGGCGTTTCGATGCGCCGCTTTAAGACGGGGACTCCTGCAAGAATGGACAAAAGAAGCATTGATTTTTCCAAAATGGAGGAGCAGTTCGGAGATAAGCGGGTCGTTCCGTTCTCTTTTTCGACGGATCCGGAGAGCGTGCAGATCGAGCAGGATTCCTGCTGGCTGACTTATACAAACGAAAAAACGCACGAAATCATCCGTGCGAATCTGGACAGAAGCCCGATTTACGCGGGCATTATCGAAGGGACAGGCCCCCGGTATTGTCCGTCTATCGAGGACAAGGTAGTAAAGTTTGCGGATAAGGAACGGCATCAGGTGTTTTTGGAGCCGGAGGGCAGATCTACAAATGAAATGTATGTGGGCGGCATGTCCTCGTCGCTGCCGGAGGATGTGCAGTTAGCGATGTACCGTACAGTTCCGGGGCTGGAAAACTGCAGGATCGTGCGGAATGCCTATGCGATCGAATATGACTGTATTGATGCGCGACAGCTTTATCCGACGCTGGAATTTAAAGATATTGAAGGACTTTTTTCGGCGGGGCAGTTCAACGGAAGCAGCGGCTATGAAGAAGCGGCGGCGCAGGGAATCCTTGCCGGGATCAATGCCGGGCTGAAATGTCAGGGAAAAGAAGAAATGACGATCGACCGTTCGGAAGGGTATCTGGGAGTTCTGGTAGACGATCTTGTGACAAAAGAAAATACGGAGCCTTATCGGATGATGACGTCGAGGGCAGAGTACCGGCTTCTTCTGCGGCAGGACAATGCCGATATGCGTCTTAGGGAAAAAGGATATGAGGCCGGGCTGATCTCACAGGAACAGATGGATTGGCTGAAGGAAAAGCGGCGTCTGATCGACGAAGAGGTAAGCCGTCTGAAAAAAGTGGTAATCGGAGCGTCGGCAGAGCATCAGCGGTTTTTGGAGGAGCATGGAAGCTCTTTGCTGAAAACGGCGGCGACACTGGCAGAGCTGATGTGCAGACCGGAGCTTTCCTATGAAATATTGTCAGAATTGGATCCGGGCAGAAAAGAGCTTCCGGCAGAGGTTGTCGAGCAGGCAGAAATTGAAATCAAATACGAGGGTTATATCGAGCGCCAGCAGAGACAGGTAGAGCAGTACAAAAAAATGGAAAAACGGAAAATTCCGGAAGAAATTGATTATGACGATATTTCCAGCCTGCGTCTGGAAGCAAGGCAGAAGCTGAAAGCCTTCCGTCCGGTATCAGTCGGACAGGCTTCGAGAATTTCGGGAGTATCACCGGCAGATATTTCGGTATTGCTCGTTTATCTGGAACATGAGAAGAAAAAATAAAATATAAGTTTGTGCGTGCGGTGTTCGACCGGCAGACGGAGACAGCTGAAAGGAGGGCAATTATTCTATGAATGATTTAAGCCAGTTTGAAAAAGATCTGGAACAGTTTCAGATCACATTGAGCGATACACAGAAAGAACAGTTTTTGAAATATTATGAGCTTTTGGTAGAGTGGAATGGTTTTATGAACCTGACTGCGATCACAGAGTTTGATGATGTTATGAAGAAACATTTTACAGACAGCCTTTCCCTTGTGAAAGCTTATTCTGAAATCAGGACGGAAAAGCTGAAGGTGATCGACATTGGAACAGGGGCGGGATTTCCCGGAATACCTCTGAAAATTGTTTTCCCGCAGATTGAACTGACGCTGCTGGATTCCCTGCAAAAGAGACTGAAATTTTTACAGGAAGTGATCGATCAGCTTGGACTTGGAGAGGTAGAACTGATTCACGGAAGGGCGGAGGATTTTTGCAAACCTTCTATGAAAAGAGAGCAGTATGATCTTTGCGTTTCCAGAGCGGTTGCAAATCTTGCAACACTGTCAGAGCTTTGCCTGCCGTATGTGAAGGTGGGAGGAAAGTTCATTCCTTATAAATCTGAAAAAGCGGAAGAAGAAGTGAAGGCGGCAAAGAAAGCAATCGGACTGCTGGGCGGAGAAGTGAAGGATCAGATTGAATTTGAACTTCCCGAAAGCAACATCGGAAGAACACTTGTTGTCATCGAAAAGAAGAACGCGACGCCGAAAAAGTTTCCCCGCAAGGCAGGAATGCCGGCAAAGGAGCCGATCCAGTAAAAGAAAGAATGGCAGGAACGACGAAATTCGGTGAGACATCAAAAAGCTGGATTTTCTGGGAATCATATCCTCAGTGTGCAAAGGAACGTATGCCTCCCTTGTACGCTGAGGGTGACGAAATGTGATAAAAAACGATTTGAAATTTTATGAGACTGGTTTAGTCAATAAGCCGTCAAAGCCAGTATTTATGCGGAAATGTTTCACGTGAAACATTCCTACACAAAAATAACAGGAAAAATGTTTCACGTGAAACGTTGACTAAAATAGTCGTGGCGGCAGAAAGCCGCCGAAAGGCATTTGCCGAACACATCTAGTGAAATTTTATCCAAGCGTCGCAGATGGATGCTTGATAGAGAAAATCTCAGTACTCATACAAATTCTGAAAAAAGCAGGTCTGATTCAAACTGCTACAGGCAGAAAAATCTTTTACTGAAAAACCAAAAATAAAAAAGATAAATTTATAGATATTAGCAATGGCATTATCTTATGGGAAATGCTATAATGGAGAAAGTTCAGAAAATAATTTCAAAGATTCGGTCAGTGAGACGAAAGGTGCAAAAGAGAATGGGCAGAGCAATCGCAATCGCAAACCAGAAAGGCGGAGTCGGCAAGACGACAACCGCAATCAATCTCTCAGCATCTCTGGCTGCAAAGAAAAAGAAGGTTCTTGTAATCGATATGGATCCGCAGGGAAATACGACAAGCGGATTCGGACTTGATAAAAATTCTCTTGAGAATACCGTATACGAGCTGATGCTGGGGGAATGCTCAGTGGAAGAGTGTATGCAGAAAGAGGTTTTTAAAAACATATCGGTGCTTCCCTCGAATGTCAATCTTGCAGCGGCGGAGATAGAGCTAATAGGGGTGGATAAAAAAGAGTATATTTTAAAAAATGAAGTAGATTGGGTAAGAGATCAGTATGATTTCATTATCATCGACTGCCCGCCGTCTTTGAGCATGCTGACGATAAATGCGATGACGACAGCGGACAGCGTGCTTGTACCGATTCAGTGTGAATTTTATGCGCTGGAAGGTCTGAGCCAGCTGATACATTCCGTGAATCTGGTAAGGGAAAGGCTGAACCCCACGCTGGACATTGAAGGAATCCTTTTCACGATGTTTGATGCGAGAACGAATCTTTCAGCGCAGGTGGTCGAAAATGTAAAAAGCCACCTGAACCAGAAGGTATACAAGACAATGATTCCCCGGAATATCAGGCTTGCGGAAGCGCCTAGCTATGGAATGCCGATCAATTTATATGATTCTAAGTCCACAGGAGCGGAGAGCTATATGGCACTGGCGGATGAAGTGATAAAGAGAAAGGATGTATAAGGGATGGCAATGAAGAGAGGCCTGGGAAGGGGGCTGGATGCTCTGATTCCGGCAGACGTGATGCTTGAACCGGAAAAGAAGCATTCTTCTGAAAAGGAAGAAAAGGCGGATGGCGCAACGCTCGTTAAAATTACGATGGTTGAGCCGAACAGAGAGCAGCCCCGTAAAAATTTTGATGAAGACTCCCTGCAGGAGCTGGCGGATTCCATTAAACAGTTTGGACTTCTTCAGCCGATCCTTGTAAAAGACAGGGGAGAGTATTACGAAATCGTTGCCGGCGAGCGCCGCTGGCGTGCTGCAAAGCTGGCAGGATTAAAGGAAGTCCCGGTCATTATCCGGGATCTGACGGATCAGGAGATCGTTGAAATTTCCCTGATCGAGAATATCCAGCGGGAAGATTTAAACCCGATCGAAGAAGCGCAGGCATATAAAAGGCTTTTGACAGAGTTTCATTTAAAGCAGGATGAGGTTGCGGAACGGGTTTCCAAGAGCAGAACGGCAGTTACCAACTCCATGCGTCTTTTGAAGCTGTGCGATCAGGTGCAGAAAATGGTAATTGACGATATGATCAGCACGGGTCATGCGAGGGCGCTGATCAGCATTGAAGATCCGGAAGAGCAGTATATGATCGCGCAGAAGATTTTTGATGAAAAGCTGTCCGTGCGCGAGGTGGAGAAGCTTGTGAAAAATCTCCACAAGCCGGAGAAGCCCAAAAAGCAGGAAGACAAAACACTTGCGGCAATCTATGAAAATATTTCAGACAGATTAAAGCAGTGCCTGAGTACGAAGGTATCTGTCAGCGCGAAGCAGAACGGTTCCGGAAAAATTGAGATCGAATTTTACGATCACGAAGATCTGGAACGTCTGCTGGAAAAGATTACAGGATAAAGGAAGTGCCGCATAGGCGGCGGAATGCGAGGAAAAGATGAAAAGTCCATTGATGGAATATCTGGGCATTGCCGGAATGGATATTGCATGGCTCTTTATCGCAATATTTATTCTGCTGATCGCCATAATGGTCTTGCTTATTGTACAGCTCACAAAGTATAATAAGCTGAAGAAACGGTACGAGCGTTTCATGAAGGGCAAGGATGGGAAAAGTCTGGAAAAGGAGATCATTGCCCTGTTTGAAGACAACAAGCTGATGAAGGCGGAGAGCGAGAAAAACCGCAAGGATATTCGTGACATCAACAGAAGAATGGAATACTGCTATCAGAAGGTTGGGCTTGTCAAATATGATGCGTTCAGCCAGATGGGCGGAAATTTAAGCTTTTGCCTGTGCATGCTGAATGATAAAAACAGTGGTTTTATTTTGAATTCGGTACACAGCAGCGAGGGCTGTTATTCCTATACGAAGGAGATCAACAAGGGCGAATGCGAGCTGGCCCTTGGCGAAGAAGAGAAAAAAGCGCTGGATATGGCGATCAGATTTTAAGGAGGAAGAAACAATGATCGATATTAAATTTTTAAGAGAGAATCCCGAGGTGGTAAAAGAAAATATCCGCAAGAAATTTCAGGATGAGAAGCTGCCTCTGGTTGACGAAGTGATCGGGCTGGACGCAGAGAGCAGAAGCGTCCAGAAGGAAGCGGACGACCTGCGCGCAAACAGAAATAAGATTTCTAAAGAGATCGGCAAGCTGATGGGTCAGGGCAAAAAGGATGAAGCGATGGCGATGAAGGAGCAGGTAAATGCCGACGCAAAACGTCTTGCAGAGCTGGAAGCAAAGGAAGGCGAACTGCAGGAGCGCATCACAAAGATTATGATGACGATCCCGAACATCATTGATCCTTCTGTGCCGATCGGCAAAAACGATACGGAGAACGTGGAAGTAAAGAGATATGGCGAGCCTGTCGTGCCGGATTTTGAAATCCCTTATCACGCGGAGATCATGGAGAGCTTTGACGGTCTGGATTTGGACAGCGCGAGAAAGGTGGCAGGAAACGGCTTTTATTACCTGATGGGCGATATTGCGAGACTGCACTCCGCAGTGATCTCTTATGCCCGCGATTTCATGATCAACAGAGGCTTTACCTACTGCGTTCCTCCTTTTATGATCAGAAGCAATGTTGTGACCGGCGTTATGAGCTTTGCAGAAATGGATGCGATGATGTATAAGATCGAGGGCGAGGATCTGTATCTGATCGGTACTTCCGAGCATTCCATGATCGGTAAATTTATCGACACCATCATTCCGGAAGAAGAGCTTCCCAAAACCCTGACGAGCTATTCCCCTTGTTTCAGAAAGGAGAAGGGCGCGCATGGTCTGGAGGAGAGAGGCGTATACCGTATCCATCAGTTTGAAAAGCAGGAGATGATCGTTGTCTGCAAGCCGGAAGATTCTATGATGTGGTTCGACAAGCTGTGGCAGAATACGGTAGACCTGTTCCGTTCCATGGATATTCCGGTCCGCACATTGGAGTGCTGCTCCGGCGATCTGGCTGATCTGAAAGTAAAGTCTGTTGACGTTGAGGCATGGTCTCCCAGACAGCAGAAATATTTTGAGGTTGGAAGCTGCTCCAATCTGGGCGACGCACAGGCACGCAGACTGAAGATCCGTGTTTCCGGTGAAAAGGGCAAATATTTTGCGCATACCTTAAACAATACGGTTGTAGCTCCTCCGAGAATGCTGATCGCATTTTTAGAGAACAATCTGCAGGCGGACGGCTCTGTTCGTATCCCTGAAGTGCTTCGTCCTTATATGGGAGGCATGACGGAGATTCGCAGAAAGAAATAACTTTATGTAAACTTTTCAAAGCGGTTTAGCTGCTGCGGTTTGCGGACAGGGCAGCTAAGCTGTTTTGTTTTTCGAGAAGCGAGGTGAAATTCTTGCATAAATATTTAAGGGCAGTAGGGTTCAGCGAATATACGGAAAAAAAGCAGATTCAGAAGCTGGTAAAGGAGATCGTCCTTCACGCGGATGAAAGAAGCTGCACGACACTCAGTGAAAAAAGCCTGATTGCGGAATGTGACAGGAATTTCGCTGAGGACATCGGAGTTGCGGTCTGCGGCGAATTTGACGACGAGGACAACTATACGTTCGATTATTATTTCCCTTACCTGCGGTCAGAGCTGGTAAGCTCGGGGGAGGATATTTCCATCGAGCGCCATGCGGCAAAGGAGTCGTATGCGGGAATCTGCGACGATCCGAAGGTCGGCGTTTCCCTGATCTTTTACTTGCAGAATATGATTCCTTACCTGAAAATGCAGGGAGAAGGCAGGCTTCCGGTGCGCGGGACGTCGCTGAATCTTTCGGCGCTGTCCTGTCAGGGGACGATCATGATGCCGATCCAAAAGACGGAAAGCCAGAAGCGGAAGATCGCCAAGGACAATGTGCAGCGCAGCCGTCTGATCCAGGCGGCGCGCGGCGGCGACGAGGAAGCAATCGAAAATTTGACGCTGGAGGATATGGACACTTATACGTCGATTTCCAAAAAGATCCAGAAAGCGGATATTTTCAGCCTTGTGGACACCTATTTTATGCCGTATGGCGTGGAATGCGACCAGTATTCGGTGCTGGGAGAGATTACCGGCATGAAGATAGTGAAAAACAGCATGACAGGAGAAAACGTTTACATTCTGACGATTTGCTGTAATGACCTGAACATGAAGGTTGGGATTAACAGCATCGACCTGATGGGAGAGCCGGCGGTCGGCAGGCGTTTTAAGGGAAGCGTATGGCTTCAGGGATATGTGAATTATCCGAACGCATAAAAACAGGCGTTTGGGCAGCTGCAATTCATAAAGGATTTGACAATTCAGCCGGAAGCCGATATAATAGGGATGTTAGAGTGTTTCCTTAGTTAAATGGATATAACAAGCGCCTCCTAAGCGCTAGTTGTGGGTTCGATTCCCGCAGGAAACGTATGTTTGAGCAGCGATGATTAACTAAAATTGTCGCTGCTTTTTTATTTTCGGAGCATTTTATGGCGGCAAATTGCTGCCCATTGAAGTGGAATTTAATAAAATTTGCCACTCAAAATAAATGCATGTTACTAAATTTTATTTTTTGATTTGCTACTCAAAGGGATTAAATAAGGAAAATCTCAATTCGGAAATGGCGGCGATTCTTACGTCGCTAGCGAAGGCGATGAAAGCGTAGGGTATATGAAGTTCAGCGTGATAAAACATGAAGAAGCAATATTGAAAAATATGGAAACCACAATATTCCTGTTGATTTTTTCGATGGATTGAGTATAATGAAAGTAGAAACAGAGATGTTTCCGATGTAAGAGCATCGTAAAAAGTTGGGCTGTAGATGGAGCAGGTTAAATTTCCATTTCATTAGATGTCTTAACTGGGCATCGAGCTTGGCAACTTGGATAAAGTTGTAGTCCACGTGGGGGACTTAATGATTTCCACGTCGCTATGGGTATTTTAACTGGATACCGAGGCTGACAACCAGCAGAAAACTCTTTTTAAATGGATTCTTAGGGGAGTGTGTTTATCACACTCCTCTTTGTATATGAGGTACAAATGGCAACAAAGGCGGATAAGAAAAATGCAATAAGACAAGCGATCATAGATTCGGCAAATATATATAGCCAGAATCTGGCAGGTAAAATCTTTCTGTATGTATATGGGGAAGAATTTTTTGAAGTATCCTTTCCGGTAGATCATTTTTTACATTTAACCGGGGTAGAAACAAACTTAGCGGCTAGAGATTTTTATAAAAATGCCAGAAGGGGAGAACTTACAAACAGTCAGTTTTATTTTAATGCGAGACATCCATATGCAAATGCAAAAAAGAAATTGCCTTGTTTAAAAAGATTACCAGAACTAACAAATGATACAGTATGTATCCTTAAGGATATGAAGACGGTAACAATTATATATAAATTAAGTGTTACTAATTTGGAGTTCACATTGGGACTAACTGAAAATATAGATAGTCATGGAAATAAACTTAATGATTTTTTACTTCCCATGTCGTTGCGTGTGAAAGATTCTGCTGTTGAAAGAAGCAATGATGGAGAGGTTGTAGATTTTATTTTCGAAAAGGATGCAAGCAAGGCTGAATATGATACTATGTTGGTAAAAGATAAGCGTAAGTGCATTCCCAAAAGTATAAAGCATTTGATCAGCAAGGGCTTTTACAATGATGAAACGAATGAATAATTACATAGAATATTGAAGGAAGGGGGAGTTTTTTTACACCCCCCGTTTTTATTCAATAGGAAAGGGACTCAAAATGAGCAGAATCAGGATCATCAAAAAGAATGACGAATATTCCTCCGAATACGAAGTGGGGGATACTTTTGAAACGACGGGGACGTGGTACGGCGGCGTCCATGTGGAAGGAAAATCCGGCGTCCCGGTGTCTTTGGACAGGGAAGAATACGAAGATCTGGATGCAGATACAAAAGCAGGCACAGATCCCAAAACAGGAATCGAAGCAACCACCGCCCCCGATGAAGAATCTCCAAAAAGAGACATCCGCACCGGCGATGTTGTAAAGCATTTCAAGCGGGAATGGGAGCCGCAGGGGAGCAGCAAATATCTCTATAAGGTGCTGGCGTTTGCAGAGCACACGGAAACCGGGGAAAAGCTGGCGGTCTATCAGGCGCTTTACGCGCCTTTCAAGATCTGCGCCAGACCGTACAGCATGTTTATGGGAGAGGTGGACCGGGAGAAATACCCGCAGGCAAAACAGCGTTACCGGTTTGAAAAGGTGGAGCCGGAAGCAAACTGACTGTTGTAGAGCGCAGCGTATTTGCCGTTTTGCGCCATCAGCTCGTCGTGGCTTCCCATTTCCCGGATGCCGCCGTCCTCCATGTAGAGGATAACGTCGGCGTCGCGGATGGTGGAAAGGCGGTGGGCGATAACGAAGCTGGTGCGCCCTTTCATCAGCTCTGCCATTGCGCGCTGGATGAGCGCCTCTGTATGGGTATCGACGTTGCTGGTGGCTTCGTCCAGGATCAGGATTTCCGGGTCGGAGGCAAGCGCCCTTGCGATCGTCAGAAGCTGCCGTTCGCCCTGGGAGATATTTTCCGCGCCTTTGGAAAGAACCATGTCGTACCCGCCGGGCAGCGTTTTGATAAAGCTGTGCGCGCAGGCGGATTTTGCGGCGGACACAACCTCGTCCAACGGCATATTTTCGGAAGAGTAGCCGATATTGTCGCGGATGCTCCCTTCAAAGAGCCATGTGTCCTGCAAAACCATGCCGAAGCGGCTTCGCAGCCCGGCGCGGGACATTTTGTGGATGTCCGTGTCGTCCACGAGGATAGAGCCGCCGTTGATCTCATAAAAGCGCATAAGCAGGTTGACGAGCGTTGTTTTGCCTGCCCCGGTAGGACCGACGACGGCGGCTTTCTGACCGGGCTTTATGGAAAAGCTGACGTTTTTCATGAGCAGGCGGCCGGGGGCGTAGCCAAAGCTCACATTTTGGAAGGATACCGTTCCGTGAGAATGCGCGGGGGTGCGGCAGTTTTTGGGATCGGGAAGCTCCTCCTGCGCGTCGAGGAGGGCAAAAATACGGCTTGCGGCGGCAAAGGCTGCGCCGAAGCTTCCCGCCATGCCGGCGAGAGCGGAGAAGGGCTCCGCAAATTTTCTTGTATATTCCAGCATTGCCTGGACATTTCCGACCGTAAGCGTATTGCCGATCGCGCGCAGACAGCCGATTGCCGCGCAGAGGACATATCCGAAATCGTTGACCAGCGTTGTGACCGGCGTGACCGTTCCGGCGGTGGTTTCGGCTTTCCGGGAGCTTTCCTGAAGCTGGCTGTTGAGACGGCAAAAAGCGAGGGAGGCTCTTTTTTGATAGTTAAAAGCCTGCACGACCTGCTGGCTGTTATACATTTCCTCGATATAGCCGTTTAATGCGCCCAGAAGCGTCTGCTGACGGCTGTAGTAGGCTTCGCTTGCCTTCATGACGCGCGCCGCGCCCAGCAGGGAGAGCGGAACCATAACGACGGGGATGAGCGTCAGGGAGGGACTGATCGTCAGCATCATCGCAAGAATCCCTGCGGCAGTGATGACCTGCGTGACGATGGAGGTCAGATTCTGGCTGAGGGCGTTATTTAAAGTGTCCACGTCGTTTGTGATGACGCTTAAAATGTCGCCGTGGGTGTGGGCGTCGTAGTAATTGAGATTGAGCCGATGCATTTTTGCGTCGATGTCGGCGCGCAGCCGTTTCATCACATCTGCGGTAAGCTTTGCCATGGAAAAGCCCTGCAGCACGGAGAAAAGCTGCGAAACAAGATAGACGCAGACGAGGGCGGCAAGAAGGCGCAGAAGCGTCTGCCAGTAAAAGCTGCCGTCTCGGATGCTGTCAAAAAGCGTTGTGGTCACTCTGCCGACTAAAAACGGGGCAAGCACCATGAAGGCTGTGCTGGCGGCGGCAAAGACGAGGGTAAAAAAGAGCCGCGCCAGACATGGTTTCAGATAGGAAAAAAGCCGTTTCCAAATCGTATTTTTTTTCATGAAAGATTCTCCTTTCCAAGCTGCAGTTCTGCAATTTCCCGATAAACAGGACAGTTTTTGATAAGCTCTACATGGGTTCCCTGACCGATGATCCTGCCGTCGTCGATCACAAGGATCCGGTCTGCGTCCAGAATGGTGCTGATCCGCTGGGCAACCATGATGACGGTCGCGTTCCCGATATTTTCTTTCAGGCGTTTCCGCAAAAGCTGATCGGTTTTCATGTCGAGGGCGGAAAAGCTGTCGTCAAATACATAAATCTCGGGCTGCTTCATGAGCGCCCTCGCGATCGCCATCCGCTGGCGCTGGCCGCCGGAGAGGTTAGCGCCGCCCTGTGAAACGGGATCGTGATAGTTTTCACTTTTTTTCTCAATAAATTCGTCCGCGCAGGCGATGTGGGCAGCACGCTGCCAGTCCTGCAGGCTTCCGTCTGCGTTTCCAAAATTTAAGTTGGAGGCGATGTCGCCTGAAAAAAGCACGTTTTTCTGGGGAACGTATCCGATCAGGGAACGCAGATCCTCGGTGCGGTAGTCGCGGGCGTTTACGCCGTCGATCAAAACCTCCCCGAAAAGCGGATCGTACAGGCGGGGGATCAGCTTTAAAATGCTGGATTTTCCGCGCCCGGTGCCTCCGATGACTGCGGTGATCTCGCCGGGGCGGGAGGTAAAGCTGACGTCCTTTAAAATAGGCTCGTCCGCGCCGGGATAGGCAAAGGTAACGTGCCGGAATTCAACGGTGGAGCGCAGGGGACGGTTTTCAAAGGGAAAACTGCCGTCTTTGACGGAGGAATCGGTTTCCAGCACCTCTGCAACCCGTTTTGCGCAGGCGTAGGCTGTGGGCAGCATCATGATGACGAGGGCGAGCATCATGACGGACATGAGCACCATACTGATATACTGGCTGTTTGCCACGAGCGAGCCGACCTCCATCGCGCCGGATTCCACGGAAACAGAACCAAGCCCCAAAACGGCGGCGGTCGTCACGCCGAAAATGACGTTGATCGCGGGCATCAGAAGGCTTCCGATGCGCCCTGCCGCCATGGAAGTATCGGCATAGCTGCCGTTTAGCCGGTCAAACCGCTGCATTTCGGTTTTTTGCTTGTTAAAAGCGCGGATGACCCGGACGCCCTCGAGCGATTCCAGAAAAAGGCGGTTGATGCCGTCAAGCTTTTCCCGGAGAAGAACGGAATAGCGGGAGGCTGCCGCCACGATCGCGCCCAGCGCAAGAAGGAGCACGGGAATGGCGATCGTAAGCACGGAGCTGACCCTGCCGCCGGTCGCCGCAGAAAAGACGAGCCCTGCCGCCGCCATCATCGGGGCGAGAATGCCGATGCGCAGAAGCATTGCGAGGAAATTCTGGACGTTTGTGATGTCCGACGTGCTGCGGGTCACGAGGCTTGCCGTGTCGAAACGGTCCAGCTCGGCGCAGGAAAAGCCCTGCACCTGTTCAAAAACCTCCTTCCGCAGCCTTGCGGCAAAATCGGTGGAAATGCGTGAGGCGATTTTTACGGAAAGCAGATTGACCACGCATGCAAAAACCGTGATCGCCGCCATGATGAGCGTGAGGGCGAGAACGGTTTTGGGGGCGGCGCTGTTTACGCCCCGGTTGATCATCCGCGCCAGAAGCGAGGGAAGAAGCATTTCCCCGACTGCGGATAAAAGAATGAGGGCGGACAGCTTAAAAATCTGCCTGCCGCTGACCGTCACCCTTGAAAAAAGCGCTTTCATGATGAAAAATCCTCCTTGTCAAAAAAGTTTTATCTGTCCGGACATACTAAGGTATACAGCAGCTGTACAGTCAAGAAAAATATTTTGAGATAATGCAAACTTTTTGGAAAGCCGGAACATCTTAAAGATACAAGCGCGAAAGAGAGGAGCACAGCATGGAGAAAAAACAGCAAAGAAGAAGGCGCAGAAGGAATATGACGTGGCAGATCGTTTTGATTCTGGCGGCGGGATCGGTATTTTTCGGCGTTCTGTTCGGGACGGAGCGGCTGGAAGCCGGGCAGACGGAGGCACAGGAAACGGCAGTCAGCCAGCCGGAAACGGAGACACAGGAAACGGCGACCAGCCAGCCGGAGACGGAGGCAGAGAAAACGGAGGCACAGGAAAGTACGGCGCGGGAAACGGAGACGCAGGAAGCGGCATCGCAGGAAGCGGCGGACAGCACAGCCGGGACGGAGGCCGGAAGCGCCCCCAACAGCCCGGAGGGCTATGATTATTCCGCCCCGGTGCCGGAAGCTCCGAAAACGGACAGCACATGGTTTGACGATGCGGTATTTATCGGGGATTCCCGGACGGAGGGGCTGATCCTGAATACGGGTCTGAACAACGCTATAGAATATACGCATAAGGGGCTGATGGTCGATACGGTGTTTACAAAGCCGGTGATCGATATGGACGGCGCGAAGATAACGGTCATGGACGCCCTCAAAACGACACAGTTCCGTAAGGTGTATATCATGCTCGGCATCAATGAGACGGGCTGGCCCTATAACGACGTTTTCATCCACAAATACGGCGAAGTGATCGACGCGGTAAAAGAGATCAACCCCGATGCGCAGATTTATGTACAGCAGATCCTTCCGGTGTCCCGGACGGTATCTGCAGAGCACAGCTATATCAAAAATGAAAAAATCGCAGAATACAACGCGCTTTTACAGGAAATGGCAGAGGAAAAGCAGGTCTATTTTGTGGCGGCGGCAGAGGCGGTCGCAGACGGGGACGGAGCGCTGCCGGAGGACGCGGCGGTGGACGGGATCCATCTGAAAAAAGAATACTGCGTAAAGTGGCTGGAGTATCTGGAATCGCATACAGTATCGGCAGAATAAGAACAAAACAATGGCAAAATGACAACAAAATAACGAAAAAAGGAGAATGATGGGATGAAAAAATTAAAAATGCTGATGATCGCAGGAATGATGGCGGCAGCGCTGACGGCATGCGGCAGTCAGAATGGAGCCGGGACGGAGGACACAGATCTGTCTGTGAGCGCGCCAGAGGCTCAAAATGAGGATTTAGGAGCAGGAGGCAAAGAAGATGGCGTAGATGGGGAAAACACGGCAGAACAGGGCGATAACAGGGATCTGGACGCGGTAGCGGAGGAGCTGCTGGAACAGGCAGGCTTTACGGATGAATTGAATCAGGCGGACGCAGCGACGGTTGAAAAATTATACGGCGTCAGCAATGCGAAGGAGGCAGTCGTTTACATCAGCAGCGGCGCGACGGCGGAGGAGATCGCCCTGTTTTCCTTTGAAACGCAGGAGGAAGCAAAGCAGGCAGAAGAGCTTGCAGAGGCGCGGATCCGGGAGCAGCGGGAAAGCTTTGAATCCTACGTTCCGGAGGAGGTCAAAAAGCTGGACAATGCGGTGATCCTGCAGTCTGGAAATGAGGTTGCGGTATGCGTTGCTGACGGAAAGGCGGCAAAAGAGATCCTTTCAAAATATTTCTGAGGAGGGCAGGAACGTGGTATTTTCCAGCACGACCTTTCTTTTCTTTTTTCTGCCTGCGGTGCTGCTGGCATATTATATCTGCCCGAAAAAGCTGAGAAACGGCGTTCTGCTGTTTTTCAGCCTTCTCTTTTATTGCTGGGGAGAGCCGGTTTACATTGCGATCATGCTTTTTTCCACGGTGTTTGACTATATAAACGGAATATTGATAGGAAGTTTCAAATCTAAGCATGTAAACGGATGGGCGACGGCGGTGCTGGTCAATTCCGTCGTAATCAACCTCGGCGTCCTGTGCTTTTTCAAGTACGGAAATTTTTTTCTGGACAATGTGAACCGGGCGTTTCATACGTCTGTGCCGCTTCTGGACGTCGCGCTGCCGATCGGGATTTCCTTTTATACGTTTCAGACGATGTCGTATACGATCGACGTATACCGGGGCGACGCGGCGGTACAGAAAAATATTGTCAGCTTCGGCGCGTATGTGACGATGTTCCCGCAGCTGGTGGCGGGGCCGATCGTGCAGTATAAGGACATAGACCGCCAGCTTTCCTGCCGCGCAGAGACGATCGCAGGATTTTCTTACGGAATCCGCCGTTTCATCATCGGGCTTGCTAAAAAAGCGCTTCTTGCAAACAATATCGGAAGGCTGTGGGAACAGATTTCTGCCGGAAATGCGGCGGCGCTTTCTGCAGGGGAGGCGTGGATCGGGGCGGCGGCGTTTTCGTTCCAGATCTATTTTGATTTTTCCGGCTATTCCGATATGGCGATCGGGCTGGGGGAAATGTTCGGTTTTCGCTTCCGTGAAAACTTTGACCACCCGTACTGTGCCAAAAGCATGACGGAATTCTGGCGGCGCTGGCATATCTCTCTGGGAACGTGGTTCCGGGAATACGTCTATATTCCGATGGGCGGGAACCGGTGTGGGATGGCAAGGCAGATGATTAACATTTTGACAGTATGGTGTCTGACCGGATTCTGGCACGGAGCCAGTTGGAATTTCGTTTTGTGGGGATTGTATTTCGGCGTGCTCCTGATCGCAGAAAAGCAGTTTTTGCTGAAGCTTCTAAAAAAGGCGCCCGCATGGCTTTCGCATATTTATGCACTTGTGCTCGTCGTTGTCAGCTGGGTGCTCTTTGCCTTTGAAGACGTATCGAAAGCGGGCGCGTACATCCGGACGATGTTTGGCGGCGGGCAGGCGGGCGTGTGGAATGGAAACGCGTCCTATTATCTGGGGGCAAATGCGCTTCTGATTGCAGCGTGCGCGTTGTTTAGCACCAATTTTGCGGGCGGGCTGTTCCGGACAGACATTGCAGAAAGGCTGTTCCGCACAGGTTTTGCAGGCAGGCTGGGAAAACGGATCAAGGCGCGGGAAGCTTTCGGGGAAGGTGCCTGCGCGGCGCTTAGGATCGTCGTCTTTAGCGCGCTGTTTCTGCTCAGCGTCTGCTTTCTGGTGGGCGACAGCTACAATCCGTTTTTGTATTTCAGGTTTTAATGGAGAGGAGCGTTTGCTTCTCCGGAATGGAGATCAATATGAAAAAAAGAGGACAGACCGTCGGGATCGTCTTGTTTCTGGCGGCGCTGTATGCGGTTCCCGTGCTGTTTGCGGCGGCCCCGGACAGGGAATTTTCGGAAAACGAAAACCGTTATCTGGAACAAAAACCGGAGCTGTCTGCCGAAGCAGCAGTATCCGGGGAATATATGAAGGATGCAGAGGAATATATTAGCGACCAGTTTCCGGCGCGGGATCTGTGGATTTCTGCAAAATCGGATTTTTTGCGCCTGACGGGGGCAAAGGAAATCAACGGCGCGTATCTGGGGCGGGACGGCTATCTGATCGAAAAGTGGCTGCCGCAGGAAATCAACGGGGATCAGCTTCAAAAAAATATCGAAGCGCTGAATGCTTATGCAGGCATGTATCCGGAGCAGAAAATGTCTGTGATGATCGTTCCGACGGCAGAACTGATATTACAGGAAAAAATGCCCGAAAATGCGCCTGCCGCAGATCAGGACAGGCTGATCGAATCGGTGCAGAATGCGCTTTTTGGATTTGAATGGATTAACATAAAGACAGTTTTGGAAGCACACGCAGAGGAAGCGGTTTTTTACAAAACCGATCATCACTGGACGACATACGGGGCGTTCCTTGCATATGAGGAATGGGCAAAAAGCCGGGGGGAAACGGCGTCGGGGGAGCAGTTTGTGACGGAGACGGTGACGGAGGATTTTCAGGGCTCCCTTTATTCCAAGGTGCTCGGCAGCGGCTGCGCGCGGGATTCCATCGAGCTTTACAGGAGAAAACAGGAAGTGCCTTATACGGTAAGCTATCAGCAGAAAAAGACCGTAAGCGACAGCGTGTATGCGATGGAAAATCTGGAAAAGAAGGACAAATATCAGGTGTTTTTAAACGGAAACCACCCGGAGCTGACGATTTGCAGTGAAAACAAAAACGGGAAGCATCTGTTGATTTATAAGGATTCCTTCGCGAACGCGTGGATCCCATTTGCGGTAAATGATTTTGAGAGCATCCATGTGATCGACCCGCGGTATTTTAACGGGGATATAGAGGAATATATTGAAGAAAACGGGATCACGGAGAGCCTGTTTTTGTATAATATCAGGAATTTCTGCGAGGATAAAAAGCTGGCGAAGCTGTTTTTCTAAAAAAATATAAAAAAACTGCATTTCTGCGCAAGCATCACAGGAAAAAAAGGTACTATATGGGTGAAGGACAAAATACCGCAGGAGGGGACAGTGTGAAAGACCAGTCTATTATAGAATTGTTTATAGAGCGTTCCGAAGCGGCGATTGAGGAAACGAAGCTGAAATTCGGCAGGCTGATCTATTCGATCGCCTATCATATTGTACAGGACCGGATGGATGCGGAGGAATGTGAAAGCGACACTTATCTGAGCGCGTGGAATACAATTCCTCCTGCATTGCCGGAAAATCTGAAAGCATATCTGCTTCGGATTGCGAGAAATCTGGCGCTGAAGCAGTACCGCCATGAACATACGGCAAAAAGGGATAAGAGGATGCAGGTTTCTCTGGATGAACTGGAATGTTGTATAGAAGATTCGTCTATTCAGGAGAGCGAGGCAAAAGAAAAGCTGACGGAATGTATCAATGATTTTTTAGCAGAGCTGGAGCCTGAAAAAAGAAAAGTATTTTTGCTGAAATATTGGTATTTTGCATCGGTAAAAGAGATTATGGAAGAATGCGGTATGAGCAAAAGCACTGTGGAATCCATGCTGTTCCGGACGAGAAAAAGGCTGAAAGAGAAGCTGGAAAAGGAGGGATACCGTGGAATGTGGTAAAAAATGGTTTTTGATGGATTTTGTACAGGAACAGTACATAGCGGAAGCGTTTCCTGAAAAAGAGGCGTATTTTGCCTACAAAAGTGCTGCAAAGGCAGGAAGAGGGAAGCGGATCGGAAAAAGCGTCCGTGCAGTATGTATGGCGGCGGGAATCTGCCTGTTTGTGCTTTTATGGTTCGGTGCAACTTATCCGTCTGCCGCGGCAAAGCTTCCGATCGTGGGAGGAATGTTCCGGTATATACAGGAAAAGCTGGAATTTGGAGGAAACTATGAAGGATATGCCGATGAAGTCGGGGCGGTGTATTCCAATAACGGAGTTTCCGTGACTGTTTCGGAGGCATATTGTGATGGAAACGTACTTGTTATATCATATAAGGTGGAAAGCAAAACGGCGTTCCGGGATTATCCCGGAGATCTTTCAACGAGCGGACAGATGTATTATAACGGCGAAAGCGTAATGGAGGAAAACGGAACGCTTACTAGGCTGGAAGAGGTCGGAGTAGCAGGGCTGGAAGGCAGGTTTTTGGATGAAACAACATTTGTCGGCGCAGAAATGTTTCCGTTGTGGGAGGAAAGTTATCCGGAAGAATTTGAACTGAACGTCTCTATTTTTTCGCTCGGGCTTCAGGACAATAAAAATAAAGAGATATACTGGATTCCCGGCAACTGGAGATTTAAAATTCCGGTCAGGGTAAACGGAGAAAACGTCAGGACATACGAGATCAATCAATGGAACGGGGAATATTCTGTTGATTGCGTGAAGGTAACTCCGTTTGTTACAACTGTTTATACAAGTTATCCGGAAGAGGAGTATGAGGACGCTCCGTTTGATTACATGGTTCTTGCCTACGGCAGCCGGGAGGAAAGAGAGATTTCAAGAATGGGGCGGTACGACGGAGGGCATGGCGTGACAATGATCCCGACGGAGGAAATTGGGGACAGGCTGGATATTTATGCGGTGGATGTAAGGGGATGGTCAACTGACAGATGCGTGAAGGAGGAATTTGAGAAAGAGGCGCTTGTGCATACGGTAATTGATTTGGAAGAGTAAAAAGGAGGAAAGGGTAATGAAGAGATGGAAAAAAATGTTAAGCTTATTGATGGTACTGTCTATGCTTGTTGGGATGGAAATGACAGTAAGTGCACAGGAAAATTATGAGGAGGCAGAGCGATGTGATGATATTGAACTGCCTGAGAACAAAAATAATGAGGGGGAGTATTTTAAATTTGATAATTCAGACAAAAGGATTGACCAAGATGGAAATTTTTCTTTCTCATATGAAAACACCATGACATCTGATACATTTAAGCCCAAAGATTCCTCTATAACAATATACGCAACAGCAACGACTAATACTGTGAAGAATACTTATTTTATAGGAGTGTATCGTTATTCAGATGATGCTTTAATGGGAAGTTTCATCAAATATACAGCAGATGGAGGTAACTGGAAGCATACATGGACAGGACTGGATACGAATGAAAAATATTACTTATATTTTTCGCAAGATTTAGGCGTAGGAAAAGTTACGGGAAGTGGAAAAATTAAGTATATTCAGTAATGTAATTAGTAACATTCAGGAGTAATATATAAAAAAATAATTGATTACAAATTAATTACCGTACACCAGTAGCATCTATATAGATAAAGGGCTTGGAGGATTTAATATCTTTCGAGCCTTTTATTAAATTTATTTAGCGGAAAATAAATTTATATGTTAGACTTTCATTTAGTATAAGTGTAATTATCGAAAGAAAAAAGCAAACTGGCAGTAAACGGGAAAGAGGAAACTATGGAAATTAAAATTTTACCTG
Source organism: uncultured Lachnospiraceae bacterium (assembly GCA_900550285.1). Lineage (GTDB taxonomy): Bacteria > Bacillota > Clostridia > Lachnospirales > Lachnospiraceae > Gallintestinimicrobium. The sequence goes on from URRW01000001.1 coordinate 147,536, forward strand.
TAACAGAGCAAACAAGAGAAGAAATCACGGCATTGAGGATTTTGCCGGAGCAGAGCGGCTATGTTGAAACGGTAGAGGAGTGTCTTGAGGAGGCGGCGCATAACGCAAGATGGAATCCGGTCGGCATTTATGCGGATGAAAAGCCGGCGGGCTTTGCGATGTACGGATTTTTTGAAAAGAAATATTATCCTCCGGCGGGCAGGCTGTGGCTGGACCGTTTTCTGGTCGATCTTCATTTTCAGGGAAAAGGGATTGGAAAAGCGGCGATGGAACATATGCTGGGGCGGCTTGCGGCGGAATATCCCCAAAAGGACATATATTTGAGCGTGATCGCCGGAAATGATGCGGCAATCCATATGTACCGGGAATTTGGATTTGAGTTTATTGGGGAAAAGGACATTCACGGCGAAGATGTGATGGTAAAACGGCAAGGTACTTGAAATCGGCTGCGCAACAGGCTATGATGGACTTTATTGTGCGGGGCAATGCAGGGGATATGCGCCAAATAGCCGCTCCGCAAGGGAGGAAAATCAAAAATGAGCATGTTGTCCGTTTTTATGATCGCGCTCGGTCTGTCCATGGACGCCTGCGCGGTATCCTTTGCAAAGGGGATCACCATTCGGAAAAATGTGATCCGCTACGGCGTGATCTTCGGCGTTGCGTTCGGCGGCTTTCAGGGGCTGATGCCGCTGATCGGCTGGTGGGCGGGAACCTACTTTGAAAGCCTGATCACATCGGTGGATCACTGGATCGCGTTTATCCTGCTTGGGATCATCGGCGTCAACATGATCCGGGAATCGCGGGAGGAAAAAGAGGGCGGGGAAAAAGCCGCTGATACGGAATTTATCCCCGGAAAAGAGATCCTTGTCATGGCTGTGGCAACGAGCATCGACGCGCTGGCGGTGGGGATCAGCTTCGCGTTTCTTCAGGTCAGCATCGTGCCTGCGGTGTGCCTGATCGGGATTACTACATTTGTAATGAGCTTTGCCGCTGTAGTCCTTGGAAATAAGATCGGCGGAAAGCTCGGCAAATACGCGGAGCTGACCGGCGGGATCATCCTTATCCTGATCGGGACAAAGATCCTGATCGAGCATTTGACGGGGATGTAAAAAACATACGGTTTTTCAGTGCCGGGACGGAGGCAGATCTGTCCCGGCTTCTCTGTATTCTTTGGGCGTCATGCCGGTATACTGCTTGAAAACTTTGCTGAAATAGCGCGGGTTGTCGTAGCCTGCCATGGCGCAGATTTCTATGATCTTGCAGTCGGAGGTGCGCAGAAGCTCCTTGACCTTTTCCATGCGCACCTCGGTCAGATATTCTACAAAATTTTTCCCCGTTTTTTCTTTAAAAAGCCGGCTTAAATAGTTGGGGTGCAGAAAAAACTGCTCCGCAAGGAAGTTCAGCGTGATATTTTCGCTGTAATGCTGCCGGATATAGAGCTGGATCTCGCGGATCGCCCCTTTTCCGAGGGACTGGTCGTCGAAGCGGTCGAGGACGTCGATGAGCCAGCTTAAATACGCGGTCACGCAGTCGGCGCAGCCCTGACAGCCGGTGCTCATAAGGAGCTGTCCGAGCGCGTCGTTTAAGCGCGCGTGAAGATCGCTGTCGGGCAGATGAAGCCCTTGCAGATAGCCGTTTAGCTCGATCAAAAAGCGGATGCAGGCGGTCTGGTACTGCGTCAGGCGGGCTTCCTTTTTCAAGGTGGAGGCAAGCGACTCCTGTACCATGGAAACGCCCTGCCTGCGGTTTTCCGGGTCGGACAGGCAGCGCAGCAGACTGGGCAGGATGTCCTGCAGATCCGGGGAGCTCTGTGAAAAAAGCGGCTCGATATTCCGGTAAAAAACAGCGCCCTCCCTGCCTTTGGCGCGGCGGTATCTCTGCGCGCACCCGGCTTCTTCCCACGCCTCATGGAGCTGGCGGATGCCGGATTTTTGCTTGCTGACGCCCAGCGCCCAGCAGGAAAAAACGTCGCCAAACTGCTCCAGCATGGCGATGCAGGAATCCAGATCGGCGTCGGAGGAACAGGGCAGGATGCAGAAAAGGGAAAATATCTCGTCGTCCAGCAGCACGGAGGCGGGGATAAGCCCGGAAACGGAGTTGCGCATCTGTTCCTTTTTGGACTGGATTTCCGTTTCGGGCAGGCTGCGGTCGAGCAGGCTCATGGAAACGCCGTACCATGAGTTGAAAGCTGGAAGGTCATATTTGGCTGCGGTCAGGTCAGAATAGCCCCGCGCAGCGGACAAAAGGAGCGCCTCGAGGCGGTTTGTGCGGATCTGTGCCTGCTGCTGCTGTTCTTCAAATTCCTCCCGGAGCCGGTCCAGAAGCCGTTCCATTTCCTGCAGGTTTACGGGCTTTGTAAGAAAGTCCGAAGCGCCGCAGCGGAGCGCTTCCTGCGCGTAGGAAAAATCGGCAAAGCCGCTTAAAATGACGGATTTGATCTCCGGATATTCCCGCTGAAGTATTTTGATCAGATCCAGCCCCGTTTTCTGCGGCATCCGGATGTCTGTTATAACGACGTCGATGTGCATTTTTTCAATGATGGAAAGGGCGTCGTCCGCGCTGTTTGCGGTGCCGGAAACCTCAAAGCCGTGTTCCTGCCATTTGATAAACTGGGAGAGCCCCCGGCATACGATTTCTTCGTCGTCTACGATTAAAGCCTGATAGATCATGAGCGTTCAAAGCCTCCTGTGCTGTTTTCCATATTTTCGGATTTTGTGCGGGCGGGGATCGTAATTTCAACCTGCGTGCCGACGCCGGGCGTGCTGGAAATGGAAACGCCGTACGGCTCCCCGTAAAAAAGCCGTATCCGCTGGTGGACGTTTACAAGCCCGATGCCTTTTTCGAGGGTGTCGGGCGTTTCGTCCCGCAAAAGGGCGCTGCGCAGCGCTTCCAGCTCGCTGCCGGTCATGCCCCTGCCGTTGTCCTCCACAAGGATGTGCAGGACGTCCTCTTTGCAAAAGCAGCGGATGCTGATGCCGTATCCGCTGCTGGCGTCCCCAAAGGCGTGGACGACGGCGTTTTCCATGATGGGCTGGAGCATGAACTGGGGAATGTAAAGCTCCTGCACGGCATCGTCGGCTGTCACGGTAAGGGCGATTTTGTCCGCATGGCGGAAGTTGATGACCTCCAGATAGGTGGAAGCGTGCTCGATGCCGTCGCGCAGCGGGACCGTATTGCTCCCGGCGCGCATTGTCATGCGGCAGAGGCTGCTGAATTTTTCGATCATCTTTGTGACAGGGCTTTCCCCGTTTGCTTCATACATCGCCTCCCAGCGGATAATGTCCAGCGTATTGTAGAGAAAATGCGGGTTGATCTGCATGAGCATCGCACTGAGCTGGGCGTTTTTCCAGCTTAAAAGCATTTTCTGGCGGCGGATCTCCGAAACATAGACCTGATCGATCAGCTGGTTTGTCTTTTCCGCCATGTCGTTGAAATTGTCACCGAGAATACTGATCTCATCGTGACCGGAATTTTCGTAGCGCGCCGTCCATTTGCCGTCGGCGGTCTTGTGCATGACGCGGATAAGCTGGCGTACCGGATCAGAAATGCTGACCGTCACATAATACGCGATAATAAATCCGGCAATGACCGTTGCGGTAAGGACGATCAGGCAGAGGTTGCGGATATGGTATGAATTTTTTAAAAGGAGGTCCAGATCAGCTATATAAGAAACGAAAAGCCCGGTATCGCGGATGCGCTGGTAGGAAAGGAGCAGCGGCTGGCCGCCGGTTTTTATATGGAGCACATCCTGATCGCCGGAGAGCATTTGCTCAAACAGCTTCGTGTTTTGCGGGAAGGAGGGGGCAGAGATGGAAGGGGCATACCAGGAAAGGACGCCGCCTTCGCCTACCAAAAACGTATTTCCGCCTTCGTAGCTGTAGGAATGATAATCCCGGATACAGTCGGAAAAGGCGTTTAAGTCAATATTGAACAAAAGTACGCCGAGAAACTGCCGGTCGGAAGGCTCGTAGACGGAGACTGCCATCGTGATGATGTTTCCAAGCCCGTATACGCTCTGCTCGTCCCGGAAAAAAATGTGGGACTGGTTATGACCGTCGATCCAGATCGGATAGCCGTTTTTTTCCTGCGGAAGCCGGTAAAAATCAGTTTCATAGAAGGCGTCCAGATCACGGATAAGCCCGCCCCTGCCAAAGCCGTTCTGCTCGACCATGCGGTATTGACGGTCGGGGGTAACAAATTGGATATTGGCGATATACTTGCGGTTGGAACGCAGGTTGTAAAGCTTGTTTTCAATGATGAAAGTATTCTGGTCGTACTGCTGCGGATAAAGCGTTTTGTCCGAATGTCCGGAATTTTCCACAAGCGCCTGGATGACCTGCGGATCATTGTAAAAGCGCAGGGCAATATCCTCGTATTCTTTCATTTTGTCCTCAATTTCAAGAGAAACATTCTGGACAAGAAGGGCGGTATAGCGGTTGATATTCCTGTTTAGTTCGGTAGAATACTGATAAAAGGTAAAAAAGGTCAAAAAGAGGGAGGTAAATAAAAGCAGGAGCATAAAGGAAATGATCAGGCGGGGAAAGATACCAACCTTGCGGAGCTGCTTTTTGATAAAAACATTCCATTTCCGTTTTAGTTTTAAAAAGGGATAAATGAGCTTCACGGTATGCCTCCGATCTGGGGATTTTTATACTTCATTATATCATTTCCGGGCGGTCAAAAAAAGAGGCGCCGTGTTGTTTGGCGCCTCTTTTAAAATCAGGGAGAAAATTATTTCTTATTCGCTTCATTGAATGCAGGGAGCGCTTCCGCTTCGCACTGCTTCTGAGCTTCTGCAAATTCTGTTTCAGGATCTGCGTTAGGATCGGTCAGGAGCTTCTGTACGGCACGGTCTACATAGGAACCGAAATCAGCTTTGCCGTAGAACTCGAGACGGCCGACCTTTTTGGCAGCTTCCAGAACCTCTGCATATTCATCAGGGAAATCATAGAAATCTGTTACGCTCATATCGTCGCGGGGGATAATAACCGGGCTGAGCGCGCCTTTGGTTGCAAGGTTTTCAAAGTAGCCTTTGAAGTATTCTGCGGAGTTATAGAATTTGATGTACTCCCATGCAGCGTCCTTCTTTGCCTGATCGGATTTTGCGTTAATGACATATGTAGAGCCTGCAATCGCAGTTGTCTGCTCGCCGGAAGGGCCGGCAGGGGGCAGGCATAAACCGATGTCATCGGGATCCATGCCGTTGGATACGGCGTCTGTTACCCAGTCGGCTGCAAAAGGCATCATGCCGATCTTGCCAAGCGCGAAGTTGGTTGTCAGGTCGCCGAACTTTAAGGTCAGGTCGCTCTGCAGAACGCCTTCGCTCTTTAATTTCTGATAATATTTGGCAGCTTCGATAACTGCGGGATCGGTAAAGGTCAGCTCAGCCGTTCCGTCCTCATTTTCCTTAGTCAGGTCGCCGCCTGCCTGCCATACATAATACTGGAAGAACCATTCGGTCCATTCTGCGGCAAGGGTTGCGTAACCGGAAACCTGATTGTCGGGATCGTTTAATTTCTTCGCCATTTCAAGCGCTTCGTCCCATGTTTTCGGAGGCTCTGTCAGTCCGGCTTCTTCAAAGAGCGCTTTATTGTAGCCAAACAGCATCGGGGCAACGCTGTTTGGAACGCCGTAAACGGTGCCGTCCTTTGTGAACATATCAACATATTCCTGCGTGAAGCTTCCCCACTCGTCCCAGTCCTCCACATAAGCGTTTAAAGGCTCGAGGATGCCTGCGGACATATAGGATTCCATCATGGTGAAAGAGCAGTTTACCAGATCGGGAGCCGTGCCGGATGCAACGCCCTGATAAAATTCGTTGCCGGGGTCGCCTTCTTTAACAACTTCGTTTAAAGTGATCCAAGGATGCTCCTCGAGGAATTTTTCCTTCATGGCATTGGAAAAATCATCGGTATTGCGGCTCGTTACCCAGAGGGTCAGTTCGACGGGCTCGTGCTCGCCGGTATCGGCAGCGGCTTCGGAAGAAGCGGCCTCGCTGGAAGCTGCCGGAGCCTCTTCGGAAACGGCGGGATCTGCGGCGGCGGGCTGGCTTTCTGCCGGGGCAGGCTCTGAACCGCAGCCTGCAAGGGCGGTAGCAGCCATCGAAAGACAGAGCAGTGTAGATAATAATCTTCTTTTCATATGAAAAACGACCTCCTTTATAATGTTCCGGCACCCTCCCGTGCCGTTTTTTGATAATGTTATTCTAACAGAAAATATATTTTATGGAAATGTACTAAATCTAACGGGTTTCGGTATAAAAAAGTCACATATTTTAAGGTCGGCAGGAAAATACAGAAAAGGTTAAAATATGTGACCTGAAAGGATAATCCGCTTATTTTCAGTCAAAGCGCCTGATTTTATACTGAAAGTAAATCTGATCCAAGGAGGTACGTTTCCGTATGAGCTATAAGATAAAAAAGAAGATCACGCCGTGGTGCATCCTGCTGGTGCCGATGGCGTGTACGGTCTGGCTGAAATATTATCCGATCCTCAGCGCATTTTATATTTCCCTATTCCAATATGACCCGATCAATCCTCCGGGAAAATTCGTGGGGCTTGAAAATTATAAGGGGATGTTCCAGATGCAGTTTTACTGGGATTCGTGGAAAAATACGTTTATCTTTCTGGCACTGCAGCTGGCGATGTGCTTTTTCATCCCGCTGATACAGGCGCTTTTGCTCAACGAGCTTGTAAAGCTTCAAAAATGCTTCACAACCCTTTATATTTTGCCGGCGCTGATCCCGACTTCCGTAAACGTGATCATCTGGAAATGGATCTGGCATCCGGATTACGGCGTGGCGAACCAGATTGTGAAGTTTTTCGGGGGACAGCCGCAGGCATGGCTGAGCGATCCGGATCTGGTAAAATTCTGTATCATTTTCCCGGGCGTATTGGGAGGCGGGCTGACGGTGCTTCTGTATCTGTCCGCGATCCAGGGCGTTTCGTCGGACATCATGGAATCGGCTGCCCTGGACGGCTGTACGGGATTTAAACGGATCTGGTACATCATCCTGCCGAATATTTCCTTTATGGTATTTATCCAGCTCATCATGTGCCTGATCACGACGATGCAGCTGCTGGATGCGCCTTATATGTACGCTTCCGGCGGACCCAGCGGGGCGTCAACGACGCAGGGCATCTTTATTTATAACTCGTTCAATCAGGATTTGAACTATGGCAGGGGTTCGGCGGCGTCGGTTGTTCTGATGCTTGTGATCGCGGCGCTGACGATGCTGCAGATGCATTTTGAGAAATCAGAGAAGGGATGAGCGGTATGAAAAAGAAAAAGACAAAAACGGGGCTGCGCTGCGGAAGATCCGAGCGCGGGCTGAAAATAACGGCGGTGGTAATCTCCTTTCTGTTTGCGGCGCTGATGATCTATCCGATGCTGTTTGCAGTATCCAGTTCGATGAAGGATAATGCAAAAATATACGAGGTTCCGCCCAAGCTTCTTCCGGCGACGGCAAACAGCCTGTCCGTGGTTTTGGATTATTCCGGCATGGAATTTGAAAATGACGAGCAGATGAAAGACGTCATGCTGCAGGACGACATCCTTACGATGTTCGGGACGAATTTTAAAATGGCGGACGATTCCATTATGGAGATCCATGTGTACGGCGTGAAGGACGGCGCGACTGTATTTCATTCCAGGGCGCATCAGATGAAGCTGCAGATGGAGCGGGATTACGGCGTTTATAAAAGCACCGCGATCAAAAAAGAAGTGCTGCTGCACGGCGACCGCTATGTGCGCGCGGCGGAATCCATCGGCTATGAGTTTGATCCGGACGGGATCGGCAAGGAGCCTCCGCAGGGGTTAAACGACCAGTTTGGAGAGACGGTTTCCTCCCTGCTTTCCGAAAAATACCAGACTGCCGGTACGCTTGTATACACGGGAGATAAGGTAAATAACCTGCTGAATCTGGAAAGCTTCAAATATTATCTTCAGATGCCCGCCTATATTTATCCGCAGAGCGAGCGGATTGCCAAGATGGGCTTTATGACCTTTGTTTTAAACAGCGTTATCGTGATCGGCTTTGCGATGATCGCGCAGGTGCTTCTGTGCTCTGTATGCGCGTTTGTCATCAGCAGACAGCTTTCGGAGCGGGCGGGAAAGGCGGTTCTTCTGTTTTTCCTGGGCGGAATGATGGTTCCGTTTGCCAGCATCATGCTGCCCCAGCTGATCATGTACCGGGAAATGGGCGCGTACAACAATTACGCGGCGCTGCTGCTGCCGTTTTTGTACCCCTATGGATTTTATGTATATCTTTACAAGGGATTTTTCGACCAGATCCCGGGAAGCTATTTTGAGGCGGCAAAGCTGGACGGCGCAGGCAGCTTTTATCTGTATAAAAGGATCTGCATGCCGCTGTCCAAGCCGATCATTTCCCTGATCGCACTGCAGACGTTTATCGGCAACTGGAACGACTTCTTCTGGGCATGGCTGGTAACGGAGGATCAGAATCTGTGGACCTTAAACGTGGCTCTTTATAATATTTCCAACAACGCGGGCACGAAGCAGAACGCGCTGATGGGGCTTGCGGTAGTGACGATCACCCCGGTTATCCTGCTTTCCATCCTGTTCTCGAAGCAGCTAAAGCAGAGCATTGTGGCTTCCGGTGTAAAAGGCTGAGAAAATGTGGATAACAGGGCAGTGAGATTAGGGATGGTGTGGAAAAACGGAGGGATGAATATGAAAAAAGGAAAGAAGGCGATGTTGAAAAAAGCGGCAGCAGGATGCACGGCGCTGCTTCTGATCGGGGGAATGAAGGCGACGGCAGATGCCGCGCCTCCCGCCGGAGGAAGCTGGACTCTTTTACCGGCGGCGTCAGATGAATTTTCAGGAAATGCCCTGGACAGCTCAAAGTGGAAAAATGGCATCTGGTATGACGTAACGACGGAGCTGGCTTTTTCTCCCGATAATGTAAAGGTGGAGGACGGAAATCTGGTGTTGGAGGCAAAAAAGGAGGAAAGAAACGGCAAGCTTTTTACTGCAGGAGCAGTGGAATCCAGATTTGAAGTGCCGGGAACCGACAGCTATGTGGAGGTGCGGGCAAAGGTTTTGGATAGACGAGCGAACGTACTGAGCGCAATCTGGATGCAGTCATCGCCGCTTAACTGGGCGATGAATCCGAACCCGGAAATCGACATTATGGAAACGTTTGATTATTCAAAACTGACAAGTACCCTGCACATTTGGAAGCAGAGCCCGTCGATCCATATGCAGGTCGGGCAGAACAGGTGGAATACGGGGCTGTCGGACATCAGCGCGGATTATCATACCTATGGGTTAGAGCGCCGCGATGGGAAAATGCGTTTCTACTTTGATGGAAGGCTGGCGTGGGAAAAGGTTTCATCATGGGATTCGTTTGTGGAGCTGTCAAGGCATATGGTGCTGAGTCTGGAAGGACATTTGGGACATCCGAATGAGGAGTATCTGCCGTCGGCATTTCTGGTGGATTATGTGAGGACTTATTATAACAGTGATTTTGCTGGCGTTCCGACAGACGGCGTATACCGTTTGGTAAATGCGGAAAGCGGCAAAGCGCTGGCAATCAAGCCGGGAAGTACGGAAAATGCGTCGCAGCTTGTGCAGACATCAGGAAGGGGACGGGAAGAAAGCTGGATGTTGAAGAAAAATCCGGATGGAACATGGAGCCTGCGCAATATGCAGACCGGAAAAATGGCAGATCTGACCGCAGACCGCAAGGTTACGGAAAATGGGAACACGGTCACGCAGTATGATTATCACGGAGGAGTTAATCAGAAATGGTATGTGGTTCCGACCGAAAACGGCAGATTTAAAATTATTTCCGCATTGAGCGGCAAGGCGCTCTGCGTGAAGGATGCTGCAGCTTCGGACGGTGCTCCGATCATTCAGTGGAGCTGGGAAAATCCGTCGGCATTGAACGATGAATGGTATTTTGAAGGGGCGTAAATTTTAAAATAAAAGGACACCCAAAGGCGCGAGAAAACACATCAGGAGCGCTGAGGGTGTCTTTTTTTAACCGTTACTTTACGAACAGCCGGAAAGGCGGTATACTGACGGTATCTGAAAAAGTGATAACAAGCGTCGCGGAAAGCGGGGAACACAAATGGCAGAAGATAAATTACAGGAAACAGAACAGTTGGAAGAAGCAGGTAGGGAAATGCCGGAACCTGCAGACGGGGAGGAAATGCGCAGGCAGGAACGGGAGGAAGAACGCCGCCGGAAGCAGCAGGCGCGTCAGAATGAGCAGGCGGACAAGCTCCGCACCCGTCAGGAGAAAAAAGACCGGCGCGCACAGGCGCGTCAGGAACGGCGCAGGGAAATAAAGGCGCTGTGGCGCACGGTCGAATTTGTGATGCTCGTGACGTTTATCGTACTGGCGATCGATCAGGCGGGGCTGTACGGATTTTTGTTTGTGTGGCTGTTTATCGCGGCTGCCGCAGCGTCGGTTGTGCTGATGCTTGTGGGCGTGATCCGGGCGCTTGCCAAAAAGCGGACGGGGCTCATCCTGCTGACAGGGCTGATCGGGATCGCTGCGAGCGTGATATGGTTTCTTTTTCTGGCGTCCTCTCAGGGAATGGGACTGGGGATGCTTTAAGGCTCCGGCATATAACGGCAGGGAGTTGTCGCGCGGCAGGATTCGCGTTCCAGAAGCTCTTTTAAGATCTGCACATGGATCTGTTCGTCCAGAATGATGCGGTTTAACAGGTCTGCGATATAAGCGTCGCGGATCTGACACGCCTGAGAGCGGTATTGGAGGATCGTGTCCTGCTCGGAACGGAGTGAATTTTCGAGGATCGGCACAGTCTTGCACAGGTAGTGGGAGCAGGCGGGCGACCAGTAGCAGGGGCGGCTGCCGGACTGGGACCAGAGACGGGGATCGGCGCCCAGCAGAAATGCCAGATTCAGGAAGATGTCCAGATGATGCATTTCGACGACAGCCATCTTTTTAAAAATATGGGATATTTCAGCGGCATTTTCAGAAAGGACGACGGAATCATACAGATACATGCTTACGGCGGTCATTTCTGAGCTGCAGCTTGCGGCGTTGGCAAGCATCTGCGCAGCGTATTCGGGATTGGGACGCTCTGTTTTCAGAGGCGGATACGGAGCAGGATCGGCAAAAGAAGTAAATGTGAACATAGGATATTCCTTAAAAAGCGATTTATTTAAGTATAGTCGGGGGATGGGAAAAATATGTCCGCGGACAGCAACCGGACGGGGGCAGAATGCGTTAAAAAGGATGAGGAGGAGTTTTGATGGAGGACGGAAGGATCATCGATCTTTACTGGGCGCGCAGGGAAGAGGCGATCACGGAGACGGACAGGAAGTATGGAAGCTACTGCCGCAGCATTTCGTTTCACATATTGAGGAACGAGGAGGACTGTGAGGAATGCGTCAACGATACATGGATGCGGGCATGGGATACGATGCCGCCGAAGCGTCCCGAGTATCTGTCCGCATTTCTGGCGAAGATCGCGCGGAATCTTTCCATCAGCAAATACCGGATGAACCATGCGCAGAAGCGCGGAAGCGGGGAAACGGAGCTGCTCCTTTTGGAACTGGAAGAGTGCCTGCCTTCGGGTAAAAGCGTAGAAGAGGAAATAGAAGGCAGGGAGACTGCCGCGGCGATCAACCGTTTTTTGGCGGAGCTGGATGCGGAAAGCCGCAGGATCTTTGTGCGCCGCTATTTTTATGCGGATGCGGTAAAAGAGATTGCGGAATGCATGGGCATCAGTGAAAGCAAGGTAAAATCGCAGCTATTCAGGCTGCGCGGCAGGCTGAAGAAACATCTTGAGAGAGAGGGAATCGAACTGTGAAAAGAAGCGGGAAGCTTTTGGATGCGATCGGACAGATCGATGACAGATACATTATGGAAGCTGCAGAGCCTGCGCCGGAGAAGGAAACGAAGCAGCCGGTAAAAAAAGCCGGGACCGTACCGCTTCGCTGGCGGCGGACTGCGGCGGCATTTGCAGGGCTGGCGGCGTGCGCGGTGGTCGCAGTCTGGACGTTGGATCAGGGCGCGGCGGTATCCCCCTTTGGGGCAAAGACAGAAGAGACGGCAGCGCGGGAGGCGGCAGGACTGTCTGACGGGGCGACGGAACAGCAGTCGGAAGCAGAGCTTGCGGATGAGGAAGCCGTGCCGCAGGCAGCAGCAGAGCTCCCGGATGAAGCAGCTGTCCCGCAGGCGGCAGCAGAACTCCCAGACGAGGCAGTGCCGTACGCATACACAGCGGAGCAGTCTCCGCAGGCGGCTGCCCGGATGGCATCCCCGGAGCAGCAGGCCGGGCTTCGCAGCGCGCAGGCGGAAATGCCGGAAGCTGCGGCAGCGAAGGTATTTGCATCGGATATTCAGGCGGACGCTTTAACGGTAACGTGCACGCTGGTCAGCGAGGATACGGAAAACACGCTGCTTTTTGGCGGGGAATATTATCTGGAATATCTTACGGAGGACGGTTGGCAGGAAATCGCGCCCACCGGGGAGATTATCTGGGAAGACGTCGCTTATGAGCTGGAACCGGGCGGCTCTTTGGAAAAAAGCTGGGATCTGGAAAGCGCTTACGGTGCGCTGGATGGCGGGCAGTACCGGATCGGGATTCCATGTGAGGAGCAGAACGGGGACGGCTCGGCGGCAGCGGTCATTTATGTGGAATTTGGAATATGAGACAAGCAGTCAAAACCGGACAGAGCCTATCCTGTCCGGTTTTTTATTCGGCAGGAAAGGAACCTTCCTGCCGAATAAAAAACATGATTATGCGCACTCACGCGCAAGGAATTTATTGCCTGACGGCAAACGCGCTCGGCGCGGGTGTGCGCCAAGACGCACACTTTTTTGGTTTGGGCTGCTGCAAAAATTTATTGAAAAAATTCCAACTTTTTTAAAAGGGGGATCGTCTATAGGATGAAAAGAAAAGAAAGGGGCAGGCAAACGATGGCACAGGATATTTATGACCGGACGGTTTCCTACATCCTCGAAAACCAGGAAAAATTCTACCGGCTGGCATACAGCTATGTACGGGACAAGGATAATGCTTTGGACGTAGTTCAGAACGCGATCTGCAAAGGGCTTGAAAAGTGCTATGACCTGAAAAACCCGGACGCGTTAAAGACATGGTTTTACCGGATCGTGGTAAACGAGTCGATCCAGTACATCCGCAAAAACCGCCGCGAGGCAGTCAGCGCAGATGGGGAGCTTCCGGAGCAGATCTATCGGGAAGAAGCATACGACAGGGACCATGAGGTTTTGGAGGAGGTCATGAAGCTTCCGGAACAGATGAAAACGATCGTGATACTGCATTTTTACGAAGGGCTGACGCTCAGACAGATCGCAGAGGTCACGGGAGTGAATTTAAGCACGGTAAAGTCGCGGCTTTACAGCGCGCTGGACCGGATGGAGAAAAATTTAAAGGAGGCGGCGGTATGAGACCGGAAGACGGCAAAAAAGCATATGACAATATCGAGATCCCAAAGGAGCTTTCCGAAGTGGTAAACCGGGCGATCGCTTCACAGAATAAGGAACAGATCCGGGAGAAAAGCCGGAAGAAAAGAAGGAGGGACAGTACGGTGCGTATATTTCGTTATGTGGCATCGGCCGCAGCGGCATTCGTAATATGTATGACGATCGGCGTCAACACGAGCGAGGCGTTTGCAAAGGAGATGAGCGACATCCCGGTGCTTGGTTCGCTGGCAAGGGTGCTGACGGTACGCTCTTATCACGGGACGGACGGCGATTTTGAGATCGACATGGACGTGCCGAAGATCGAAAAGGAGACGGCGCAGGCAGGAACGGAAAGCGCGCCGGAGACGGCAGATCCGATACCGGAGACGGGGACTGCAGCGCCTGATGCCTTTACCGGGGACATCAACACAGAGATCGAAAAGATCGTTGACAGCTACATGGAAGAGGCAAAGCAGGAATTTGCCGATTATAAAGAAGCCTTTTTTGCGACCGGCGGCACCGAGGAGGAATGGGCGGACCGGAAGATGGACATTACGGTAGACTATGACGTGAAATATCAGCAGGGCAATCTTTTGTCGCTGGAGCTGACGACGGCAAAGGGCTGGGTGTCTGCGCAGGAGGAGCGTCATTACTACAACCTGAATCTGGCGACCGGACAGTATCTGACGCTGGAACAGCTTCTGGGGGCTGATTATATCGAAACGGTCAGCGCCAATATCCGGCAGCAGATCGAGGAGAGGCTTGCATCCGACGACTCTCTGGCATACTTTGGATACGGCAGCATGGCGGAGGACGACGCTTTACTGGGAATCGAAGGCTTTACGAAGATCGCGTCCAATCAGGATTTTTATATCAACGACAAGGGAGAGGTTGTGATCGTGTTCGCAAAATACGACATTGCGCCGGGTTACATGGGACGTCAGGAGTTTACGGTAGGCAAGGCTGATTTAAGCAAGGCAAATTTGGAATAAAAATAATTGCCGGCGGTTGTATCTGCCTCTTTTCTGTGGTAAACTAACCGCAGGGGGAGCGGAATGGAGGAAACAGTATGTTTTTACTTTTAGCAGGCGGTTTATTGATCATCCTGTTCGCGGTAATCGTAGCGGTTGTCTCTTCGGTTGTATCCGCTGTGGCTGCGGACACGGATGATACGGAAGATTAAAAAGGGAAAGCGGTGTTTTTGCGGCTTTCCTGCCGGAAAAGGGGAAACAGGCGGAGTCCGTCTGTTTCCTTTTTCAGATGAAAAGGAGAAAAGGACATGGACAGCAGACTGACAAATTCAGAAGCAAAAGAAGTATTTTCATGGTTTTTAAAAATCTGCAGTATCCCGCACGGATCGGGAAATGTGGAGCAGATCAGCGATTTTCTGGCTGATTTTGCAAAAGAGCGGAATCTGGAATATATTCAGGACTCCGTAAAAAATGTGATCATCAAAAAGGCGGCGACGCCCGGCTATGAGAACGAAGCGCCCGTGATGCTTCAGGGCCACATGGATATGGTTGCGGTAAAGAAGCCCGGCTGCACGAAGGACATGACAAAGGAAGGTCTGGACGTGAAGGTAGAGGGCGACTGGCTCTGCGCGGAAGGGACGAGCCTTGGCGGCGACGACGGCATTGCGGTGGCTTATATGCTGGCTCTTTTGGATTCCGATACGATCGCGCATCCGGCGATCGAGGCGGTGATTACCGTAGATGAGGAGACGGGAATGGACGGCGCGCGGGCGATCGACATGAGCGTGTGCAGCGGCAGACGCCTGCTGAATCTGGATTCCGAGGAGGAGGGCATTTTCCTGACAAGCTGCGCGGGCGGCGCACGCCTGCACGGATTTCTTCCGACAGAGTGGGAAGAGAAGGAAGGCGTTTTATACGAGCTGAGCGTGGAAGGGCTTCTGGGCGGACATTCCGGCGGCGAGATCCACAAGGAGAGAGGCAACGCGAACTGCCTTGCAGGCAGGCTTTTATATGGGGCGCAGAAGACGGCAGACGTGCGCCCGGCAGCGATGAAGGGCGGACTTGCGGACAATGCGATCCCGCGCCAGACAAATGTGAGCTTCTGGGTGAGCAGGGAAGAGGCGGCAGCCTTTGAAGAGGCGGCAGAAGCCTTTGCGTCCCATGTGAAAAAAGAGCTTGCGGTAAAGGATCCGGGCTTTGCGCTTCGCACCGTTTCCAGAACGGAGGGAAACTTTAAGGTGCTGACAAAAGAGAGCGCGGCAAAAACGGCGTTCCTTCTTCTGACGCTGCCGTCCGGCGTACAGTCCATGAGCGCGGACATCCACGGACTGGTGCAGACGTCGCTGAATCTGGGTATCATGGAGTTGGATGAGAAGGGGCTGCATCTGGATTATTCCGTAAGAAGCTCGGTCGGAAGCGAAAAGGAGCTTTTGCTGGACCGCATGGAAGCGATTCTGGCAAGCCAGGGCGCACAGTGGGAGATCTCCGGCGCATACCCGGCTTGGGAGTACAAGCAGGAATCCGCCCTGCGCGACAAAATGATAGCGGTTTATCAGGAGCTGTACCACAGAATGCCTAAGATCGAAGCGATCCACGCAGGTCTGGAATGCGGGCTTCTTTCCGGCAAGGTGGAGGGGCTGGACTGCGTTTCCATCGGCCCGGATATGAAGGACATCCACACGACGGAGGAGCATTTGAGCATCCCTTCGACAGAGCGCGTCTGGGAGTTTGTGAAGGCAGTTCTGGCAAAAAAGGATTGAAGCGATGATTTTTGAAACCCATGCCCATTATGATGACGAAGCATTTGATACGGACAGGGAGACGCTGATTTCGTCCCTTGCAGAAAACGGGATCTGCCGCGCGGTGAATGTGGCGGCGGATCTTTCCTCGGTAAAAACGAGCCTTGCGCTGGCGGAGCGGTATCCGCATATTTACGCGGCGCTGGGCGTGCACCCGTCCAGCGTGGCAGAGCTTTCCGAGGAGAGCTTTTTATGGATGGAGCGGCAGCTTTCCGACCCGAAGGCGGTTGCAGTGGGAGAGATCGGGCTGGATTATTACTGGGACAAAGAGGAAGCGGTGCAGAAACGGCAGAGGGAGTGGTTTGCCCGCCAGCTTGCCTTTTCCCGGAAGGTCAAAAAGCCGGCGATCATCCATTCCCGCGACGCGGCAAAGGATACGCTGGATGTGATGGCGGCGGAAGGCGGTGCAGCGCTCAGGGCGGTGATCCACTGCTATTCCTATACGAAGGAAACGGCGCGCGAGTTCCTGAAATGGGACTGCTATTTCGGGATCGGCGGCGTCGTCACTTTTAAAAATGCGAAAAAATTAAAAGAGGCGGTGGCATATATCCCGCTGGAACGGATTTTGCTGGAAACGGACAGCCCGTATCTTGCACCGGAGCCAAACCGCGGCAAGCGCAACTGCTCTCTTTATTTGCCTTATGTGGCGGAGGCGATCGCGCAGATCAAGGGCGTGAGCCGTGAAGAGGTCGAAGAAGCTACATGGCGCAATGCATGCCGCTTTTTTGAACTGGACGAGAAAGGAAACTGACGATGGCGACACTTGGAATACCATCCAATACCATTGCGGTATTGCAGAAATACAATTTTAATTTTCAAAAAAAATTCGGTCAGAATTTCCTGATCGACACGCATGTTCTGGAAAAGATCATGAATGCGGCGCAGATTACAAAGGACGACTGCGTGGTGGAGGTCGGCCCCGGCATCGGCACGATGACGCAGTATCTGGCGGAGCGCGCCGGGCACGTCGTTGCGGTCGAGATCGACAAGGCGCTCATCCCGATCCTGTCGGATACGCTGTCGGAATATGACAATGTGGAAGTGCTCAATGAAGATATTCTGAAGGTGGATTTAAACCGTCTCGTACAGGAAAAAAACGGCGGAAGGCCGATCAAGGTCGTTGCGAATCTTCCATATTATATTACAACGCCGATCATTATGGGACTGTTTGAGAGCCATGTGCCGCTGCAGAGCATCACGATCATGGTGCAGAAGGAGGTGGCGGACCGGATGCAGGTTGGACCGGGCACGAAGGATTACGGGGCGCTTTCTCTGGCGGTGCAGTATTACGCAAAGCCTGAGATCGTGGCGATCGTACCGCCCAACTGCTTTATCCCCCGCCCGAACGTGGGCAGCGCCGTGATCCGTCTGGACCGCTATGAAGCGCCGCCTGTGGAAGCGGCGGACGAGAAGCACATGTTTTCCCTGATCCGGGCGTCCTTTAACCAGCGCCGCAAAACGCTTGTAAACGGGCTTTCCAATGCGGCGGGGCTGCATGTGTCCAAGGACGCGGTAAAAGAAGCGCTTGCGCAGATGGGGCTTCCCGAGACGATCCGGGGCGAGGCGCTTTCTCTCGAGCAGTTTGCGCGCCTGTCCGACCTTCTTCTGACAAAGGCGTAATGTCCGGATCAGGGCAGGAAGTCTTCGAAAATATACATCTGGAATGTTTTTTGACAGCTGGCAAGCTCCTGCGGCGACCGGATTACCCATCCGGCGCAGTCGGCGCCAAAGAGCCTGCGGCACAGCTGCAGGGAAGGATCTTTTTGAAAACGCCAGTTGTAGGAAATAAAATCAGGCCGGCTGACGGCGTTTAAGACCATCTTCCCGAACAGGTACTGGAACGGGCTGAGCGTATGATTTTCAATATTGAAATTGGTAGAAAGCTGCCCGCGGAATATCTGCGGGCGGTTTTTTCGATACCAGAGCAGTGCGGCGGGATGAAAGGATTCCACACAGTAAAGCCCCGTATAGGAGGAGAGCAGCGCGTCGATCTTTTCTGGGATGTCGAAGCTTAGCCGGTCCATTTTGATCTCCACAAGAAGGGGGACGCGTCCGGCGACGGCGCGCAGCGCCTCTTCAAAGGAGGGGATATGCTCGCCGGTTTCTGCCAGCGGCAGTTTTTTTAACTCTTCAAAGGTCATGGAGTCCACGCGGCGGTCGATGGCGCACATGCGGCTGAGCGTGGCGTCGTGGAAAACAACGGGAATTTTATCGGCGGAAAGCTGCACGTCCATTTCGATCCCGTAGCCTTTTTCCGCTGCCTTAAGAAAGGCTGGAAGCGAATTTTCGGGCACGGACACGTTCCCGTCATGCAGTCCCCTGTGCGCAAAAAAGCATCCCCGGAAAGCTTTGGCGTCCGGCCTGTGCATTCTGGGATGCAGCAAAAACAGGTAGACCGGACATAGGATACAGATGACTAAGATCAGGATTTTCATATCAATATTCTTCCGTTTGTATACAAATATTCCAAGTGCGAATGCCGTCATTGTCTGATGCGGTTATAGTATATGCTTTTCCCGAAAAAATGTCAAAGAAACAGTGGCGTGTACGCCGGGAATGGGGTACACTGAAAAAGTGAAAAAACCTACAAGGAGCGGTAAAAATGAGGACAATACAGGTGACAGCAGTGCGCGATGCGGTGCGCGACATGTGCATCGAAGCCAATTACAGTCTTTCCAGGGACATGTGTAGCGTATTTGAAAAGGCGCGGCAGGAGGAAAAATCCCCGCTGGGACGCCGGATACTGGATCAGCTTTCCGAAAATCTGGAAATCGCCAAAAACGAGGACATCCCGATCTGTCAGGATACCGGAATGGCTGTCGTTTTTATAGAAGCGGGACAGGACGTCCATTTTGAAGGCGGAAGCCTTGAGGATGCGGTCAATGAGGGAATCCGTCTGGGCTACACGGAGGGCTATCTGCGCAAATCGGTTGTAAAAGATCCGCTGATCCGCGAAAACACAAAGGACAATACGCCCGGCGTGATCCATTACAGTATCGTTACGGGAGACCGCGTGAAGATCTGCGTTGCCCCCAAAGGCTTCGGAAGTGAAAATATGAGCCGCGTATTCATGCTCAAGCCCGCAGACGGGATCGAAGGCGTTAAAAATGCAGTCCTGACAGCAGTGCGCGACGCAGGGCCCAACGCGTGCCCGCCGATGGTTGTCGGAGTCGGGGTCGGCGGTACGTTTGAAAAGTGCGCGCTCATGGCAAAGCAGGCGCTTTTGCGTCCGGCGGGAGAGCATTCAGACGTTCCTTATGTAAAAGAGATGGAGGAGGAGCTCCTTTCAAAGATCAATCAGACCGGCATCGGCCCCGGCGGGCTGGGCGGAAGCACGACGGCGCTGGCGGTCAATATCAATACATATCCGACGCATATCGCGGGGCTTCCGGTGGCAGTCAATATCTGCTGTCATGTGAACCGCCATGCGGTCAGGGAGCTTTGAAAAAAGGAGGATTTCCGGAGATGAAAAAACAGATCAGAGTGCCGATGACGAGAGAAGAGGCTGCGTCGCTGAAGGCGGGGGAATATGTTTACCTGACGGGAACGATCTATACCGCCCGCGACGCCGCGCATAAACGGATGCAGGAAGCGCTGGATGCAGGAGAGGAGCTTCCGGTAGAGATAAAGGATGCGGTTATTTATTATATGGGGCCTTCCCCGGCGCGCGAAGGCAGGCCGATCGGTTCCGCAGGCCCTACAACGGCGAGCCGCATGGATAAATATACGCCCCGCCTGCTGGATCTGGGACTTTTGGGAATGATCGGCAAAGGACGCAGAAGCCCTGCGGTCAAGGAAGCGGTGATCCGCAACGGGGCAGTTTATTTTGCGGCGGTAGGAGGAGCGGGAGCGCTTTTGTCCAAATCCATCAAAAAGGCGGAGGTAGTCGCATATGAGGATCTGGGGGCGGAGGCGGTCCGCAGGCTCGAGGTGGAGGATTTCCCGGTGATCGTGTGCATGGATTCGTCGGGCGAGGATCTGTATGAGACGGCTGCCGACAGCTTTAAAAGAGAGATGCCATGAAAAGGATCATCCTGATGGTGCTTTATAATCTGCCGTTCGTACCATACTGGTGGTGGCAGCTGTGCCGCATGGCAAAGCATCCGGAACGCTATACGCAGGAGGAGCGCTGGAAGGTGCTCCAAAAGATCGTCCGCCATGCCAACAAGGGCGGGCGCGTCAAAATAGAATCCTATGGGACGGAGAACATCCCGCAGGAAGAAAACTTCATCTTTTTCCCGAACCATCAGGGAATGTTCGACGTGCTGGCGCTGGTGGAAAGCTGTTCGCGCTTTTTTGCCGTTGTAAATAAGAAAGAAGTGGAAAACGTCCCTCTTTTAAAACAGGTATTTGCCATAACCGGCTCCCTCTCAATTGACAGGGAGGACATCCGGCAGTCTATGGGAGTGATCAACCGGACTGCGGAGGCGGTGCGCAGCGGCGTAAACTTTCTGATCTTTCCGGAGGGGACACGCAGCAGGCAGGGCAACCGGACGCAGGAGTTTAAGGGCGGAAGCTTCAAAAGCGCATATAAGGCAAAATGCCCCGTCGTTCCGGTGGCGCTTATGAATGCCTACATTCCCTTTGATAAAAATACGATCGAAAAGGTAACGGTAAAGGTCGTATATCTGGAACCCATTCCTTATGATATATATAAAGGAATGAAAACGGTGGAGCTGGCGGCGGAGGTAAAGCGCAGGATAGACGAAGCAATCGCGGCGCATGAGGTTTTATAAAAAGAACTGCAAAACCCCTTGACAGCCGGACGCAGAGCTGATACAATAACTCATGCGTCCGGCAGTGACGCACAATTTCATATTGGCAGAGGCTTATTCAGAATATCCGGAGAAATACTCAAGAGGCTGAAGAGGCGCCCCTGCTAAGGGTGTAGGTCGTGTTAAAGCGGCGCGAGGGTTCAAATCCCTCTTTCTCCGTTAGCTCTGCCAGTGAAAAGAGAATCCTGCTCTTTGGGTTTCTTTTTTTTCGCTCCTGCGTCAGCCCGGCTGATCTGCAAAGTAAAAACTTTGTAAAAAAACAGCAAAAAAGGTGTTGACAAAAGCGATGGTGAGATGATAGAATACATCTTACCGCAGGACAAGCGGAGTTAAAAAACTTCTTCTGAAAAAGAAGAAAAAAGTGCTTGACAAAAGCGAGCGGTTCTGATAAAATAAATAACCGTTGCGGCATTTGAAAAGCAACTGAGCTTTGAAAAAAGTTCAAAAAAGTGCTTGACAGCCACGAAACAATGAGTTATAATAAATAACCGTTGCGGCTAACAAGCCAAAACGAACTTCTGAAAAAAGTTCAAAAAAATAAAAAAGTTGTTGACAAACAAAATCAACTATGATAAAATATCAAAGCTGATTGAACACAACAGCAAAGCACCTTGACAAATAAACAGTAATGCAACCCTGAAAATTCCAAAAGATTTTCAGAGAAATAAAGAACAAAAACCTTAAAACAGTAAGAACGGTTAAATTAGCCAGACTGATTTTGACCGGTTCAAACGAATGTAAGATTGAATGCGAAGTGAGACATGAAGAAATTTACGGAGTAAATTTCCAAGTGATTTGCGGAGCAAATCATATTTTAACATGAGAGTTTGATCCTGGCTCAGGATGAACGCTGGCGGCGTGCTTAACACATGCAAG
>URRW01000002.1 GCA_900550285.1 uncultured Lachnospiraceae bacterium
CTCAACGAAAACTGCATGGATTTTGCCTGTCTGACAGAGGATAACAGTGAAAGAGCTGTCGGTGACGATAAAACAGAGAGTATGAAATCCGGAACAGACACATCAGAAGACCTGGATGACCTTATGGAAAATCTTGCCATGTGTGAGGAAGAGCTTCTGGAAACCTATCTGGAAACAGGAGAGGTTGCTCACAGAGAAATCTGCCGTCTGATCGTGCAGCGGAAGGTATTCCCCTGCTGGTTTGGTTCTGCTCTTAAAATGCAGGGAGTTCAGGAATTTCTTCAGGGACTGGAAAGCTATACTATGGAGCGGGCTTATTCCCGGGAATTTGGGGCAAGAGTATTTAAGATCGCCAGAGATCCTCAGGGAGTGCGGCTTACCTATCTGAAGATCACAGGAGGAAATCTGAAGGTCAAAACGATTTTGGATGAGGAAAAGATCGATCAGATCCGCCTGTACGCGGGAGACGGATATGAGACGGCAGCGGAGGCTGCGGCGGGGGAAATCTGTGCGGTGACGGGGCTTTCCAGAACCTTTGCGGGAGAGGGGCTGGGCAGCGAAAAGGAGCCGCAGCTTCCGGTGCTGGAACCGGTTTTGACATACCGGATCGAGCTGCCGGAGGATGTGGATGCGCACACGATGTTAAGATCGCTGCGCCAGCTGGAAGAGGAAGAGCCGGAGCTTTCGATCGTGTGGGAAGAGGCTTCGGGAGAAATCTGCGCGCAGGTAATGGGCGAGGTGCAGATGGAGATTTTGAAAAATCAGATCTGCGAGCGGTTTGGCGTGCAGGTATCCTTCGGGGAGGGAAGCATCGTATATAAAGAAACGATCGCGGAACCGGCGGAGGGAGTCGGGCATTTTGAACCGCTGAGGCATTATGCGGAAGTCCATCTTTTGCTGGAACCGTTGGAGCGGGGGATGGGGCTGCAGTTTGAAACGGCGTGCAGCGAAGATATTCTGGACCGGAACTGGCAGCGGCTTGTGATCAGCCAGCTGGAGGGAAAACGGCACAGGGGCGTATTGTGCGGCGCAGAGGCAACGGATATGAGGGTAACGCTTCTGACCGGCAGGGCGCATTTAAAGCATACGGAAGGCGGCGATTTTAGGGAGGCGGCGTGGCGGGCACTGCGGCAGGGGCTGATGCGTACCCGGAGTGTTCTTTTGGAGCCGGTTTATGAATTTCGGCTGGAGCTTCCTGCAGAAAATGTGGGGCGCGCCATGACGGATATTCAGCGGATGTACGGCAGCTTTGCAGCGCCGCAGCTGGAAGGCGGGCGGGCAGTGCTGACCGGAAAGGCTCCGGTCGCCTGTATGAGAGGCTATCAGCAGGAGGTAACGGCATATACGAGGGGGCGGGGGCATCTGTTTTGTACGCTGGGTGGATACGAGCCGTGCCACAACGCAGAAGAGGTAATCGCAGCTGCCTGCTATGACCCGGAAGCGGATCTGGACAATCCGCCGTCCTCGGTATTTTGCGCGCATGGGGCGGGCTTTGTCGTGCCGTGGGATCAGGTGGAGGAATATATGCATCTGGAAGCCTGCTATGACCCGGATACCTGGAGGAAAGACAATGGGGCAGGAAAGGCAGGCAGCCTGACAGAAGCGTGGACGGAAGACGGCATTTCAGATCAAAACCGCCCGAGAAAAGGGCGCAGGCAGGAAGCAGAGCAGCCCTTTATCAGTCAGGAAGAGCTGGAAGAGATTTTTAACCGGACATACAGAAAGCCTGAGCAGGAGCGCAGCGGTTATAAAAAGCGCCGGCAGGAGCCAAAGCCAAAGCGTCTCTTTGAAAAAAGCGGCGGCTTTGACGCAGACAGCGGCTCCCAAAATGCGCGGACGGAAGCCAAAAAGCCGGAGGAGGAATATCTTCTGGTGGACGGCTACAACATCATTTTTTCATGGGAAAACCTGCGGGAGCTGGCAAAGGTCAACATCGAGAGCGCCCGCGGGCTTTTGATGGATGTGCTGTGCAATTATCAAGGCTTTCATAAATGCACGCTGATCCTCGTATTTGACGCCTACCGGGTGGAGGGCGGTCAGGGAAGCGTGCAGCGTTATCACAACATCCACGTGGTATTTACAAAAGAGGCGGAAACGGCGGATCAGTATATTGAAAAAACGGTGCACCGGATTGGGCGGAACGCAAAGGTCACGGTCGCAACCTCGGACGCGTTGGAGCAGGTGATCATTTACGGGCAGGGCGCGCGCAGGATGGCGGCGCGGGAGCTTTTGGAAGAGGTGGAGATCACGCAGAAGCTGATCCGGGAGCAGATGGAAAAAAGCCGGGCGAAGAAGGAACCGGCGGCAGAAAACGTCAAGGACCGCAATTACCTGTTCGACCATCTTTCCAAGGATCTGGCGGAATATATGGAAGAGGTGCGTCTGGGCCGCAGGGAGCTTTAAACGGGGAGCTTAAAAGGATTGTAGAGGGCGGGAAAATAAGGTAAAATGGAGCAGTGAAAGCAGGGTAGGATCATCCGGACAGAACAGCTTCCGGAACTGAACTTGATATTTGTGGAGGGAACGCATATGTTTTTTACGGAAAGAAAGCTGGAAGGCAGGATCAATGAGCTGGCGCAGTACCGTTATCGGGAGACAAAGCCCTTTTTGGAATTTCTGGCAAAGCAGGACACGTCCGGGCTTGTAAACCCGGACGCGCCGACGGATTTTTCGGGCTGGGACAGGATGCCGCTCGGAGCGGACTGGAAAGGGCGCGATCTGTATTTATGGCTGCACGCTGACGCTGAGATCCCGGCAGAGTGGGAAGGAAAGCGCGCGGTCGGTGTATTTGACTTCGGCATGACGGGCGACGGCAACAACTTTGGCTTCGAGTCGCTTTTATATGTGGACGGCAGGCGTTATCAGGGCGTGGACGCAAACCATAAAGAAGTATTTTTTAAGCCGGAAACCTACGGAAAAAAGGTCAGCCTGACGTTTCGGCTCTGGTCGGGACTGGAAGGCGGCGGACAGCCCCGGGAGATGGAGCACCGCTTAAAGAGCGCCTTTTTGGGATGGCTGGATGAAAGCACGGACGACCTGTATTATCTGGGCGCGATGGTGCTCGGGACGGTGCGCCAGCTTTCGGAAAATGAGCCGCTGCACCATGAGCTTTTAACGGCGCTGGATCGGGCGTTTTATGTGATCGACTGGTCTTATCCGGGCAGCGAATGCTTTTATGAATCCGTAAAAAAGGCGGACGGGCTGTTAAACGACGCCATCGACCGGATGGACAAGCGTTCTGACATCAATGTTTATACGGTAGGACATACCCATATTGATACGGCGTGGCTGTGGAGACTGAAAAATACCCGTGAAAAATGCGAGCGCTCTTTTTCCACGGTAATGCGCATGATGGAGCTGTTCCCGGAATATTTCTTTTTGCAGACCCAGCCCCAGCTGTATGAGTGGGTAAAAGAGGACAACCCGGAGCTGTATGGGCAGATCAGGGAACGGATCGCAGAGGGACGCTGGGAAGCGGACGGCGCGATGTGGGTGGAAGCGGACTGCAATTTAACGAGCGGGGAATCGCTGACCCGTCAGATTTTGCTCGGCAGCAGGTTTATTAAGGAAGAATTCGGCAAGGACGTGGAATTTTTGTGGCTGCCGGATGTGTTCGGCTATTCCTGGGCGCTGCCGCAGATTTTGAAAAAAGCGGGCATCGACATGTTTATGACGACGAAGATCAGCTGGAACCAGTACAACCGGATGCCCCACGACACGTTTTACTGGAAGGGCATCGACGGAAGCAGGGTGCTGACCCATTTCATCACGACGCCGGAGCCGGACCGTCCGGCGGACAGCTGGTTTTACACCTACAACGGGCAGCTCGTGCCCCGCACCGTAAAGGGCGTGTGGGACAGCTACAGCGAAAAGGAGATGAACCGCGATCTTCTGATTTCCTACGGCTACGGCGACGGAGGCGGCGGGGTAAACCGCGATATGCTGGAGCAGCGCCGCAGGCTGGATAAAATCCCGGGGCTTCCCCATGTAAAAACGTCCACGGCAGGGGCGTATTTCCGCAAATTAAAGGAAAATGTGGAAAAGACCGACCGCTTTGTGAACACATGGGACGGCGAGCTGTATCTGGAATTCCACCGGGGGACGTATACGAGCCATGCCCACAATAAGCGGATGAACCGGAAAATGGAGCTTTTGTACCGGGAGGCGGAATATTTTACGGTGCTGCGGGCGCTTCTGGGCGGCGATTTAAAGCTTGCGCAGCAGGAAAAGCTGACGGAGGGCTGGAAGCATATTCTGACGGATCAGTTCCACGACATCATCCCCGGCTCCTCGATCTTTGAGGTATACGAGGATTCCAAAAAGGATTACGAATGGATCGAAGCGGTCGGACAGGAAGTGGAAGAGGCGTTCCTTCTGGACGCTGCAGAGTCGGAGGCAAACGTCTTTACGGTATTTAACAGCAACAGCTTTTGCATGGACGGCACGGTTGTGCTGCCCGCCTGCGGCAGTGCAAAACGGGCGCGGCTGGCGGACGGGACGGTTTTGGAAAGCCAGCAGACGGAAGGCGGGCTGGCGGTTTATGTGCCGCAGAGCGCTTCCATGGGAACGGTATGCGTAACGCTGGAAGAGGGCGACGCCGCCGAAAACGGTGCGCATGAGGAAACACGGTTTGTGATAAACGGCCGCCGGATCGAGACGCCCTTTTATAAGCTGGAATTAAACGGGGCAGGCCAGATCACGCGCCTGTTTGACAAGGAATTTGACCGCGAGGTGCTGCCGGAGGGAGCGCGCGCCAACGTGCTGCAGGTATTTGAGGATAAGCCCATGGGCAGCGACGCGTGGGACATCGACATTTTTTATCAGGAAAAAATGCGTGAGGTCACGGAGCTGACGGAGTTTGCGGTAAAAGAGTGCGGCGCAGTGCGTCTGGTGCTGCATCTGGCGTGGAAATATATGAATTCCGAAATGGAGCAGGATATGATCCTGTACGCCCACAGCCGCAGGATCGATTTTGTGACGGAGGTAGAATATCACGAGCGCCATCAGATGTTAAAGGCGGCGTTTCCGGTGGACATCCGCACGACCTACGGAACCTTTGACGTACAGTACGGAAACGTGCGCCGCCCGAACCATTGGAACACCAGCTGGGATCAGGCGAAGTTTGAGACGGTGGCGCACCGGTTTGCAGACCTGTCCGAGTACGGCTACGGCGTGAGCCTGTTAAACGACTGCAAGTACGGCCATGATGTGAAGGACAACGTGCTGCGGATCACGCTGATCAGGGCGGCGACCTATCCGGATCACAGCCAGGATCAGGGGCATCATCTGTTTACCTATTCCCTGCTTCCCCACGGGGGCGATTTTGTGCAGGGCAGGGTCGTTCAGGAGGCGTGCAGCTTAAATGTGCCGCTGCATGTGACGAAGGGGCGGACAAGGCTGCCCTTTGAGAGCTTTATCGCCTTCGATCAGGAATGCGTGGAGCTGGATGCGGTCAAAAAGACAGAGGACGGGAAATATATTGCCGTCCGGTTCCATGATTTTACCGGAGGAAGCCATAAGCTGACGATGAAAACGGGATTTGGCTGGAAGCAAAGCTGCCTGTGCGATCTGCGCGAGCGTCCGCTGGAGGACTGGAAAGAAAACGGCGGATCAGGGGAAATTTCGCTGACGGTTAAGCCTTATGAGATCGTGACGATGCTGTTTGAGGTGTAAACGGAAAGGGGGGACAGCATGAAGAATTTGAACATACCGGTGGGAATATCCGATTTTGGGGAAATCCGGATGGGAGGATATTATTATGTCGATAAATCGGGGCTGATCGGCGAGCTTTTAAAGACAGACGGGACGAAGGCGACGCTGATCACCCGGCCGAGACGTTTTGGGAAAACGGTTGGCATGAGCATGCTGTCCTGCTTTTTCGATATTCGCAGGGACAGCCGAAGCCTGTTTGAGGGACTGGAAATTTCAAAGGATGAAGAACTTTGTAAGAAATGGATGAATCAGTTCCCGACGCTTTTTTTCAGCTTCAAGGATGTTGACGGATTGAATTTTGAATCTGCCCGGGAGATGTTCCGAAACCGGATCGCGGATCTGTGTAAGCAGCACATTTATCTTGGGGACAGCGGCAGAGTAAATGAAATGGACCGGAAGGTATTCTGGCAGCTTGCAGACACGGTTGACGGATCGCCTTCTGATGCAGAATTAAAAACAAGCCTGTCGCTGCTGATGAAAATGATGCAGGATCACTATGGGCGGCAGGTCATTCTTCTTCTGGACGAATACGATGTGCCGCTCGCAAAAGCAGATGCCAAAGGATATTATCGGCAAATGCTGGATCTGGTCAGACCGTTTATGAGCACGGCGGTCAAGGATAACAGTTCCCTGAGGTTTGCGGTTATTACGGGATGCTTAAAGATCGGTAAGGAAAGTATTTTTACCGGCATGAATAATTTTACGACGGATACGATTTCTGACAGCCGGTATAATGAATTTTTCGGCTTTACGCAGGAAGAAGTGGCGGCGTTTCTGGAGGACGCCGGCTGCAGCGGGCAGATGGAAACCGTGCGGACATGGTATGACGGCTATCATTTTGGAAATGTGGATGTGTATTGTCCTTGGGACGTACTTAATTATGTAAAGAAAATGGTAACGGAGGGCAATGCCAGGCCGGAAAATTTCTGGGAGCATACGAGCGACAATGCGGTGATCAGAACCTTTTTGGAACGCACAGAGTTCGATGTGTCGGAAAAGTTTGAGACTCTGCTGGCGGGAGGAAGCGTACAGGAAGCGGTCAATGAAAATCTGACATATGATTCGGTTGCCGATTCAGAGGGGAATTTCTGGAGCCTTTTGTATCTGAGCGGGTATCTGACGAAAGTACGGTCAGAGGATACCGGTCAGAAGGAACGGACGGATGGCGTTACAGCCCTGAAAATCCCGAATGCAGAGGTAATGGAAATTTTCAGGAAGAGCGTTGTGGAATGGTTTTACCGCAAGGCGGCAGGAAGTAACCGGCAGGAGCTGTTTCGTGCTGTGTGGGACGGGGAGGACGGCAAGCTGACCATGCTGCTGTCTGATTTTCTGTTCGATACGATCAGTTTCCATGATTATGCGGAAAGCTATTATCACGCGTTTCTTGCAGGGCTGTTTGCCGGTTCGGGCTATATCGTGGAGTCCAATTATGAAAGCGGGCTTGGCAGGCCGGATCTTGTGATAAAAGACAGGGCCAGAAGGCAGGCGGCGGTAATAGAGGTAAAAGTGGCGGATTCAGAGGCAGGGCTGGAAACCGGATGCGATACGGCGCTGGGGCAGATTGCAGAAAAGCAGTATGCAAAAGGGCTGGAGCGCAGCGGGTTTAAGAAGGTTTTGTGCTTTGGGATCGCTTTTTTCAGAAAAGAATGTCTGGTAAAAACAATATGACAGAGGAAAGGAGCAGCTCCCCGGGACGGAAAGGCTGCTCCTTTTTTGACATATGCGTTTATTTTTCAGAATACTTCCACGCCTTAGTCGTCAATCTCCCAGTCCAGCACGGAGCCGTCCGCCGCGCTGATCTCAAATTCATATTCCACGCCGCTGTAAACGATCTTTCCTTCGTAAAGGAGCTGTCCGTCGTCGCGGTCCTTTTCAATGCGGATATGGGAATCGTTTGCGCCGGGTACTTTGGCGAGGGCGATTTTTTTTGCCTGCTCCAGAGAGATTCCTTCGCTTTCCGCCGTTTTTTTACCGGCAAATTCGGTTTCGGAATCAAAGCTTAAGATCGAGCCGTCCGCTGCGTCGATGTCGTAATCATATTCCTTGGAGCCGGAGAAAAATTCAACCTCGTATTCGAGCCGTCCGTCGTCATAGTCGCGGCTGACCCAGAGATGGGAAGCGTCCGCCTCTGCGACGCCGGCATGCTCGAGGGCGATCTGCTTTGCCGCCGCTTCGCCGATGTCTTTTGCGGAAGCAGGCTGGGAGGGAATGTCTGCGGCAGAGGCAGGCGCGGGCGCTGCCTTGGAAGCGCTGCCGCCGTCCGTTGTCCGGGCTGTCGTTTCTACCGGGACGGAGGCGCTTTTTGCGCCGGAAGCCATCAGCTCCTGGCTGGAAGTGATCGCCTGCGTAGGGGCGGCTTCCGACTGGCTTGCGCATGCGGCGATGGTTCCTGCGGTTAAAAATGTTCCGATCATCAATGCGGTAATTGCTTTGTAGTTTTTGCGTTTCATAAAAAATGTCTCCTTTCAGAAAAGCCCGCGGGCATTTTGTTTGTCTGTCGGCAGCAGGAGCTGTTTCCTGTCTGTGATTTAAGAATACCCGGCAAAGATGAAAGGAACATTAAAGAATTTCATTTTTTAAAAAATGTTTCGGGAAAGAGAAGGAAAATTCCGTTCCCCTGCCGACGGCGCTGGAAACATGGATCTGCCCGCCGTGCGCTTTTACGATCCAGCGCACCATGGAAAGCCCCAGCCCGCAGCCGCTTTTGGGCGCACGGTCAGAGTCAGAGGATGAGCGGGAAGGATCTGCCTGATAAAAACGGTTCCATATTTTATCGAGGCTTTCCGGCGGGATGCCGATGCCGTCGTCGCGCACTGAGCCGGATATGAGATCTGCGCCGTCGGAAAGGGAAACGTAAATGTTTCCGCCCTCCTTCCCATAGGTCACGGCGTTTGCGATCAGATTGTCAAAAAAACGGATCATCATCGTTTCATCCGCCGTAAGAAAAAGCCCGTCAGGCAGGTCGGTATGAATTAAGATGCGGCGCTTTTTTGCAGCGTCAGCGTGCCCTTCGCAGACAAGCTCTGCCAGCATGGAAAGGTCAACCGTTTCCGGATGGAGGGCAAGACGGCTGCTTTCGGCGCGGGCGAGCATGAGAAGCTGCGAAATGAGGGCGGACATCTGCTTTGCCTGCGCATGGATGACCGTCAGCGCCTGCATCCGCTCCTCCGG
The DNA here is from genome assembly GCA_900550285.1 of uncultured Lachnospiraceae bacterium. Taxonomy (GTDB): domain Bacteria; phylum Bacillota; class Clostridia; order Lachnospirales; family Lachnospiraceae; genus Gallintestinimicrobium. The sequence continues at coordinate 8,884 of URRW01000002.1, forward strand.
CAGGGTTTCCGGCAAAAGCCCGTATTCGCTTTGAGACAAAATGACGGAAAGCGGGGTGCGCAGCTCGTGGGATACGTCGGAATTGAACTGTTTTTCCGATTCAAAGGAGGTCTGGAGCCGGTCCATCATACCGTCGAAGGTATGCGCCAGCCGGTGCACCTCGTCTGTGCCGGGCGGAATGTTTAAGCGGAGGGAGAGATCCTCGCCGGTGCTGATACGCTCTGCGGTCCCGGTCATTTTTTCGAGGGGAAGCAGGGCGCGGCGGATGATGGAATAGCCGACAGCGGCGGTCAGCAGGATAAAAAAAGGAAACAGGATCAGGGAGCAGAGCACGATGGTGCGCAGGGAGGAGTCGGCGGCGGAGGGCGAAAGGATGCCGCGCACCCAAACCGTCCCATATCCGGACACGGTCTGGCAGGAATCGTAAACGTACCACTGCTGCCCCTGACTGTGAACCTGCTGCAGCTGATCCATGATCAGGACGGGCGCGCCGTGAAAGGTGGACGGGATCCTGCCGTAAATGAGCGCGCCGTCGGAGTTATAGACGGACAGATAAACGCCTTCGCCCAGATAATTGATGTCGTCGTCAAATTCCAGAACGCCCTGTTCATATTCGATTTCCAGAAAGCTGTTTCGGACCGTGTCCTTCAGATGCGTTTTTGCGCCGGAGAGCAGGCGCCCGTTTGCCAGAAAGAGGACGAGAAAGAGCGAAACGAGCACAAAGCCTGTGATAAACGCGGTATACCAAAGAGTGATCCTTTTTTTGACAGACATCTGTTTCATGGCGTCTCCTTTAATACATAGCCTGCGCCGCGGACGGTGTGGATGAGCTTTGGCTCAAAGCCGTCGTCGATTTTTTTGCGCAGATAGCGGATATAAACGTCTACGACATTGGAACCGCCGGAATAATCGTAGTTCCAGATGTGCTGTTCGATTTTTTCACGGGACAGCACGATGCCCCTGTTGCAGGCAAGATATTCCAGAATGGAAAATTCCTTCGCGGAAAGCTGGATGGGAGTGCTGCCCCGGGCGACGGTGCGGGCGTCGCAGTCCACGGTCAGGTCGGCGATATGATAGCAGCTGTCCGTCCGTTCCCCGAGACGGCGCAGCATGACCCGGATGCGGGCGAGCAGTTCTTCAAAGGAAAAGGGCTTTGTCAGATAGTCGTCCGCCCCGGCGTCAAGGCCGTTTACCCGGTCGGAGACGCTGGCTTTTGCGGTCAGCAAAAGGACGGGGGTACGGAGCCCTTTTGCGCGGATGGCGCGCAGCACCTCGATGCCGCTTTTTTTCGGCATCATGACATCTAAAACGGCGGCGTCGTATTCCGTCATGGAAAGGCAGTGCAGCGCCTCTTCGCCGTCGAGGCAGGAATCCACCGTATAGTGGTTTTTCTCGAGGGTTTTGCAGATAATATTGTTTAAAGCGGGTTCGTCTTCAGCGACCAACAGGCGCATGGCTCAGACCTCCTTGTATCCGTATGGGTTGCAGGGAAATGATGGAATCTCGTCAGCGGCTGGATCCGCGCAGGCTCTGCCCGGCAAGCGCCGGTACAGCGGATTCCGGGCTCGCTTACAGAGAATTTGGATCAGGCGGCGCAAGCCCCCCTGCACTTTCAGTATACCGCCAATGCGCAGGATTTGCACTTGGAAATTTTGTATTTTGGCGGTTGGCGGAAGCGCTCTGGTTTGGAAAGGGTACGGCGGGCACGGCCTATGGCGGACGCGTTTGAGCGAAGGGAAATTTCCGGATTCTGCGGATTGGACGGCAGGATGCCCGGGACTTGTCTGAGCGCGGCATAAGCCGCGCGAGTTTGACCGGGCGTCCTGCGCCCCGTCCGGTCCGTCAGAATCGCCGGAAAATTTCCGGTGAGCGAAACCGCAGTCCGCTGTAGGCTGTGCCCGCCGTACCCTTTCCGGACCGGGGAAAGCCATACAAATTTTTCCGAAAAACATCTGCCCCGGTACTTGTTTTTTAAGGGCGTTCTGCTATAGTTAAGAGAACAGGCTTGCAGAAAAAACGGGGGCAAAAGAGGAAGATGAAACAGTTTCTGAGCAAAAAATTTGACAGTCCGTTATTTGACACAAAACAGATCTTTTCGATGCTGACGCCGCTGATCATGGATTCGTTTTTCGTGTGCGCGATCGGCGTTTTGACGACGGCGATGATCAGCTCGTCCAGTCAGGATTCGGTATCGGCGGTCAGCCTTGTCAGCCCGCTTTACATGATGATCTATGCGGTTTACAACGCAATCTCAGCGGGCGGCACGGTTGTAGTGGCGCAGTTTAAAGGAAAGGGCGATACGGAGCGGATGAAAAAGGCGGCGGGGCAGCTCATGGTCGCCACGCCGCTGTCCGCCGTCATCGCATGCGCGATCCTTGTGATCTTTGCGGATCCTTTGGTGCACGGGCTGTTCGGGGGCGTCGGGGAAGAGGTGCTTGCAAAGGCGGAGCAGTATCTGGTGGGCATCGCGATCTCGATGATCTTTCTGGCGGTGTACATGAGCGGCTTTGCGGTATTCCGCGGGCTGGGGGAAACGAAGCTGTGCCTGCGGCTGACGATCATCATCAATCTGCTGCATTTTGTGGCGAGCTTTGTCTTTATCAACGTGATGCGCCTTGACATCATGGGAAGCGCTCTGGCGCTGAATCTGGCGCGGTTTGTAGGGGGCGCGGCGGCGGTCTGGATGCTCCTGTCTCCAAAAAGCATCCTGCGGGTGGAAAAGCGCCATGTTTTTCCGCTGGATAAAAAAATATTGAAGGAGATTTTCCGGATCGGCATTCCGTACGGGATGGAGCAGCTTTTTATGAACGGCGGCTCCATGATCGTCCAGATTTATATCGCGCGGCTGGGCGCGGTGAGCGTGGCGGCGAATGCGGTTGCAAACTCGACATTTTCACTGTTTTATGCGGCTCCGGGCGCGGTGGCGACGCTGGCGGTAACGGTGATCGGCCAGTGCATCGGCTCGGGGGATAAGGAGCTTGCGCGCCGCTACGGAAGGTCGATGGTGTGGCTATGCACGGCGCTGACCGTCGTTTCCCTGATCGTGGGGCTGCCGCTCATGCCGCTGATTTTAAAAATGTATCAGGCGCCGGACAATACCGTGGCGATGATCTACAGCGTGCTGGCGATCGCGGCGGTGTGCATGCCGTTTTTCTGGCCCGTATCCAACACCCTGCCCGCCGTCATGCGGTCGGCGGGAGACGCCTCCTATGCGTCCTATTTTTCGCTGGTGACGATGTGGGTCGTAAGGGTGGCGCTTGGATATGTGCTGGCAGTCTGGCTGGGGCTTGGCATTCAGGGCGTGTGGATCGGTATGTGCGCAGAATGGGCGGTAAAAACGCTGGCGTTTTGGAAGCGGTTTCGCGGCGATAAGTGGCTTGCCCACGAGCAGGACATCTAAGAGGCAGCGCGTCCGGCGCAGCGGTGTGTCAGGGCGCGCTGTGGAAGGCGCGGCTTTAGAAAGGGGACAGGATGCTGGGAGACAGGGAAAAATTTTTGAAAAAATATGCGGTTCCGGAGGAGCTGTTTGAGCAGGCGGGCATGGAATGGGAGGAGCTGTGCGCCATCGCGGAGGATTACGCTTACCGGGTGGACGGCTTTTACATGATCCGGGATATGTTTTTAAAGGAGCTGATCGAAAACCGCGAGGAACAGACAGGGCTTCATTCTTACCGCACCCGGATCAAGATGCCGGGGCATCTGGTGGAGAAGATCATCCGCCGCCGGGTGGAAAACCGGGAAAAATATAAGGATCTGACGCGGGACAACTACCTGAAATTTGTGACGGACATCATCGGTTTTCGGGGGCTTTTGCTGTACCGCGAGGACTGGGTGGTGTTCCACAAATATCTGCTGGAGCACTTTGAAAACAGGCCGGAATGGTATATAAAGGACTGCGTTGCAGACTTTGCGGAAAGCCGCGACCGCTATATGGCGGAAGCGCCGAAGGTGCATATGCGGCCGGGGGATTTTGCGGATATTTACGCGGACTGGATCCCGAAGGAAAATATTTACGACCAGAAATATTACCGTTCCGTGCACTATATCCTGAAATACCGGGGCGTGTATGTGGAGGTGCAGGTAAGGACGCTTTTTGAGGAGGGCTGGGGAGAAATCGACCATCACATCCTGTATCCTTACAAAAAGAAGGATCCGATGCTGGCAGAATTTTCGGAGCTGTTAAACCGTTTGTCCGGGATGGCGGATGAAATGGCATCCTTTTACAGGCGGCTACAGAATGTGCCCGGCGAGGGCTTCCCGGATAAAAAGAGCATGGTGGACGGCGATTTTATGCGGGAAGAGGATGAAGAAACGGACTTGTAAAAGAGCTTTGGCGGGAGTAAGATAAGGGTACAAAGGCAGACGGGAGGGGACGTTTCACTTAAACGAGACGGTAACGGGGACGATCATGGCGGCGGACAACGTGCTGGCGGTATTTTTACTGCCGCTTTTGGGGACGCTTTCGGATAAGGCTGACACGCGCTTTGGGAAGCGCACGCCGTTTATTGCGGCAGGCACGGCGCTGTCGGTTGTTTTGATGATGCTTCTTCCCATCGCGGACCGCACGGAAAATTTTGCGCTGTTTGTGGGCGGGCTGTTTTTCCTGCTGATCTCGATGGGGCTTTACCGGTCGCCGGCGGTGGCGCTGATGCCGGATCTGACGCCCAAGCCGCTGCGCAGTCAGGCGAACGCGGTCATCAATCTGATGGGCGCGGTGGGCGGCATTTACACGCTGGGGCTGATCAGCCTTTTGTTAAAGGGCGGGGAGAAGCCGGACTATATGCCCGTATTTCTCGGCGTTGCCGGGCTGATGGTCGTTTTGGTCGTTTTGCTTGTGCTCACGGTACGGGAAAAGAAGCTTTCCGCAGAAATCGGGCAGGAAGAGCCGGAGGAGACAGAAAAAACGGCGGGGACAGAGCAGACGGGCGGGCTTGCGCCGGACGTAAGGCGCAGCCTGCGGATGATTTTGATCTCGATCTTTTTATGGTTTATGGCGTACAATGCGGTAACGACCGCGTTTTCCAGATATGCCCGCACGGTCTGGGGCATGGAGGGCGGCGGGTTTGCCAACTGCCTGATGGTGGCGACGGTAGCCGCAATCCTGAGCTATATCCCGATCGGCGTCATTTCTGCGAAGATAGGCAGGAAAAAGTGCATTTTGGGCGGTCTTGTGCTCATGCTGGCAAGCTTTTTTGCGGCGATCTTTTTCAAACAGTACCATGTTTCGATCAACGTCGGCTTTGCGCTGATCGGCATGGGCTGGGCGGCGGTAAGCGTCAATTCCCTTCCGATGGTGGTGGAAATGTGCGCCAGCCGGGATGTGGGCAGGTACACGGGACTGTATTATACGTTTTCGATGGCGGCGCAGATTTTTACGCCGATCTTGTCCGGGGTATTTTTGCAGTATGTATCGTACCGGACGCTGTTTCCCTATGCGTGCGTGTTCACGGTGGCGGCGATGGTCACGATGAGCATGGTGCGGCACGGGGACAACCGGCCGGCGGCAAAAAAGAGCCTGCTGGAACATTTTGATACGGAGGACTGAAGATGAAGAAAAGAACGGCAGCGGCGCTGACAGCCGCAGGAGCTTATCTGTACGCGGTTTCGCCGCGTCTGGCAGACCGCCCGGAGCGGATGCCGAAGGTTTACTATGCGCACAGGGGACTGCACGACAACATTTCGGACGCGCCGGAAAACTCGCTGGCTGCTTTTGAGAAGGCGGTTAAGGCAGGCTACGGCATCGAGCTGGACGTGCAGCTGACAAAGGACGGCAAGGTTGTTGTAGTCCATGACTTCAACTTAAAAAGGATCTGCCGCGTGGATGTGGACGTGGACAGCCTGACCTATGAAGAGCTGGAAAAGCTGTCGATCTATGGAAGCGATCAGCACATTCCGCTGTTTACGGACGTTTTGGCGCTGGTGGACGGCAAGGTTCCGCTGATCGTGGAGCTGAAATATAAAAACAGCCGCAGCAATATCTGCGAAAAGACGCAGGACATTTTAAACGGCTACAGCGGTGTTTACTGCATTGAATCGTTCCATCCGCAGGTGCTTCGGTGGTACCGTGAAAACTATCCCCATATCTGCCGGGGGCAGCTTTCGATGAATTTCCAGCGGGACAACGATTCCAAAGGGGCGCAGTATTATGTGATGCGCCATCTTCTGACGAATTTCTGGACGCGCCCGGATTTTGTGGCGTATGACTGCCGCGCGATGAACGCGGTGTCCAAGACGATCTGCCGCACGCTGTTTGGCTGCCCGGCGGTGGCGTGGACGGTAAAGTGCCAGGCGCAGCTCGACGCCTGCAGAAGCAGATTCGATTATTTTATTTTTGAAGGCTTTGTGCCGAAGGACTAAGCGGGGCTTTGTCCGTCTGAAAGGAGTAAAAACATGCACAATCAGTTGACGGAAAACGACATTAAGAAGATGGAGGAAGAGATCGAATACCGGAAACTGGTCGTTCGCAAACAGGCGCTGGACGATGTAAAGGACGCCCGGGCACAGGGCGATCTGTCGGAGAACTTTGAATATTATGCGGCGAAGAAATTTAAAAATAAAAATGAGAGCCGCATCCGTTTTCTGGAGCGCATGATCCGGACGGCGGAGGTCGTTTCGGATGAATCCGCGCAGGATGAGGTTGGCATGAACAACCGGGTCGAGGTCTGGTTTGAAGAGGACGATGAGACAGAGAGCTACAAGATCGTGACGACGATGCGGCAGAATTCCCTCGAGGGGCTGATCTCCGGGGAATCGCCGCTGGGGCGGGCGCTTCTCCATAAAAAGGTGGGCGACCGCGTTTATGTGGATATGGGAAACGGCGCAGGCTATTATGTGGTGATCCGCGCCATTGATAAAAGCGCCGGGGAAGACGACGCGTTGAGAAGCTTTTAAGCTTTCGGGGAAGAGGGACTGCATGAAGATCATGATTACCGGTGCAGGCGGTTTTTTGGGAAGCCGCCTGCTTTCCTTTTACGGGGAAAAATATGAGGTGCGGGGAATGACGCACAGGGAGCTGGATATTACGGATGCGGCAAAAACGCTGGATGCGGTGGGGCATTTTTGCCCGGACGTGCTGATCCACTGCAGCGCGGTGTCCGATGTGGGGACGTGTGAAAGAGAGCCGGAGCGCTCGTTTGCCGTGAACGTGACGGGCAGTGAGAATCTGGCGGCGGCGTGCGCGCAGACCGGCGCAAAGCTGGTATTGTGCAGCTCGGATCAGGTATATTTTGGGAATGACGGCGCAGAAAAACGCAATTTTCATGAAAGGGCTGCATTTTTGCGCCCGCATCGGGAGGACGAACGTCTGGATCCGCAGCCGCTTTATGGTAAGCAGAAGCTTCTGGCAGAAGAGCGCTGTCTTGCCGTACTGCCCTCCTGCGTGTGCCTGCGGCTGACATGGATGTATGACGTTTTGACGTTAAAGGAGCGTGAGGGCGGGCGCAGGAATCTGGCGACCATATTTTTGGAAGCGATGGAACAGAAAGAGCCGGTCGTATTTTCGGAGATGGACCACAGGGGCGTGACGGATGTGAATCTGGTTGTGCAGAATATGGAAAAGGCGTGGAAGCTGCCCGGCGGCGTGTACAATTACGGCAGCTCTGCCGGCGGGAGCGTGTATGAGACGATGTGCCGCGCTGCCGCCCTGTTAAAAGAGCAGACCGGGCGGACGGTCAGAATCCGGAACGTGTCTTTGGGCAGCCTGCGCAATCTGACGATGGATACGAAGAAAGCGGAGGCTGCGGGAATCTGGTTCCCGGAGACAGCGGACAGGCTGGCAGAATTTCTGGCAGCCTGTCCGGTAAATGAGAGTTAGGCATATGCTTTTTTGCCTGATTTTTCCCGCTTCCCCACAATGACGTCGATCACCGCCGACGACAGCGTTACCGTGATGAGGGAAAAGAAGATCTTCTCCACGGGGATATAGCTTAAGGAAAGCATCAGGACGGTAAAATCTGTAAAAAAGTATGCTTTGGAAAGCTTGACCCCGGTGAAGCGGCGGATAATGAGCGCCAGTGCGTCGTCTCCGCCGGAAGCGCCGCCCCTGCGGACGATAAGCCCGACGCCGACGCCCACAAACAGCCCTCCGAGGATCGCCGCGGTAAGCGGGGAGTCTGAAAAGGACGGCAGAAGCGGCCCTGTAAACTCCCAGAACCGGTACATCAGGGCATAGCAGCAGGTGGAGAAAAAGGCATTTTTTAAAAATGCCGTCCCCAGAAGCTTCCAGCCCAGCGCATAGCAGGTCATGTCGAGCACAAAGGAAAAGACGCCGGGGGAGATCCCTGTCCAGTGGTTGAGAAAAAGGGTCAGCCCCAGAATGCCGCCTTCGGTGATCTGGCTCTGGCTGTGGACGTTGAATAGGCCGAACGAAAGGATCGCCGCGCCCAGAAGCATCGAACCGTAGTGCAAAAAAGTATCTTTATTTAATTTTTGAAAACGCAATTTCTAAAAATCCTCCGACTCTCCGGCAAGCCTCTGGCAAAGCTCCAGAAACGGCTCGCCGTATTTTTGATATTTGAGCTCGCCGACCCCGTGGACGGCGAGCATTTCTTCTTTGGTCTGAGGCAGAAGGACGCACATGGATTCCAGCGACTTGTCGGAAAAGACAAGGTAGGGCGGAACGTGCTGTGCGCGGGCGATTTCGGTGCGGAGCCTGCGCAGCTCTTCAAAGGGAGCGCTTCCGGAATGTACCGAACGCTTTCTGCCGTTTTTGTCCGTGCCGGGCGCATTCCCGGCATTGGCAGGCGTCTGCGTAGTTTTCCTTGCCGCCTTCATCGAGAGCACGGGGCGGAATTCCCCGGTTTCCGAAAAGAAGGTCAGTCCCTTTTCCTTCACTTTTAATATAGGAAACTGATCGTCTGTGACGACCAGATAATCCGTCAGAATCAGATAATTGAGCACCTGACGCAAAAATACGATCGTCTGGGATGCCTGGGAACCGTAATAATGGTTGGAATCCAGGCCGAAGCGGAGCACCTTTTCATTTTTGCTGCCGCGCAGCGCATCGAGGATGACGTTGACGCCGTAGCGCATCCCGCTCGTTAAGACGCAGCCGATCAGGTCGTTTGCGATGGCGGTGATGTCCACCGTTTCAAAGGTGTTTTTGCAGTTGGAGCAGTTGCCGCAGTAGTTGGAGCCGTATTCCCCGAAATAGCGCAGCATATAGTCGCGCAGACAGTCTGTGGTGTGGCAGTAAAACGTCATTTTTTTGAGGCGTTCCCGGTCGCGCTGCTTGACCAGCTCCAGCGCTTCCCCGGTCAGCTCGTCGTTGTCCCGGTTCTGCTCGATGAAAAACTGGTTTGTGATCACATCCTGCCCGCTGTAAAAAAGGATGCAGTCCGCCTTTGCCCCGTCCCGTCCGGCGCGGCCTGCCTCCTGATAATAGCTCTCCATATTTTTGGGCATATTATAATGGAGGACAAAGCGCACGTTGGATTTGTCGATCCCCATGCCGAAGGCGTTGGTGGCGACCATGATCGGGGCCTCGTCATAGGTAAAGGCTTCCTGATTGGCGCGCCGCTCCTCGTCGGATAAGCCGGCATGGTAGCGGGTCGCGGCAAAGCCGTCTTCCAGAAGCTTATCGCAGACCTCCTCCACATTTTTGCGGGTGGCGCAGTAAATGACGCCGGAGCTGTCGGGATGTGCGCGCAGATACTCCCGGATGCCCCGGTACTTATCCTTGTCGTGGCGCACCTCGAAGTAGAGGTTCTGGCGGTCAAAGCCCGTGACGGTCACATGGGGGGCATTGAGGGAGAGCATGCGGATGATGTCCTCCTTTACCTCCTTTGTGGCGGTGGCGGTAAACGCGCCGATCACCGGACGGGAGGGAAGCGCCTTGATAAACTCCGGGATCCTTAAATAGCTGGGGCGGAAATCCTGCCCCCACTGGGAGACGCAGTGCGCCTCGTCCACGGCGACCATGGAAATCGGGACAGACGCCGCAAAGTCCAGAAAATCCTCGGTCAAAAGGCGCTCGGGGGCGACATAGATGATCTTGTAGCGCCCTTCCTTTGCGAACGCCAGCGCTTTTTTATACTGGTTCCACGAAAGGGAGCTGTTTAAATACGCCGCGTGGACGCCCATCTGGTTGAGGGCGCGCACCTGATCCTTCATCAGCGAGATAAGGGGCGAAACGACGAGGGTAACGTCGCGCATCAAAAGGGCGGGAACCTGATAGCAGACGGATTTCCCGGCGCCGGTGGGCATGATCCCGCACACGTCCTGCCCGGAAAGCAGGCAGTCGATCAGCTCCTCCTGCCCGTCCCGGAAGGAATCATAGCCGTAATAGGTTTTTAAAATATCGTATTTTGTCTGTCCGTTTTTATCCATTGAAATCTCCATTTTGCCTCGTCGTCTGCGCCTTCGTTTTTTCCGTCAGGGTGTATCAAAGATTCTAGCACGCTTTTTTAGGAAGGGCAAGGGGCGGAGGCAGCGGCAGGCAAAATAAGGACAGGACGGCAGCCGGAAACTTTTCAAAATTATGGCTTGAAAGAAGCGGCAAAAACCAGTAGTATATAGGTATCAAAAAGAGGAACAGGTGCAAAATGGCGCACCGGGAGAGGAGTACATCACTGATGAAAGAGAATTTACCTGAATCTTTACAGAAGCTGATCCATAAGGTAGAGGAGACGTTCCATGACGATCCCGATATGGTAAATCTGTTTATCAACTGTTTTTCCAACACCCTTGACACCACAGTGAAGAAGATGGACGACGGTACGACCCATGTGATCACCGGCGATATTCCGGCGATGTGGCTGCGTGATTCCGTAGCTCAGGTCCGTCCCTATCTGGTTGCTGCGGCTGAGGATCAGGAGATTTCCGACCTGCTGGCAGGTCTGTCCCGCAGACAGTTCATGTTTGTAAACCACGATCCTTACGCGAATGCGTTCAATCAGGAGGACAACGGCCTTTGCTGGACAGAGGACGAAACAGACCACAACAGCGGCTGGCTCTGGGAGCGCAAATACGAGATCGACTCTCTGTGCTATCCCGTCCAGTTCGCATATCTTCTGTGGAAGAACACCGGACGCACGGATCATTTTGACGAGAACTTCGTAAAGGGGCTGCATACCATCCTGAAGGTATTCAAGACCGAGCAGTGCCACGAGGAGAAGTCCCCTTACTATTTCCGCAGAAAAGGCTGCTACTATACCGATACCCTGTCCAGAGACGGCAAGGGCGCTCTGGTAAAATCCGGTATCGGTCTGACATGGTCTGGCTTCCGTCCCAGCGACGACGCCTGCATCTACGGCTACCTGATCCCGTCCAACATGTTTGCGACGGTAATCTTAGGCTACATGGAGACGATCGCGCGTGAGGTATTGAACGACGACCTGCTGGCGGCAGAGGCTGCGGAGTTAAAAGAAGAGATCCACAACGCGATCGAGACGCTGGCGATCGTAAACAACTACTATTATGGCAAGGTTTACGCGTATGAGATCGACGGCTTCGGCCAGTATATGCTGATGGACGACGCGAACGTGCCCAGCCTTCTGGCAATGGATTATCTGGGATATGAGGCAAATGACCGCGAGGTTGTGGAAAACACCCGGAAATTCATTTTAAGCTGTGCAAATCCTTACTATTATGAAGGAAAATGCGCAAAGGGCATCGGCAGCCAGCATACCCAGCCCGGTTATATCTGGCACATCGCCCTGGCGCTGCAGGGCCTGACGAGCAAGAAGCAGGAGGAGAAACTGAGCATCCTGCAGATGATGAAGGCGACAGACGCAGGCAAGGGCATGATGCACGAGGGCTTCGACGTAAACGACCCGACCAAGTATACAAGAGAGTGGTTCTCCTGGGCAAACGCGATGTTCTGCGAGCTTGTTCTGGATTACTGCGGTATCCGCGTAGCGAAATAAGATTTCAACGAAAAAGAGGGACTCCGGCATTTTAAATCGGAATCCCTCTTTTTCACTTGCTATAATCGTTTCAGCCTCTTTTTAGTGGAACGTATCCACAGAATAGTCATGGTAGTGGAAGCCGAACCATCTTCCGGGCATATCGCCGGGGAAGCGGGGAGCGTCTTCCGTGATAAAATAGCCGTCCTCATTGAGCGCTTCGGGCGTGTACTGCTTTGTGTGCTCCAGCAGCATCCCAAATAGCCGCTCCTTTTCCTTCTGCCATGCCGGATCGTTGGACAGGTCGTGCCGCTCCATCGGATCGGTGTTTAAGTCGAACAAAAGCGTATGGTCGCCGACGGAAGAGTAGACGAGCTTTACCTTCTTTTCCATGACGCAGAAGTTTTTGTTTAAGCTGTTTCCGAAAAACAGGCGGTCGTCGGAAATAGGCTCCAACAGGTTTTTGCCGGAAACCGGGACCGGGGAGGACAGCCCTGCCATGGCAAGGATCGTCGGGTACAGATCGACCAGATCCGTGGGAGCCTCCACGCTGCAGTTGTGCGGGATGTCCCTGCCAAGCGGCGGCATGATAAACAGCGGCACATGGGCACTTCCTTCAAAGAACAGGTTTTTCTGGGACATATGGTGGTCGCCCAGCATTTCGCCGTGGTCGGAGGTAAAGATTACCCATGTGTTTTTGAACAGGTCGTGCTCGCGCAGCGCGGCAAAGATCCTGCCGATCTCATAATCCACCTGCGTGATGCAGGCGTAATAGGCGCGGCGGGAGGCAAGCTTTTGTTCCTTGCCTAAAAGGTGCATATTCGTGTTTTCGTAAGCGCCGGCAAGAAAGCCCTGGGGGGTATCCTCCACCGTCTGCGACCAGTCTCCGGTAACCGGCTCCGGGATCGGGATATTGTCGTAAAGCTCCCAGAAGTCCCGGCAGGGATCAAAGGGCGGATGGGGCTTTGTGAAGCTCGTCCACAAAAAGAACGGGCGGGTTTCGTCGCGGGTTTCCAGAAAGTCGATGGTTTCGTCCCCAATCCATGTGGTAATGCTGTCCTTGACGTCTACGGTAGAGAGCACGGGTTCCATCTCGCATTCCCCGATGCCGTGGATCTTCGGGCGGGCAGCGTCCTTTTTCCCGTCATATTCACGCATATAATCCAGCGGCAGCCGCATATGCTCAAAGCCATAGTGGGCGCGGGCGGGATCGAAGTGCATCTTGCCCTTTGCACAGGTCTGGTAGCCTGCGTCTGTCAAAACTGCGGGCAGGGTGGAGCGGTTTTTTGTGCACGCCTGCATAAACGCCGCGTGGGTGGCGTTTGTCACGACGCCGCTTTCAAAGCCCTGCCGTCCCGTCATGATCGTGGTGCGGGAGGGCACGCAGATCGGGCAGCTTGCGTAACAGTTTTTGTAGCTGATGCCCATTGCCGCCATATAATTCAGGTGCGGCGTAAAGATGCTCTGATTCCCCCATGCGTTGATGGTGTCAAAGCGCTGCTGGTCGGTTGTGATCAGCAGGATATTGTCTCTTGCCATGAGAAAATACCTCCTCTGTTTAAGTACCCTCAGTATAGGAAAAACAGGCGCTCCGGTCTACCCTAAAAACGTTAGATATGCTGATTAAAACATTAAACAGTTTATACATATGAAAAAAAGCGGTTTTTTGAGGGATTTGAAAATAATGTGTAAAAAGTGCACAAAAATATAAGCGGAATTTGTATATTGAAACTCATCTTTTTTTACTGGTATATAATAAATTTTAGGTTGAAAAGTAATATTTACTAATATATAATGAACTTAAAGTTCTGATGAGGTGTGGAATACGGCGAGAAGGAGGAAAAGAAAAAGATGAGCAAACAAAAAAAAGACCACAGGGCGAAGAAGCGCCGCTGGGGCAGGGATGATACAGAACTGACGCTGCTTGCGCTGCCGACGACGATCTGGTATGCGCTGTTTTGTTTTGCGCCGATGTTTGGTATCATCATCGCATTTAAGAATTACAAAGTATATGGCAATTTCCTGCAGAGCTTCCTGCAGAGCGAATGGGTGGGATTTGAGAACTTCGAGTTCCTGTTTTCCTCCAACGACATCTGGATGATCATCCGCAACACACTGGGATACAATATCATATTCATTATTCTGAACATTGTTGTTCCCGTAGCGGCTGCGATCGCGATCGGACAGCTTCACAACAAGAAGATGGCAAAGGCATACCAGACGGCGATGTTTATGCCCTATTTCCTGTCATGGGTCGTTGTAAGTGCGCTGGTATGGGCGTTCCTTTCCTTTGACAAAGGTCTGGTAAACGGTATGCTGGAATCCTTCGGAATGGACAGGCAGCAGTGGTATATGAAGCCGAAGATGTGGCCTCCCTTCCTTGTATTTATGAACCTGTGGAAGGGCGTCGGTTACGGAATGGTCGTATATCTGGCAACGATCACCGGTATTGACAAGACCTATTATGAGGCGGCGGGCATTGACGGTGCGACGATCTGGCAGCAGATCCGCTACATCACGCTTCCGCTGATGAAGACGGTTATCATCATGATGTTCATCATGGCGGTAGGACGTATCTTCTACTCCGACTTCGGTCTGTTCTATCAGGTGCCCAGAGATTCCAACTCCCTGTACAACTACGTTTATACATTGGATGTATATGTGTACAAGCAGTTGAAGACGTCTACCACGGGTATGGCGGCAGCGGCAGCGTTTGTGCAGTCTGTCATGGGCTGTATCACGATCCTGACGGCGAACGCGATCGTGCGTAAGGTAGACCGCGAGAGCGCGATGATTTAAGGGAGAATTGATATGGAAACAACGAAACCGATTAAAAAAAGAAAAAAGAACGAGCCGGACGGCTTTGACCGGTTTAACCGGATCTCAAATACGTCCAATGTGATCTTAAACATTATTTTCCTGATCATGTCGCTGACATGCATCATTCCGGTACTGCTTGTTGTGGCGATCTCCTTCTCCGCAGAGCAGTCCATTACGGAATACGGCTACCGCTTCATTCCGAAGATTTTTTCACTGGAAGGCTATACCTTCCTTGCCAACCAGAGCAAGATGATCCTGCGGGCGCTGGGGATTTCCCTGTTCGTAACGATCGTCGGGACGGTGCTGGGCGTTATGCTCACGACGCTGATGGGATATGTGCTTTCCCGTCCCAACTACAAGCTGAACGGTTTTCTGACGATGGTCGTGTTTATTCCGATGGTATTCAACGGCGGTCTGGTTTCCACATACTTCGTAGTGAGCCAGCTGCTGGGCTTAAAGAACTCCGTATGGGTGCTGATTTTGCCGTTGGCGGTATCGTCCTTCAACGTCATTATCTGCCGGACATTCTTTAAGACGACGGTGCCGGAATCGCTGATCGAATCGGCGAAGATGGACGGTGCGAGCCAGCTGACGATCTTTTCACGCATCGTGCTTCCGATCTCTCTGCCGGTGCTGGCAACGATCGGCCTGTTTTTGACATTTGCTTACTGGAACGACTGGTATCAGTCCATGCTGTATATTGACGAGAGCAAGCTTTTGTCCCTGCAGGCGCTGTTAAACAACATCATGGCGAACATTCAGGCGCTGGCATCCAATGCGGCGACGCTGGGCGTATCCTCCGCCGAGATGATCGCGAACATGCCGAAGGAAGCTGCCCGTATGGCGATTGTGGTTATCATCGTGCTGCCGATCGCATGCGCATATCCTTTCTTCCAGAAATACTTCATTTCCGGTCTTACAGTCGGCGCCGTAAAGGGCTGATCCGGATTCAGTTACTGTTGTCATATCTTCCGGAATTACCGGTTGATATAAATAAGACGGCTGTCCGTCGGGACAGCCGCTTCAATAAAACTCACAGGAGGAACATAGTTATGAAAAAGAAGAGCTTAAAGAAACTTCTGGCTCTGGGTCTTGTTTCTGCAATGACAGCCGGCATGCTGGCTGGCTGCGGCAGCTCCGAGACTCCCGCAACAACACCGGCAGACGGCACAGAGGCTGCTGCAGGCGATGACGCTGCAAAGGACGACACCGCTAAGGCTGACGGCGAAGTGCCCACCCTGATCTGGTGGACAGTAGGCGGCACGCCTGCAGACGACTTTGATGATGCGATCGCAGAGATCAGCGATTACACCGAGGAGAAGATCGGCGTAAGACTTGACGTGAAGATCGCGGGCTGGGGCGAATATGACCAGAAGATGAACAACATCGTAAATACCGGCGAGTATTTCGACCTGATGTTCGTAAACAACAGCAACTACAGCAAATTTGTAAACCTGAATGCGCTGGAGAATATCACGGATCTGGTTCAGACCGTAACTCCCGAGCTGTACAGCTTCATTCCCGAGGATCTCTGGAAAGGTACCCAGATCCATGGCAACGTATACGCAGTGCCGACCTACAAGGATTCTTCCCTGACACAGTTCTGGATGCTGGATCATCAGTATGTTGAGAAATATGGCATCGACATGAGCACCATCAAGGATTTTGAAACGCTGGATCCCGCGATCCGCAAGATCAAAGAGGGTGAAGGAAGCTCCTGCTACCCCGTTCAGCTGTCTCAGGGCGCTACTTTCAACGGATTTTTCAACGGCTATGACGGTCTTGCAGGCGGTTGCCAGCCGATCGGCGTAAAGGTTGACGATGAATCCCGCAAGGTTGTAAGTCTGCTTGAGCAGGAAGACGTAAGAGCAAACCTTGAGATGCTTCATCAGTGGTATATGGACGGTCTGGTAAACCCCGACGCAAACGTTATTACTGAGACAAATAAGGGAGCAATCTTCGGTACTGCACAGGGCTGGCCCGCAGCAGCTGCTACATGGGAATTAAACAGCGGTGTTGAACAGTACGATTTGGCTCAGGTATACGGTCCTGTTTACACAACCGAGACAATCCAGGGTTCCATGAACGCGATCTCCGCAAACTCCAAGTACAAAGAGGAAGCGCTGAAGGTTCTGCAGCTGATGAACACAGATCCTAAGTTCCGTACAATGTGTGCATTCGGTACAGAAGGCAACTACATGAAGTATGAAGAAGACGGCACAGTAACCAGACTCCGTGACGACTGGGTATGGCCTTCCTACACACAGGGCACATTCTTCATCCTTCCTACCCTGCACGGCGAAGATCCCGATGCGTGGGAGCAGGTAAAGGCACAGAATGAAGCGGCAACTTCTTCCACATGTCTGGGATTTGCGCTGGATATTTCCAACATTCAGAACGAGATTGCAAACTGCAACACCGTTTGGGATAAGTACAAATACGATATGCTGACAGGCGCATCCGATCCGGCAGTTGTTGTGGATCAGTGCATCTCCGAGCTGAAGGCTGCCGGTCTTGATACTGTTATCGCCGAGGCTCAGAAGCAGGTTGACGAGTTCTTTGCAGAGTAATTTATGTGCGCTAAGGCGCATCCGTTATCAGGCATATTGACTGATGAGGAACTGAGGCCTTCCGAACTTTGGTTCGGAAGGCTTTTTGAATAGGCGTAAGCGGCAGCGGCTTGCGGTTATTCAAAAAGCCTTCCTGACAGAAGAAAAGAGCTTGCAGGAACATCCCGGACAGTCTATAATCAGAGTGAATATAAAAACCGCCAAAAGGGTCTGGGACAGCATGAGGAGAGGACAGCAGGATGAGCAGATTTCACAACACATTTCTGGGATACCGCATTTACCGGAAAAAGTTTCTGGGAACAGTTGCAGTTGTTGTGCTGCTGTGTTCGGTCGTCTTTTTCGGAATGTTGTTCTTTTTTGTAGAAAAGTGGACGGGCAACATGAGGATCCAGGTGCAGAACCGGTTTCATGACAAGGAGAAGCGGCTGGAGCTTTTGCAGAACTGGACGGATGATTATGTGAACGGCATGTATGAGGACGCCATGGTCATGCAGGATCTGAAGGCGCTGTTTGAAGCTGCGACCCCGATGCAGTATGTGCAGCAGCGGCGGGAGAACAGCCTGTCGCAGAGCAGCCAGATCCGGTATTTCCCGATGAATGCGCGCCAGCTTTTTATCGACAGGCGGGGGCAGATCGGGGCGGTTTCCCTGGAATCGGATTCGGGCGTGAAGCTGGTCTGGATGGATCAGGGAGAGCTTTATGTCAATTTTGATTTTACCGACGTCAAAGAGGCGGCGGAGCGTTTGAAACAGTGCAATCTGGAAGTGTCCTCCTATTCGGTCCGCGACCCTGAGAATATGGGAAAGGCGCTGGGCACGATGAGGTTCTGGGTGGACAGCGGGAATATTTACGAGGCGGACAGCTCCCCGGAAGCGCCGTGGGCGCTGTTTGATACATACGGACGGATTTTGGAGGACGGCGGGCCGGACGGCATTGAGAAGGAATGGCTGGCGCAGGCGTCCCAGAAAGGGACTTCCTACGGCTGGCTGGAGGATACCGGGCTGGACCGGGTGTTTTTTGTCAAGATGACGTCCGGGCACGGAAACTTTTCCTATGTGACGGTCAAGAGCGTGGGGGAGATCATTACGGACAATTCCGGTGTGATCGCAGTGCTCGCAGGGGCGCTGTTTATTCTGGCGGCGGGCGTGCTTTTGTTCAGCTATGTGGAGATCGGAGCGGACGCAGAGTTTCTGTCGCGCATCATGCGGATGCTTTCCGATATGGAAAGCGGGCATTTTGAAGACATCCGCAGGCAGGAGCTGCCGCTGCGCCACAAGGAAAACGAATACGGGATGATCGCGGTCGCCTTAAAGGACGTAGGCGAGAAGCTTCAGGGCTATATCGAGACGGAATATATTTTAAAATTAAAAGATCAGGAAACGCAGATGCGGGCGCTCCAGCATCAGATCAACCCGCATTTTTTGTATAATACGCTGGAAATCCTGCGGTCGAAGGCGCTTTTGCAGGGGGACCGGGACATGGCGGACGCCATCGCGCTTTTGGGGGCGCTGTACCGCGCCCGGATGCACGCGAAGGACAGGATCGCGCTGGGGGAAGAATTTGAGCTGCTGGAAACGTATTTAAAGATCATGTCCATGCGGTTTCGGGATAATTTTGTTTATCAGGTGGAGCTGGACGATGAGATCGCGCAGATGGAAACGGTCGGGTTCTGGCTGCAGCCTCTGGCAGAGAACTTTTTTACCCATGGATTTGACAGGGACAGTCTTTACAATCTGCTGATCGTGACCGGGCACGCTGAAAACGGCGGCGCACGCATTGAGGTGATCGACAACGGCACAGGCATTGCGGACGGACGGCTGGAAGGAATCCGCAAAAATATGTATGAGGGAAATGATGATCCCAATGCGGACATTGGGCTGCGCAACGTCTATATGCGGCTGAATTATTTTTACAGGGACGGATTTACGATGGAGATCGGCAACAGCAAAGAGGGCGGATTTAAGATTTCCATCTTTATTCCGGGAAAGGTGGAAGCGAATGTACACACTGGTGATCGTGGATGACGAACCGGCGATAGCGGAAGGGATCTGCCGGCTGCTGGACTGGAAGGAGCTGGGCTTTGAGCGCATCCGGACGGCGACGAGCTGCTTTGAGGTGGTGTCGCATGTGGTGGACTGGAAGCCGGATGTGTGTCTGGTGGACGTGCGGATCGGGAATGAATTTGGCTATGAGCTGATCAACTGCTTAAACGGTATGGGGATCAAGTCCAATTATATCATGATGAGCGGCTATGATGATTTTCAGTATGCGTGCGAGGCGCTTCGCTGCGGCGCGCTGGATTATCTGTTAAAGCCGATCGACAAGACGCAGCTGCAGAAGCGGATCGAACAGATCGTCGTGGAGAGGCTGCATGGCACGGTGCGCAAAGAGTCCCGCAAAAATGAGGATCCGATTTTAGAGCGGGAATATGAAGAGTTTTCCCCGCTGATCCGCAAGATCGTGATGATGGTTGCGATGGAGTACGGGCAGCACATTTCGTTAAAGAGCATCGCGGACCGTTTCCGGATGAACGCCACCTATCTGGGGCAGATTTTCATTAAAGAGACGGGCATGAAGTTTTCGGAATATCTGATGGCTTACCGCATGTATGTGGCGCGGGAGCGGATCTTGAACACGGACGACAAAATCTCGGCGGTGGCGGCGGACGTGGGATATTCCAATATGAATTATTTTTATCAGCATTTCCACAATTATTATGACATCACGCCTTCCGAAATGAGGGCTGGTAAATAAGGAGGAGAATGAAAAATGAGAGTCCTGTTTTTTGACATTGATACGCTGCGCGCGGATCACATGGGCTGCTATGGGTATGGCAGAAACACAACGCCCGTTATGGACGCAATCGCAAAGGAGGGAGTGCGCTTTGACGACTATTATTGTCCGAACGCGCCGTGCCTGCCTTCCCGCGCGTCCATGATCAGCGGCCAGTACGGCGTGCACAACGGCATCGTAGGCCACGGCGGAACGGCTGCCGATATGCGCCTGCAGGGAACGACCAGAAGCTTTACCGACGATATGTCCGAGAACGGCTTATTTATGCAGTTTCGGCGGGCAGGAATGCACACCGTTTCTTTCTCGACGTTTGCGGAGCGCCACAGCGCATGGTGGTTTAATTCCGGTTTCAACGAGTGCTACAACGTAGGTAACCGCGGCAGCGAGTCGGCGGAGATGGTAACGCCCCACGTGTTGGACTGGCTTGAGAAAAACGGGGAAAAGGACAACTGGATGATGCACGTCCATTTCTGGGATCCCCATACCCCGTACCGCACCCCGGCGGATTATCCGGATCAGTTCGCGGACGAGCCGCTGCCGGACGACTGGATCACGGAGGATATTTTTAAGGAACATCTTCTGCATATCGGTCCTCATGGTGCAAATGAGATCAATATGTGGAATGACGATGCAAATGCGATGTGGCCTAAGCATCCCGGAAAGCTGACCAGCCTGGATGAAGCAAAAAAATTCTTAAATCAGTATGACAACGGTATCCGCTATACGGATGATAATGTTGGTATGATCGTGGGATGGCTGAAAGAGCATGGTCTTTATAATGACGATCTGGCAATTATCATCACGGCGGACCATGGTGAAGATCTGGGTGAATTTGGAATTTATGCCGAGCATGGAGCGGCGGACGAGCCGGTATGCCGCATTCCGCTGATCGTGCGTTGGCCCGGCATGAGAAAGGGCGCTGTAGCAAAAGGATTTCATGATAATACGGATCTGGTGCCGACCGTTCAGGAACTTCTGGGGACGCCGAAGTTTTCAGACCGCTACCGGTATGACGGGGTATCCTTTGCAAAGACGTTAAAGGATGGAACGGATTGTTCCAGACCTTATGCGGTGCTGACCCAGTGCGCCCATGTGTGCCAGAGAAGCGTGCGTTTTGACGATTACGTTTATATCCGCACGGTGCACGGCGGCTATCATCTGTTCCCGGATGAGATGCTGTTTAATATTAAGGAAGATCCCCACGAGCAGCATGATCTGGCAAAGGAGCGCCCGGATCTGTGCGCAAAGGGTGCGAAGATGATCCTTGACTGGAACGATCAGATGATGAAAACGTCCAACTATGACGTGGATCCGATGTGGACGGTTATGCGGGAAGGCGGGCCGGAGCATTGCAGAGGCCAGCTGAAATCCTACATGGAGCGTTTGAAAGGAACGCCCAGAGAATACGGGATCGAGCTGTTAAAAGAGAAATACGGAGACTGTGAATAAGATGAAGGCATATCAGGATACATCCCTTTCCCCGGCAAAGCGCGCAAAGGCGCTGCTGGGGGAGATGACGCTGGCGGAAAAGGTAGGGCAGCTAAATCAGCGCCTTTACGGCTTCCGGATTTATGAAAGAAAGCAGACGGCAGACGGCGAGACGATCGAGCTGTCGGAGGAATTTAAGCAGGAGGTAGAGCGCTTTGGCGGGCTTGGCACGCTGTACGGCCTTTACCGCGCCGATCCGTGGGCGGATAAGGATTATGCGACGGGGCTGTGCGGAAGTCTGGCAAAGAAGGCTTATAATGAGGTGCAGCGCTATGTGCTGGAGCATTCCCGGCTGGGGATCCCGGCGCTGATGAGCTCGGAATGCCCCCACGGGCATCAGGCGCTGGACGGCTACCTGCTCCCGGTCAACCTGGCGGCGGGCGCGACCTTTGACCCGGCGCTTTTAAAGGCGGCAAACCGCGTGTGCGGACGCCAGCTGCAGGCGATGGGCGTCGACCTGGCGCTCGTATCCATGCTGGATGTGCTCCGCGACCCGAGATGGGGACGAAGTGAAGAATGTTATGGAGAAGACCCGTACCTGTGTTCCAGAATGGCGGCGGCAGCGGTCGAGGGGATGCAGGAGGCAGGGCCGTATGCGGTAGCAAAGCATTTTGCGGCGCAGGGCGAGGGCACGGGCGGCGTCAACGCCAGCGCGGCGAGGATAGGAGAGCGCGAGCTGAGGGAAATCCATTTTCCTCCGGCGCAGGCGGCGATAAAAGCGGGTGCGAAAGGCATCATGGCGGCGTATAATGAGATAGACGGCGTATACTGCCATGCAAATTCCTGGCTCCTTAATGATGTTATACGCGATGAGATGGGCTTTGACGGCATCGTAATGTCGGATGGCGTTGCAATAGACAATCTGGACAGCATGACAGGGGACAACGTGGCGTCCGGCGCACTGGCACTGCAGTCCGGTGTGGATATGGGACTGTGGGACAGGGCGTTTGGAAAGCTGGAAGAAGCGGTTTCCAGAGGGCTTGTGAAGCAGTCGCGGTTAGACCAGGCGGTGCTGCGCATCCTGACGCTCAAATTCGAGCGCGGGCTGTTCGAGCATCCGTACCTGCCGGAGGACGAAGAGGGCGTGCGCGTGCCCTATGAGCTGCATCCGGAGAGTCTGCAGATGGCGCGGGAGAGCCTGATCCTTTTACAGAACCGCGGGCAGCTCCTTCCGCTGGAAAAAACCGCAGCCGCAGCCAAAAAGCTGGCGGTGGTCGGCCCCAACGCGGACAGCCTGTATGCGCAGCTTGGCGACTATACGCCGCCGCTTCGCAGGGAGGACGGTGTGACGGTGCTGGACGGCGTGCGCGCGCTCTATCCGGAGAGCGATGTGCGTTTTGCGCAGGGCTGCTGGCTCCGCAAAGCGGACGCAGCGCTTTTGAAAGAGGCAAAGGCGCTGGCAGAGGACAGCGACGCAGTGATCTGTGTGCTGGGAGGCTCTTCCAGCCGGTTTGGAAGCAACGCTGCCTTTGATACAAACGGCGCGGCGATCGCAGGCGCTTCTTCCGATGAGGCAGCGGGGCAGGAAAAGGGCGCAGGGACGGTCGATCCCGGCCCGCAGATGGACTGCGGCGAGGGCATGGACTGCGCGGACATCGACCTGCCAAAGGCACAGCTTGAGCTGTTGGAGACGCTGAAAGCCTGCGGAAAGCCCGTGATCGCGGTGGTGATCTGCGGCAGGCCGCTGGTGCTGACAAAGGTGTGCGGGCTGGCGGATGCGGTTGTGCTCGGCTTTTATCCCGGCCCGAGAGGCGGACAGGCTGTGGCAGAGGTGCTTTGCGGAGACTGCGCGCCCTCCGGCAGGCTTCCGGTTTCCCTGCCCAGAAGCACCGGACAGGTTCCGGTATATTATAACTACAAAAATTCCTACCGGGCAATCTATTACATGGACGAGCAGCCCGGCGCGCTCTTTCCCTTCGGATATGGGCTGGGATATACGGAATTTGCGTGGGACAATATCGAGCTGAGCACGGAGCGCTGCAATACAGCGGCGCTGGAAAAGAAGGGCGTGACGCTGACGGCGCGGGTAAAAAATACCGGAAAAAGAGGCGGCTTTGTCGTTCCGCAGCTTTATGTGACCGATCTGGCGGCGTCCACGGTGCGCAGGGTCAAGGAATTGAAGGCATTCCAGAAGGTATGGCTGGATGCCGGACAGGAAAGGACGGTTTCCCTTTCCCTTGACAGGGAGGCGTTTAGCCTGTGGAACCAGAAGATGAAGTTTGTAACGGAACCGGGCAGCTTTCAGCTGGAGCTTGCAGACGGCGCCGATACGATATGGAAAGGAGAATTTACGTTATGTATTTAATCCCCGCTCCGGCGAAGCTGGAGAAAAAAGAAGGACAGTTTATCTGGACCTATGAAACCTATGTCAGCCTGGACAAAAGCTGCAGCCCCCTGATCAGCCGTCAGGCGATGCTGTTTGGCGATGGCGCAGAGGAAAGGCTGGGCTTCCGCCCGATCATCGCAAGAGGCGCAGGGCAGGAGGGAGACGTCAGGATCGTTCAGGACGACTCCATGAAAAAAGAAAGCTATATCCTGGACATCACGGAGGACGGCATCTGCCTGACCGGCGAGGAAAGCGGCGTATGGCACGGCATGCAGACGCTTCTGCAGATCCTCGAGCAGGAGGGGGCGGTGCTTGGCGCGCTCCATATCGAGGACGAGCCTTCCATTGCAAACCGCGGTTATTATTTTGACTGCGCAAGAGGCCGCGTGCCCAAGCTTGACTGGCTGAAAAAGCTGGCGGACCGGATGGCTTACTACAAGATGAACCAGCTGCAGCTTTACATCGAGCATTCCTATCTGTTCCGCGGCATGACCGAGCTGTGGAGGGACGACACCCCGCTGACTGCGGAAGAGATCATGGAATTTGACCATTACTGCAATGAGCGCGGCATCGAGCTTGTCCCCTCCCTGTCCAGCTTCGGACATCTCCACAAGCTGCTGTCCTCGAAGGAATACGAGCATCTGTGCGAGCTGGAGGGTTCTAACAAAAGACCGTTCTCTTTGCCGGACAGAATGCATCACCACACGATCAACACGCTGGATCCGGAAAGCATCGGGCTGATCGAGGGCATGATCGGCGAATATATGGAGCTGTTTACCTCGAAGCAGTTTAACTTCTGCGCGGACGAAACCTTCGATCTGGGCAAGGGAAAGAGCAAGGCAGCGGTGGAAGAGAAGGGACGCGGCAGGATTTACATTGATTATGTGAAGAAGCTGGCGGACTTCGTGATCTCCAAAGGGCGTCGCCCGATGTTCTGGGGCGACGTGATCTTAGGCTTCCCGGAGCTGTTAAAGGATCTGCCGGAAGAGATCATCTGCTTAAACTGGGGATATTTGTGGAATCAGCGGGAAGAGGAGACGATGTGGATGCACGACGCGGGCGCGACCCAGTACTGCTGCCCCGGCTGCTGCGCATGGAACGAGCTGACCGCCCTGAACTGGAATTCCTACAATAACGTAATGCGCCTTTGCAATTATGCGAGAAAATACAACGCCATCGGCATCCTCAATACCGACTGGGGCGATTTCCTGCATATCAACCATCCTGATTTTACAAGGGTCGGCATGATCTACGGCGCGGCATTTTCATGGAATGAGAACATCCCTTCTTATGAAGAGATCAACCGTCAGATCTCCCGTCTGGAATACCGCGACGACAGCGAGGGCTATCTGGAAATCGTACACCGGATCCATGAAAACAGCGCCTTTAGCTGGGGAGAGACGGTGCGTTTCTGGGAGATCAAAAGGGGCGTGGGCGACCATGAGGCGGACAGCCTGAAATTCATGAAGGACAGCCTGCCCTCCATGGATACGGCAGATGAAAAGGACGCCCGCTTAAAGGAGCTGGCAAAAGAGCTTTACGCCCACATCGGGCGTCTGGACAGCTCCAAAAAGGCGCTTATCATGCCCCAGATCGTTGCGGCGGACGGAATCCGTATTTTCAACCAGATCGGCAAATTTGCGACGGCAGAGCTGTTCGGCAAAGCCTACGATACGATGCCTGACAGCTGGGCGCTTGCAAAAGAGCTGGAAACATGGTTCTATCATTATAAACAGGTATACAGAAGCGTGAGCCGGGAGTCCGAGCTGCGCATTGTTCAGGATCTGGTATGCTGGTACGGCGATTATCTGCGCGATCAGAAATAAAAAACGGACAAAAGGAACCTGATTTTGGGGGATTTTTGTCTGCGGGCGTCCCCAAATGCGGCGCCCGCAAAAGAGAAAGGAGTATTGAATGAAACAACAGCTTTTACATGAAAACTGGGAAATGCGTCAGGTCGGCACGACAGAGCTGCTTCCCGCAACTGTGCCCGGCAGCGTTTACGGCGATCTGCTGGCAAACAACAAAATGGAAGATCCGTTCTGGAAGGACAATGAGATCGAAGCCTGCGAGCTGATGGAGGAGGATTACGAGTACGTTTCCCGCTTCGACTGCGAAGAAGGCATGATGGACAACGACCGCGTTGTGCTGCATTTTGACGGTATCGATACCGTTGCGGACGTATATTTAAACGGCGTGCATCTGGGAAGCCCTTTAAGCATGCACCGCATTTGGGAATATGATGTGAAGGAAATCCTGCATGATAAGGACAACGAACTGAAAGTTATCCTGCATTCCCCGAACAAGTGGATCCGCGAGGCGTTCAAA
Source organism: uncultured Lachnospiraceae bacterium (assembly GCA_900550285.1). Classification (GTDB taxonomy): domain Bacteria; phylum Bacillota; class Clostridia; order Lachnospirales; family Lachnospiraceae; genus Gallintestinimicrobium. The sequence goes on from URRW01000002.1 coordinate 35,052, forward strand.
AAGTGCCGCACGCTGGGCAATGACGATACATTTGAAGGCTTCATGCACCTGCGCAAGGCGCACTACGGCTTTGGCTGGGACTGGGGCGCACACCTTCCTGACGCGGGCATTTTCCGTCCGGTATCCCTGCTTGGCATCAGCACGGCGAGAATCGACAATGTCCTGATCTTACAGGAGCATGAGCGCACCGGCGAGACAGAGCCCGGCACTGTCCGCCCGATCACCAAATCCGTAACCCTGACCTTTCAGGTGGAGCAGGAGACGGTCGGCGACGAGGAGCACGGCCCTGCGTTAAAGGACGTGACCGGCGGCTTTACCTGCAAAAAATGCGGCAAAAACTTCAGCTATACGGTAGAGATCACAGCGCCTGACGGCTCCGTGAGCCTTTATGAGGATTCCCCGGTTCAGGTAAAGATCGGCGAGCCGAAGCTGTGGTGGCCAAACGGCTATGGCGAGCAGAACCTGTATCAGGTAAAGGTAACCCTGTTCTGCGACGGAAAGAAGCTGGACGAGTGGTGCAAAAAGATCGGTCTGCGCACGATGACCATGCACATCGAAAAGGACGAGTGGGGCGAGTGCTTCGCGCATCAGGTAAACGGCGTTGACGTATTCGCGATGGGTGCGGACTATATCCCCGAGGACAACCTGCTTGGCAGAGTGACGCCCGAGACGACAAGAAAGCTTCTGGAAAAGGGCAAATTTGCAAACTTTAACTCCATCCGCGTATGGGGCGGCGGCTATTACCCGTCCGACTGGTTCTATGACATCTGCGACGAGCTGGGCCTGATGGTATGGCAGGACTTCATGTTCGCATGCTCCGTTTACGAGCTGACGCCTGAATTTGAAGCGAACATCCGTCAGGAGTTTATCGAAAACGTGAAGCGCATCCGCCATCACGCATCCTTAGGCTTATGGTGCGGCAACAACGAAATGGAAATGTTCGTAGGCGCGCGCAACGAGTGGGTAACAAAGGATACGGAGGTGCGCGATTATCTGTTTATGTACGAGCGCATCATTCCCGAGATCGTGCACAAATATGATCCGCAGGCGTTCTACTGGCCGGCAAGCCCGTCCTCAGGCGGAAGCTTCGACAAGCCCAACGACCCGGACCGCGGCGACGTGCATTATTGGAGCGTATGGCACGGAAACCGTCCGTTTACCGAGTACCGCCAGTATTTCTTCCGCTATCTGTCCGAGTTCGGCTTCCAGGCGTTCCCGTCCGTAAAGACGATCGAAACCTTTACAGACGATCCGGCTGACATGAACCCCTTCTCCTACATTATGGAGAAGCACGAGCGTCAGTACGGCGCATGCGGCAAGATCATGGGCTATATGCAGCAGACCTACAAATATCCCAACGGCTTCCCGACCTTCGTATACGCGTCCCAGCTTCTGCAGGCGGACGGGATCCGTTACGGTGTAGAGCATTTCCGCCGCAACAGGGGCCGCTGCATGGGCGCCGTGTACTGGCAGTTCAACGACTGCTGGCCGGTAATCTCATGGGCTTCCGTTGATTACAGCGGACGCTTAAAGGCGCTGCACTATTACGCAAAACGCTTCTTTGCGCCTCTGATGATCTCCTGTGAGGAGCAGGGCATGATGAGCGCGGAAGCGAACATGAACAGAGAGCATTTCGTATTTGAAAAATCCATCCGCTTAAACGTTTCCAACGAGACGATGAGCGATAAGAAGGTGACGGTCCGCTGGGCGCTGAGAAACCCGAAGGGCGAGGTACTTTCCGAGAGCGGCGAAAAAGAGCTGGTTGTTCCGGCGCTGACAAGCGTATGGCTGGATAAGGTGGAATTCCCCAATGCGGATATGTTCACCGAGTATGTAAGCTACGAGCTGATCTGCGACGGCGAGGTAGTATCCGACGGAACGGTTAACTTCTCCTATCCGAAATACTTTAAGTATGAGGATCCGGAGCTGTCCTGCCGCATCGAGGGCGACGAGATCGTTGTTTCCGCAAAGGCTTACGCAAAGAGCGTGGAGATCTTAAACGAAAACGAGGATCTGGTTCTTTCCGACAACTATTTCGATCTGAATGCGGACGAAAAGCGTGTGAAGGTTCTTTCCGGAAGCACCGAAAACCTGCGCCTGCGCAGCGTATTTGACATCAGATAAGATCCTGCCTGTCAGGGAAATATTAAAAAAAGGCTGCAGCCGTCAACGCGTTTGGGCGCTGCGGCCTTTGCCGTTTAAACGGCGGAGGTAGAGGGCAAAATGCTGTTTCATAAAAAGGGAGGGGCTTCTGCACAGGAAGCAAAGCCCAAAAAAGAACGGGTGCGCTGGGCGGACCGCCGGGGCGTGCCGGAGGAAGGGCTGGAGCGGTTTCAGGAATATCTTCACACCTATTCCACAAACAAAAACCACCCGGTCAAGATCTTATGCAGCTTTTACAAGGGGACGCAGAAGAAGCTGGCGCTGTCGGGATTTTTCCTGATCCTGCAGCGTTCGCCGGTCTGGGTGATCCCGATCGTGACGAGCAATATCATCAACGCGGCGACCAATCCGGACGCAAACGCGCTGGAAATCATTTTGTTCAACCTTCTGATCGCGCTTATTTTTATCATCCAGAACGCCGGGACAAACTATCTGGCGACGAAGGAATATGCCAGCGTCAACAGAAGCATTGAAGGCTCCTTAAGAAATGCGATGGTCAGAAAGCTCCAGCAGCTTTCGATCATGTTCCACAAAGAGGTACAGTCGGGGCGGCTGCAGTCCAAGATCATGCGCGATGTGGAAAACGTGACCGAGCTGTTGAATCAGGTGTTTAAAACGCTGTTTTTCTTCGTGCTGGATATTTCCGTCGTCGTGGTGATCACGCTGCAGAAAAGCCCGGTCGTATTTTTGTTTTTCCTTGTAGTCGTACCCTTTGCGGTGCTGACGATGCGCGCCTTTAAAAAGCCGGTTGCGGAGAAAAACCAGGAATTCAGAAGCGAAATGGAAAACACCCAGGGCGCGGTCGCGGAAATGCTGGAAATGATCCCCGTCGCGCGGGCGCACGGGCTTCAGGAGGAAGAGATCAGCAAGATGAACACCCACTTGAACCGGATCGTAAACAGAGGCTACAATCTGGATCTGGTAAACGCCCTGTTCGGCGCGGTCAACTGGGTTGTTTTTCAGGCGTTCCAGATCATCTGTCTGGCGTTTACGGGCTATCTGGCGGTAAAGGGCAAGATCAGTGTCGGCGAGGTGGTTTTATACCAGACGTACTTTGGCTCTCTGGTAGGGCAGATTTCCACGCTGATCAGCATTTATCCGCAGATCAGCAAAGGGCTGGAATCGGTCAAATCCATCGGAGACATCATGGGCGAGACGCAGGTGGAAGAAAACAATTCCATCGTCCCGCTGGGCGATTTAAAGGGCGGCGTGGAATTTGTCAACGTGGACTTTAAATATCCCGGCAGCGACAAATGGATCTTAAAAGACTTTACGCTGACGGTAAAGCCCGGCGAGAGCATCGCCTTTGTGGGAGAATCGGGCGCGGGCAAGTCCACGGTACTGAATCTTCTGATCGGCTTTATCCCGCCGACAAACGGCAAGGTGCTGATCGACCGCATCAATATGGTAAACCTTGACATCAACGAATACCGCCATCAGATCGCGGTCGTGCCCCAGAACACGATCCTGTTTTCCGGGACGATCATGGACAACATTACCTACGGCTTGAAAAATGTGACCGAAGCGCAGGTCATGGAGGTCATCCGGGAGGTCGGTCTGGACGATATGATCGCGAAGCTGCCGCAGGGCATCCACACGCAGCTGGGCGAGCACGGCGATAAGCTTTCCGGCGGACAAAGACAGAGGATTTCCATTGCGAGGGCGCTGATTCGCAGGCCGAAGATCATCGTATTCGACGAGGCAACAAGCGCGCTGGATTCCGCTTCCGAGAAAAAGGTGCAGGAAGCCACGAACAATATGATGAAAAACTGCACTACCTTCTTGGTGGCGCACCGTCTTTCCACCATCCGCAACGCGGACCGCATCGTAGCCATGAAGGAAGGCAGGATCGTGGAAGTGGGCAGCTATGAAGAGCTGATGGAAAAGAAGGGCTATTTTTACGAATTAAAGGCGCTGCAGTCTTAAAAGTACAGGCTTCCATGCCGGCTGCGGCAGCAAAAAAAGAAATGACAGCCGCCGCCGTCCGGACAGAACGGGCGGCGGCAGGGAGGAATTTTGGAATGCTGAATATCATAAAAGAAAATAAAATACGCCTGCTGGGGCTGCTTGCAGGGGCGGCGGTGCTCTTTTTTATCGCGCCGCTGATCCTTACGCAGCTGCCGGAGGAAACGAGGGCAACGGCGACACTGATGATTTTGATGATCGTTAATCAGATCTATATGGCGGTCGTGGGCTGGCAGGCGAACTATATGGGAAAGCTGGGCGCTTATGTGCCGGTGGCTGCCGTAGCGCTGTATCTGGTATCCGAGCTGGTATTTTATCAGGCGGTCACGTTCAGCCTTGAGTTAAATTATCTGGAAACCGGATACATCGTGTATCTGCTCCGGAAGATGATCCTGCGCAGGCAGCAGCTTCAGCAGAAGAACGCGCAGAAGCCGTTCCCGAAGGGGCTTGGCAGAAAATAAACGGAAACAAAAAAACGCCGCCGGGCTGTTTTTACAGAAAGCCGCCGTCGATCGTGATGATCTGTCCGGTCAGATAGGTCGGGGACTGGGTCAGCTGGAGCGCAAGGGCTGCAACCTCCTCCGGCGTTCCCAGACGGTCGGCGGGAATCTCTTCGATGAGCGCCTGCATTTCCTCTTCGGAAAAGCAGCGGTTCATATCGGTGTCGATCACGCCGCAGGCGATGGCGTTGACGGGAATATTGCTGGGCGCAAGCTCCTTTGCAAGCGCTTTCGTAAGGCTGTTGACCGCGCCCTTGGAGGCGGAGTAGGCGGCTTCCATGGAAGCCCCGGCAGCGCCCCATACGGAGGAAATATTGAGGATGCGTCCGGCGTGCTCGCGTACCATCAGCGGCACGGCGAGCCGGCACGTATAAAAGCAGGCGTCCAGATTGGTTGCCATAAGCCTGCGCCATTCCTCCGGCGTCATGTCGGAAAGCAGCCCGATGTGGGAAATCCCGGCGTTGTTGACGAGCACATCCAGACGGCGGATCGTGGAAAAGAGCCGCGTCACGGTATCAAAATCGCCCATATCGCCGCAGAAAGGGACAGCGCAGATATTACAGCGGTCAGAAAGCTCCTGACAGAGCTTTTTTAATTTGTCCTCATTGCGGACGCAGGTTAAAATAAGGTCGTAGCCCGCCTGCGCAAAGGCGCGGGCGATGGCTGCGCCGATCCCGCGGGACGCGCCCGTGATCAGCGCTATGGGGCGTTTCTGGGAGCCGGGGAGGGGTGTAAAAGCTGTGTCGTTCGTATTCATAACAAGGATTCTCCTTTCGCGGATGTCAAAATTTTTTTAATGCCCTGCTTTTTGCAGGCTCGTTTCCCGGCTTGTTCGGGCAGATTCATTGAGTGCTTCAGATTTTATGATTCACTTAACTCCCCGATAACTGGGAAGTTATCGCTTATCTATGTTTATTCCACTGTCCATCGGTTGAGGTTCATGTAAACTGCATCTAAACTTATCACAATATCCCATTCCATCCCCAAAATCAGGTTTCATTTTCGCACACCGAATGGGTTCACCATATTTTCCATGTATACAATACCAGCAAAAATCACAACATGGATCACAGATATCACTATCACAGATGTACATATTTTATCTCCTTAACTTCTAATTTTGTATCAATCCAAGTGATTTCGTATCATATTAAGCATTCACTAAAAGCTGTTTCTCCATTATCTGTAAAAATTACTGTTACGAAACCATCCACATTTTCATCCCATTCCTCATACCCTAAATTCAGCACGTTATTCCAAGATAGTTCATCTCCAACTTCCATTTGCTGTACTCTTACAATTCTCATATCCTCATATTTCTGAGGCTGCCTTCCAGTGCAGATCTGTCCACCCGTTCATTTATGAGGAGATTTATCCTCTTCTTCACTTTTAAAAACCTTCCCTCCGACAAGCGTCAGCCCTGCGGTAAGCACAAACCAGAGCAGGGCGGCGGCTCCAAAGCGCAGCAGAAAAAAGATGAATTGGTGCTCTTCCTGCCATTTGTCGTTAAAAGCATAGAACATGTTGTCTGGATCTGCTCCATATTGCGCGCAGACGGCAGAAAGCCCGTTCCGGGCGGCGCGGGTCGTACTTACCTTCTGACCGATGGGAAGGGTGACTCTTTCGCCCTTTTCGATTGCCTTCGCTGTCTCTTTTGGAATCTGTGCCACGATATAGGTATGATCCGGAAGCTCCAAAAGGTAATAGGGCTGATAGCTGCCCGAAAAATCAAATCCAGAGGAAAGAACCTCCGGCAGACGGATTTGGCGTCCGGTCGCCCTGCCGTTGACTCTTTGGGTATAGGAACGGTCTTCCCAGGGCTTCAGGCTTGAAATCCCGGTTTGGACGATCCCCACCGGTTCCGCCGTCACATAATCTGCCAAATGGATGATTTTTGAAAAATCCTCTGCCCCGGTCAGCCGCGGAATATCTGCGCCGGCGGGAGCGCCGGTAAAGTCAGCCGTGCTGTTTTGCTTTATATCGCGGATGGAAACGGGAGGCTCATTGAATTTAAAAAGAGCTTCCGGATTCCAGCCGATAAAAAACGGGATGGCGCAGGCAAAAGCGATCAGGACGCTGACAGCCGCAATTATGTTTAGTCTTTTCATGGATCGTTCCCCTTTTATTCCGATGCGTATCCTAAAAAATATTTTTAAAGCCGTATCCAAAAGAATCCGGTTCCTCCGACGGGTTCCGGCAATGCAGTTTTGTTTTGCAGCTCTATTATAACAGCTTCTTCTATCTTCAACAATGAAAATCCGCAGCATCGTGTATACAGGCTGTCTGCGCCTGCCAAGTGTGACGAAGTCACTTGTAAAACCTGTGGATTTTGCGTATACTGATGCCAGAAAAAAGAGCTGGCACAGGCAGTTGGAAAAGCAGGAGGAGAGAATGGTATGCATGATCTGATCATTATCGGCTCCGGCCCGGCAGGGCTGGGAGCGGCAATATACGGAAAACGCGCGGGACTGGACACGGTCGTTTTGGAAAAGCAGCCTATGAGCGGCGGACAGGTACTCAATACGTATGAGGTGGACAATTATCTGGGGCTTCCCGGCATTAACGGCTTTGACATGGGAATGCAGTTTAGGGAGCATGCGGATAAGCTGGGCGCGGTATTTATGGAGGCGGACGTGACCGCGATCGAGGATCAGGGCGCGAAAAAGGTTGTCAAGACGGACAAGGGCGATCTGGAAGCGAAGGCTGTGATCGTGGCTTCCGGGGCGGCGCACCGCAAGCTGGGCGTTTCCGGGGAAGAGGAGTTTGCGGGCAGGGGCATTTCCTACTGCGCGACGTGCGACGGCGCGTTTTTTAAAAAGAAAACGACGGCGGTGATCGGCGGCGGCGACGTTGCGGTGGAGGACGCAGTCTTTCTGGCGCGTTTTTGCGAAAAGGTTTATCTGGTGCACAGAAGGGATGAGCTGCGGGCGGCAAAGATCCTTCAGGATCAGCTTTTCTCCCTGCCAAACGTGGAAGTGATCTGGGACAGCGTGGTGGAAGAGATCGAAGGCGGCGAGACGGTGTCGGGCGTCGTCCTGAAAAATAAAAAGACCGGGGAGACGGTCAAAAAGGCGGTGGACGGCGTATTCATCGCGGTGGGCATCACGCCCAACACCTACAGCTTTTCCCACCCGCTGGAAATGGATGCGGGCGGCTATATTAAGGCAGGGGAGGACTGCCGCACGAGCGTTCCCGGCATTTTTGCGGCGGGGGACGTGCGGACAAAGAAGCTGCGCCAGATCGTGACGGCGGTAGCAGACGGCGCAAACGCGGTCACTTCGGTACAGGAGTATTTTACGGAAGCCGGAATCTGAGCCGATTCTGGAAAATGATGGAAGAAAACGGGATTACAGCGATCGCGGACTGCACAATGAACAGGGCAGTCCGCGATCGCTTTGTGCAAATTCACAAAAAGACATGATTTGTTCATAAAAAAGACACAAAATATGGCATAATTTAAAAGACGCAGGAATTGACAAAAAAGTTGCGCCATGTTATAGTAATTTTCGGATTTAATAATTTCGTAACAAATGTAACAAATGATTGAAACAAGCAGATTCAGAGGATACTCATGAGACATAAGATAATCAGGGCGTCTGTATGTGCGATGGCGCTGGCGGTGATGTTTTCCGGCAGCCTGTACATGACAGAAGGGAAAGGAAAACAAGTGCAGGCAGCGCCTGTAATGGCAAGCATTATGCCGGCGGCAGGCGTGGGGCTTGTTCTGGACGAGGGCGTTCCGATCTCCCAGATCCGGGATGAGGTAAAGAAGAGAAAAGAGAACACCTCCGGCACGGCAAAGGCAGCCTCCAAAGAGGCGGCGGCAGAAGCAGAGGCGGAAGCTTCCAAGGAAAACGAGACGGAGATCGTTGAGGCGGTAGAGCCCGTGCTCAAGGAGCCTGAGACGAAGGTTTCCGACGAAGAGAAGCAGAAGGCGGAAGACGAGGACGTGCTGATCATCGCGCAGGTCAACGATTATGTGAATATCCGCAATACGCCCGGCACAGACGGGGAAATCGTCGGCAAGCTTTACAACAATTCTGTCGGGATCCTGATCGCAAAGGACGGGGACTGGTATCAGATGAAGTCCGGCAATGTAGAGGGTTATGTCAAGGCGGAATATTTTAAGAGCGGCGACGAAGCGAAGAAGATCGCGGATGAGGTCGGCAACAAGGTTGCCACTGTCAATACAGAGACGTTGAAGGTAAGAAGCGAAGCGGATCTGGAAGCGACCGTTCTGGGGCTTGTCCCGGGCGGCGAGGAGCTGTCCGTTCTGGATGAGGAGAACGGTTTTGTCAAGGTCAGCATCGAGGAAGGCGACGGCTGGGTTTCCGAGGATTATGTGATCCTTGCGACAGAGTATGTGACAGCGGAATCCGTAGAGGAAGAGAAGGAACGGCTTGCAAAGGAAGAGCAGGCAAAGGAGGACGCGCGCAAGGCTGCTAAGGCGGCGGAGGAGCGTCTGAAAGAGAAGGAAAAGGCAAAAGAGAAAAAGGCTCAGGAGGCGCAGGAGTCCGCACAGGACAGCGCGCCGGAAAAAGCCCCGCAGGAGGAGCCTGTCACAGCGCCGGTATCGTCCGGTTCCGGCCTTGGCCAGTCGGTCGCTGATTTTGCGGTGCAGTTTGTCGGCAACCCCTATGTATACGGCGGCACGAGCCTGACAAACGGCGCGGACTGCTCCGGCTTTGTCATGAGCGTATATAAGAACTTCGGCGTATCCCTGCCCCATTCTTCATCGGCAGACCGCCATGTGGGCTATAACGTAGGAAGCCTTGCGGAAGCGCAGGCGGGAGATCTGGTGTGCTATTCCGGCCATGTGGGCATTTACATCGGAAACGGTCAGATCGTCCATGCGAGCACCGCGGCTACCGGCATCAAGATTTCTGACGCAAACTACAGGACACCTGTAGCAATCAGAAGAATCTTCTGATAAATACGGGCATTCGCCTTATAAAAGAGCATAGCATATGATAGGAGCGCTTCTTTTCCGAAAGGAAAAGGGGCGTTTCTGTTTTGGGCGGGGCAGTTGGACGACAGCATGAAAAATTGTCAGATTTTTCGTCTGCCGAAAACGAGGGGATATTGTAAAGAATTTGTGAAATTGCACAAGTTTTGTGAAAAAATGTCAAAAATCAGAGAAGGTGGAAAAATAAGTTATCCACACGAAAAAAGCCCGATTTTGCTGTAAATATAAGTTATACACTGGATTATCCACATTATCCACAGATGCTGTATGGATGAGAAACAGATGAAAAATCGAAAAATACAAACGCCTGTTTTGTGATGTTATACCAAATGAAGAAAAAACAAAACGGTAAAACGTCTTGAAATAATTATCTGAAAAAATAGAATATTGTTGAAAATATTTAGAAAACATTGAATCGAAACAGGGTCTATGGTATAATCTCAATAAGGACAGGCAGAAAGGAATCAGCCGTCCTAATTATGGACCGGAAAGGATGATGATTTTATGAAGATTATTATCAGCGGTAAGAACATCGACGTTACAGAGGGGCTGCGCAGCGCAGTGGAATCCAAGATCGGCAAGCTGGAGCGGTATTTTACGGCGGACACCGAGGTGTTTGTAACACTGAACGTTGAGAAGGACAGACAGAAGATTGAGGTAACGATCCCTGTAAAGGGAAATATCATCCGATCGGAGCAGACAAGCAATGACATGTACGTTTCCATCGATCTGGTGGAAGAGATCATTGAAAGACAGCTTAGGAAATATAAGACCAAGCTGATCGCGCAGAAGCAGTCGGCAGGCAGCTTCCAGCCCTCTTATCTGGAAAATGATGATGAAGAGGATGAGGAAGTGAAGATCGTGCGGACGAAACGCTTTGACATTAAGCCCATGTATCCGGAGGATGCCTGCGTGCAGATGGAGCTGTTAGGGCACAATTTCTATGTATTCTGCAATGCGGAGACGGATCAGGTCAACGTAGTATACAGAAGGAAGGGCAATACCTACGGGCTGATCGAGCCTGAGGTTTAAGGCTGTTTGAATCATCGTATGCAAGGAGGGATCCCGGGCGGCAGGCTGTGCCGGCCGGGATTCTTATGACTTTCTTAAATTCTGAAAAAGTGATTGACTAATCATCAAATTTTTTCATATAATAATCCCAACGATAAAAACGGATAGGTTCTGCGTAGGACAAAGCCGGGCATCAGAGAGCTTTGCGGCAGCAGGACCACACAAATACAGCCTGCCTTTGAATCGGTGCGCGGACACGGTAGCAAAGGATGGCTTTGCCATACGCAGACGGAAAAATAAGGAAAGTGTTTTCTGTTACAAGGGGGAAAGGCCTTGTCATTTCAATCCTATTGGTTTGCTGCGTTTCTGCTTGCTGTAGGGGGACTTTATTACATGGTTCCCAGACAGGGGCGGCTTTGGGTGATCCTTTTGGCAAACTTCATATTTTTTGAGTGGGCGGATCCGGCAGCGGGCATCTGGCTGCTCTTTTCCGTATGTACCACATGGGCGGGCGGTTTGTGGGTGCATCGGGCAAAATCGGACATCGGGCGGCGCGCGGTGCTTTTTTCGTGCCTGCTTGTCAATCTGGGGCTTCTGGCGGTATTCAAATATTTTCCGGTGTGGGACAGCCTGATCAACGGGGCGTTCGGAAACGGGCTGAAGATTGTAGATCTGGATGTGGCGGGAAGGTTCGGGATCGCTGCGCCGCTGGGCATTTCTTTTTATACGCTGCAGGCGGCAGGGTATCTTCTGGACGTTTACCGGGGCAGATGTGCGCCGGAAAAAAACTGGGCGAGGTATGCCGCGTTCGTTTCTTTTTTCCCGAATATTTTGAGCGGCCCGATCGAGAGGGGGCGGCACTTTTTAGAACAGCTGGACGGCGTGCTGAAAGCGTCCCGGCGGCAGCTTTTATGCTACGACCGGATTGCGCAGGGGCTTATTTCCATGCTTCTGGGATATTTTATGAAGCTGGTGATCGCAGAGCGGGCGACGCTTCTTGTCAATTATCTTTACAGCGTGTATGAAAACGGCAACAGCTTTACGATGCTTTTTGCGGCGCTGTTTTACGGCGTGCAGATTTACTGCGACTTCGCAAGCTATTCCTGCATTGCCATCGGCGTCGGGAGGCTGTTCGGCTTCGAGCTTTTGTGTAATTTCCGCCAGCCCTATTTTGCGGCGGGGATTTCCGATTTCTGGCGCAGGTGGCATATTTCCTTAAGCAGCTGGCTGAGGGATTATGTGTACATCCCGCTGGGCGGAAACCGGAAGGGCGCCGTGAGAAAGGAACTGAATTTGCTGATCGTGTTTGCCGTAAGCGGCTTATGGCACGGCGGCGCGCCGACCTTTCTCGTGTGGGGGCTCGGGCACGGGATCTGGATTGTGCTGGAGGATCTGTGGCGGCGGGCAAAGCGGCGGCTGTTTGGCGAAAAAAAGCCTGTCAAGGCGCTGCCTCTTGCATGTGCCTGCCGGATCGCTTCCGCTGTGCTTACCTTTTTCGGGGTGTGCTGCCTGTGGATCTTTTTCAGGAGTGAAACGCTGCATATGGCGTTTGTGTGTCTGAAAAATCTGTTTACAGGCTGGGCGGGCTTTGCCTATGCAGAGGATTTTATATTCGCGATGGGGCTGGAAAAGGCGGAAATGCTGATCGCTGTTTTTGCGGCAGCAGTCCTCTTGTTGCTGGATCTGGTTTCCGAGATCAAAAAGGAGGAGACGGCGGTGTGGATCTATCGCGCCGCCCTGCCGGTCAGATGGGCGGTCTGCCTGTTTTTGATCGGGATGATCTTTGTGACGGGAATGTATGGAAAGGGCTTTGATCCTTCCAGCTTTATTTATGTGAGCTTTTAAGGAGGAGCGGAATGAAGAAAAAAGGAATCCGGGGGCTTGCCTTTCTGTGCCTTGTTATGCTGTTAATCGGGGCGATGAACGATATTTTGTGCGTAAAATCCCCTCACGGCGTGGATCAGACCCGCTATCTTTATAAGCAGCCAAAGGATAAGATCGACGTGCTCTTTTTGGGCAGCAGCCATGTGCACTGCAACGTGGATACGGAGGTTTTGTGGGAGGAATACGGGATGGCGGCGTATCTTCTGACGGGAGCGGAGCAGCCGCTGTGGAATAATTATTTTTTGCTGAAGGAGGCGTTAAAAACCCAGAAGCCAAAGCTTGTGGTGCTGGATATGTTCTGCCCGTCGCGGTTTTATGACGATTATCAGTATAATTGGCTGGATCAGAATGTGGACGGCATGAAGCTGGCGAAAAATAAGTGGGACGCGGTCAAAGCCAGTACGGATCAGGACCGGATGAATTATTTTTTGGGCTTTACCAAATATCACAGCCGTTATGACGAGCTGACGGCGGCGGATTTTCAGAATTTTATATGGAACCGTTCCCGGCAGGAGCGCTGGAAGGGCTTTACGCCGCTTTACGCCCATGCAGAGCTGACGGAGCCGGATGTGAGCCATGTGACGGAAAGCGTGGAAATGACCGAAAAATCCCGGTACTATTTTGATAAGATCGTGGAGCTTTTAGAGCGGGAGGGCATTCCGCTGGCGCTGATCAGCGCGCCGTATCTTTTGGAGGAATCGGATCAGAAGGTTTATAATTCGATCGAACGGATCGCCGGAGAGGAGGGGCTGCTGTTTTGGAATACGAATACGGCAGAGCATTACCGGGCGATGGGGTTGGATTTTTCGACGGATTTTGCAGACCATGCGCATCTGAACGTGAGCGGGAGCAAGAAATATACCTCCTATCTGGGAGAATGGCTGACAGAAAATTATGAGATTCCCGACAGGCGGGGGCAAAAGGGTTATGAATCCTGGGAAAATCAGGAATATCCGGAAAGCGGATCCACATAAGCTGATAAAAAAGGGCGCAGGTCAGGATATGGGCTCAAAAAAATATTGGATCGCGATCGCGGCAGAGCTGCTGTTGATCGCGATTTTGATCAACGGACAGTTTGTGGACAGGGAGGAGCCGGCGGCAGTTTCCGGAAATATAAAGATCGCCCAGCGAAACACCGCAGAGGGCAGGGAGGATTACATCAAGTGGGTGGATTTTACCGTGCCCTGCGAGGCACTGGAATATGCCTATGAAAAGGATGTGGAGGCGCACGAGGCAGGAAACGAGCTGGACTGGGTCAGCCTGCTGTCGTGCACCGCGGCAAAATGGGGCGGCGATTTTTCAAAAAAGGCGATGAAGGAGATGGAGCGGCTGGCGCAGAGGGCGATGGAGGAAGCGGACGGAGACCGGAGCGGGACGGACGTGATCGACGAATACGGGGCAGAGCTGAAATATTATCCTTATTATAAAGAGGCCTACGCGGCGGTGCTTTCGGGGATGGTCGGGACATACCGGATACAGACCCGCAATGAGGCAGGAAAAGCCGTGTGGGAGGAGCGCTATGGGCTGAAGGCGTTTTCCCCGATCGCAAAGGGCTTTGAATATTCGGATTATGACGATTTCGGGACGTCGAGGAGCTACGGATACCAAAGGCCTCATTTGGGGCACGACATGATGGGGCAGGTTGGAACGCCAGTGATCGCCGTAGAATCCGGCTATGTGGAGGCGCTTGGCTGGAATCAGTACGGCGGCTGGCGCATCGGCATCCGCAGTTTTGATAAAAAGCGGTATTATTACTACGCCCACCTGCGCCAGAATTATCCGTTCCAGGCAGAGTTAAAGGAAGGGGACGTGGTAACGGCGGGGGATGTGATCGGGTATTTGGGACATACGGGGTACAGTTTACACAACCGAAAGGAAGGAAAGTAAGCAGATATATTTTGATGGAACTCTGAATTTTATAAATGGGGAAGAACCCATATTTTGCACAAGTGCGTTTTCATGCACTTGTTTTTTTATTTGGAGGAAAATCAATGAAAGAAAAAAGGATTTATGCAACTTCATTTCGGATGAGTGAGGACGTCAGGGATTATATTTGTTCTTTAGGAAAAGATGATTCGTTTGCAGATAATGTTGAAAAAATGGTGTATATGCTGCGGGACGGAGAGCTTGATTATAAAAAGAAATTAGAAAATTTGGAGCAAGAAATTATTGAGCTTAAAAATGAAAAAAGGCGCTTGCTGGCAGAAATTGAAAATATGAAAAATATAAAAGATATGATGAAAACGATGCAGATTATGGTAGGGACTTGTAGTGACTATATAGAAAAATTATCAAGTGCGGATGAAAAGGGTTTTTATGAAAGAGAGTCATAACAATAGAAAAAGCCCTCACGCACAAGAGGACTTTTTCGGAAAACGCACGCATATTCAAAATATGCTGTCTTGCTAATAGACAATTATAATATAAAGCTTTCAGGATAAAATGTCAATATTGGTTTGGAGAAAAGGAATGCAAAAGCTAAAAAATGCTGTAATACAAAAATGCATAGAGAAGAAAATCAGCAGTAAAGAATTAGATTTTTTGTTATACATTTCTCGGTTTCAGGATGAAGAAGGAAATATCTGCGGAGTGTACTATAAGGATGTTTGTGCAAGTATAGGAATTTCCATTCAATCATTTTATAATATAAAGGATTCTCTTTTGAAAAAGGGGATTATTTCGTGTATAAAAAAAGACCAGAGTGACATTGATATAAAGATAGAAGATAATGAATTTCTTTCCGAAGAGAACTACAGCGAAGGCTATATCAATACGGGAAAAAAATTCTTGTATTCAGGAACATTCAGATCAATGAAAGGAATGGAAAAATTATTGGTTCTGGAATTGATGCGCCTGACATATTGCAATAAAGGAAAATTTGTTATTTTGGCAGAAAATTTTTATAAGAAATATATGGAGATATTTCAGGTTTCACGAAAAACAATTCGCGGATATATACAGAAAATTAAAGGCTTTTTTCAGATTAAAAGATATGAATTTAAACTGTTCTTTTTGCCCAAAAGCATGATAAAGGAAAATGATTCTTTTACGGATAATGAGATGTACAGCAGAAACATTGCAACGATGATATGCAGGAGAAACAGAATAAAGCAGATGGATCAGAAGGAAGCAAAGGATATAAGCGGTTTAATGATACAGTATAAGGGGAGCGCAGCCAAAATAGGGAAGGATATAAAGGATCTTCTGAGCAATGCGGTTAAAAAAAGCGTAGAAGTACTGAATTATTATAAATTGCCGGGAGAAAAAATCGTGAGAGAGCTGAATCCGGCATTGATTCATAAATTGTTAAAAGAAGGAATAGACGCATAGAAAGAAAGCGCTGAATTGATTCATAATTAAAACGATCATACAAGAAAAGATCAGAGCCTCGGCAGGATATGTCGGGGCTAAAAGTGTTTCCTGATTTTGAAGGAGAAATTTGGTGTGGGAGGATTTTATGTATATCTGGAAAAGAGAGCAAAAAGTCCTCTTGAATGTTATTCAAAAACTGCGGACATAGAGAAAAAATCATTCAAATATAACGGAAAAAGAAGCTGGTTACATTCAAAAAATAAGATGATATAAATGAATGTTATTCCAATATTGATATAGAAGATAAGAACGAGAATTATGTTGTTTGCAAGGGATTTTTGCATTATATGAAAGAGTATATCTTTTCTTTATAAATTCTTTCTGTAATATCCTATCCTGTCGAAACAGAGGTGAACCCGGTTCACCTTAAAATTGTATTACACGAAAGAGATTGCCGAGAAATTTAAGCCATTATAAAATAAATTATTGCCATAATGGGGAATAGAATGGTTGTAAAATTAAAAACTATGTATTTATGAAAATATGGTTCATAATTGAAATATAATATTTCGGAAATAGGTGGTATAGATTGAATATTGATATGGCTGAATCAGAGTTCATTATAAATAGGATTAAGCAGCTTTGTGCAGAGAGAAATTGGTCGCTCTACAAATTATCGCTAGAGAGTGGAATCCCACATTCTACACTTCATAATATGCTCCATAGAAACAGTCCATCCATTTTATCAATCAGAAAAATGTGTGATGCTTTTGGAATTACAATTTCACAGTTCTTTTCTACAGATGGGAAAATTTACAGTATGACAGATGATCAGATTGAGATACTCAACATGTATAACTGTCTTGATAAAAAAGAAAAAAAGGCTACAAAAGCATTTATGGAAAATGCGTTTAAATAGGGAGATGGAAATGCACAAGAAAAGAGAAGAAGGACTTATCGCCATTATATTATTGATCGTTTGTACATTGACAGTTTTATTGACCTTTAATGGGTCAATGAATTATGATGAATTTTTCAGTATGAATTGGACGGCACTTTCATGGAAAGAAATGATGGAAGTTTTAAGTCAGGACGTTCATCCGCCTTTATATTACATTGGATTGAAGGCATGGAGAAGCATATTTGGGAATTCGGTATGTGCGGCAAGAATGTTTTCTGCCATTCCTTCCATATTACTCGCAGGAATAGGAGGCTGGTGGCTTTATAGAAAAGCGGGAAGCAAAAGCGCAGTCTGGTATTTGGTTCTTTTATTTGGCAATCCTTTTATGTTTCAAAAAGCGGTGGAAATCAGGATGTATTCGTGGACAGCATTTTGGATAATTTTGAATGCAGTTTCTATGCACTGCATGATCGTCAAAGAAAAGATTTCCGTAAAATATTTTGTATGTTTTTTTGTGTCGGGAATTTTTACTGCATACAATCACTATTTTGGCGTGCTCATTATGATCATGACATATGGTGGAGCAGGAGTATATTTCCTTTATCTGAAAAATAAGAAAAAGCTGTTACTTTGGTTGGCAGGCTGCGGAGCGACTGTTTTAGGATATATTCCCTGGCTGTTTGTCGCGGTCAATCAGGTAATGAAGGTAAATGGAGAATATTGGATTGAATTTCCGGAATCCCGGCTGGGAGTTATTCGGGAATTGTTTTACAGTATTGTTCCATACTCGGAAAAATTATATATGGGGATCTTGCTGCTTGTTCCAATCATGGCGCTGATATTGCTGCTAAAGGAAAAGAAAGCGGAGTATTGGTGGGCACTTACAGCAGTGTGCGCCGTTTGGGGAGTGTTTTTCATAGGAACATTATATATGTATGTCATGGAAAGACCAATTATGACGAGCAGATATTTGATCCCCGGAATTATACTTGCCGTTTTAGGAAGCGCAATGCTGGTAAGAAAGCTTCCGGTTATTTTGATGATACCATGTTTTGTGATTTTTGGAATTATCGGTGGTGATGCATTTAAGGGGCTGTATGAACTGCAGAAAGAACGGACAACAGAGAAATTTGTAGAATTTGCAGAGCAAAATATGGATGAAAACGATAGGCTATATTTTCTGGACGATGGATACGGATACTTGAGATCCTGCTTGAAGTATTATATTACTGAGCCGGAAATATATGAATTAAAAGAAGGGGAAATGCCGGAAGGAAAAGAAAATATCTGGTATCTTGAAGCTGAACGTATGGCGGAAGATAGCAGGAATCAGGAAATAGAAAAAGATATGGAATACAGGGGAGAATACTCCTTCGGAACAGAAAAATTTGCGGTTTATTCCAGATAAAAAATATGTACTTGAGCCATAAAAATCTCTAAAATGAAAAGTTAGTCAAAAGAGCTATTTTGACTAACTTTTCATCAAAATTATACAATATCATATTTTATATTTCAAGATGATTTGCGTTTTTTGCATTTTTCTGATGGGTTTTCTATTTAAGCAAAAGTTACTGGATACCGGACGCTGACCGAGCCAGCCCGCCGCCCCATGGGTTCCGCTGCTCTCGGTCTGCCGCAGGCGGCATCGCTGGATGAGAAAAGGGGTAATCAAGGATAAGGAGGGAGCTGTGATAGCCCCTTATGAATAACAACAAGCTAAAGCGTTACAAACGGTAAGCCGTCACTATTTGCGGTAGTGGCGGCTATTTTTTTCCCTTGAAGATTGCATAACACAATCCTACAAGGGTGCAAATGCATATTCCAGTCTGAATCAAATCAGAGTATGTAACACACTATTATATATTATATGGCTGTCAGTTCATGACCTTCGTTTGCGACATCTGGGAGAAATGTACCCAGACAATCAACTGGAATAAATAGGTTATAACCGTCAAAGCTCTGGAAGTGTGCCAGTTCTCCGTCTCCTGGAATCGGAAGAAGATAAACATATTCCCGACCGTCTTCAGCGCTCAGGTAAATACTGCCGGGACGGTAGTAGGTCGATGCTTCAGCCGAGGTTTCTTTTTTGAGCTGTTCAAGAGTCATTGTAAGCTGTCCGTTTTCGTTTCTGTATTTTTTCATGGTCTTTGCTCCTTTATTTTTTTAAGGTTGTATTTGCGTAGTTATCTTTAAGTTTCTATAGATATATTAGCATAAATATATTCA
Organism: uncultured Lachnospiraceae bacterium; assembly: GCA_900550285.1. GTDB lineage: Bacteria > Bacillota > Clostridia > Lachnospirales > Lachnospiraceae > Gallintestinimicrobium. Next base: position 53,980 of record URRW01000002.1, read on the forward strand.
CAAGTCAATAGAAAACTATATAAAAATGAAGATTTATATTGATTTATTTTTTCTGTTATGGTATAGTTATAATAAGAAAGAGGGTGTAAAAATGTCGATTAAATATTATAAATTGCTCGACCTTATGAATAGAAACGGAATAGGAAAAGAAGAATTAAGAAAAAAAATAGAAGTGTCTCCGGCAACTATGGCGAAAATATCAAAAAATGAATATGTTTCGCTTGAAGTTATAGATAAGATTTGTAGTGCCATGAATTGTCAGCCGGGAGATATTTTAGAGCATATCAAAGAATAGAAAGTTATAATGTATTTACCTAGGGAGCCGATGGGGCGATTATGCCAGCCGCTGAGATACAAAAGAAAGGGGCTGGTGCTAATGGTTACATATTCCGAATTATTTCAGTTTGTAACAATGCTTTGCGCTGTGATAACTCTTGTTATTCTCGTATCACGCAAAAAGTAGCGCCCTCTGTCTGGTAAACTAAGGCGCTACTTTTTGTAGTTACATATTTACCGGCGGCTAGGTGTATTCTAGTCATCGGCTCTCTTGTTAAGTATATTATAGCCCTTTTTATATTCAGTTTCAAGTCTTAAATTTTTAAAACTCATTACTTGACAGTGGATATTTTAAGGGGCTTTTAACTTTTTAAGAGAATACAAACTGTGTAATATACAATGAAATAGAAAGGGAAAGCATAATGCCAGAGATTAGTCTGTTTTATGGAATTAAAATAACAATGTATTGGGATGATCACAACCCGCCGCACTTTCATGCAGAATATGGGAAATATAAAGCTATATTTGATATTGATGAAGGTATTATAATTAAGGGAGCTTTACCGCGCAGACAATTAAAATTTGTACTTGCATGGGCTGAAATTCATAAGGATGAACTTATGCAAAACTGGGAATTGGCAAAGGAAAACAAACCATTGAATAGAATTAATCCGTTAATATAGTGAGGCGGTGATAATATGAAAAATCAAGATTTAGATTATACTCAATTTTGCCCCGAAGTATTGCAGGCAGTAGCAGGGGAAAATTTTACAGTTTACGCATACATGAATGATGGAAGTGTGCGCCTTTATGATGTAAAACCTTTAATAAAAAGTGGGGGCATATTTAGTAAAATAGCTGATGAAAATATATTTAAAGAAAAACTGACGGTATTAAATAATACGATTGCATGGGATATTGCTGGAAATCGCGATGAATATGAATGTATCGATATTGATCCATTCGAGGTTTTTGAAAGCCCGATTGTTAATGATATGCCGGAAAATATATCCGGAAACAAACTGGGAAAGAGTTAAGGAAAGTAGATTTAATGGTTTTGTAATTTGGGCGATAAAAGAGAAGATAGAAAGAGAGGTTGTAAAGCAAGGAGTAATAAAGAAAAAGTGGTAGAACTTCTGGACAGTGTGCCGGAATATAAAATGGGTTATGTTTTGGCATATGTTCAGGGCATTACAGCAGACGAGGAAGCTGATGATATTTTTTGCGAAAGAATGTGGGAAAATTATAAAAATGACCCCGATCCGGAAAAGGATGAAAGCAAAACGCTTGAAGAGTGCATGAAGGAATGGGGGCTTGATTGATGTATAGGATTATCATCAAGAAAAAAGCAAAAAAATTCATTGACAAGCTGCCGAAAAATGAACGGTTAAGAGTGGCAAAGGCAATAGAACAGCTCCCAAACGGCGAGGATATAAAAAATGAAGGGGCGTTCTAATTTGCTGCGCCTGCGGGTTGGAGAATATAGAATCATTTATACGGATAATGGAGAATTGATAGTATATGTTATTGACGTTGGGAACCGCGGGGAGATTTGTAACAGATATTAAACGATAAGTAGCGCCCTCGGTCTGGTAAACTAAGGCGCTACTTTTGTAACATCTATTTACCGGCGGCTAGGTGTATTCTAGTCATCGGCTCTCTTGTTAAGTACATTATAGCTCTTTTTTTCTTAAATATCACATTTTAACAGCTGATACGTTCAAGTATAAAAATTGCTTCTTTCAGTGCTGCAGCCGTTTCGGTATCGTGTTCATTATCAAGTCGTTCCAAAAGATCATAGAGACGGTTGAGTTTCTTTTCATCCATTTTATTTTCCTCAATGTTTTCAAGATTTATTACAAGTTTCAGAGTCAAGTAGCGCCGGAGAGAGAAGATCGCTTACAGATAACTGATAGTATTCGGCAAGCCGTTCAAGGTATAAAAAATCAGGGCGCTGGGTAATGGCTGGATTTTCTGTGCGATAATAGTAAGGCAGGCTGATGCCGGTATCTTTTGCAACACGGTAGGGGGTAATGTTGCGTTTTTGCCTTAAGCCAATCAGGTTTTTTTTGAAGATAGTTTCAGTTTTGGTCATGGTATTCGCTCCAATCCATTATAGACATAGAATAATCAAGCTTATCATTCTGATAGCTGATTTTAATTTTGCTATCAGGATAACTCTCGGAAAAGCAGCAGAATGACTGCTCGGCGTCTGTATTTACGATGCTTTCGGGAAGAACCTGTAATTCGCTGATGCCGGATAGCCCCATTGCCTGAAGATATAGCGGCAGGGACTGGGGGATGGATTGCCAGATTTCCGTGGGAAAAAAGTCAGGGGCATAAATATCATCGCAGCCGCTAAAATAAACATAGTTTCCGGCAGTTTTAGTATACAGTTCCGGAAAAGCCCCTAAACATACCTGATTTAAGTCGGAGGCTGATGCACATACAGGGCAATCATTATTTATCGTTTCAGGTGTGCAGTGATCTACACAAAGACAGTCACTGTCGCGGGGAACAAAATCATGCAGAGAGCTGTTGTCCGGAAGGGATTCGGACTGCTCGGCAGGCAATGACTGCGGCAGCTCGGCAGGAGCAGGCTGTCCGCAGCCACAAAGGAGAAGTACCGATAGGATTATAGGGTAAAATGATTTTTTCAAATTAGATACCTCGTCTTGTTCGGGTAGTATATTGGGAAGCGCCGATGACCCTCGGCGCAGGGGGCAGGAGATATTCCGCCATGGCATTTGTGATATATTTCCCCAACAACTACGAAATAGCAGTTTCTTTTACCATTCGGAAGGTGTTTCAACCTATTATTTCAGGGGTGAACCGGGTTCACTTCAATGGCTGTCATCCTGTTAGTGATCAGTATAAGCCGCAGGAATTTCATGAAGCAACTGATGCAGCCCGGCGAGTTTATGACGGATTTCATCGTCAGTAAGCAAAGAACTGGGAGCGGCTTGATAAGCTGTTAAAGCGCTTAAAAGCTCTTGAATGACCCGATAGCTTTCAGAAAGGGAATTTTTTAAATTAAGGGCAGTTTGGACAGAAGAAGCATGGACAGAGAAATCTTTTTTCTGTTGCTGGACATTCTGGAGCTGCTTTTTCAATTCGCAAATTTCAAGATCTTTTTTAGAAAGCTCTTTTTCTGCTTGCTGCATGATCTGAGAGTTTACGGAAGGATCGGGCTGGGCGGAATCTAGCTGCTGGAGTAAAAGTTCCTTTTCATTTTGTATTTGGGCAAGTTCCTTTTTGCGCTGTTCCAGATCTGTATGTAATTTTTTTAAGGACTCATTGAGCAGGAGTTTTTCTTGAATGCTTTTCTGCAGTTCAGCTTTGCTGCTTTCCGAATCGATCAGATCTAAAATTTGCTGCTGGTCATCAGGATCCAACTGGCTAATCTTTGAAGATTCCTTCAAGGTTATTTTTTTCTGATCAAATGCATTCTGAAGCTCAGGAATCAATTTTGAAACATTTTTGTAATTGATTACCTGACGGGCTGTTATTTGCAAATCATTCGCAATCTGTTCATTCACATTGATCTTTTCACTTTTCGGCTTTCCTTCATTAAGCGCTTGATATAAAACGGATAAGCGCTGCACGGTGCGGGCACGGTCAATATCACGGACTTCTGAATTCGTGAGATGGAGGCGGATTTCGCTTCTGATCACATCGGGAGATAATGAGCTGAGATCATCGCTGTCATAATTGACTCCGTCATCAATATGGGCGGAAACGCTGCAGGGAAATCCCTTTTCAAAAATTTTTACAAAGCGGCAATAGGAAAGGTAGTCAGGATCATCAGCTTCCCCGTCCCAAGAGGAATATGTCTGGATCAGCTTATTCAGTGCTGCCGCCCGGCGGTGTCCGGTTTCCAGCATGTAGGTATCATCTTCCGTAATATAAATTACGACAAGAGGCTGCATCAGACCATAATGGAGTATGGAGTCAGCTAAGCTGTCAATATTTTTCATTTCATATTTGTTTTTGGGATTGGGACGTATTTTCTCGCGGGGAATAAGCCGCGTTTTTAAGTAATTTTCTTCAGGTACTACCGTTTTTGCAGAAAATATGCTGGGGGCAGATGCTGCGGGTAAAGTTTCCGGCATAGATGTCTTAGGGGTATCGGCAGCTGAAACTGCAAAATTAAATTTCCGTTTGCTCATAATGGTATCATCCTTTGCATTTGATTTTTATGTCAGAGGTGAACCGGGTTCACCTCATCTGAATTCACGGTCAGGAAATGGCTTCGGTCAGTAAAGCCTGGGATTTGGAATCAAGGATTCCAAGTTCAAGGAGTAATTGGGAATAATCGTAAACTGCATTTGTGTCCGGGAATTTTTGAAGTATTGGTGTGTACGTTGTATTGATTTCATTAACATGGGTATCTTTTCTGATCGAAGTTCGATAAAAATAATCTCCAAGCTGTTCCTGACACATTTTTTTTATGTTTTTGCAGGCATTTGTGTTTTCTTCACTTTGCGTGATAAATACGCCTCCGAATGGAATACGATAGTCATATTCTTCTTGTATATTGAAAATGGTACTCATAATCTGTTTGCAGCCCTCATATGAAAAACCATCTGCCCGGATAGGAGCAATGACCAGATCTGAGCACAGCAGGCTATTTAAGGTTATCAGGTCGTCGGCGGGCGCATTGTCGATCAGAATATAATCGTAGCTGCTGCGGAGAGGAGCAAGCGCTCTTTTTAAAATGATTTTGTTGTTTCCGGAGCTGTTTAGAAGCAGAGTCACAAGCGTATGGCGGTGGCGCTTACTGGAAGGGATAATATCCAGATTATGTATGGGGGTATGGTAGATACACTGTTTTGTCTCTTCCTCATTTCTGTACCGGAACCGGAATATTTCGGCTATGTTATAATGTTCCGGAGGCAGTAAACCATTTACAATGTCAATGGAATCTTCTGTGTAGCAGTTCAACGCCATAGACAAATTGTTTTGTGGATCAAGATCGACGACGAGAACACGGTGGTTCATATAAGCAAGTAACTGTGATAAAAATTCAACAGTAGATGTTTTTCCTGCGCCGCCTTTATTGGTTACAACTGAAATGATCTGGCACATATATTCGACCTCTTTTCTTTGGTAGTCAGGATATAAATCAAAACAATATATATTGTGTTTTGTTTTATATCTTTAATATTATTATAGTCTATTTTACACATATTATCCATAAAAAGAATGCATCACAATTAAATAACGATAATTTGTAAAGCATATTTGTATTACATTTTGGCGTAAAGGATAGGCTGGATAAAAACGCTGGCTAGTGTCAAGGGGCAAGGGCGCAGCCCGATACGCCGTAGGGCAACCCTTGACACGTTCAGAGTCCCAACACTCTCCCGCGAGGGAGCAGTCGAAGACTGTTTCCCTCTGCCGCACGGCGAGTGCCCGCGGAGCGGATTAGTTTACGGGGTTTGCCGTCGGCTCGCCCACTTTTTAAAGGGGGCGAAAGAGACCCCTCGGAGAGTCTTAATTAGGCATCGCTTAATTAAGGCAGGAATAGGGCGGTGCACCGCCGCCGTACAAATGCTGGCAAAGCCAGCATTTAAAAGGATTTTTTCTGTGGTGCAGATTGCGGATACAGAAGCATGATAGTGGTGTATATATTTATAAAACCCTTAGAATAGCGTGATAAAACAGTGTTTGACAGTGGTGCATTTTTTAAAAATGCAAGAAAAGTGTAGGAAATAATTTGACATAAATATTTTGAATATGTATTATAATAGTAAGAGAACAGAAATGTTCTAAGTTTTTCGCCAACGGTTGGCGGATGATAAATGAACCGTCAAAACGTAGTCCGCCGACGGTTGGCGGATGAATAAATGAGCCGTCGAAACGTAGTCCGCCAACGGTTGGCGGATGATAAATGAACCGTTGAAAAGTTTTAAGCCTTCTGATTTCAGAAGGCTTAAAATTTTATGGAGGGTATGATGATCATAAATAAAGGGGAACTTTGTTTTATTAAAGACGAGTTTTTTAGAAAAATAAATGATCCGTTTTTAAAATGTAATTATGAAACAACGAAACGTCCGCACTATTATATTTTTCAGGATCAAAAGACGAAGTTATATTGGATGGTTCCTTGCAGTTCAAAGGTAGAAAAGTTTGAAAAAATTATTCGGGAAAAGCGGATGCGTGGCAAGCCGGTGGATGGAATTGAGATTGTGAAAATCCGTCAAAAGAAAACCGTGCTGCTCTTTCAGGATATGTTTCCGATTAGAGAAAGCTATATTGAAGGGGTATACATAAGGCAGGGGCAAAGAGTCGGTATCTCAAATCCTGAGTTAATCCAAAGGCTGGATGAAAAGGCAGAGAAGGCGATTAAGCTTTTGAGGCATGGGGTAAAATTTACAAAAACCCAGCCTGATGTGAACAGGATAGAACGTTTTCTTATTGCCGAAGAAACCCGAATTAAAGAAGAAGCAATAATAAAAAATATCAAAGTTTGCGGATTTGAACCTACAGTAAGCTTGGTAAAAAATGTTCTGGAGCTGCAGGAACTCTCAGGTAAAAAGTGCTCTTTGAAGGATATAGCTGTTTTATCGAAATATAAAGATGTAACACAGGAAAGTGTCAGAACAGTATTAGGCAGGATTGCAGAGGAATGCAGAAATCAGGAAATGAGTAAAAATTATGAGAGAGATCAGATATAATAAAGATGAGGTGAACCCGGTTCACCTCATCTTTATTATATCTGGTGTTCGTGCTGTTTGGCACGTTTATGCTCTGCAGAAAGGCTTTGATAATACTTAAGATCTTCCAGTCGTTGTCTGCGCCTGAGTGTTGAAAAGGATAGGTTATGGAAAAGGCTGTTATAAATTTTATATGCAAAAGATTGGAGCGTGACACGGTTATACAAGTCTATATTATTTTGGGCAAAGCTGTTATTTTGGAGACAGGCTAAATTTAACCAGTAAAACGCAAGAGAAGTATTTTGAGGAATGTTAGAATGATTTCCCCATAAATATAAACAGCCAAGCTCCGCCTGGGCAAAGTCATTTCCTGATTCAGCCAAAGGCTGCAGTAATGAAAGCGCTTTTTCAGGGGAATAAAAGCCAGTATTTTTATCAAGATAAAATTTGGCTAACTGATATTGGGCAAATTCGAGTCCGGACTCATAAGCTTTTTTTAAATAACTATGCGCCAGATCAGGATTAAAATAATTTGTATCGTGCTGGGCATAGAGTTTGCCAAGCACAAGCTGCGAATATGTATGATTATCATCAGCCAGAGGCGTTAATAATTTAAGCGCTTCTTCAATATTACCGTTATCTGCATAAAGTTTTCCGAGGAAGTACTGGGCTTGAGTATTACCGCGTAAAATTGCCTTTCTTAAATAGGCTTCGCCGGTGTCGGGGGAATAATCGGGCATATCGGGATTAAGGTAATATTTCCCCAAAATAAACAATGCGCGGGAATTATCCTCTGCGGATTCCAGAAGTAATTGAACTGCTTTATCAGGAGAAAACAGAGGAGATTCCGGCTGCAGATACAATTCTCCTAAAGCACATTTGGCATAGATATTTTTTTCCTGAATGGCGGATGATAAGTATTTCTCTGCTGTTACGGGATCATATAATGATTCATTTGGATCGGAATATATTTTTCCCAATGCGTATAGGGCATTTGGATTTTTAAAATCAGCAGCCTGTTTAAAATATTTGACAGCCAGATCTGTATCTGGGGTATCCATTCCTAACCCACGATAGTACATAGTTCCGAGACGATATAGAACAAAGTCGCTTGGATTTTGGTCAGCTTCTTTTTTAAAGGCATTTAAAGCCTGAAGATAATACTGGCTGATATTAGTTTCGGGAAGATGCTCCGTTTCACAAAGGCTTGCGTAAGCATAGGCGGCATAAGAAAAACCTGAGTCAGCAGAAGCGCGGAATAAAGAAGAGATGGTATTTATATATCCACTTCTGTTTTCCGCCGTAAACTGGATTCCTTTTTCATGTAAGTACATGCGTCCTAAGGAGTAGCTTGCATATTGATTGCCGAGCTTTGAGGCTTCAGAGAAATATTTTATTGCTGCTTGATAGTTTTGTGTTACGCCGAGTCCCTGTTCATAGAATTTTCCGATTTTATAATAATAATAGCCCAGTTTCCAAGAATCGGAAGGTTCGTGTTGAGCGAGATATTGGAAACCTTGCAGTGCCTTTTCATAATAGATATGAGCAAAATCATTTTGAGAGGTTTGGGTATATATTTTCCCGAGCAGTTCAAAAGCTGGCACATTATGGGCTTTGACCTCTTTATTCAGCAGATTGATTGCATTATCATAGTCTTTTTTCTGATAAAAAAGAGTTTGCGCAGACAAAAGATTATCGTTTTTTTCTGTCATAAAACAAAGCTCCTTTGTACCGGTAAAAACAGATTCAGGATCGGGCATAATGGAAAAAATGCCGGGACCATTTGCTGGGGGAATGGGGAAATCAGCCATAGGAGAATAAGGAGTGTCCGGTATATTCTGGGGAAGTGGCAGTTCTGGGGTCAGGGCAGATAGAATCGCTTTGGCTTCTTTTAAAATAATATTCCCAGATCGCGTATAAAGGTCGGTTTGAGCACGTTCGATATTAACTTTATGATGGAGTTCGGAAGGCGAATAGGTTTCCGAAAGCCGTTTTACAGCAAGAGAGTATTCAGCTGCCTTTTTTTGTATAGCCGGATTTTGAAACAGGGTATCGCTGATATGGTCAACTTTGTACTTTAATTCAGGAGACAGAAATTTATAATTGAGCCGTCCTGTTTGGGGAAGATCATGGCAAAGGTCTAACAGCATTTCAGAAACATCTTTTAAGTCATCATTCCGTATTTTTCCCAGAACCTCCTTTTCGAGTCTGAGGATGCTGTCCCGGGAAGCTGTTTTATTTAAAATTTGCTGCTGTCTTTCATCCTCAAACATCCGGGCAGACAGAAGCTCCCTGCATTTGTTCTGACGGGAGGGATGGATAAAGCAGGACTGTGTTTTGTGGTCGTTTCGCCAGAACATATAATGACAATGAGGATGACCGTTTTCCATATGGACTGCGGCAGCCCAAAATAATTTATCAACCGGGATATTGAATTCGCGCCCGATGTCTGGCATAACGTCTTTCATGTATAATTCCCATGCGGCTTTTGTCGTATAACCAAGTTCGGCAGCGTCTTCGCCGCTTAAGGAAATGATGCCCCGAAAAATGGGAATACCTTCAGCGCTTAATTGATATAAGGAGTTTCCGGCTGATTGGACGTCTGATATATCAAAGTTGCCGAACAGCCCGCTGCGGACAGGTGTGCCATCGGACAGAGGGGATAAATCTACGCCTTCTCTTGTTGCGATATAAATTAAATGATTCCTGTTGGCATTGCGGGAACCTTTTTTATTGGGATGATTGCAGCGTATTTTGCTGATCAGGGGTGAATGCATAATTGAACCTCCAAATTAAGATTTGAGGTGAACCGGGTTCACCTCAATGATTATTCATCGGTATTATGTTGGCGGGTATATTGTACCGCCTTTTTTCGTGCCGCTTCATAAGCTTCTACAAAGTCACGCTGTAATTGATTGGGAACAAACGACGAGAGAGCTTCTGCGGAAAGATAAGCAGCTGTACCAGCTTGAACGCAGGTTTTTGCCTGCAGTGCGATAAGCCGTTCAAAATATCGTCCAAGGACAGCCTGCAGTTCCTGACGCAGGATCCGGCTGATCAGATCGACATTGTCACGGCTGACCTGTCCATTGAGCATTTCACAAGTATAGCCGCGGACAGTTTCTGCAATGGAAATATTATTGCGGGAAGCAATATTTTTTAACTGCTTATATGTTTCATCATCAAAAGTAATGCTGATCCTCATGAAAGATTCCTCCTAGATGCTGGGTTCCTGAAATGTGAGCAGGGATTTTTCCTGTTGGCAAAGTTCGGAAGCAAGTTTGTTAATGCAGAATTTTGCTGCTTCATTTGAAAAACTTTGCTTCTGAAAGCATTCCTTTATAAGATGGAGGCGGCAAAGCTCCGGGGCGCATTGGGAAAGCTGTGATATAACAGGGGCTAAGGCTGGTGTGATGCGGTAGCCGTTTCTTTTGATTTCGTTTTGCAGCATGGCTTCATTTTCCAAAGATTGCCCAGTTTGGTAGGTGTCAAACCGTTTTTCAAACTCAGACTGTGGAATCAGATCTGCGTGATATTCCATATAATCGCAGGCTTTTGAAGCTTCCTTAATTGCGGAGAATAAAGCCTCAGGGTGATCAGTAATTGCAAGGATCCATGACTGGACATATGCTTTGTGGTTATTTAGGTCAGATTCATCTAAAACGAGATCAAGATTTCCAGCCATAAAAACGCTGGTAATCTCAGCAATCAATTCTTCATAGGCATATGCTGCAGATCCGAAAGGGTTACGGATATTTCTATTTAAGCGTTGGGCAGCGCCGGTTGCATGAGCCAGTTCATGAAAACAGGTCGTATTGTAGCTGAGAGAATTTTTGAACTGTTCTGCAGAAGGGATATGGATGGTATCCTCATCAGGAGAGTAATATGCCCGACCTGAAACATCCGATAAAATAGGAACCTTCATATTTTGAGATAATGCAGAGACCAGATTATCCAAACGGACATTTTTATTTTCCTGAATGGGAAGGGGAGGAATGCCGGATATGGCAGCTGCATTAAATACATAATAATATTTTGCCCGTAAGCTGATTTTTTGTTGCTCATCAGGAGATAAATTCTCATAGGATGACCAGCTTATAAATTGTTTTGCTTTTGGGTCAAATGGCATCCAGTATTCAATCTGGGTTCCCTTGGAACCGGCTTTGAGCTTCCAGTTATTTTTCTGAATCTGTACGAAGGTAGCCCAGCGCGGATCGCTGTATTGATTTTGAGAGGCTGCCATCATGAGAGACAGGCGATTGATGCCTTTATATGGCTTTTCGGTAGCAGCGTTGATCGGCAGGGAAGGAGCGACCCAAGGACGTTCCCAGTTCAAAGACTTTTCCTGTAGTGAGTGGATGAATTGCTCTGCAATCTGTTGGCGGAATTTTTGAGTTTGAGAATTCATAATTTTATTTTTCCCTTTCTTCAGTATGGTTCATATCTAATATGTCTTCATCAGTTAAGGTTTCATCGTCAATAAAAATGATGATGTTTCCGGATGATGGGATCAGATTCATACAAATCACCTCCTGCTGTTTAATTTCTTTTCAAGTTTCCAATATAAAATATTTTGCTGCTGTGTTGTAAATTGCATATAAACCAGCGTGTTCTGTACATTTTTATGACCAAGCCAAAACTGGATGTCCTTTATATCGACGCCATAATCAGCAAGCTCCACAGCGCGACTGTGCTTTAAAACGTGAAAATGATGCTTGTCCAGAGGGATTTTTGTACCGGAGCAGTATTTTTTCATAAGGCGGTCCAGCATTTGACGGGATAAAGGAGTGCCAATCTGGCTGACAAATAAATAGGGGCTTTCCGGATAAAGGATATTTTTGATTTCGAGATATTTCTCGAGGCTGGTATAAACGGCTGGATCAATAATGCGCAGCATATTGTTCCGGCTGTTTTTTAAACGTCTGCAATAGATTTCGCGGGTGTCGGGACAGTAATCATTTTCCATTAAGAGAGACATTTCGCTGACGCGCAGCGCGCAGTATTCAGCCAAATAAAAAAGTGCAAGATTGCGTTTGCAGTGCTTCGATTCATCTTCGCGGATCTGCTGGAATAATACCGTCAGTTCGGAAGAGGTTAGATACTTGATTGTTTCGTCCATAAATACCTCCGTATTGTTTAAAAAGTTGGTCAAAATAGCTCTTTTGACTAATTGGAAGTATGAGGGAGAGAGGAGAGTAAAAAAAGCATGGCGACCTTAAATGAGCAGAGGCTACAAAAGAGAAAACAGAGGAAACGGATATTTTATATTGTCCTGACTATAGCCGAGATTGCAGGAGCAGTGTGGGGGGCTTATGTGGTTCATCAGATATTGAATATAATCGGTGGGAAGCAGGCTGCGCCGCTGGATTTTTCATATATGAATGCGATATATGCGTTTGTGCTTTTGAGAAAAATAAGGATCCTTTTCTTTGCAATCCAGCTTGTCTATCTGAGTATTCTTCTGTATTCGTGGGGGATACAGAATCAGGTACAAAGTGTGGATACGATGCGCATTACGGATGATATAGAAATCCCTGTGCCGGCAGGGAATGGACAGCACGGAAAAGAACGGTTTTTAACGGAGCAGGAGAAGGGGAAGATATTTGAAAAATTTTGTTTTACCGGGAAAGAGATTTTGGAGGGGAAAGGCGGAATCGTTGTTCAGATGACAAAGCGAAAGGGAACAGAAGAAATCCTCTATGTTGGAAAAGACCTGCACAGTCTGATCATAGGAGCGAGCGGATCAGGAAAAACAAGAAGGATTTTGCTGGTAACTTTGTGGATGCAGATTCTGAGTGGGGTATCAGTCGTAATATCAGACGTGAAAGGGGAAATTTATTACTATACAGAGCCTTATGCAAAAAGCATGGGATATAAAACATATCCTCTGGATTTCAGAAATCCAAATAAAAGTATCCATATCAATTTTTTACAGCCGATCCTGAACGCATTCCAAGAAGGGGATACGGCAAAAGCGATTGACCGCACATGGGATATTGTGTCGGTGCTGGTTGGGGAAAGCAAAGGGGAGCCTCTTTGGTACAACGGGGAAAGCGCGGCAATAGCAGCCGGGATTCTGGCGGTATGTATAGATGCTCCGGAAGAATGCAGAAACCTGACAAATGTATATTATTTTCTGGCATATATGTGTGAAGTAAACGAAGTGGGAGAAATGCCGCTGACACGGTATCTGGATTCTTTAGAGGATGGGCATCCGGCAAAAGGGGTTTTTGCAATGGCGCGTGTTGCCCCGAATAAAACGCGGTCAAGTTTTTTTACTGCGGCGCTCGGAACGTTAAAGCTATTTACTAATCCTAACATAGCAGCAATGACCGCAGATTCAGAGATTGATTTAAAGGATATAGGAAGAGAAAAATCATTGGTATATATGATGATACCGGATGAAAAGAAAACGCTGTATCCATTGGTGTCAATCTTGGTAACACAGATATACAGCATGCAGGTGGAGCTGGCAAATGAATCCGGACTCAGGATGCCGGTGGATACGGATTACGATCTGGATGAGGTGGGAAATTTTCCGGTCATTCCGGTTCTGTCGGGAATTGTGAGCGCTGGCAGATCCCGCGGTGTCCGGGCAAATTTATTCATACAGGATTTTCAGCAGTTGGAAAAAAAGTATAAGGATGATTTTAAAAATATCAGGACAAATTGTCAGGTAAAAATATATCTAAAATCGGATGACGAAGATACTTTGAAAAATTTCAGTAATTCGCTGGGCAGATATACGGTAGAGGTACAGTCGGCGTCCTCATCGGCATCATCCAATGGGACAATGGGAACAAAAGACAGCGTCAGCTATTCGAGTACAGCGGGGCTGACAGGACGAAATCTGCTCGAACCGTCAGAGATCGGACGGATAAAAGCGCCGTATTCCATCGTCAAGGTTACGGGTGAGTATCCGGCAGTAAATCAGCTCCCGGATTTAAGCCAATATAGGGTCAATCAAATTTATGGACTTGGAGATGAGACCCATAATAACAAACTAATCCAGCGCAGGGAGGAGGAAAGGCAGGAGCGCAGAAGTACGCAGATAAAGCTCTGGGGAATTTGGAACCAATACAAAAACACAGACACAGAGCAGTCCATAGACAGAATCAGCTTTTTATAACATATGGAGGATCAAATGAAAAGAACAAATTTGGGAAAAATGTGCAAAACACTGGCAGGCGCAGCATGTCTGGGAATTATGGCAGCGCCGCTTATGGTAAATGCTTCCGGTTTGGAAGGAACAAAATTAGTGCAGGGATTTAAGAGACTGCTAGAAGATGGAGCAAAAGTAGGGGTTCTGTTGGAAAGCGCCGTATTGATCTTTTTGGAAATCAAGGAGGGAATTGCCCTGCAGGCAGCTGCAGTGGAGGAAGCGCCAAAGCACAAGAAAAAAATGGTTGCAATGGCAGGAGTGGGAATCCTGATCATCTGTATTACAGCGCTTGTACCGGTATTGTTCGGTTACTTTCAGTAATGGATGCAGAGCGCCGCGGAAAAAGCAGATATGGCATCTGCAGTGGTATGATGCGCTGTTCTTTTTCTGTTTTCTTGGGGCGATTTTTATAGAAGTGAAATGGGGAATTGCCATACAAAGGGAGCAGGATGAGGCAGAAAAACAGTGGAAAGCGATCCTGAAAATTGGAGCGGCATGTTTGGGGATGGTAATTCTTATATGGGGGATTACCTGGCTGCTCAGATGATGTGAGGAAAAGGATGAACTGGATAACCAAAAATATATGCGAGTTTTTAACGGAAATGGCACAGAATTTTATTGATTTTGTGTCAGACGGGGTAAATGCGCTTTTTGAACTTGCTGTCAATGCGTGCAACACAAGTGAAATCAGCGGGGCTGTAGGTGTAACGTCAGGCGTGGCAGTCACACTGGTAATTGCAATGGTTTTAAAACAAATCCTGACAGTATATGTATTGGAAACAGACGGAGATCCGGATTCAGATCCGCTTCAGCTGCTGGTTAAGGCGGCTGAGGCGATTGCCCTGATTTCATGTAATGGGATGATTTTTGATCTGCTGCTCCGGATGAGCACTGCGCTGACTGCTGATATAGTGGGCAGCGTGAACCTTACGGGGGTCACAGGGGTAATCAGGAATGCGATCGGCAGCATGGCGACAGGAAATGTCATTTTACCATTGTTCATGATCTTCATTATCATATGCGTGATCATTTTGGGGATTAAGGCAGGAATCCGTGGGGTAGAGCTTTCGCTCATGAAGATAGCGTTCCCATTTTTCTGCGTAGATCTGATTGGAACCGGAAGGGAACGGTGGAATAATTTTTTCGCTTCTTATCTGGTAACTTTTTTTGGATATACCTTACAGGTGTTTTGTGTAAGAGTTTTTATAACGGCGTTTTCAGGCGGCGAAACTTTGGCATCATATGCCGTTGCGCTGGGGTGGCTGTATATGGCAATCAAAGTTCCGGAGTGGCTGCAGAAATATGTATATTCCACCGGAATCGGAAGAGGGATCGGAGGCGGCGTCAGGATGCTGCCGTTTGCAGTTATGCAGATGAAGAGGTAAATATGAATTCAATATTGAACAGTGAAGTGATTTCACCGCTGATTGCGGTGATAGAGGTGGGAATTATTTTCAGAGTTGTCCAGAAAATGATAGCAGCCCAGTCAGATCAGGGGACACTGATCAGCGCAGTTAAGTCGTGCAAAAAGCTGCTGGCTGCAGGGGCGATTGCAATATGCGTTCCATCACTGGTCGGGGTAGTGCGGGGATTTTTTGATGGAGGAAGATTTTTTGACGGTTCAAGGACATTGCTTTTGAATGCCGCGCAGGTGCTGATTGGAGTGGAGAGCATATATTTGGTTTTTCTGGAAGTTAGCGAAGGCATGATGTATCAAATGGCGGATGCGGATGAGCAGCCAGCGCATAGGAAAAAAATGATAGAAATGTTTTTGATTGGCATTGGGATCATTACCGTTACAGGAGTTTTGGCAGTAATCTGGCGATATTTTTAAAAGCCTGTAAATAAAAAGTCAAGGCTAAATTGAAAGAAAGGATCGGAAATGGCGTCAAAGAAAGAATTGTATATTCCTGTAAATGTACCGGAGCGGGAAGATTATATCTCAGGATTTGGTTCAAAGGAACTGACCATTACAGGGCTCAGCCTACTGGTTGGGATCATTTTGGCAGCGATTATTTTTATACAGACGGACGTAGCATTTTGGGCGGTCGGGACTGCAGGAGGACTGGTAGCATTGACAATCGTCGCAGTCCGACGGGATCATTTTGATGAATCTGTCATAGACAAGCTCCGGTTTGTTTACCGGTATCATAAGGCTCAAAAGCAATTTGAATATCATTATTTCAATATTTATGAGGGAAGTGAGGAGCAGGATGGCGGGAAAGAATGAACGGAAGATGACAGCAAACGAGTTTACGAACGTAAAGGATATTAAAAAAATTTATCTGTATACAAAAGACGGATATGTATTTTGCTATCTGCGGATTTACTCATTTAATCTCGATTTGCTGAGTCCGGAAGAAAAAAGGCAGCTTACGGCGTCGTTGGCAGCCAGCTTTGACGGGGACAGAAAGGATTTCGTATATTTTACATTTCCCAGAGAAATTGATCTGGATAAATATAAGTCAACGCTGAAAGCAAAATATACGGAAGAGATGGCAAGTCTCGGTAGAAAGCATATTTTGAGGATCATGCTTCAGGAAGCGGCAGAGCTGGCAACGAATGGGGAGAATTATGAGCATCAGCATTTTATAAAAATCTGGAAAAAAGTGTCGGTGGAAAGATCTGATGCTGAACAGGAAATACGTCAGAGGATTGAAGAATTCCGCGCGCGTTATGCGGCGGCGGGGATACCATGCGAGATTATGCAGGCTCCGGACATTCTAAAGATGTGTAATTTGTTTGGAAATGCCCTGCAGGCTCCGTTCGAGACATCAACGAACCATTTGGGATATGAAGCGATCACAAAGATGAGGTAGAAAAGTGGCAAAGAAAAAGACAGAGCATAGAGAAGAAGCAAACCAGCATATTTTGAATATCATTACACCGGCAGGGATCGATTATGATAAAAACTTTGCGAATGTCGGAGAAAATGTGGGAAAGATTTTTGCCCTTACAAAATATCCGACAGATGGCGTCAGTTATGGATGGCTGGCAGATCTATGTAATATAGAGGGGACATCGACCATCATAGAATACCGCACGACGGAACCTTCACGGCTGACCTCAGTTTTTAACAAGAAGATCAATGAACTGAAATCTGATCAGGAGCTATTAAAGCAGGAGTCAGAAAAACAGCAGAATGAGCAGGCAATCAAAGATCTGGAAGAAATGATACATCGGATCGCCGTGCGGAATGAGCCGGTAGGATATTTAAACGTTATGCTGCATGTACAGGATGTAACGATTTCCGGACTGCAGAACCGTATAAAGCGGGTAAACAGTATTGTGGCAATCTCAGGATGCAATATGAGAAATCTGAAGTATAAGCAGTTTCAAGCGCTCCAGTGTATTTCGCCATACGGTCGCCCGAACCGGGAGGTAAGCAATATCGGAGACCGGAATATGCCGATTTCTTCCTTTGTCGGCGGATTTCCGATGAGCAATCCGGGAATCAATGATGAGGACGGATATTATATAGGGAAAACGAAAAATAATCGTCTGATCATTTTGAACCAGTGGATGCGTAACAAAGACCGCGTAAATTCAAACTGGTTTATTACCGGAATGCCGGGTGTTGGAAAGTCCTCTTTTTTAAAATCTCTGTTTATACGAGAAATTGCATTTGGGACAAAGTTTATCGTTTTTGACCCAGAGAAGGAGTATCAGGATCTGGCGCGGCATCCGGATGTGGAAGGGGACATTATTGACTGCGCGGGAGGAAGTACCGGCAGGATCAATCCTTTACAGATCAGGGTGTCGCCGCGTGTAACAAAAGAGGATATCGGGGAAGGGGAAGACGAGAGGGATTATTTTGAATATGACGAAGAATATGGGGTGTCGGATCTGGCACTGCATATACAAAATCTTCGTACATTTTTTAAATTGTATTTTGGGGCTGACGCGTTTGACAGCGGGATAAAAACGGCGTTGGAAGAATGCCTGATCGAGATGTACAGGAAATTTGGCATCACATGGGAAACCGATATTGGAAATCTGGAACCGGAGGATTACCCGATCCTGACAGATTTGTATGAGACAGTAGAGGAAATGGCAAAGAGGGAGGGACTATCAGAATATAAACGGAGTGTGTATGACAAACTGAAGGATCTGTTGTTTAGCGTAGCTAAAGGCGCTGACCAGCAGATGTGGAACGGACCGACAACGATTCAGGCAAAATCAAAATTTGTAGTACTGGATATGTCAAAATTACTGGAGGTGGATGAAAACGTAAAACGTGCCCAGTTTATGAATATCACAATGTGGGCATGGCAGCAAATGAGCTATGACCGTACCGAAAAGGTGCTGCTGGGTGTTGACGAAGGATACCTTTTTGTAGAGCCGGAATATCCGGATCTGGGAAGATTTTTAAGGAATATCAGCAAACGAGATCGTAAATATGAGGCAGGGCTGCTGTTTATTACCCATTCGGTTGTGGATCTGCTTGACCCGGCAGTAAAAAGGCTGGGACAGGCGATCATAGATAATGCCTGCTATAAATTCATAATGGGATGCGACGGTAAAAATCTGGAGGAAACAAAAAAACTGTTTAACCTGTCTGAAAAAGAAGAAAATATTCTGGCTGCAAAGAACAGGGGACAGGGGATCCTATACGCAGGATCGGTAAGGATAGATGCCCAGATTGACATCCGGGAAGAATTTATGGAAATGTTCGGAAAGGCAGGGGGACGGTAATGCCGCCGTGGCTGGCGCGTCTGCTTTTTGCCGTCGCACAGAATCCGAAAAAGGCAACCAAGATAGCCGTGGGCGCTTTGATCGGGGCAGTTTCTTCTATTCTCCTTGTCGGAATTATCGCAATCAATATGATAGCAGCGCTGTTTGATTATACGGATGTTGTGAAAGAAAAAGAAGATCTTTCCGAGACGGAGCTGTATCAGGTAATAGATGAGGTTCATCAAAAATATATAGAGCAACTGACCGATGCGGAGAAGAGAATCTATGATGCGATAAAAAGTGCAAATACTTATTACACATACGAAGAAAAAGAAATAACGAATGAAGACGGCGAAACGGAGATCGTACAGGAAGAAGTAGAACATTTGGATATTTCGATTTTTGATCAAGTAAACATGATTAATTATGCCTACTACCTTTCCTACATTCATTATTCCAGCGAAGTAATGTGGAATATAAAGTATGAACCTGACATAAAGGATCTGGATCGCTTTACGCGCACGATTTCTACCTTGACGGTTCAATACGATCAAGAATATGTGGTTGACCTCAACGAAAAAGGCTCTGTTGACAAGCTGGTGGAGCAGATACGGGAAAAAGGGCGGATTGATGATGAAATAGAGTCAGCGTCTATAGAGAATAAGGTCATGACGCCTCAGGAGGTAGATGATTACTATTTCCCGGAGGAACCTGAGCATCAGGAATTTCTGGTGTCGTTTGACCTGTATTTGGATTTTTTGGATTGGCTGAATATTGGAAACGGAGGTGTTATTACAGATCCAGATGGGGAAGATGCGGAAGAGTGGGAACCGGACGAAGATCTCATTGATCCGGAAGCAGAGGAGATTATTTTAAATGTGCCGGCATATTATCAGGATGATTACCATGATGAATATGGAGGCGGGACGATCGCGGCAAAGGGATGCGGTCCGACCTGTTTGGCTATGATTGTCAGCTATACGACAGGGACTAGGATCACACCTCCGGAAGTAGCAGCATGGGCGGGGGATACTTATTATGTTCCCGGCGCGGGAAGCAGCTGGTCTCTTTTTTACGAGGGGGCGAAGCATTATGGGACAACGTGTCAGAGAATTGGGAAAAATGCAGATCTGATTGTCAGTGCGATAATGTCCGGAAGACCTGTAATTGCGAGTATGGGACCAGGTACGTTTACAAAGGGAGGGCATTTTATCGTCATTATAGGCTTCACGAAGGATGGCTATTTCATCGTAAATGATCCAAACAAAGGGAATGTCCAAAAATATAATACAAAAAAATTTTCGATGAATACGGTAATGAGTCAGGCAAAGGCATTTTGGGCATTCGGTTAGGTGAACCGGGTTCACCTAAAGAGAGGAAAAAGCATGGACAGACGTACAAAACAGATAATTGTGATAGGAATGAGTTTGATCTTAGCTGTAGTGGGGGTGCTGTACCAAACAAACCGGCATGAAGACAGACCTTCCTTGAAAAGAGTGGCAGAGGTTTTTAAGGATGGAGATTAAAGCGAAAAAGACGATCAGGATTCCAATGAGTTCTGAGTGCAGGAAGCAGTTTGAAGCAAGGGCACAGCAGGAGCATATGAGCAACAGCGCATATGCGGGAAAGCTCATCCGGGAGGCATTAAAAGAGAAGGATATGAGGATCAATCTGCAGATCAATTCAAAAATATCATATGAAAGTTACATACAGACATATTTGACGGATGAGTTAAACCAGCAGATTGAGATGCTTGTAAACGGGATCGGGATCAATAAGTCGAAGCTGGGCTGGTATCTGATTATGAGAGGATTGGGAGCACTATGATTTTTTATTTTGCATCATCAACATATCAGCAGGTCATATCAGCGGCAATCAAAGAGAGTGACCGGGTGCTGGTCGGACAGGAAAGCGGGCAGGACGTTTATTTCCTGAAGTATATCAAAGAAAAGCAGAATGCGTTTACAACGCTGGATTATCTGATACTGGATATAAACTGCTGTGAGGATACGGATGAGGAACTGCTGGAAGCGCTGGATATTTTAAAAATCATAAATGACCGTATGCGGATTATCATTTTGGCTGCGAACAGGTACGCGGGAGATTATTTCCTGACAAAATGCTTTCAGATGGGCATATATGACCTGATCGCAACAGATGATTTTCTGGAAATCAAGCAGGAGCTGCAGTATTCGCTTACATATGGGAAAAAGTATGGCGATTCGCTGCAGTTTAAGGATGTCCATTCGGATGACAGGCAGGCTGTACGGGAGGAGGAAAAGCAGGAGGTCAATCGGGTTATGGTTGCAGTGGCAGGGGCGTCCGGGAGGATCGGCGTTACGCATAATTGCATTGTGCTTGCCAATTACCTGCGAAAAAGAGGATACATGGTGGCAATCGTAGAAGTGAACCCGTCCCATGATCTATGGAAAATCCAGAATTTTTATGAAGAAAAAACCTTTGACGGGCTATATTTTTCCATGAAAGGGATTGATTATTATCCGGATGCGGACATCAATAAACTGGGAGCCGTACTTGGGAAAACGTACAATTTTATAATTGCAGATTTTGGGCGTTATTCAGAGTGTGACAGGATTACATTTAACAAAGCAGAAATCAAAATCCTGATCTGTGGTTCAAAACCGTGGGAAATAGATGATGTGAACAGTATATTTGCGCTGGCAGATGAAGAGACGCTGCAGAAATATAATTTTTGCTTTTCATTTACGGATAAGGGATATGAAAAGGAGATACGGGAGGGGATGGGAAGCATCGACCATAATAGTATCTTTTTTGTGCCGATCCAAGGGAACCCGTTTCAGGAGTATGAATTTGTCGGGGCGGGAGTGATGTTGGAGAAATATCTGCCGCTTAAGAGGGCAAGTCCCAAAAAGAGATTTTTCAGAAGGGAGAAAAAAGAGAATGAAAAAAAGAAAAATTCTGTATGAAAAATGGAGAGAAACACATGAGCAGGATAAGGAGCGGGCAGTTATCGGCAGCGCAATCGGGGCAGCACCGGAAAGGATCGTGGTCAGGAAAGTAACGGCATGGATGAGACTGCTTCAGATAATCTGGGATATTGTTGAATTTATCCTGAAATTTTTTCTGGTTATGACGCTGCTGACATTGCTGACGCTTTCCATTGTCGTGCTTATGAATGAGCCGCTTAGAAGTGCAGTATTTGAGTTTTTACAAAGATATGTTCGATAAAGGAGAAAATACATGAACAAGGAGAAATGGAATGCTTTCAGAAACGGCATTACCAAAAAGACAAAGGTTTTTAAAAGGGAAGACGGGCAACCGTCAAAAAGTAAAAATTTATATGTGATTATATGTGCGGCGCTGGTTTTTTCACTCATCTTAAGCGCAGCAATTTTTGCCGGGCAGATCAAGGCAAATAAAACAGCGAAAGAAACATCAAAGGTAATTGAAACTGTAAAAACAGATACGCTGAGCGGGACAGCCTTTGAGACGTCCATGAAGGAACTGAATCAGGATATGGCAAAAGAGCTGACCGGATTGGGGGAATATCTGACACGCCTTGATAAGTCTGTTTTGGAAAACCAGACGCGTCTGGAAGAGGTTAATTCGACCTCAGCGGAAAGCAGCAAAGAGATCTATCATACATTGGAGAGCAATTTAAAAGAAATTGAAAATAGTTTTTCCAATATCAACAATATCCTGAAGGATTCGTCTACAACGATTCAGGAAAATATTAAGCAGTATCTGTCAGAAAATAACACGGTATTAAATGAGCATTTGACAGAGCTGCAGGAAAATATGACCTCCACGCAGGAGCAGATCTTATTGTCCCAGACGACGATCACGGAGGCAGTGGAAGACCTGAAAACAGTTGTGAAGAATAAATTTGACAATACAACTGTGCAGATAGAAAATACAGAAAAAAATCTGTCCACGCAAATTGATAAAAGTGAAGAAATCATAACAAACCAGCTTACTGAGACGCAGAACCAGTTAAATCAGGTATATGAAAACCTGAATACGACACTGAATGATATTAAGAATGAAGAGAACCAGAACCATCAGGAACTGATCACGACACTGACAGATATGAGCGCGGAGATCAAGCAGACGATGGATGAGAATTTGGTTCAGATTACAAAGCAGAATGAAGAACTGAAGCTGAAGCTGGAAGAAAGCACCCTTATGCTCGAGGGGAAAATGGATGAGATCCATGGAAAGATTGAGGCTACACAGAATGAGATCAAATCCCTTCTGGAGCAGTTTGAGGCAAACAGTTCGGAACAATATGATAATCTGATGGCAGCCATCGATCAGGTAAATGTATCCATTGTCCAGATCAACGAAGATCTGAATAATGCCCATGATGATCTTGTCAGGATTCTGGATAAAATGAAGGCTGAAAATGACAGCCATTTTTCTGATACGATTGCAAAGCTTGAAGCAGTAGAAGGAAATATCAATTCTGCCATTACACAGGATATGGCAGCACTTAACCAGAAAATCACGGAAATATCATCGAATTTTAAAACACAGGTAGAATCACTCCAGCAGAGCATGGACAGCAGCTTTAGTGATTTGAATATGAATCTGGCAAAATCCTTTGAAGCTGTAAATAACACGATCATCAATAATTCAAGCCAAACGGGATCAAACCTTCAGGAATATATTGACCAGATGAAAGAGGAACTGAAAAACAGTCTGAATCAGGTTTTTACATCTGTGAGTAATGGCAAGACCAATCTGGCATCCGCATTGCTCACAAAAGGGGTTTCTGTAGATAATGATGCAACATTTGCAGAACTGAAGGATGCCATTTTAAGAATTCCGCAGAAGCTGGTTATTGGAGTAGAACAAGTACCCGGAACGATTACCTATCATTATCATTACCATACGGACGCATCCGGACAAAATCCTCATACGGAAACATCCCCTACACAGGGAGGATGCTATACAGTGCCGAAATATCATGTCCACAGTGAAGAAAACGGCTGCTATACAATCAGAAGGTATCATCAGCACAATGACAGCTGCCCGGGACATTCGGTATGGGTAGATTGGGTGCCCAATCAGGAGCCTTATTGGGGATGGGTATATGATTGCGGAGACCAGCCGATCAACGCATCTGAAAAGGTGCTGAATTGTTCAAAATCAACATCTACAGTGGATGCTTATGCAGTATCCTGCGGTTGGAGCGACGGACAGATTACAGGGGCGGAAATTGTTTATGATAAGGAACCGTCGAGCAGGAATGTCCTTCAGGAGCTTCCGGAAGAATTTGTACTTCCTGAAGGTGTCGTATTGCCGGAAGAAATCCAGAATCCGGAGGAAATGATACCGATTCCCGAAGATATGCTGGAGGATATGGGATTAAATCCGAATGGACCGGAGGATGAGCAGGAGAACACAGACGGGAGCATGACGGAAACAGAATCGTCAAAGGAGACAGAAACAGAATCCTCTGCGGAAACGGAGTTGGATAAAGAAACGGAATCCTCTGAAGAAACAGAGACGCCATCAGAAGCAGAGACGCCGTCAGAAACAGAAATACCGGGAGAAAGCGGTACGGATGTACAGGCAGAAAACGAGCCGGATCATGAAGAAGAAAGTGAATCGAAAGTACCGCAGGAAACAGCAGAGCATCCGGAGGAAAAAGAAGAGCCAAGAACAGACAGCAGTAAGGAAGAATAAAGAACTTAAGCAAGGGGACATCTGCACCAAAGCAGATGCCCCCGGAAAAAAGGCTCCTGCTTTCCTGCTCAGGCATGTTTAAGACGGAAGCCCCATATATATGATGAAAAAGGATAAAACGATGGACGAGATTAACGTTTACAATGTTTTTCTGGCGGATACCAAAGAAGAAAGAAAAAGAGTATTCAATGAAAAATATGCAGCATTTATCAATATGGATCAGGGGGAACAAAAAAATGATGTATGGGAAAAAGAAAAAAAGAATGATACAATATAGCCGTGCAAAATATGGTTTCTTCTAAATTTAAAGGAGAGATCATGGAAAAAGAAAAAGTTAAGGCGGCGATATACTGCCGTTTATCCGACGAGGACAGGGATAAGGAATCGGAGGGCGATGACAGCAACAGCATCATTAACCAAAAATCCATGCTGATCGAATATGCAGGAGAGCGGGACTGGGAGATCTATGATATTTATTCGGATGATGATTATAGCGGGATTAAGGCGAACCGCCCCGAGTATCAAAGGCTTCTTCAGGATGCAAAGGAGGGGAGGTTCCAGATCGTCCTGTGTAAAACGCAGGCTCGTTTTACAAGGGATGCAGAAGCTGTAGAAAAATATCTGCACCGTTTGTTCCCGCTGTGGGGAATCCGTTTTATAGGGGTAACGGACAGCGCTGATACAAGCAACCGGGGAAATAAGAAATCACGTCAGATCAATGCGCTTGTCAATGAGTGGTACATAGAGGATTTGTCCGATAATGTCAGGGCTGGTCTGACCCGTATGAGAAAAGACGGCAAGCATATCGGAGGGCGGGCGCTGTACGGATATAAAATAGATCCGAAAGACCGGCATCATCTGATTGTTGATCCGGAGGCTGCAGATGTGGTCAGGCGTATTTTTCAAATGTATATTTCCGGGATCGGAAAACAGGAAATCTGCACGATTTTAAATAAAGAAGGGATTTTAAGCCCGTCAGCATATAAAAGGGCAAACGGGATCAAAGCAAACGGGCGAAGCGGAAGCCATCCGGAGCTGTGGAAATGTCCGACGATCAATTATATTCTGGACAATGAAAATTACATAGGAAATCTGGTGCAGGGAAAGCATACGATCATGTCATACAAGGTACAGAAAACCGTCCCGGTTCCGGAAGAAGAGTGGATTATCGTTAAGCAGACCCATGAAGCGGTTATAGATCAGGATACATGGCTGCTGGCAAGAAAGCTGAGAAAGGAAAGAAGCAAACAGGGGAAAACAGGAACATTAAGCCTGTTTGCGGGATTTGTAAGATGCCGTTTTTGCGGGTATAAAGCAGCAACGAACAAGAATCATGATAAGCGCTATCTGATGTGCCCGACAAGACGGCAGCATAAGAATGCCTGCGCAGGATTTTGTATCAGCGAGGATGATCTAAAGGCTGCTGTGCTGAGGGAACTGAAAGCCATTGTTGCTGAACTATATGATGAGGAAGCTGTAGGCAGAGAAGTTATTGAAGGACAGCCGCAAAGATGTTTCGATAACTTGAAGGAACAATATCGGGAGCTACAGGAGGAGGGAAAAATCCTTGTAAAGGCAAAGACTGATATTTATCTGGATAAGGCAAGGGGAAATATTTCAGAGGAAGGTTGCAGCGCTTTGCTTAATGAATTAAAAAAGCAGGAAGAGCTTTTAAGGGAGAAGCTGGAGCATCTTGAGCAGAAACTGGAGGCGGAGGAGGTACTCGAGAAAAATAAGAAAACAAAAGATGAAATTTTGAAAAAATATAGTAGCATAGACAGCCTGAATCGTGGTATAATAACTATGCTAATAGATCACATCGAAATAGGAAAACGCACGAAAGGTGGAGAACCACCGATATATATCTACTGGAATTTCTGACTTCTGAAAAAATCCCAAAGTTGTGTAAATTAAAGCTGACCCATACGGGGTACAGCGCAAAGGAAAACGTAAACAACATCGATACGCCGCATCTGCACTGGGGGCTGGAGCTTATTTTTGACGAATCCCAGAAGGAGTCTGACAATGAGATTTGGATCGACTGTTACCAGCTGACGCGGTTTTTGTACCGGAACCGGAGCGAAACGGAAAAGGTACAAGGGACAAAGGAATGGAGGCGCGTGCTGGAAATGGAAGACCCGGCGGCGGAGGAATGGAAAAAAGGGCGTCAGGAGGAAGCAGGGCGCCGGACAGAGGCTGCGCAGAGCTATGGCTGAACAGATATAAAAAATTTTGGATGTATGCCGGAGGGAATTGTCAAACGGCTGAGAGTGTGCTAGAGTGGGGATAGGAAATTTAGAAGCCGCACGGGCGGCAAAAGGAGAAATGAAAATGGAAAACAACAAAAGACCGGAGAGCATGGAACGCATCACGACCACAGCTCTCGCAGAAGCATTTATTGAGGAGCAGGTAAAAGAGATCCGCAGCCAGGTAGGCGAAAAGAAGGTATTGCTGGCACTGTCCGGCGGCGTGGATTCCTCCGTTGTTGCAGCACTGCTGATCAAGGCAATCGGAAAACAGCTCGTGTGCGTACATGTAAATCACGGACTGCTGCGCAAAGGCGAACCGGAAGAGGTGGTAAAGGTATTCCGCGACGAGATGGACGCAAACCTGATCTATGTGGACGCCATCGACCGTTTTCTGGATAAGCTGGCAGGCGTTTGCGAACCGGAGAAGAAGCGCAAGATCATCGGCGCAGAGTTTATCCGCGTATTTGAAGAAGAGGCGCGCAAGCAGGAAGGCATCGAATTTCTGGCGCAGGGGACGATTTATCCCGACATTATCGAGAGCGACGGCGTAAAAGCGCATCATAACGTGGGAGGCCTGCCGGAGGATCTGCAGTTCGAGCTCGTTGAGCCTTTGAAGTTTTTATATAAGGATGAAGTCCGCGTAGTCGGCAAAACGCTCGGCCTGCCGGACAACATGGTTTACCGCCAGCCCTTCCCCGGCCCCGGCCTTGGCGTGCGCTGTCTGGGCGCGATCACACGCGACCGTCTCGAGATCGTGCGCGAATCCGATGCGATCCTGCGGGAAGAATTTGCGAAAAACGGTCTGGACGGCAAGGTATGGCAGTATTTTACGGCAGTGCCGGATTTCCGTTCCGTCGGCGTGAAAAACGGAGCGCGCACCTACGCGTATCCCGTGATCCTGCGCGCGGTAAATACCGTGGACGCAATGACCGCAACCGTGGAAAATGTGCCGTTTGAGCTGCTGGAGCACATTACGGAGCGGATTACGCATGAGGTGGAGGGCGTGAACAGAGTGCTGTATGACCTGACACCGAAGCCGTGCGGGACGATTGAGTGGGAATAAGTTGGAGTATCGTAAAAACCCAGCGTTATGCGGGCTTGCGGCACTTTCAAAAGTCTTTTGATAACAAATTGATAACAGTTGCATAAGAGCCATTATTCTTATAATCCGGTGGTTTTAGGGTTAGAGAATGATTGCCAAGCAGTTGTGCAACAAAGTGTTCAGAGCGATATTCTGAACGAATCCCTATTATAATTAAGCCCTTAGCTGTGGGTGTGAAACTCATGGGTAAGGGCTTTTTGTTGTTATTTTTTGGAGGTGCTTTTTTGGGGCGTAGGAAGTTCATCGTATATAGAAAGAAATAAATGGTTGTCAAATTAATGTAAAATTGGCTTATAAGAAGGAAATTTTATATTCTCGGGTTTACACCTGTGAAAGTAAAAAATGGCTACAAGTCCAGTATTTATGCGGGATGTAGCCATTCTCCTGTTAGAAATGATTGGTGCTGTTTTTTTGTTTCTTCTGTTTTGGTATTTTTTATTATGCTTCGCATATCTGATTTTGAGATAAATTCATAATCTGTATGAAAGCCAAATGCCTTGTGCAAGCCATCGGTCATATCGCTTCTTTTATAGGAAGGAATATAGCCGATTTCTTTTGAAAGAAGTGTTACTTGCATGGAACGAAGAGTGCCCTGAATCTCATTGCAGATATAGTTGTTTCTGAGTTTTCTGTGGATTTGAGTAGTAGTTTTTCCGCTGCTTTTTCGGTATGATCGTTTGATATAGGCATATTTGTTATCTGAATTAGCAGTAAGTGAGATATATATGCGAATTGCCCTTTTGTGATATAATTTTTCTATATCATAAAAACATATAAAAACGCACGTATTATTAAAAATGACAAAAAATAAGACATGATTGGATTAAATAAAGGATTTTTGTGATAAGATGTTAAAAAGAAGTGTCAAATATCCGCGCAGCAAAACTTTCAATAGACCTGCGAATGTAACTGCTCGCTGGCAGGCCGGGGAACAGTTACAGTTAAAGGGAAAACCGCGGCATCTGAATGGAAAAAGGGAGAGGCTTCTGGTATAATGATGCTGTCAGGACAGGAAGATATTCCCAGCAGACAAGGGGAGGTAAAAAGATCTAAGAGCAGTTTCGCTATCACTTAGGGGAATCAGGTGCGAAATAGAAGCGATACCCAAAATGCCGGAGGATTCGCACTGAGATTTTAGAGGGGAAAGGAGGTTGATTGAGAAAAAAGAGGCGGTGGGATGAAGAATTTTGTAAGATGTGTGAAAAAAAGGGGGTATTAGGGAAAAAATTAGGGTGTTTTGCAGTCGCTCCCTACGCGGGAGCGTGGATTGAAATATATTCTGGAAGTTCGTGCGGAAATCGAAGGAATTGTCGCTCCCTACGCGGGAGCGTGGATTGAAATAATCCACATCTGCCGGATTGCTGGCAGATGACTGTCGCTCCCTACGCGGGAGCGTGGATTGAAATGTTCTGCGCAGGGCAATACGGCGATTTGATAAACGTCGCTCCCTACGCGGGAGCGTGGATTGAAATGATAGTTTTGCAAACCGCTACCCGGAATATGACATCGTCGCTCCCTACGCGGGAGCGTGGATTGAAATCAATCCATTTCACCCTCTCGCCTTTGGCAAGGTCGTCGCTCCCTACGCGGGAGCGTGGATTGAAATCACTTCCGGCGGTGTTGGCAGATAATATTCTTCCGGTCGCTCCCTACGCGGGAGCGTGGATTGAAATATGGATTTCTGGGGGCTGTGTCAAAAGTATTGGCGTCGCTCCCTACGCGGGAGCGTGGATTGAAATCTCTATCCACTGCACCTTCTCTCCCCTCGCAAGGTCGCTCCCTACGCGGGAGCGTGGATTGAAATATGGCAGTATGCCCGCTCATTTGTGGCTCTTAAGGTCGCTCCCTACGCGGGAGCGTGGATTGAAATTTTTGTACTCGGCTCTACTCGGCTCTGGCGGGAGCCTGTGAGTAGTCGCTCCCTACGCGGGAGCGTGGATTGAAATTCTTTATATCCCGCCCGCTTCGCCGCCTCTGTCGTCGCTCCCTACGCGGGAGCGTGGATTGAAATAGACTGCTCTTTTCAGCTGAAAGGGCTGCGATCTGGTCGCTCCCTACGCGGGAGCGTGGATTGAAATATAGAATTTGTGTGCTCCCATCCATCCCAAGAAGTCGCTCCCTACGCGGGAGCGTGGATTGAAATAGTAAATGGCAATGAGTATGTGCAACGTCCTATGTCGCTCCCTACGCGGGAGCGTGGATTGAAATGGGATTGTCCAAATGGCACAAGTACCGCGCATAGTCGCTCCCTACGCGGGAGCGTGGATTGAAATGGGGCTGTCCTCCTTTTGCCTTACTATGGCTTGTGTCGCTCCCTACGCGGGAGCGTGGATTGAAATGATGATGGATAATAATTCATTCAGGATGTACCATACTGGTCGCTCCCTACGCGGGAGCGTGGATTGAAATCCACTTAGACTTAACCGTTTCCAATTCGCCCGCCGTCGCTCCCTACGCGGGAGCGTGGATTGAAATCTCCGGCGTCAGGTGGATATTCTCCAGCTCGTGTCGCTCCCTACGCGGGAGCGTGGATTGAAATAGCTACAGAAACCTCTGCTATAGAAACATATCAAGTCGCTCCCTACGCGGGAGCGTGGATTGAAATCACCGTGTACGCCATAATTTTACCTCTCTCGTTCGTCGCTCCCTACGCGGGAGCGTGGATTGAAATATCCGCTGGATGCCAAGGGAATGCAGCTTGCGTAGTCGCTCCCTACGCGGGAGCGTGGATTGAAATCTGCTTGTCCGTCGGCTTGTCTCCTGCCGTATCTGTCGCTCCCTACGCGGGAGCGTGGATTGAAATTTCCATTCCGTGGACAGCTTCTCCACTCCATCAATGTCGCTCCCTACGCGGGAGCGTGGATTGAAATACGGATGCGGAAGGGGCAAAGACAGATGTCCCGTAGTCGCTCCCTACGCGGGAGCGTGGATTGAAATGAGTGCCATCAGATCCATGGTTGACCCTCCTTACGTCGCTCCCTACGCGGGAGCGTGGATTGAAATCTAAAAATACAACTATCTGACGCAGTGATACAGCGTCGCTCCCTACGCGGGAGCGTGGATTGAAATAGTATTAAGTAGGGATTGAATGCCATCAACGACAAGTCGCTCCCTACGCGGGAGCGTGGATTGAAATCGGTTATGATTTCTCCGTTGCATGATTTAGACGTGTCGCTCCCTACGCGGGAGCGTGGATTGAAATATAAAAAAAATGGCAATGTTTACGCATTGCTGTGTCGCTCCCTACGCGGGAGCGTGGATTGAAATATGAACAAGATAAAAATGATGCTACTAACGCCGGGTCGCTCCCTACGCGGGAGCGTGGATTGAAATGTTATCGTCTGCGATCAGCACCACATCCACCGTCGTCGCTCCCTACGCGGGAGCGTGGATTGAAATCTTTTTCCTTTCACGTCCCCGTTGACCAGCTCCACGTCGCTCCCTACGCGGGAGCGTGGATTGAAATTCTGAAAATAAAGAAGTCCGGGACTATGCCATGAGTCGCTCCCTACGCGGGAGCGTGGATTGAAATCGGCGGTAAAATTGAAACAGCTGATCTGGAACTGGGTCGCTCCCTACGCGGGAGCGTGGATTGAAATGCTTTCCTTTCTTTTCACAACATGTGTCTGCTACGGTCGCTCCCTACGCGGGAGCGTGGATTGAAATCACTTGTAACGGAAGATTTTCTCACTATTATTTGTCGCTCCCTACGCGGGAGCGTGGATTGAAATCCTTCTTTATTTTTCCCTGAAATCTTTGTACGAGTCGCTCCCTACGCGGGAGCGTGGATTGAAATATGTTGAAAAAATAGAAGAACGATATGAACGGCATGGTCGCTCCCTACGCGAGAGCGTGGATTGAAATCGTGAAAATTTTGGAAGAAATATCAAGCACATGGGTCGCTCCCTACGCGGGAGCGTGGATTGAAATATTACAGACAAAATTCCAAAAGGCAACGGCAGAGTAGTCGCTCCCTACGCGGGAGCGTGGATTGAAATTTGTCTGGTCTTTTCGGTTATAGTGATTTTCGCCGTCGCTCCCTACGCGGGAGCGTGGATTGAAATTTTATAGCTGATATTACACTTTAATGCCTCCGGAGTCGCTCCCTACGCGGGAGCGTGGATTGAAATCCAATTTCCGTTGCAAGCGCCGCCTTTTTAATCTGTCGCTCCCTACGCGGGAGCGTGGATTGAAATGGGAGTTGTTGGTCAGTTTTCCGTAGCTAATATCGGTCGCTCCCTACGCGGGAGCGTGGATTGAAATCACGGCGCGCGGCTTCGGACATGCTCTCTTTTTCAGTCGCTCCCTACGCGGGAGCGTGGATTGAAATTCTCGTTTCCTTCTCCTTCCAACGCCCTGATGGGTCGCTCCCTACGCGGGAGCGTGGATTGAAATAATCGCTCAAAATGAATCTGACATATGCTCAGAGCGTCGCTCCCTACGCGGGAGCGTGGATTGAAATGACGAGGACATGGTGCGGATACTGCTTGATCACGTCGCTCCCTACGCGGGAGCGTGGATTGAAATCAGCAATCGTGGACACTTGTTACAGAATGGTGGAAGTCGCTCCCTACGCGGGAGCGTGGATTGAAATTGGGAAAGAGCGGCTTTTTTATTGCTGATTTAGCTGGTCGCTCCCTACGCGGGAGCGTGGATTGAAATCGTCTCAGTCGATACAACAATCTCACTCTCAGACTGTCGCTCCCTACGCGGGAGCGTGGATTGAAATATTCAAAAAATGGCAACTTTACTTGTTGCCGTTGTCGCTCCCTACGCGGGAGCGTGGATTGAAATAGGAACAAATATTAACACGATTACAGGCTTTGAAGTCGCTCCCTACGCGGGAGCGTGGATTGAAATATCTTGGTATTATCAAGTGAATGGAGGAAATTCCGTCGCTCCCTACGCGGGAGCGTGGATTGAAATGCAGACCTATCCAACGGGATAGCCGCCTCCGGACGTCGCTCCCTACGCGGGAGCGTGGATTGAAATTGCCATGAAGGCTGCCATTAAATCTGAGATAACCGGTCGCTCCCTACGCGGGAGCGTGGATTGAAATCAGATGGATGTAATCCGGCAGGCATACGGAGAAGTCGCTCCCTACGAGGGAGCATGAATTGAAATATGCCAACAAAACCATTGCAAAGCCGCCCCGAAAATCACTCCCCATGCGGCTGCATACATAAAGCAAAATATCTTAATAAATATGCAGCTGAAAAAGATGAAGGTAAAAATAAGATCATGAAAATCAATGTGCAGTGGGAAAAGTAAAAAGAAGAATCCCACATGCCTTGCAGATGACCCAATTCAAAATTTTTCAACTCTCCTATCCTGACCGTAGAAATTTGTTCGATTTTCAAGGCAGATGAATGAGGGCGTACAAGCGATAAAAAACATCGCTTAGACGTATGCCGATTGAGGTCAACGAAGAAAATCGGACAAATTTCACGGTTTAGGACGTATGTCCCCTTGTACACTGAGGGGAAGGAATCTTTATACCCTAAAATACATACAGAAAAGAAAAAAGAAGAATCTCCCATAGAAGATCAGGTATCAGAAACACTGATTTCTACGGGAGATTCTTATTTAAGATTGGGAAGCTAAAAACGGTATGTACCGACAGCTCCGTTTTATGAAAGAAATTTATTCTGCTTTGGTCATGGAAGAAAATTTATACGGCGGTAATGCTGAGCGCATGCAGATATGCGTCGGAGCCGGAGCCGCAGGAAACGGAAATCTTCATGTCTTTTGTCAAAAACTTGCAGTTATTTAAGCTGCTTAAAGAATCCAGTTTAATTTCCATCTGTCCCTGAGGGGTATCCAGATAGAGCATGTCCTCCGTGGATTTTTTGTTGACGGTTCCGGTGGCGGTCAGCGGGGAAGCGCTGTTGACGCTGGCAGAGGAGCCGCTTTTGTCGCCCGTTACATTGACTGCGTGGAGATAGCCGTCGGAGCCGTTATAGAAGGAAACTTTCAGCTTGCGTCCTTCCAGAAACATGATCCCGCGGAGGGTGTTTGCAGAGTTGTCGATGACAAACTGCATCGTCCCTTCCGGGGTATCCAGATAGAGACGTCCCTCTTTGATCTTCTCCACCTTGCCGCTTACGGAAAGGTAGGCGGAATTGTCCCCGTTATTGGAGGAGGAAGAGGCAGAGCCGGTGGAATCTGAGATGCTGATGGCGTGCATGTATGCGTCGGAGCCGCGCCCGCATACGACGCTGTACGTATTTCCGAGCACGAGGAAGGCGCAGCCTCCCATGCTTGTGGTAGAATCGAGGATGATCACCATTTCGCCCTGGGGGGTATCGAAGTGGAGCTTGTTGTCCTTCGTATCCTTGGTCAGCTTGCCGGTAATGGTCGCGGTATTTTTGGTGTCTACGGAGACGTTGCCGACCTGCGTGCCGCTGACGATCTTGGCGGCGTGGAGATAGCCGTCGGAACCGCCCGTCACATCGACGGTAACGGACTGGCCGGGCAGCAGGATCTTGCCTGCAGTGGTGTCGGTGGCATTCTCGATCTTAATTTCCATTTTGCCCTGTGGGGTGTCTAACAGCAGCATTTCGGAAGTCGTGCCGGATTTTACCGTGCCCTGTACGGTGGCAATTACCTCAGCCGCCGAAGCATCCAGCGTGTAAAGCGGGGCAAAAAGGAGTGAGCCTGTCAGGCAGACTGCCGTAAATAACTTTGTAAACCGTTTCTTTTTTATCATAATAAAAAGCCTCCTGATGAAAAGGGATATGCTCCCGGTAAAGCAGGACAAGTCCTGCGGATAATGAAATGATAGCCGATTGCAGGCAGAAAAGCAAGAAAAAACTGCCGTCGGA
Organism: uncultured Lachnospiraceae bacterium; assembly: GCA_900550285.1. Classification (GTDB taxonomy): domain Bacteria; phylum Bacillota; class Clostridia; order Lachnospirales; family Lachnospiraceae; genus Gallintestinimicrobium. The sequence continues at coordinate 88,599 of URRW01000002.1, forward strand.
TTTCAGGATCTACATAAGCGGGGCAAACATGAGAAAGATGCTTTCCTGCATTCTTTCTTTGCGGGGACGGCTTAAAAACTGCTCGCGCGTATAGGGCGCGCAGTCGGCGATGTCTTTTTCAAAGAGGGCGGAGTAGCGCTGTACCAGCCCATTGCTGTAAAAGACGCCGCATACCTCGTCGTCTACCATGAGGCTGCGCATATCCATGTTGACAGAGCCGATACAGCAGAGCTCTTCGTCGATGACCATGGTTTTGGCATGGATGTAGCCGTTGTATTTGTATACCTTTGCGCCGTATTCCAGAAGCTGCCCGCAGTACCAGGTAGTGACGGGATCGAGGAAAAAGCTGGCTTTGATGCCGGGGATCATCAGCTCGATCTCCACGCCGGATGCGGCGGCAGTTTTCAGGGCGTCCAAAACGGAGGCGTCCGGGATAAAATACGGGGTCTGGATGCGGATTTTTCTGCGGGCGCTGCGCATCATGCTTAAGTAGCACATTTTGACGGCTTCGCGGTCGTTGTCTACCCCGCCGACAATAAACTGGCAGAGCCCGCCGGACTGCGCAGCCGTTCCGGAAAAATCAGGCGTGTTGGAACCAGCAGCCGCGCCGGAAGCAGCAGCATCCCCTGACGGGCAGGGCTGATCCGGAAGGACGGTCTGTGCCATGACGTTTAAGCGGGACACCGCGTCGCTGCGGCCGCTGCGCTTGACGGAGCAGAGCCAGTCGGTGAGGAAATATTTTTCCAGGACGAGGCTGCAGACGCCTTCGAGGCGCACCTGGGTATCGCGCCAGGGATTTTTGACCTTTGCCATATTGGCGTACTGCTTTCCGATGTTCATTCCGCCGATATAGGAAATTTCGTGGTCGATCACGACGATCTTGCGGTGGCTTCTGTAGTGCGTCAGATAGGGCTTTACGCGGATGACTTGCCCGCCGGCATGTGTGAGGGGGTCAAACATTTTGCGGGGCGTGGAGAGATTGGCGATAAAGTCGCACATGACGAGCACCTCTACGCCTTCGCGGGCTTTTTTTGCAAGCTCGTTTACGAACGCCTCTCCGACGGGATCGTGGTGGATCGTATAAAATTCCACATAAATACATTTTTTGGCGGAGCGGATGTCTTTGAAAAGACGCTCGTAGTGGCTTTTTCCGGAAGTAAACAGGGAAGCATCCCGGTAATGGGTCACTTCGCTTCCGTTATATACGGCGTTAAAGTGCATCACCTGCAGGTCTTCTTCGGAAAGAAAGGCGGGGGCGGGCGCTTTTTTCGGGGAAGCAGGCGCGCTGTCCGGAACCGGGGCGAGCCTTTTTTTACGGAAAAAAGCGGTCAGCTTGATCGCCATCGTACTGCCGAATACCAGATACAGGATGGCGCCCGCGTAGGGCAGGCAGACCATCACGAGCACCCACAAAAGCGCTTCGGTCGGGCTTTTGCGTTCCAGAAAAATGACCGTCAGGATGAGCAGGATATAGAGGAGAAGCAGGATTAATTTTATCAAAAAATTGCCTCCTTTCGGAAGTTTGGGTTAAAAAAGGTCACTGTCCGGATCTTCCCATTTTACGGAAAACGGGGATGTACATGCAGAGGGTGATAACCATGACGAGCATCATAAAGGCGATGATGCCGTTGACGGCTGCAAGCGGGAGATGGATGAATAAAAACAGGACCATCAGGCCGACAAAAAGCGTGGCGGTGCACACCTTGCCGAACCACATCGCGCCGTCGAGCATTTTGCCCTTTTTTAAAAAGATCAGTCCCATGACGCCCATAAAGCCTTCCTTGACAGCCATAAGCGCGATGAGCGCCCACATGAGCGGGTAGCGGGTCGCAAGGCAGACGGCAAGGGCGGCGTGGGAGAGCTTGTCCGCGACGGGATCGAGGATCTTGCCCCACTGGGTGATCATGTTGAAGCGGCGGGCGATCTTGCCGTCAAACAGGTCGGTCAGGCTGGAAATGAGCACCACGGCGGCAGCCATAAGATAGTCCCGGTCAGATTTTGCGGTAATGTAGAGCCAGCAGAATACCGGGATCAGGAGGATGCGGAAATAGCTCATCAGATTGGGGATGGAGAACAGTTCCTTTTTGTCAAATTTTTTCATATGCAGTTTGCTCCTTTTTTGAGATGGAGGCGAAACGGATCGTCCCATGAATGTCGGGAAACGCGGTAAATAAAGCGCTTCCTGTAGACAGCATATCACAGAACAGGGGAAAAGTATAGGAAATGATGGAACGGGTGAGGGCAGAGCCGCTACAATTTTATTGCTATTTTGCCAAAACGCCGATATAATAATTTATCTGACAGAGAGCTTTTGGAAAAGAGCCCGGCATAAGATGTTATTTTTGAGGGAAAAATGACCGGAGGGATCGTATGGCTTACCATATCGCAATTTGTGACGACAGCAGGACAGACACTGAATATACGGAAGCGCTTTTGAAAAAATGGGCAAAGAAGCGGCAGGCAGAAATACGGCTGCAGACGTTTGTATCGGCGGAAAGCTTCCTATTTAACTATGAAGAAGATAAAACATGGGACATCCTTCTTCTGGATATTGAGATGGGGCAGATGGACGGCGTGGAGATGGCGCGCCGGGTGCGCCGCAGAAACGGGACGGTGCAGATCGTTTTTATTACGGGATATTCTGATTACATTGCGGAAGGTTACGACGTGGAGGCTCTGCATTATCTGATGAAGCCGGTGCATGAGGAACGGCTGTTTGCGGTGCTCGACCGAGCGGTAAAAAAGTTGAAGCAGGAGGAGCGCTGCCTGAATCTGGAAATTTCCGGCGAAATGGTGCGGATCCCTTTTTATGAGATCCGCTATCTGGACGTGCATCAGAATTATGTGACGGTACATGCGGGGGAGGATTACCGCATCAAGCGGACGCTGAGCGATTTTGAAAAGGAGCTGGACAGCCGTTTTGTGCGGGTAGGCAGGGCGATGATCCTGAATCTGAAATATATCCGTCGGGTGACAAAGGCAGAGGCATGGCTTTCGGACGGCACGAGGCTGCCGCTTCCCAGAGGAGCGTATGAGCCGTTAAACAGGGCGATCATTGAGGCAGAATAAAAGGGATTTTGAGATGAAGCTTTTTACAAAACGGATCAACCGGCAGCTGGACGAATACCAGCGGGAGCTGATCGACACACATTATCAGGAAGTGGAAAATATGTACCGCCAGATGCGCGGCTGGCGGCACGATTACCGCAATCATATCCAGACGGTCAGGGCGCTGGCAGAAAACGGCGATCTGGACGCGGTTAAAAAATATCTGGACGGGCTGGAGCTGGATCTGAACACGGTGGACACGGTAATAAAGACCGGGAACGCCATGGCGGACGCGATTTTAAACAGCAAGATTTCGCTGGCGCGCGCCAAAAAGATCGAGGTGCACGTAGACGCCCATATCCCGGTAAAGCTAAAAATGTCGGAGCTGGATCTTTGTGTGATTTTGGGAAACCTCTTTGACAACGCGATCGAGGCGAGCATGAAGCTGCCCGAAAACGGGCGGATGATCCGGGTCTATATGGATATGAAAAATACGCAGCTCTATATTTCCTTTACGAATTTTACCGCAGAGGGCAAGCTCCAAAAGATCGGAAAGGTATTTCGCACGAGCAAGGGAAAGGGGCACGGCTTCGGGCTTGTCCGCATCGACGAAATCGTAGAACGGCTGGGCGGCTATTTGAGCCGCAATTCGGAGGAGGGGGCGTTTACGACAGAGATCCTGATCCCGCAGACTTAAAAAAGAAGGGCGGCATGGACGAAAAAATTTTTCGTGCAGTTCGTCCCCAAAAATAAACGATTCATCCCCCGGAACGCCCCGGGGGATTTTTTGGTGGTAAGGTTATCCTTGCCCGCTGAGGGGAGGCACTTTTTGGGAAAGCAGCCTGCCGGACGGGGATGAGGAGGAATAAAGGAAAGAAGGCTGCTTGACAGCAGAATGAGAGGAAAATATGGGAGAAAGTAAGACAGAAAAAGAAAAACAAAAATATTCCATCTGGCAGAATACCGCATACATGCTTAAAAATGCGTGGCATATGGACAAGACGGTAATCTGGCTCTGCGTTGTAGTGGCAGTGATCGGCACGGCAAAAACGACGGCAGAGCTTCTGATCGCGCCCGCGATCTTAAGCAAGGTCGAGCAGGCGGCGCCGCTTGCAGAGCTTGTGGGCGTGATCGCGGTGTTTGCGGGGACGCTGTTTGTGCTGGCGGGGCTGGAAGGGTATGTGAATGAAAATACGATATTTGGAAGGATCCGGGTACGGACAGAGATCCTGAACAAAATTTCGGGAAAGCGGGAGACGACGGCTTATCAGAACCTGCTGGATACGGAATTTCTTCAAAAATATGACAGGGCGCAGGAGGCGACGTCCGGAAATAGTTCGCCGACAGAGGCAATCTGGAATACATGGTCGGAAATTTTGAAAGGCGTATTCGGCCTGATCATTTATCTGACGATGATAGCGGCGCTGAATCCGTGGATCATCGTAATCCTGACGGCTGCGGCAGTGCTTTCATCAATCGCCGGGAAATGGGCGAGCGAAGAGGGCTGGAAGAAAAAAGAGGAGATCGAGGAAGCGGATAAACGGTTCTGGTTTGTTACAAGGAAGGTAAAGGACAGGCACTGTGCAAAAGACATCCGGATGTTTGGGATGCAGGGCTGGATGGAAAAAATCTGGGGAGACGGCATGTCGATCCTCGGACATTTTATCGCAAGAAGGGAAGGCATCCTGTTCGGAGGAGACAGCGTCATCGCATTGATCCATTTTGTGCAGAATCTTCTGATCTACGGGTATTTGATCGTTACGGCATTAAACGGGGAAATGTCGGCGTCACAGTTTTTGCTGTATCTGGGCGTTGCCGGAGGGATCGGCGCATGGATGGACGGGATTTTAAATCAGTTCAATGAGCTGCATAAGCAGAACGGGAGTTTAAGCAGCATCAGGGAATGTATCGAGTGGAAAGAGCCGTTTTTGTTTGAGGAAGGAAAGCCGCTGAAAAAAGAGCAGTCCGCCTGTGAAATCCGTCTGGAAAATGTATCCTTCCGTTATCCGGAGGCGAAGAAGGATACGATCAGCGGGATGAATCTGACGATCCGTCCGGGGGAAAAGCTGGCGATCGTCGGTTTGAACGGAGCGGGTAAAACGACGCTTGTAAAGCTGATCTGCGGATTTCTGGATCCCACAGAGGGGCGGGTTTTGTTAAACGGGCAGGACATCCGGCAGTATAACCGGAGGGACTATTACGAGCTGCTTTCCGCCGTATTTCAGGATTTTTCCATTTTGGAGTGCAGCGTGGCGGAAAATGTGTCCCAGAATCCGGTTGATATTGATCGGGAAAAGGTAAAAAGATGTCTGGAACAGGCAGGGATCTGGGAAAAAATCGAATCTCTCCCGAAAGGGATGGATACGCCCATTGGAAAAAGCGTGTATGAGGACGGGGTGGAGCTGTCCGGCGGACAGACCCAGAGGCTTGTGCTGGCGAGGGCGCTCTACAAGGAGCCGCAGATCCTCGTGCTGGATGAGCCGACGGCGGCGCTTGACCCGCTTGCGGAAAATGATATTTATCAGAGGTATGAGAGCATGACGAGAGGGAAAACGTCTCTTTTCATTTCCCATCGTCTGGCTTCCACCCAGTTTTGCGACCGGATTTTATTTTTGGCAAATGGAAAGATCGCGGAAGAGGGCACGCATCAGGAGCTGCTGGAGCTGGGAAAGGAATACGCAAAGCTGTTCGAGGTACAGAGCCGTTATTACAGGGAAGAGGTGCGCAAAGATGGCGAATGAGAAAAAGGTATCTGTCAAAAAAGCGTGGGATTATAATTTGCGGGCGTGGAAGATCTACGCAAAGATGCGCCCGAAGCTGTTTGTTTCTTATATTTGTGAAGCAGTTTTAGCGGCGGCGGTTCCCTATGCGGGAATCTGGCTGTCGGCGAGATTTGTAGACGAGCTGGCAGGCAGGAGGGATGCAGCGATGCTCTGGAAGCTTGCAGGGACGCTGCTTTTGACGGAGCTGGTGCTCGGAATCTGTCTTTTGGCTGCAAAGCACTGGAAGGAATACTGCAAGGGCGGACTGTTTTATCTGGATATGAAAATTTATGCGGAAAAATTTCTGAAGCTGGATTTCCCGGATATGGATGATCAGCATACGCAGGATCTGAGCAGCCAGATCGACCAGAACAGGCAGTGGATGGGATGGGGAACGGAGAATGCGATTCAGGGCAATCCGGAAAAGATACTGGGAGGCGGATTTCAGATTTTGGGAGGCGTCGGGCTTTCGGTTTCCCTGTTTACGCAGAAGGTGTCAGCAGAAAGCGGACTGGCATTTTTGAACAGCCCTGTTTTGATCCCCGTGATCGTAGCCTGTATGCTGCTGATAACCGTGTTTGCCCCGTTTTGTGCGAAAAAAGCACGTCATATTGGCTGAAATATGCGGAGAGCTGTAAGATGGGGAACAGAATTTTCTGCTTCTGGGGATTTGACGTGCCGATGGACGATAAAAGGGCGCTGGATATGCGGATTTACCGGCAGGATAAGATCGGGGAGCAGTATCTGGCGCAGGACGATGCTTTTTCTCCCAATTCCCAGATCGCGAGCTGGGCAAAAGGACCGATGGGACTGTGGGGAGGGATGGCAAACGGCGCGTCCGTATTTTTAACAGGGGCGGCGTATCTGTTTGTCTGTCTGAAAGCATGGGGCGGCGCCTTCGGCGTCGGTGCGGTAACGCAGTATGTGGGGGCGCTGACGAAGCTGTTTTTCGGGATTTCGATGCTGATGGAAGCGGTTGCCAATATGCAGTCCAACGCAGAGTTTCTGGAAACCAACTATGAATTTTTGGACATTCCCAATAAGATGTATCAGGGCAGCCTGACGACGGAAAAACGCTCCGACAGGCAGTACGAGGTGGAATTTAAGGACGTTTCGTTTCGGTATCCGGGAAGCGATGACTGGGCGCTGCGCCATGTGAACCTGAAATTTAGGGTCGGACAGCGGCTTGCCGTCGTCGGGGAAAACGGTTCCGGCAAAACGACGTTTATCAAGCTTTTGTGCCGTCTGTACGATCCGCAGGAGGGGGAGATTTTGTTAAACGGAATCAACATCCGCAAATACCGCTATGACGATTATATGAAGCTGTTTTCCGTGGTATTTCAGGATTTCTGGCTGCTGCCGGAGACGCTTGGGGAAAATGTGGCGGGCGCGGCAGAGTACGACAGGGCGCGCGCCAGGGAGTGTCTGAAGGAGGCGGGCTTTGAAGAACGGCTGTCAAGGATGCCAAAGGGGCTGGATACGTGTCTGTACAAGACCTTTGACAAGGACGGCGTGGAGGTATCCGGCGGCGAGGCGCAGAAAATCGCCATCGCCCGGGCGCTGTATCACGATAAGCCTTTTATCGTTCTCGACGAGCCGACAGCGGCGCTGGATCCAATTGCGGAGGCAGAGATTTACAGTAAGTTCAACGAGATCGCCGGGGACAAAACGGCGGTGTACATCAGCCACCGGCTTTCCTCCTGCAAATTCTGCGACGAGATCGCGGTGTTCGATCACGGAGAGGTGGTGCAGAAGGGCGCGCACGAGGCGCTTTTGCAGGACGAGACGGGAAAATACTATGCGCTCTGGAACGCGCAGGCACAGTATTATGTGGAGAAAAAAGAAGCGTAAGGATTTTGCGGCAGGCGGGAAAGCGATTGGCTTTGTGCCTGCCGGTTTCTGCGTGCTATCAATGAAGGCTTGCCGCAGGCGTGCATCGGGACGTACACTTTTTTATGTACCCACTATATAAATTGTGGTATACTGTAAGCAAAGGAAAAGGGGAGGAGAAGGAAGTGCTGGATATTGAAGAACTGAGGCGGATAAATGTACCGGAAAGAATAGCGATTACGGAACATGCGAGAATCAGGCTTGCAGAACGGGGGATCACTGTAAAGGATGTTATAAACTGTATCGCAAATGGAGAAATCATAGAACAGTATGAAAATGACAAGCCGTTTCCCAGCTGCTTGGTTTTGGGAATGGCACTGAATGATAAATATATACATGTGGTTGTAAGCAGTGATGGTGAGTTCATCCATTTGATAACCGCATATTATCCAAGTATAAAAGATTTTGAGAACGATTTAAAGACCAGAAAGGGGCGTTGATTATGAAATGTTATACATGTGGGGCAAATACAGAAAAAGGGTATACGACAAGCGTAACAGATCTGGGGAATTGTCTTGTAATTGTACGGAATGTGCCCTGCTATAAATGTACAGAGTGTGATGGAGTATTTTATACGGGGGATGTTGTGGAGAAGCTTGAACAGATTATTGACACTGCAAAAAAAATGATGCAGGAAATTTCGATTATTGATTATTCAAAAGCAGTGGCGGCTTAGAGGTATCATTGGATTTTGAAAGATAAAAAATGCGAGATTGGCGGCAAGCGGGAAAGCGATCAGCTTTGCGCTTGCCGCTTTCCCATTTTATTTCAGTTAATGAAGCCGTAAACATCGTTGATAAAAAATGCGGCAAAGCAGACAACGACGGAGGTATAAGCGACATTTTTCATCGCAGCCATCGACCAGAGCAGGATCAGATAATTTTCTTCGTTAAAAACAGCAAAGGACAGCAGGACAAAAAGTGTGGATGCGCTCCATAAAAGCAGATTTCCTTTTGAAAAATAAGATTTTAAGGCATACAGTTTGTTTTTTCATCGTGACTCCTCCTTATGCACAATGGCAAGGATGTAAAAAAGCATTCATTTGCACATCTTCAAAGACCTATCGATGTACAGATGAATGCTTTTTGCATTCCTACCCGGTGGCAGTTTATTTTTGTATTTGTTTTTTATAAAGCTTTTTACAGAGAACAATCCGCGTATGATGATGGAGACAGATGCTGTACGGGTTATCCGCGCAGTGACAAATACGCCGGTGGAAATTCCGGAAGAAAAGGAGGAAGTCAATATGTGCAAGGCAATCGAAGATATGATGGAAGACAGCAGGCAGGAAGGGATTCGGAAAGGAAAGCAGGAAGCGATAGGCGTATTGGCAGGGCTTGTCCGCGATGGGCTTCTGAGCAGGACGGAAGCGGCAGAACGTCTCCATATGCCGGAGGCTGAGTTTGAGGAGGAATTGAAAAAGCTGGCTTAGAAAATAGATTGAGGTTCAAAGCAGGTTTCTTCATGCAATGCCGCTAATTCATCCGCCGAAACTGAGCCGGTGAAACGCCCGTGTGCTGTTTGAACTGCTTGCAGAAGGAAAAATAATCCGGATAGCCAAGCTGGAGGGCAAGCGTTTCCAGCGGAAGCCCGGAGCGCAGGAGCAGGGATTTTGCGCGGTTTACGCGGACACGGATGGAATATTGCCCAATGGAAAGCCCGACGGCGGACTTAAACTGCTTGCGCAGCGTTTCGTACCCCAGATTCATCTGCGCGGCAAGCTCCTGTCCGGTGATGCGTCCGGAATAGCGCTCGATAAGGCGGCAGGCGATGCGGATACAGTCCTCGTCTGCCGGGGAACGGAAGCACCGGGAGGTGATGGTGCACAGAAGCTGCTGCGCTTCAAAATACAGATGCAGAAGCTTCTGTTCGTCGGCAGACTGCATTTCAGAAAGGAGCTTCTGGGCGGCAGGCAGGAGTTCTTTAAGAGCGGCTTCGTCGCAGCGCATGACCGGACGGTCGGACAAAAGCCCCATGGACAGAAGATTGTGATAGCTTTCTGCACTGATGCAGATGAAAAATTCAAGCCATCTGCCGTCCGGATTTACGACAGTGGAATGCTTTATTCCGGGGAGGCGCTGTACAAAGGAGCCGCGGGAGAGCCTGATGCAGTCGTGGTTTTTGTCGTAATATTCGCCTTCCCCATCCAAAAGGAGCAGTCCGCCGTAATGTTCAAAAGTAATATCGAGGTTATTTCCGCGCTCGTCGGGTTTGTATATAAAGCCGCAGGAAAGATTCCCGGCGGTCTTATTCGGACCGACGGTGCGGTAGGATACACGGGTTTTATAGGTCAGCATAAGCCCCTCCTGTCATGGAAATGCTTTGGATTTCCTAAATGATGCGGAATAAAATTTTTTGCCAAATTTGACATAAAAAATTCCCATAACATCCATTCTATTTTGCATAATTCCAGTATATCATAGGGATAAATGGAAATGCAATATATTCCAAAAGTGACAAATTTAAAAAGCCGTGCCAATGCAGGGGGGGACTGCCGGACAATGGAACGGTCAGAATGGAGGACGCAATGACAGAGCGCGAGAATTTTTTTTCAATCATCAAAAGGACAGGATACGAGCGGATTCCGGTTATGTATGATTTTTGCCCGTATCTGCAGGAAACCTGCAGCGATAAGGTAGAGGCGCTGTATCGGGAGAGCGGTTTTACACCGTCCCCGATGGTATATGCAAAGCCGCTTCCGGTCAAGGATGCGGATACGGAAAAATTCCGGAAATATTATGACGATTTGAAGGAAGGGGCGACGATAGACATTTTCGGCGTGGCAAACGAGCCGGGAAGCGCGGCGGCAATGCACATGACCCACATGCGGCATCCGCTGGAAAAGATGGAGACGATGGAGGAGCTGGAAGCATATCCCTTCCCGGAATTTGTCTGGGATGAAGAGGATGTGGCGCAGCAGCTTGCCGTCAATACAGAATGGAAGAAAAAAGACCGGGTGGTATGCGGAGGCATGCAGTGTACGATCTGGGAGACGGCATGGTATATGCGCGGCATGGAAGTGCTTATGATGGATATGATGTCGGACGACGAGATGGCGGAGTTTGTGCTGGACAAGGTAACGGACATCGCGGTGCAGAGGGCGCGGTATTATGCAAAAACAGGCGCAGATATTCTTTATTTCGGCGATGACGTGGGAATGCAGCGTTCGATCATGATGAGCAAGGAGCTGTATCGGACATGACTCAAGCCCCGCCTGAAAAAAGTGGTGGACGCGGCGCGAAAGATCAATCCGGACGTGATTATTTTTTATCATTCCTGCGGCTTTGTGGAGCCGTTTATCGACGATCTGATCGAGGTCGGCATCGACGTTTTAAATCCGGTGCAGCCCGAATGTATGGATTTTAAAGAGATCCATGACAAATACGGCGACAGGATCTCCTTCCACGGAACGATCGGGACGCAGACGACGATGCCCTTTGGCGCGCCGGAGGAGGTGCGCGCCGAGGTGTTTAGAAATCTGGATATAGCGGGTAAAAAAGGCGGCCTTTTGGTATCCCCGACCCATCTTTTGGAGCCCGAAGTGCCGTGGGAGAATATTAAAGCCTATATCGAAGCGTGCAGGGACTATACAAGGTCTGAGTCCTGAGAAGGATCGCTGCGGTACTGGCTGGGCGTTTTGCCGGTATACTTTTTAAAAAGCGTGGCAAAGTAGTTTGGCGTGTCAAAAGAGAGCATGTCCGAAACCTGCGTAACCGAAAAGCCCTCCTGAAGAAGCTGCTTGGAGCGTGCGATTTTGACATAATTGATAAAGGCGCGGGGAGTGATCCCTGTCTCTTCCTTGAATTTTGCCTTGAAACGGGACAGGGAAAGCCCGCAGCTTTCGGCGGCGCTTTCCAGAGAGATCGGTTCGTCGATATGCTCGTGGATATAGACGATGGATTCGCTGATCTGATCCGCCTGAAGGGGCTTTAGGTCGCGGGAAAGCAGGATGAGACGGTAGAGGCAGCCGGCAAACAGCTCCTGCCCCATCGAAAGCGTGATCGGATCGGGGGATGCAAGGCAAAAAAAGGCTTCCCGCAGCTGGCTTTCCAGCGCAGCGTTTCCACGGAAAATGCGGGGCAGCCCGTGGAGCGCGCGGGCAAGCTCGGACGCCTTTGGGCTGCGGAAGGTCTGGGAAAGGGCAGAAAGCCTGATCTGAAACCAGATCAGGTCGCTGATGTGCTCCGGAAAGTTGCAGGAGCTGTGGGGTTCCCCGGTGCGCGTTACAAAAATATCATAGCCGGTCAGCCGGAACAGATGCCCGGCGGTTTCGTAAAGCTGGAAGCCTTTGAGCAGAAAAACGATTTCCATGCAGTCGGGATGGACGTGCGGAGCGAGCGGCTTTTCCGCTTTTTCAGATGTCTGGATGCCAAAGGAGCAAAGCCACGGAAGCTGCGTCTGGGCGGGGGTAAGTATTTTGCGGTGGGGAGTCCAGCAGGGCTCGTCGATCAGAGGAATCATGGTGTCTCCTTCCAGTAAAAACGAAGAAAAATATATAATTTCGTATCAGATATTTTTTTGAATGCGGGATAAATTTATATTTATTATAATCGTTTTGAAAGAAAATGCAACAGAAAATCCAAAGCATTTTGGAAGAGGAGGAGAGGCATTATGACATCGAAGGAACGGGTGCTTGCCACGCTCGAATTCAGGAATACGCAGGACCGTCTTCCGCGCCAGCTCTGGTCGCTGCCCTGGGCAAACGAGCACTGCCCGGAAATGATGGAGCGGCTTGCGCGCGATTTTGAATGGGATTTTGATGGACCGGATACGGTGCTGAAAGAACAGCCTTCCACAAAGGGCGACCCTTATGCGGTTGGGGAATATGTGGACGAGTGGGGCTGCATTTTTACAAACATCCACCGGGGCGTGATCGGGGAGGTAAAACAGCCGATCGTAGAGGACGACGACTGGGGCGACGCAGGAAGGATACATATTCCGGAAGAGCTTTTGAGCTTTGACGTCGATCAGGTAAACCGTTCCTGTGAAAAGAAGCAGGATAAGTTTTTATTTGCGTCATGCTGTCCGCGTCCCTTTGAGCAGCTGCAGTTTATCCGGGGAACCGCAGACCTTTACATGGATCTGATGGATCCGTCCCCGAAGATGCTGGAATTTATGAAGCGGATGCACGATTTTTACAGCCGTCTGATGGAAAAATGGGCAAAGACGGATGTGGACGCGCTGAATATGATGGACGACTGGGGATCCCAGAACGACCTTCTGATCAGCCCGCAGCTCTGGGACGAATATTTTGCGCCGATGTACCGCGATTATATCGAAATCGCGCATCAGCACGGCAAAAAGATCTTCATGCATTCGGACGGAAATATCCTGCGGATCATCCCAAAGCTGATCGATCTTGGGCTGGATGCGGTCAACAGCCAGCTGTTCTGCATGGGGCTTGAAAATCTTGCGCCCTACAAAGGGAAGATCACGTTCTGGGGAGAAATCGACAGACAGCATCTTTTGCCGGAAGGGACGACGGCGGACATCGACAGGGCGGTGGAAGCGGTTTATAATACGTTATGGAAGGACGGCGGCTGCATCGCACAGTGCGAGTTCGGGCCGGGCGCAAAGCCGGAAAATGTGTACCGCGTTTACAAGGCGTGGGAACAGATCAGAAACAGATAAAGAGATCACCAATTTAAATTTACATAATAATTCATGAAACAAAAGGCAGGAATGCCGGGAGGAAAAAGGATGAGCATTTTAAACGAGATTTCTGAAAATCTGCAGAAGGGCAAGGCAAAGATCGTAAAGGAGCTGGTTCAGCAGGCGATCGACGAGGGCATCTCCGCACGCGACATTCTGGAGCAGGGCCTGATGGCAGGCATGGATGTAGTGGGCGAGAAGTTTAGGAAGAACGAGGTTTTCGTTCCCGAGGTTTTAGTGGCGGCGCGCGCGATGAACATGGGCGCAAACCTGTTAAAGCCCCTGCTGTCTGAGGGCGGCGTGGCAGCAGCCGGAAAGGTGTGCATCGGCACGGTAAAGGGCGACCTGCATGACATCGGCAAAAACCTTGTGAAGATGATGATGGAAGGAAAAGGGCTGGAGGTTGTGGATCTGGGTACGGACGTGGATCCCGAGACATATGTAAAGACTGCGGTCGAGCAGAACTGCCAGATCATCTGCTGTTCCGCCCTTCTGACAACGACCATGCCGGTAATGGGCGAAGTCGTAAAAGAGGCTGAAAAAGCGGGCATCCGCGGCAAGGTAAAGATCATGATCGGCGGCGCGCCTGTGACGGAAGCCTTCTGCGAGCAGATCGGCGCCGATAAATATACGACAGATGCGGCAAGCGCAGCCGACGCAGCAGTGGAATTTTGCCGCGCGATCGCATAAGATGGGCGCAGAGAAGGCGTTTCAGGAGTTCGGGCGGACAGCCTTTGACCCGGAACGCTTAAAAGAAGAGATTATCGGGCTTGGGGCAAAGGCGGCTGCGCTGATCGCCGTGGAGGAGATCTCTTTTGATACGGCGTTCCGCAGCATGTGCGCCTCCAATGCCTGCGGCAATTACGGAAGAAGCTATATGTGTCCCCCGGACATCGGGGAGATCGAAGCGCTGATTGCAGAGGCGAAGGGCTATACTTATGCGATTGTTTACCAGACTGTCGGGCTTTTGGAGGACAGCTATGACTTTGAAGGCATGATGGAGGCGGGACAGCGGCATAACGATTTGGCGCAGAAGGTACGGGAACTGTTTGAGAAAAGCTGCCGGGAAAAAGCGCTCCATCTGGGCGCGGGCGGCTGCCGCCTCTGCCCGGTGTGCGGCAAAAAGACGGGAGAGCCGTGCCGCTTTCCGGAGCGCGCGATGTCGTCGCTGGAGGCTTACGGCGTGAACGTATCGGAGCTGGCGGCACAGTGCGGCATGCGCTATATCAACGGGGAAAATACGGTGACGTATTTTGGCGCGGTACTTTTTTGACCGGCAGGTGATTGGCTGAAAATGCGTTCATGCGCGCTGTATTTTGAAAATCAGGATGCTTTTGAAACAGGGTTTGGAAAGGCTGAAAACATGAAAAGAGATATGAAAAGGTGGCTGGAGGAGTGGCAGGCTGCGCCCGTAAAAAAGGCGTTCCCGGTGCTTTCCTTCCCGGCGATCCAGTTAATGGGAATCAATGTAAAGGATCTGATCAGCGACGCCGGCGCTCAGGCAAAGGGCATGAAGCTTGTAGCGGAGAGGACTGACAGCGTAGCGTCCGTAAGCCTGATGGATCTTTCCGTGGAAGCGGAGTGCTTCGGCGCAAAAATCCGGGTTTCGGAGGATGAAGTGCCTACCGTGATCGAAAGCGTGGTGTCTACAGAAGAAGAGGCAGAGGCGCTGGAAATCCCGCCGATCGGAAGCGGGCGCACCGGGCTGTATATCGACGCGATCAGACAGGCGGCACAGGAGATCACGGACCGTCCGGTATTTGCGGGCGTGATCGGGCCTTACTCTCTGGCAGGGCGTCTGATGGATGTGACCGAGATCATGATTTTGTGCTATGAGGAGCCGGACATGGTTCATACGGTTCTGAAAAAGGCGACGCAGTTTTTGATCGATTACTGTCTGGCATATAAGGAGGCGGGCGCAAACGGCGTGGTGATCGCAGAGCCGCTGGCAGGCGTGCTTTCCCCTGCGCTGGAAGAGGAGTTTTCCGAGTCTTATGTGCGTGAGATCGTGGAAGCGGTGCAGGATGATTCCTTTGCCGTGATCTATCATAACTGCGGCAACGGGACGATGATGATGACGGATTCCATCGCGGCGACAGGGGCGGCGGCGTTCCATTTCGGCAACGCAGTGGATATGGAAGAGATGCTGGAAAAGATGCCGAAGGATAAGCTTGTAATGGGCAACATCGATCCGGCGGGGCAGTTCAGAAACGGGACGCCTGAATCCATCCGTCAGGAGACGCTTGCGCTCATGGAAAGATGCTGCAAATATGACAACTTCGTTATTTCGTCGGGCTGCGACATCCCGCCGATGTCGAAGTGGGAAAATATTGACGCATTTTTTGGCGCGGTAGCGGAATTTTACGGAGCGGACAAAGAGGCGTAAGAAGCCCTGTCCGGAAATGAGGGAAACAATGGGAAGCGATGGAACAAAGATCCGGTTTTTTATAAACGGGGAGCTGCTTTTTACAGAACCGGGCGCGAAGGTAAGCGGGCTTCTGGACAGCTCGCACGGGGTAGAGATGCCCTGCGGCGGCAGGCATGCCTGCGGTAAGTGCATGGTGTATGCAAAAGGCGCATTTCAGGGGCCGTCAGAAACAGAAAAAGAGCTGCTCGGGGCAGAACGGCTGGAACAGGGAATACGGCTTGCGTGTTTTCTGGAAGCCGTGCCGGACGGGGAAATCCGGGCGCTTCATAAACGGCAGGACAGCGACGATACGATCTGTCTGGAAGGCGCAGGCGGGGAGCACAGCAGGGCTCCCCTGCGCCTTTACCGTCATTTGGGGGCGGCAGTGGACATCGGGACGACGACCATTGCGGCTTCTTTGTATCAGGACGGCGTTCTGGCAGGAAGCAAGGGGGCGTGGAATCCCCAGTCGGTGCTGGGCGCAGATGTGATCAGCCGGATCGAGGCGTCGCTGGAAGGAAAGGCGCAGCAGCTTGCAGCGCTTGTAAGGGGCGCGATTTCACAGCTTCTGGATTCGCTTGCGGAGCGTGTCCGGGAACGGGCAGAAGACATCGAGACGGTTGTGATCACAGGCAATACGGCGATGCTTTATTTTCTGACCGGTAAAAATCCTTATGCCCTGTCCCGCGCGCCCTTTGAGGCGGACGAGCTGTTCGGCATATGGACGTCCGGGGAGGCGCTGGGGCTTTGCTGCAAGGATGCGGACGTATACCTTCCCCGCTGTATTTCCGCTTTCGTGGGAGCGGACATCACGACGGCGATATTGGGAAGCGGCATCTGTAATACGGAACAGACTGCCATGATGACAGATGTGGGGACAAACGGCGAGATCGTTTTATTTTCCAAAGGCCGTCTGGTCTGCTGTGCGACGGCGGCAGGGCCTGCGTTTGAGGGCGCGGGGCTTTCCTGCGGGATGCGCGGCGTAAACGGCGCGATCGACCATGTGAAATGGGAGGACGGCGCGTGGAAGGTACATGTGATCGGCTCAAAGGAGGCGCAGGGAATCTGCGGCAGCGGCGTGATCGACGGAGTTGCCGCCCTTTTGGAAAGCGGGCTTTTAGACGAGACGGGCTATCTGGAGGACGACGTTTCCTTTGAAGGAAAGGTTGGGCTTTCGGCGGCGGACATCCGGCAGGTGCAGCTGGCAAAGAGCGCGATCCGGTCGGGCATGGAAACGATGCTTTTGCTGGAAAACAGAAACAGCGCAGAGCTGGATTGTTTGTATGTGGCGGGCGGATTCGGCTCCTACATGTCGGTGGAAAGCGCGGAGAAGATCGGGCTTTTCCCTCCGATAGAAAAAGAGAAAATCAAAATCTGCGGAAACGCGGCGCTGGCAGGAGCGGCACGCATCCTGCACGATAGCGCCTGCGAAAAAGAATCTGCGGCGCTGGCAGAGCGCGCAGAGACGGTCAATCTGGGCGGCAATCCGCAGTTTCAGGATTTTTACATGGAATACATGATGTTTGACGAATAAAATGCCGCTGGTGCGGCGGAATGAGAGGCGAAAATGACACATAGGGAACGATTTATCAAAACCTTAAAATGCGAACCGATCGGCGGTCAGGTACCTACCTTTGAGCTGGTATTTTTCCTGACGATGGAAAAATTCGGCAAGGTTCATCCGTCCCACCGTTTTTATGAGCAGTGGAACCAGATGAGCTACAATGAGAAAAAGCTGCAGATGAACGACATGGCGCAGCTTTATGTGGATACGGCGAGGGCATACGACCACAGCGCGATTTTTGTGCATCCCAATCCGGGCGGCGTGGAGAACACCCAGTGGCTTTTGGAGCTGATCCGTGAAAAGAGCGGCGACGAATACTATATTATGATGCACGGCGATCCCACATGGGCAATCCCGGACGGTGATAACATGATGGATTTTTCCGTCAAAATGTATGAGGAACCGGAAAGCCTGCATGAAGAATCCAAACGGGTTCTGGACAAGTGCTTAAAGGGTGCGGCGGCTCTGGATCAGAAAGGGCATCTGCTGGACGGCTTTACGCTGTGCTCCGATTACTGCTTTAATGTGAATCCATTTTTCAATGAAGAGCAGTTTGATGAGTTTATCGTTCCTTATCTGAAAGAGGTTATCGCAGAATACCGAAAGATGGGCTACTATTCCATCAAGCACACGGACGGCAACATTATGCCGATCGTAAAGCAGATCGCGGACTGCAAGCCGGATGCGATCCATTCCCTTGACCCGCAGGGCGGCGTATCCATCCCCGCAGTCAGAAAGATCATCGGCAGCGACATTGCGCTTGTGGGAAACGTAAACTGCGGACTTCTGCAGACCGGAACGGAGGAGGAGTGCCGCGCGGACGTGATGCGTTCCTTAAGAGAAGGTATGGAAAACGGCAGGGGCTATATTTTTGCAACGTCCAACTGCGTCTACACGGGGCTGGATTTAAACCGTTATGAGATGATGATGGATATTTGGAGAAAGTACGGCAATTACGAGGATTACGAGAAGAATTTCGGGAAAAAATAAGCCCGCAGAAAACAAGGGAAAGCACTTTGCAGAATTTGAAAAATGTAGTATACTGGCGTTGACAAAAATTGGGCTGTCCTGTGCAGCTCAATTTCTGCCGTTATGAAAAAATGCCGTTTTACGGTGGAAGGTGAGGAGAACATGAAAAAATTTTTTGAAAACAAAAGAAACGTCGCAATCGTGATCATCATTGCGGTGCTGGCTGTAATGGGCGTTGTTTACGCACTGTTTGCAAATAAGACAGCAGCCGGTTCCAAGAGCGTGACCGTCGCGGTGGTGGACGATCAGGGCGCAAAGACGGAATATTCCTGTAAGACGGACGCGGAATATCTGCTGGATGTGATCAAGGAGCTGGAAAAGGACGGCCTGACCGTTGGCGGCGAGGATTCCGCTTACGGGCTGATGGTCGATACGGTAAACGGTTTACGGGCAGATTATGAGGCGGACGGCGCGTACTGGTACTTTTATGTGAACGGCGAAGCCTGCATGAACGGCGTTTCCACAGAGCCAGTGCACGACGGCGACGCATTTGAGATCGTTTATACAAAAGCGGAGTAATATCATGCGCAAAGCAAAAATATCAGTTTATGATATTGTAGTTATCGGTATGATGGTAGCGGCTTTGGAGAGCGCCAAGCTGGCGCTCTCTTTTCTGCCGAATATCGAACTGGTAACGCTTCTGATCATCCTGTTTACATTGACAGTCGGGAAAAAAATCTACTATGCGGTTTTTGCCTTCGTGGTGCTGGAGGGGCTGCTGTACGGCTTCGGCATCTGGTGGGTGATGTATCTTTATATGTGGCCGCTTCTGGCGTGGGTCACATGGCTTCTGCGCCGCAAAAAAGACGTCTGGACGTTTGCCCTTTTATCCGGGGCGTTTGGTCTGGGCTTCGGCGCGATGTGCGCGGTCCCGTATCTGTTCGTGGGCGGGATCAACACCGCGTTTGCATGGTGGGTTTCGGGCATTCCGTTCGACATCATCCATGGGATCAGCAATTTTGTCCTGATGCTTATTCTTTACAAGCCGCTCCGCAAGGTGCTGGAGCACGGCTGGAAAAAGAGCCGGGAAGCATAAGAAAAAAGATCTGACGCAATAAAAAACTCATGCCCTTTTCAATCTGAAAGAAAGGGACATGAGTTTTTTTGATTGATAAAATGATGCTGTTTTATTGTCAGCCGCTGGAGACGGGATCAGTCGTCGTCTTCCTCGCCGCCGTTGTCGTCCATCGGGAAGCTGCTTGCCGCCGCAGGCTGATTGGGATCAGCCGCCGCGGTGTTTGCAGAGGTTTTCGCAGCATTTAACTGCGCGATCTGTGCGTTGATGGAGTCGATCCTTGCCTGCGCTGCATCGGAAGCAGACTGGGCGGCAGACCTTGCAGCTTCGTCCGATGCGGAGGCAAGCTGTGCGTCGGCGTTTGCCTTATCCTGAACGGCAGCCTGAAGCTGCTGCTGAAGGGAGGCAAGCATCGTCTCGTACTGGGCAGCGTTGACGCGCAGCTCCAGTTCAAGGCGCTGCTGTTCGATCACTGCCTCTGCGCCCGGCGTCGCCATAAATTCTGCGGTATGCTGGCACTGGTTTGCGCTGGTTCCGGCGGTGGGAGCCGTCTGTCCGGTCAGGATACGCTCGTTTTCAGGGAGCATTTCCAGAACGCCGTTTGTGGCAAAGGGGCAGGCGTCCGCTGCGGGAACATTGCTGTAAGCGCAGATATTGCCCTGATAATGGACGTCGCAGCTTTCCGTCGGTACGGTGTCCGCCGCAAAATATTCCGTTTTCAGCGTGCCCTGACAGAGCGCCGTCGGCAGCTTGCCGGATTTTGAGCAGACCGTCTGGGCGACGATGTCCGGAGGCTGGGGGAAGGATTTGTTTTCCAGTCCCTCGTGGATCTGGCTCATGACTTCTTTCCAGAGCTTTTTGGCAAGGCTGCGTTCCGCGCCCTGACGGAGCTTGGTATTGTTGTCATAGCCTGTCCATGTCGTACAGGTATAGTAGGGCGTGTAGCCCGAAAACCAGATGTCGTTGTAATCGGAAGTGGTTCCGGTCTTTCCGGCGATCGTCATGCCGCCGAAGTTGACTGCGGTTCCGGTACCGGAGGTCACGACGTCCTGCATGGCGCTCGTCAGAAGAAAAGCGGTGGAGGGCTTGATGACCTGCGTGCCTTCCGTGCCGGTGTTGTCCAAAATGACGTTGCCGTCATGATCCTTGACAACGGTATAAAGCTTGGGCTTTATATATTTGCCGCCGTTTGCGATGGTCGCATAGGAAGCGTTCAGCTCGATATTTTTGACGCCGTTTGTGATGCCGCCGAGGGCAAGGGACTGGGTCACGTCGGAATAGACCTTGCCGTTTTTCTCCAGACCGTCAACGAGCGTGGTAAAGCCGAATTTCTGCAGATATTCATAGCCCAGACGGGGCGTGATCTGCGTCAGGAACTTAACGGTAACGATGTTTAAGGAATCCCGGATACCGTCGCGCATGGAGCAGATGCCCCGGTAGCCGCTGGAATACCAGTTGGATACGGGCCTGCCGCTGTCATAGTTGAACGGGCCGTCCACCTGCACATCCGCCAGCGTCATGCCTGCGGTATCCAGAGCGGGCGCATAGGTGGAAACGATCTTAAAGGTGGAGCCGGGCTGGCGCACCGTGTCGGTCGCGCGGTTTAAGGTCAGGTTTCCTTCCTTGGTGCCGCGGCCGCCGACCATTGCGACTACATATCCCGTCGCCTGATCTTCCACCACAAGGGAAATCTGGGGCTGGGGGGTTAAGGAAACGGATTCGCCGATGACCTCCGCCCCGTCGGGAAGGGTTGCCGCCTTATAGCTTTCTATGGCGCTGTAAGCTTCTTCCTGGGAATCGTAGAGCAGGTTGAAGTTTTTGCTGCCGTTTTCCTGATAATATTTTTTGTACATTTCGGAGCTGACATTGACGATGCCGCCTTCCTCCTCGGAATTGGGATCGCGGTAGGTCAGCTGGTAGCTTAACAACCAGCGGGTCCCTTCCGGATACAGTTCCTCATTGGAAACGACCTGATCGCAGATCGCCTGAATATCGGGATCCATGGCGGAATAAATGCTTAAGCCGCCGGAATAGACCATGACGTATGCCTGCGTCTCCGAATAGCCGGCGGCGATCAGGTCTTCCGTAACGGCTTCTTTGACGGCGTCCGCGTAATAGGAATCCACAGAGGAATCGCCGCCCACTTCCAGATTGGCGGTCTGGATGCGGTCATAAAGATCCTCGGTGTCCGCCTGCGCTTCATCGTATTCCGCCTGCGTGATGTAACCCTGCTCCAGCATATCGTTGAGCACCTTGTCGCGGCGCTCCTGATTGAATTCGGGATGGGTCAGAGGGTTATATTTGGACGGATTCTGGGTGATCGCCGCAATCGCCGCGCACTCGGAAAGATTTAAATCCCACACGTTTTTGTTGTAATAGCGTTTGGAAGCCGCCTGAACGCCGAGGGTATTCTGCCCTAAGTTGATGGTGTTCATGTACTGCTCAAGGATCTTGGACTTGTCCTGCGTATCCTTTTCCAGCTGGATCGCAAGATACTGTTCCTGAATCTTACGCTTGATCCGTTCGCCCAGCGTCTTTTCCTGCGTCCATGTGGTCAGCACGGTATTTTTGATGAGCTGCTGGGTGATCGTGCTGGCGCCCTCCTGCCGTTCGAAGCCGGTTTTGATCGCGGTCACCCCGGCGCGCAGGATGCCCATGATGTCGATGCCGTTGTGCTCGTAAAAACGCGCGTCCTCGACCGCGACAAACGCATCCGCAAGATCCTGCGGGATCTGTTCCATCGTGACGGGAACGCGGTTGGAATCGGCAGCGACCAGCTTCGCGATCTGGTTGCCTTCCGCGTCATAGATAAAGGAAGAATACCGGGTGGGCGAAGCGTCCTCCAGCGTAATGGTAGGAGCCGAATCTATGATACCCTTGAAAACGCCCAGTCCGCCGCATATGCCGATAATGCCTCCGGCGAGCACAAATAAAAGCAGCACCTTCGTAAAGGTGAGCATACATTTGCGCCCCATTTTGCGGGAGGCGGACTGGAGTTTTCTTTTTTTGCGTTTCACACTTTTTTTGCCATAATTCATGCAAAGAAACCTCCTTGATTTTGGACATTACCCTTATGATTATAGCAAACTCAGGTGGGTAAATAAAGGTTTTTCTTCCATATTAAGATATTGTTCACAAAAAATGCCGGAAGTATTCATGTTTCGGAGCAGGGAAAAGCTTGCGGGCAGGGGCGGGAAAATGGTATGATAACTGCAAACCCTGAGAGGATGAGGGACTGAATCGTTAGGAAAAGGGAATACTGATATGGAGAAAGAACAGATAAAGGAGCCTTACCGGGTAGTGTTTGAAGGCGGGGAGGCAGAGCTTGTGGAGAAGAAGTCGCGTTTTATCGCGACGGTGCGCCCCGTTGGGACAGAGGAAGAGGCGGTAGCTTTTATTGACGAGATGAAGAAAAAATACTGGGACGCCCGTCACAACTGTTCCGCATTCGTGATCGGAACGCGGGCGGAGCTGACGCGGTGCAGCGACGACGGGGAACCGGCGGGAACCGCAGGACGCCCGATGCTGGAAGTCCTTTTGGGCGAAGGCATCCGGAATGCAGCGGTGGTTGTGACACGGTATTTCGGCGGCGTGCTGCTGGGGACAGGCGGGCTTGTGCGGGCATATTCCGGCGCGGTAAAGGAGGGGCTTGCGGCATCAAAGGTCGGGACGATGCGTTACGGCGCGCGTCTGAAAATCGGGACGGATTACAACGGGATCGGAAAGATCCAGTATCTGCTGCGGCAAAAGGGGCTGGAAGCAGAGGACACGGTGTATACGGATCAGGTGGAGCTGACGGTGCTGATGCCGGCAGAGCTTTCGGGACAGGTGCAAAAAGAGATCACCGAAGCGACCGGGGGCAGGGCGGTGCTGGAAGAGCTCGAACGGCTTTATTACGGGAGCGCCGATTAAAACGGCAGCCAAAACGGCAATAAAACAGCAATAAAAACAGCAACGAAAACAGCAATAAAAGCGACAATAAAAACGGCAGGAAGGAGAACGGCAGGATGAAACTGATTTCATGGAATGTAAACGGCCTGCGGGCATGTATGACCAAAGGGTTTATGGATTTTTTTAAGGAGGCGGACGCGGATATTTTCTGCCTGCAGGAAACAAAGCTGCAGGAGGGGCAGATCGACATGGAGCTGCCGGGATATTATCAGTACTGGAATTACGCGGAGAAAAAGGGCTATTCCGGGACGGCAGTTTTTACAAAAAAGGAGCCGTTAAGCGTCGCTTACGGCATCGGCGTCGAGGAGCACGATCATGAGGGGCGCGTGATCACGCTGGAATATGAGGACTTTTTTGTGGTTACGGTATATACGCCGAACTCTCAGGACGGGCTTGCGCGTCTGGACTACAGGATGCGGTGGGAGGACGATTTTTTGGCATACTTAAAAAAGCTGGAAGGGAAAAAGCCCGTGATCTTCTGCGGGGACTTAAACGTTGCCCATAAGGAGATCGACCTGAAAAATCCCAAAACCAACCGCAAAAATGCGGGATTTACGGACGAAGAGCGGCAGAAGATGACCGTTTTGCAGGAAAATGGATTTGTGGACACGTTCCGGTATTTTTATCCGGATCAGGAGGGAATCTATTCGTGGTGGTCATACCGGTTTCAGGCGCGCAGCAAAAACGCGGGCTGGCGGATCGACTATTTTATGGCGTCGGAGTGCTTAAAGGAGCGGCTGGCGGACGCGGTGATCGACACACAGGTGCTTGGCTCGGATCACTGCCCGGTGGAGCTGATCTTAAAGGACTGACGGGAAAAAAGGAGGAGACAGTTTATGAAAAAAAGGGAAATCAGGATCTGGCTGGCGGCGGCAGCCATGGCGCTGGGAATGGGGCTTTCAGGATGCAGTGCAGGCAGCGTGGACACGGGGGCGCAAAGCGGGAAGGAAAGCGAACAGAAAGCTGAGCAGGAAGCCGAACAGAAAAGCGAACAAAAAAGCGAACAGAAAACTAAACAGAAAGCTGAGCAGGAAGTCGAACAGGAAAACGAGCAGGAGAGCGGTCAGAAAACTGAACAGGACGCGGACGACGCGGTTCTGCTGTCAGAGGGGGCGATGGAGGACGGCGTTTATGAAGGGATCGTGGTAGATGCGTCGATGAATAATTTTGCGATCCGCACTGAGGACGGCGTCACCTCCTTTATGGAGCGCCCGGAGCAGGGCGGGACGTTAAAGGACGGGCTTTTGCTGGGAATCCCGGTAAAAGTGGTGATCGAGGGTCAGGCGGTAACAGAGCTGACAGACGGAGAAAAGCAGCCGCAGTCCGGGCGGGAGGCGTTAAATTTTGCGGTCAGCGTCATGGACGTGTTCCGGTATGAGGACATGGGAGCGCTGACGACGCTGATAAAATATCCGGCGGATGTGGTGCTGGAAGGCGATATGGTATACCGGGTCGAGGACGCGGCACAGCTGGAAGAAATCGGCGCAGAGAAGATTTTTACGGAGGAATTAAAAACCGCAGTCCGTTCCGTCAATCTGTACGAGCTTAAAGCAGACGGGGACGGAAGCTATGTGATGGGACAGGAAGAAGGCGGCTGCCGGGTGATCTTTGAGGCGGACGAAGACAACGACAGGGGATTTTCCATCCGGTCAATCGAAGGGCCGATTCAAACAAATACGGTAGGATAAGAACATGGGAAATTCCTGATTTTTGAAAAGAACGGATAAAAAATCCGCAGCTTCGGCGTGCTCTGCCGGAGCTGCGGATTTTAATATTCTTAAGATTGACAGATTACTGCTTGTTCTGGATTGCGGCGCGCTTACGCATCGTGTGATCCAGAATTTTTTTGCGGATGCGCAGGTTTTTGGGCGTTACCTCCAAAAGCTCGTCGGTGTCGATGAAGTCCAGCGCCTGCTCCAGGCTTAAGATCCTCGGAGGGGACAGGCGGAGCGCTTCGTCGGCGCTGGAGGAACGGGTGTTGGTCAGCTTTTTGGTCTTGCAGACGTTGACCTCAATATCCTCGCTGCGCCCGGTCTGGCCGATGACCATGCCTGCGTATACTTTTTCGCCGGCCCCGATAAAGAGCGTGCCGCGCTCCTGCGCGTTGAACAGACCGTAGGTAATGGCGTCGCCCGCTTCAAATGCGATCAGCGAACCCTGCTTGCGGTACTGGATGTCGCCCTTGTAGGGAGCGTAGCAGTCAAAAATCGTGTTCATGACGCCGTTGCCCTTGGTATCTGTCATGAACTCGCCGCGATAGCCGATCAGACCGCGGGAAGGAATGGAAAATTCCAGACGGGTCGTGCCGCCGTTTCCGGGCGTCATGTTGATGAGCTCGCCCTTGCGCTGACCGAGCTTCTCGATGACATTTCCGGCAAATTCTTCGGGAACGTCGATATAAACCTGCTCCATGGGCTCGAGCTTGTGCCCTTTTTCATCGTAATGGTAAAGGACCTCAGCCTTGCTGACCGCAAATTCGTAGCCCTCGCGGCGCATATTTTCGATCAGGACGGACAGATGCAGCTCGCCGCGCCCGGACACCTTAAAGCTGTCGGTGGAGTCAGTTTCCTCCACGCGCAGGGAAACGTCGGTGTTTAATTCCTTGAACAGCCTTTCCCGCAGATGGCGGCTGGTAATAAATTTGCCTTCCCGTCCGGCAAGGGGGGAATCATTTACCATAAAGTGCATGGCGATGGTAGGCTCGGAAATTTTCTGGAAGGGGATCGCCTCCGGGCGTTCCGGCGCGCACAGCGTATCGCCGATATGGATGTCGGCGATGCCGGAAATGGCAACGATGGAACCGATGCCCGCCTCGCGGACTTCTACTTTATTCAAGCCGTCAAATTCATAGAGCTTGCTGACTTTGACACGTTTTACGGAATCAGGATCGTGATGGTTGACGATAACGACATCCTGATTGACGCTGATTTTGCCGTTGTCCACCTTGCCGACGCCGATGCGGCCCACATATTCGTTGTAGTCGATCGTGCTGATCAGAAGCTGCAGCCCCGCGTCGGGATCGCCCTCGGGGGCGGGGATATAGTCCAGAATGGTGTCGAACAGGGGCTTCATATCCTTATTCTTTACCGTGATGTTGGTGGTGGCGCTGCCGTTTTTGGCGGAAGCGAATACGAACGGACAGTCAAGCTGCTCGTCGGTCGCGTCCAGCTCTAAAAACAGCTCCAGAACCTCGTCCTGAACTGCCAGAGGGCGCGCCTCGGGACGGTCGCACTTGTTGACGCAGACGATAACGGGAAGCTGCAGCTCCAGCGCTTTGCCAAGGACGAAGCGGGTCTGGGGCATGGGGCCTTCAAAGGCGTCAACGACAAGGATAACGCCGTTTACCATTTTCAGGACGCGCTCTACCTCGCCGCCGAAATCCGCATGTCCGGGGGTGTCGATAATGTTGATCTTTGTGCCGTTGTAGGTAACGGCTGTATTTTTGGAAAGGATGGTGATGCCGCGCTCACGCTCGATGGCATTGGAGTCCATTACGCGCTCCGCCACCTCCTGATTGGTGCGGAATACGCCGCTTTGCTTTAACAGCTCGTCCACAAGCGTCGTTTTGCCGTGGTCTACATGGGCGATGATGGCGACGTTTCTCACATCTTCTCTTTTCTGATTCATATTGTCATGACCTCTTTCTGCGGCCTTCGCGCCGCATATACACTTCATTGCTGAGTTTCAAACGCTACAAGTATAGCACCCCTGTTTTGGGGATGCAACCTAAAATCCGCGAAAAATCCTGCTTTTCGACAGGAAAAAGCGGATAAATACGGCATTTGGAGGCGGAATGGGTGATTTTGTCATTTGCTGCGCTGCCGTATCGGTCTATTTTTGGAAAAAATCCATAAAATGGTATTACATGACAGGAAACCCTGTATTCAGGGGAAACGATACTGGTCACGAAAAAATTCTTATATCAAGAAGGGAGAACTTCAAAAATGACAGATAAGGTAATTGAAAACAATCAGGTAACGGTAATGGGAAAGATCATCAGCGGATTTACGTTCAGCCATGAGATCTTCGGAGAAGGCTTTTACATGATGGATGTGGAAGTGGCACGGCTGAGCGAATCCTATGACATTATCCCGGTGATGGTTTCCGAACGGCTCATCGACGTGGACAGCAGCTATGAAGGGGAGTATGTGAGCATTTCCGGACAGTTCCGCTCCTATAACCGCCATGAAGAGCGCAAAAACAGGCTGATCCTTTCGGTATTTGCGCGGGAGATCGCTTTTGTGGATGAGCTGGAGGAAAGCTCCCGCACCAACCAGATCTATCTGGACGGGTATATCTGCAAGGAACCGGTTTACCGGAAAACGCCGCTGGGAAGGGAGATCGCGGACGTTTTGCTGGCTGTGAACAGACCTTATGGAAAGTCGGATTATATTCCCTGTATCTGCTGGGGCAGGAACGCGCGGTATGCGGGCAGCTTTGAGGTCGGCGCGCACTGCGCGGTGTGGGGCAGGATCCAGAGCAGGGAGTATATGAAAAAGCTTTCGGAGGATCAGCTGGAAAAAAGGATCGCCTACGAGGTGTCCGTAAGCAAGCTGGAACTTCTGGAAGAATAGAGCAGATCAATGGATTTTATAACGGCGGACAGCATCCGGATGGAAGGCTGCCCGCCGTTTTCAGAGCTTTCAATATTAGAAATTATTCCGTCTTTTCTACGTCATCAGGGACAGGGACATCGGCAGCGGCGTCGTACGGCGTCCTGTCGGTATCAGGAGCAGGGCAGCTGTCTGCCTTCATCTCTTCGCGTGTCTTCTGCATCGCTTCGGAAGCTTCTTCCTTTGCCTCGTGAACGGCTTCGGAAACGCTCTCGGCTGCTTGCTGCATCCCGGCTGCAACGGTCTTTGCCGCGTCCTTGGCAAGATCTGCCGCCGCCTGTCCGGTCTGGTTTACAGCTTCTGCCGCCGCATGGGCAGCCGCGCCAAATGCCTGCGCCTCTTCGCTGTTTCTGATCTTGTCGGCAGTTTCGTTGAAGCGGGCAGCGGCGGTTTCGTATTCCGGGGTGCTGCGGATCTTCTGTACGGACTCTTCAAGCTTGTTCACAACCGTGCCGCAGAAATGGGAAACCTTATCCTGGGCGGCGTTGAGATCCAGCGTCACATAGGTATGTCCCTGTTCGTTCGTGCCGGAGGTAAAGACCTTCGCATCTGCGTCGGGAATGTGATAAGCGCAGTCGGGATCGCTCTCGTCCACAAAATCATCGTCGTCAAAATCGCTGTCGGAGAAGTCGGGATCGTCGAAAGAAAGATCGTCGTCCTCGAAATCGTCCGCATCAAAGCCTGCGCCGGCAAGCGCCTGCTCTTTCTTTTTATTCTGTACGTAGTAATACGCCGCAGCCGCAGCCGTTCCGGCAGCTACCGCCAGGGTGAAAAATTTACCGAATTTTTTAGCCATGATTAACCCTCCATATGATCGCTGCATCAATTACAGCCTTTTTACCATTCTAATACTATTTTATGGAATTGAAAAGAGGAGTATGTATTAAAAATCTCTAAAGTGGAAAGGGGACAGTGGCGCCGTAAGCATCAGGCTCTGCGCAGTCTGGGGGCGGCAGGGAGGCTCCGTCAGCCTCCGCCCTCGCTCACAGAGAATTTGAGACAAACGCTGCAGGGCTGTCCGGGACGCATTCTGTCCGAGCAAACTCGTCCGGCATATGCCGGACTCAAACAAGTCTCGAACAGAATGCCGGATAGTCCTGCGGCGTTTGCAAATTCTCCTTCGCTCGTCAGTCAGCTGACGGAGCCTCCCTGCCGCCCCCAGACTGCGCAGAGCCTGATGCTCACGGTGGGCTGTCCGGCGGAAGGAAAAGCGGCTGAAAAACGGCTGAAAAGAGCTTGACAGCTGGAGCAGGGAGACTTTATAATGGGACAGAAAAGCAGATGCTGAGCGCTTTTTATGCGGATATGGCGGAATTGGCAGACGCGGCGGTTTTAGGTGCCGCTGGGCGACCGTGCAGGTTCGAGTCCTGTTATCCGCAGACGATAACCCTTGATTTTCAAGGGTTATTTTTCGTTTGTGCTGCATTTCGTGCTGCATACCAAAAGCCCCGGATGCGCCGATATATGCCAGACAGTTAAATCCATAACGATAGAGCGATATATCGGAAAAATGTTGACAAAATACAGAAACATGATATAATCATTTTAACAATAAAAGGGAGTAGCCAGCACCGAGAGGTGGTTTGAGAACGACACACCGACCGATGCCGCTGCAGATCCCATGCAGGGGCATTTGTCCGTATCGAATGAAAAGAGCGAGACTTTTATTGCAGCCGTCAGGTTGTGGTAGGAGTCTCTTTTTTTCAAAGGGAGCCTTTCTCAAATGTACAGCGTCGGCCGACGGGGGAAGGAGGCACAGCCTGGCGGGGGAACCCGTTATTGGAGGAGCGCCGCAGCAGCGGCGTCCGGTATTTTTACCACGAAGGAAGTGGGGAAAAGGAGAGGAACTTATGAACATTGGAACGATCATTGGAATTGCGGCTGTTGTTGCCCTGGTTGGGATCATCGCGTCGGGATATGTGAAAGCGCCGCCGGATACGGCGTATATCATTTCCGGTCTGAGAAAGAAGATCATCATTGGCAAATCCAGCATCAAGATCCCGTTTTTGGAGCGGATGGATAAGCTGAGCTTAAAGCTGATCCCGATCGACGTCAAGACCGAGGCGGCTGTGCCGACTGCGGATTACATCAACATTCAGGTGGATGCGGCGGTCAACGTCAAGGTGTCCAGCGAGCCGGATAAATTAAAGCTGGCGGCAGAGAACTTCTTAAACCAGAACACGCAGTACATCACACAGGTGGCAAGGGAGGTTCTGGAAGGCAACATGCGTGAGATCGTGGGACGCATGAGGCTGGAGGAGATGGTCAGCGACCGGCAGAAATTTGCCGAGCTGGTAAAAGAAAATGCGGAGCCGGACCTGGCTGCGATGGGTCTGGACGTTGTAAGCTTTAACGTACAGAATTTTACGGACTCCAACGGAGTGATCGACGATTTGGGTATCGACAATATTTCCCAGATTAAGAAAAAGGCCGCGATCGCAAAGGCGGAAGCGGAGAAGGAAATCGCGATTGCAAAGGCGATGGCAGACCGTCAGGCAAATGACGCGCGGATCAACTCCGAGCGCGAGATCGCGATCAAGAACAACGAGCTGGACATCCAGAAAGCCGATCTGCAGAAAAATGCGGATACCAAACGCGCCGAAGCGGACGCGGCTTACGAGATCCAGAAGGAAGAGCAGAGAAAGACAATCGAGGTTACTGCCGCAAATGCGAACATTGCAAAGGAAGAGCGGCTGGTGCTGTTAAAACAGCGTGAGGCGGAGACGATGGAGAAGTCTCTGGACGCACAGGTCAAGAAGAAAGCGGAGGCGGACAAATTTGCGCGCCAGCAGAAGGCGGAAGCCGAGCTGTTCGAGCGCCAGAAGGAAGCGGAAGCAAGAAAGTTCGAGACGGAGAAGGCGGCGGAGGCGCAGCGCGCAAAGGCCGAGGCAGATCTGTTTTCCAGAGAGCAGGAAGCGAAAGGCATCCAGATGGTCGGCGAAGCGGAGGCGGAAGCGATCCGCGCCAAAGGTATCGCGGAAGCGGAGGCGATGGAGAAGCGCGCAGAGGCTTACCAGAAGTACAACAACGCGGCGATGGCAGAAATGCTGATCAAGGTACTGCCGGATATTGCAGGCAAGATCGCGGAGCCTCTGACCCAGATCGACAAGATCACGATCATCGGAGGCGGAGACGGCAGCGGTGTGGACAGCGTGGCTGGAAATGTGCCCGCCGTGATGGCAAAGCTGTTTGAATCCATGAAGGAAACAGTCGGCATCGACCTTGCGGAGGTGGTAAAAGCGGGAACCTACGATGCAAAGGTAAACCGCAATATCACGATCAACAAGGAAGCGGAGGCAAACGTGGCTGACATCGTGGAAGCGGCGGCTTCGATTGACGGGGACGAAATATAAAAAAGGTCTTGATCGGGAAACGGCGCGCGTAAGCTGCGCCGGACAGAATATGAACGCAGGGACGGCAGAAATTGCCGTCCCTGTTTTTGTGCGTACAATTTTTATAAGAAAAGCAGGCGGATACACGCCGTCCCTGATTGCATCGAAAGTTAGCCGCGTGCAGATTCGGACTCCTGCCCGGAAGGGGCGTTCCGGAGCGTATCCTTTTGCATCCACTTGCCTTTTTTGTAGTAGATGATAAAGAGGATGGATGTGATCGCCCATGTGAGCGGATAGGAAAACGCCACGGTCGCCACCTCATGACGGAGCGGGACTGCAATGAAAATCCACGCGATCCGGAGGATGCACACGCCAAAGCAGGTAAGCAGCATCGGAATGAAGGAATCCCCGCAGCCGCGGCACGTTCCGGACAGGATCTCGATGCAGATATAGGTAATGTAGAACGGGGAAACGACGCGGATCATTCCCTCGCAGATGCTGATGACGTTCTGGTCATGGGTAAAGAGCAGCAGGATCGTTCCGCCAAACTGCAGTACGATAAAGCTCAGCACAATGCTCGTTGCGGCGGCAAGGCCGAGACAGATGCGGACGCTTTTTTTGATGCGGTCATATTTGCCAGCGCCGAAGTTCTGCCCCGCAAAGGTCGTAGCGGAAACGCCGTATGCACTCATGATCATCCAGAAAATGCTGTCCACCTTGGCGTAAGCCGTCCATGCGGCGATCGTGTCCGTGCCAAAGGAGTTGATGGAGGACTGGATCAGCAGGTTGGAAATGGAGTACATGGCAGACTGAAGGCCTGCGGGCAGTCCGATTTTGACGATCGAAAAAAGCAGATGCTTATGGAAGCGGATTCTGGAAACGACCAGCCGGTAGGAATCCGTCGTGCGCATCAGGGCAATGACCGTGAGGATCGCGGAAATAAGCTGGGACATGATCGTGGCGATCGCCGCGCCCGCTACACCCAGATCCAGCCTTGCGACCAAAATAAGATCCAGCGCGATGTTTACAAGACATGCTGCGATCAGGAAATAGAGCGGGCGCTTGGAATCGCCCACTGCGCGCAGGATGCCGGAGCCCATGTTGTAGATCATCGAGGGGATGATGCCCAGATAATAAATGCGCATATAAGTTAAGGAAGGCTCCATAATATCGGAAGGGGTTGCCATCGCGGAAAGTGCGAAGCGGGCGGATGCCAGACCAAGCACCATCATGACGGCGCCGCCCGCGATCGCGAGGGCGATGGAGGTGTGGACGGAATCGCTTACCTTTTGGTCGTCGCCGCCGCCGTAATGCTGGGAAATAACGACCGTTGCGCCCGAAGAAAGCCCGACAAAAAAGCCCACCAGCAGGTTGATGATGGTGGAAGCGGGACCGCCTACGGAAGCCAGCGCCTCCTTGCCGACAAAATTGCCGACGATGATCGCGTCTGCGGTATTATAGAGCTGCTGAAAAAATGTCCCGAACAGGATCGGGAAAAAGAAGATGAGCAACTGTTTCCAGATCACGCCCTCTGTGATCTGGTTGGATGCCTGCTGCTGGGAAGCCGGAGCCTTTGTTTTCATAAGTACAAACCTCGTTTTGAAAGAATAATTTCATTGTTTTGAAAGAATAACTTCATTATAGGGGTTGGCGCGCAGAATAGCAAGCAAAATGCGGCAGCTTTTGAACGGAAGAGGAAAACGCTTGAATTCCATCTGTGCACCGGGCGGATAATCTGGTAAAATAGGGAAAAATGACGCTGGATGAGCGGGATGGGAGAAGGGCTATGATCAATCGGGAGGATATGCTGGAGCTGACGCGCAGGATGACGCCTGCCAGAACGTGCATGGACCGGATCGCCGGAGGGTATATGGACGGAGACGGGGAGATCGACGGCAGCTTTAACGTGCATTTTTTGAAGCTTTCCGCAAAGGAAAAAGAAAGAAATCTTGCAATCGCAAAGGCGGTTCCATTTTCAAGGACAAACGAGCAGCTGAAGGAATATGATTTTTCGGCGCAGGACGAAAGGCCGGGCAGCGTATGGCAGCTTTTGATGGCGATGCGGGAGTGCGGGTTAAAAAACGATGCGCTGAATGAGACGTTTTACGAGCTGGTAGGGGAAAAATTCCGGGCGGACGGCGGATACGCGGTATTTTTGTTCCACGGGACTTACGACGTGCCGCTAAAGGCTTCCGATAAGGAGAGCCTGTGGGAGTCGGAGGAGGTTTACGAGTATCTGATCTGTACCGTTTCGCCGCTGGCGGGGGAATATGAGGCGGGGGAGCCGGAATGGGGATTTTTGTTTCCGGCGTTTTCCGACCGGAGCGGGGATGAGCATAAGATCGATGTGTTTACGAAGCGGGAGGGCAGTCCGGCAGCAGGGCTGACAAGGCGGCTCCTGTTTTCAGAAAGGGATGGAAATTAAAAAATAAGTTTCAAAATCTTATATTTTAAAGCTTCGTAAGTTGTACCGCCGGATCGGTTTATGCAGTAAAATAAAGGCATAAAAACGAAGAAAGGAACGGGGCGGAATGAAGCAGATGTTTGATAAGATTTTGTACGGCGGAGACTATAATCCAAACCAGTGGGGAAAAGAGGTCTGGAAGGAGGACATGGAATATTTCCGTAAGGCGCATATCAACAGCGCCACGGTCAACGTGTTTTCCTGGGCGAAGCTCCAGCCGTCGGAAGAGGATTATGATTTTTCGGAGCTGGACGAGATCGTGGAGACGCTTCGCAAGGAGGGCAGCAGCATCGTGATGGCGACCTCTACGGGGGCGATGCCGGCGTGGATGGTAAAGCGCTATCCGGAGGTGGCAAGGGTGGATTTCGAGGGACGCCGCCATGTGTTCGGACACCGGCACAACGCCTGTCCCAATTCGCCCGTTTATCAGAAATATATGGAGAGGCTGGCGGCAAAACTGGCGGAGCGCTATGGTTCGGATTCTCATATCGTCTGCTGGCATGTGAACAATGAATACGGCGGCGAGTGCTACTGCGAAAACTGTGCGAAGGCATTCCGGGTGTGGCTGCGGGAAAAATACGGGACGCTGGAAGCGTTAAACCGGGCGTGGAATCTGGAATTTTGGGGGCATACGGTTTATGACTGGGACGAGATCGTGCCGCCGAATGCGCTGGGGGATGCGATTGGCTGGGACAAGACGGCATTTTCCGGGCTTTCCATCGATTACCGCAGATTCATGTCGGACAGCCTGCTTTCTAATTTTAAGGCGGAAAAGGCGGCGATCCGCAGATACGATCCGGATACGCCGGTCACGACGAACCTGATGGGAACGTATAAAGGGCTGGACTATTTTAAATGGGCAAAGGAGCTGGACATCGTTTCGTGGGACAATTATCCAAGCTACAATACGCCGTGGAGCCATGTGGCAATGTGTCACGACCTGATGCGCGGTTTAAAGGACGCGCCCTTTATGCTCATGGAGCAGACGCCCAGCCAGCAGAACTGGCAGCCGTACAATTCTTTAAAAAAGCCGGGACAGATGCGGGCGCAGAGCTACCAGACGATCGCCCACGGGGCGGATACGATCCAGTTTTTCCAGCTGAGAAGAAGCGTCGGCGGCTGCGAAAAATTCCACGGGGCGGTGATCGCCCATGCGGGAACGGATCAGACGCGGGTGTTCCGGGAGGTAACGCAGCTCGGCGCAGAGCTGGAAGCGCTGGGGACAAGGACGCTGGGGACAAAAAACGTATCGGATGTAGGGATTATTTTTGACTGGGACAACTACTGGGGGCTGGAATATGCCAGCGGCCCGTCTGTGGGGCTGACCTATGTGGAGCAGATCGAGCCTTTTTATGAATATTTTTATGCGCGCAATTACGGCGTGAGCATGATCCCTGTGGATGCAGATTTTTCAAAATATAAGATCGTGGCGGCTCCGGTGCTTTATATGGTAAAAGAAGGGATGAAGGAGGCGCTGGAAGCTTATGTGGAGCAGGGCGGCATCCTGATTACGACCTATATGAGCGGGCTTGTGGATCAGTCGGACAACGTGTATCTGGGCGGTTATCCGGGACCGCTGCGCAGGATGGCAGGCGTATGGGTAGAGGAAATCGACGCGCTGGCGCCGGGGCAGTTTAATGAAGCGGTATTTCCGGACGGGACGGCTGTAAAATGCAGTCTGGTGTGCGACCTGATGCACCCGGAGGGCGCGGAAACGCTGGCGGTATATGGAAGCGATTTTTATGCGGGGATGCCTGCGGTGACAAGGCACGCTTTCGGAAAGGGCTTCGTGTACTATGTGGGAAGCCGGTTGGACAGCGACGGGCTTTCCAAGGTACTGGGGCAGGCGGCGCAGGATGCGGGCGCGTCCCCTGTGATAAAAGAAAAGACCGGGCTGGAAGTGACCTGCCGTGAGGATGAAGAAAACAGATTTTATTTTGTGATCAATTTTCAGGACGAGGCGCTTGCGCTGCCGGAAGCTTTTGATGGGATGGAGGAGCTTTTGACGGGGCAAAAGGCGTCGGGCGGCGAGCTTTTGAAAAAATTTGACGTAAAGATCTTTCAGACGAAAAAATGACGGAGGACGGCGGCAAAGGTTGACAGAACCCGCGATACGGGGTATCCTGTGTAGGCAAAACAAGCCGCTTTCAGCGGACAAACACACAGGAGGACGATATGATAAAGGAAGCAATCAGCGGGTTCTGTATGGCGCTGGCAGACAGCGTTCCGGGCGTTTCCGGCGGAACAGTGGCATTTATTATGGGATTTTACGATCAGTTTATCGGGGCGACCCACGATCTGGCGTTTGGAAAAATGGCGGAGAAGAAAAAGGCGCTGGGCTATCTGATCAAGCTGGGCATCGGCTGGATGATCGGTATGCTTTTGGCGGTCATCGTTTTGTCGGCGCTGTTTGAGAGCCATATTTATGTGGTAAGCTCCCTGTTCATGGGCTTTATTGCCGGCGCGATCCCGCTTATTATTATGGAAGAAAAGGAAGGCTTCCGGCAGTTTGGAAAGGGCGTTGTTTTCCTGATCCTGGGCATTGTGCTCGTGGCGGGGATCGCGTGGCTCAACGGTCAGGTAGGGACGTCGAGCATGGATCTGTCCCATTTTTCACTGGGGCTTTCCGTGAAGCTGTTTTTCATTGGGATGATCGCGATTTCGGCGATGTTTCTGCCGGGTATTTCGGGTTCCACCCTGCTTTTGATCTTCGGGGCGTATATCCCGGTGATCTCTGCGGTACGCGCGGTGCTGTCGCTGGAGCTGTCCTATGTGCCGAACCTCGTATTTTTCGGGCTTGGGATCATCGCCGGCGCGTGCACGGTCGTTAAGATCATCAAGATCGCGCTGGAAAAATTCCGCCCGCAGACGCTGTATCTGATCCTTGGCATGATGATCGGTTCTTTTTACGCGATCATTCAGGGACCGACGACGCTGGAAGAGCCGCAGGCTCCGCTGGCATTTTCCAGCTTTAACTGGATCGCGTGCATCGCAGGGCTGGCGCTGGTGCTGGGAATGCAGTATGTGAAGGAAAAGGGCTTCGGGACAAAAAAAGAGGCATAAAGATAAGATTGCCCCGGCAGAGAAAGGGTCATAAAAAAACGGTCTGAGCGGCAAGAATGCGGTTCAGACCGTTTTTTTATGACCGCCGCCTTTGCGGACGGTTTCAGCTTATACTTCCGTCATCCACAGACCGTGGAGATTGCAGTAGGCATATACTGCAACGGGCTTGTCGCTGCCGATGCAGAAGGAAACGTGAGGCGCGTCGCCGGGTTTGAGCGCCTTGCGCTGACCGCCGTTCTCCGTTTTCACATAAACCCATTCGATAAAGTGCTCGGGAAGCATCGGATGGTCTGCACTGCCTACGTTGACGGTTACAACGCCGTCTGCAACGGTAACGACCGGAAGATGCTTTTCCCCGCTTGCATCAACCGTATTGGGAACGAGGGGCTCCATTTTCTGACCGCAGCAGAAAACGGGAACGCCTACGTCATGGATCATTTCAACGAGATTGCCGCAGCGGCGGCAGATGTAAAATTTTGCGTTCATATACTGGTACCTCCTGTAAAAAATACTGTTGTAAAAGCAACGGTTCAGGATCGGGCAAAAACGGATCCCGAACGGTTTCTATTCAAATTATAAAAGAAGCAGGGCAAAAGCGCAATCAAAATGTGCGGCTGTTTATGAGAAAAAGAAGCTGCGAAGCAGAGGCAGTTGACAGGGAACGCGTTACGGGATATTCTGGGAGAAAGAGCGCCGGAAAAAAGTGGAAAAGCGGCGCTCAGGGAGGAAAAAGCGATGGTAAGACATGTGATTTTGTGGCAGCTGAAGGATGAATTTTCAGAGGAAGAAAAGCGGGAGAAAAAGGCTTTGGTCAAGGCAGGGCTGGAAGGGCTGGCAGGACAAATCCCCGGGCTTTTGTCGATCAGGGTGCATACGGAGGGGCTTGCTTCTTCCAGCGCGGACATGATGCTGGACTCATGCTTTGAGGATGAGGCGTCGCTGAAAGCCTACTCCGTGCATCCTGCCCATGTGGCGGTTGCAGACGGCGCGGTGCGTCCGAATGTGAAAACGAGGGTGTGTCTGGATTTTGAGGCGTGAATAAAGAGAAAGCCGTCCGGCTTTGGCTGGACGGCTGCATTTTGATAAAGGAGAAATGATGGACATCAGTCAATTTTCAGGCTGCTATGATGTGCGGAAATTAGATCAGAGGGATATTGAGCTGATCTATGGGGTAAGCTGTAAAAATAAACAGTTTTACGAGTACCATCCCCCGTTTGTGACGCGGGAAAGCATACAGGAAGATATGTGCGCCCTGCCGCCCGGAAAGAGCGGGGAAGATAAATATTATATAGGATTTTTTGACGGGGATGCGCTGGTGGCGGTCATGGATCTGATCCTTGCTTATCCGGCGGAGGACACCGCCTTTATCGGGCTGTTTATGATGAATGCAGAGTACCAGAAGAGAGGGATCGGCTCCGGTATCATCCGGGAAATGTGCGGAAGGTTAAAGGAGCAGGGCTGCCGGAAGGTGCGCCTCGGCGTGGATAAGGGAAATGTGCAGAGCTATTCCTTCTGGACGAAAAATAACTTCCGTGTGGTTGAGGAAAAGGATTATATGATGATGGAATTAAAGCTTGGAGAACTGGAACCATAAAAATCCCTGTGAAGCCTGCAAAAACGGGCTTCACAATTTTTTTACAAATAATTAGCACTCACTACTTGACAGTGCTAACAACAGGTGCTATATTGAATTTCAGATGAAGTGTTATAGCTTCACTAGAACAAAACGGATAACAGGAGGGATTTGCATGAACATTTCCAAATTTACCCAGAAATCCGTAGAAGCGGTGCAGGGCTGCGAGAAGCTCGCATACGAATACGGAAATCAGGAAATCGAGCAGGAACATTTGTTGTACAGCCTTCTGACCATAGAGGACAGCCTCATTTTGAAGCTGATTGAAAAAATGGAAATTCAGAAGGAGCATTTTGTGGAACGCAGCAGGCAGGCGCTGACAAAGCGCGTGAAGGTGCAGGGCGGCCAGGTTTATATCGGAAAGGACTTAAATCAGGCGCTGATCCACGCGGAGGACGAGGCGAAGCAGATGGGGGACGAATATGTGTCCGTCGAGCATCTGTTTTTGGCGATGCTGCAGTATCCGAATCCGGAGATCAAGCAGATCTGCAAGGAATATGGCATCACGCGGGAGCGTTTTCTGCAGGCGCTGTCCACGGTGCGGGGCAATCAGCGGGTGACGAGCGACAACCCGGAGGCAACCTATGATACGCTGGCAAAATACGGTCAGGATCTGGTGGAAAAGGCGCGGGAGCAAAAGCTTGACCCGGTCATCGGCAGGGACAATGAGATCCGCAACGTCGTCCGGATTTTGTCCAGAAAGACGAAAAACAATCCGGTTTTGATCGGCGAGCCGGGCGTCGGAAAGACCGCCGTTGTGGAAGGACTGGCGCAGCGGATCGTGCAGGGCGACGTGCCGCAGGGGCTGAAGGACAAGAAGATTTTTTCGCTGGATATGGGCGCGCTTGTGGCGGGCGCAAAGTACCGGGGCGAGTTTGAGGAACGCTTAAAGGCAGTTCTGGAGGATGTAAAAAAGAGCGAGGGACAGATCATTTTGTTCATCGACGAGCTGCACACGATCGTGGGCGCGGGCAAGACGGACGGCGCGATGGACGCCGGAAATATGTTAAAGCCCATGCTGGCGAGGGGCGAGCTGCACTGTATCGGCGCGACGACGCTGGACGAGTACCGCAAATATATCGAAAAGGACGCGGCGCTGGAACGCCGTTTCCAGCCGGTTATGGTGGATGAGCCGACGGTGGAGGATACGATTTCCATTTTAAGAGGCTTAAAGGAGCGCTATGAGGTGTATCATGGCGTGAAGATCCTCGACAATGCGCTGGTAAGCGCGGCGGTGCTGTCCAACCGCTATATTTCAGACCGTTTTCTGCCGGACAAGGCGATCGACCTTGTGGACGAGGCGTGCGCGCTCATCAAGACGGAGATGGATTCCATGCCTGCGGAGCTGGACGAGCTTCGGCGCAGGGTAATGCAGATGGAGATCGAAGAGGCGGCGCTGAAAAAAGAGGACGACAATTTAAGCCGTGAGCGTCTGGAAGCCTTGCAGAAGGAGCTGGCGGAGCAGAAGGCGGAGTTCAACAACCGCAAGGCGCAGTGGGACAATGAAAAAAAGAGCGTGGAAACCCTTTCCAAGCTGCGGGAGGAGATCGAGGCGGTCAGCAACGAGATTCAGATCGCGCAGCGCGAGGGCAATCTGGAAAAGGCGGCGGAGCTTTCCTACGGGAAGCTGCCCGACCTGAAAAAGAAGCTGGAGCAGGAAGAGGAGCGCGTGAAAAAAGATGATCTTTCGCTGGTGCATGAGGCGGTAACGGAGGATGAGATCGCCCGGATCATTTCCCGGTGGACGGGCATTCCGGTGGCGAAGCTGACGGAGAGTGAGAGAAACAAGACGCTGCATTTAGACGACGAGCTGCACCGCCGCGTGGTCGGGCAGGACGAAGCTGTGACAAAAGTGACAGAGGCGATCATCCGCTCCAAGGCGGGGATCAAAGACCCCACAAAGCCTATCGGTTCCTTCTTGTTCTTAGGGCCTACGGGCGTCGGCAAAACGGAGCTTGCCAAAGCGCTTGCGTCGTCGCTTTTTGACGATGAAAACAACATGGTGCGTATTGATATGAGTGAGTACATGGAGAAATATTCCGTGTCCCGTCTGATCGGAGCGCCTC
>URRW01000003.1 GCA_900550285.1 uncultured Lachnospiraceae bacterium
ACTTTCATTACTATTTGTGCCGCCAGCCAAAGGCGGCGGAATGGAGATTTATATGCTTCTTGGACCATTGAGACATCGTTTTACCGCGATGGAAAGGGCTGTAGAACAGGGAATCGGGCATTACTTTGTTCCAAGATATACAAGAGTAGTGGATACGGCGGACAGCAGGGAGGATATTAACAGTGCATACAGTTTGATCAGTACGAGCAGGGTGCGGAATGATATGATCATTCATGATGTGAGGATGAGTATTGCAAAGAAGCATACGCCGGTTATCCTGACCCGGTTTAAGGAACATGCAAAGCTTTTGTATGATGCCCTGAAAAAAGAAGCGGATCATGTTTTCCTTTTGTATGGTGGAAATTCCGATAAGGAAAATGCAGAGATACGCAGGCAGTTAAAGCTGGTTTCTGCGGAAGAATCCCTGATTTTGATTGCAACGGGACAGAAGATGGGGGAAGGATTTGACTTTCCGCGGCTTGACGTGCTGATGCTGGCGGCTCCGGTATCGTTTGAGGGGCGCCTGGAGCAATATGTGGGAAGATTGAACCGTGATTATGAGGGAAAAACTGCTGTTTTTGTATATGATTATATTGACTCACATATGAGATTCTTCCACAAAATGTATACAAAAAGACTGCGAACATACAAGAAGATCGGATTTTCCATATGGACAGAAGAAACACAATCAAAGCAGACGGTCAATGCAATTTATGATTCAGGTAATTATACGGAAAAATTTGAACAGGATCTTGCGGCAGCAGAAAAAATGATCGTAATTTCCAGTCCGGATATACGGCAGGAAAAAATTGACAGATTACTATTTCTAGTAAAAGACAGACAGGAACACGGCGTGAGAATAACCGTTATTACGACAGAACCGGATGAAGTAACCTATGGCAGAGCAGAGGTTTGCTATGAGCTGGTCAGTGGGATGCGTCAGACAGGGATAGACGTGGTGACAAAAGCGGAAGTGGAGGAATGTTTTGCGGTTATTGATGATGAATGGGTGTGGCACGGCGGAATGAACCTGCTTGGTAAGGCAGACAGCTGGGACAATCTGATGCGTATCCGGGATCATGAGGTAGCAGCTGAATTATTGGAAATTGCCCTGGGGCTGTCCACCTGACAGCCCCATCCCCTTCCTCCCGTTAATTTTCCCCC
Organism: uncultured Lachnospiraceae bacterium; assembly: GCA_900550285.1. GTDB lineage: Bacteria > Bacillota > Clostridia > Lachnospirales > Lachnospiraceae > Gallintestinimicrobium. The sequence goes on from URRW01000003.1 coordinate 1,165, forward strand.
TCTAACTCAAACCCCTCCGCATAAAATCCATCCTTCCATTCAAACCCTTCCGTATCCACAAACACACATCCTTTTGCAGGAACAAACTTCATCTGTTCCCCGGTGCGCATCGCGGTAACGGACGTTACGGCGCGGTCTGTAGCGATTTTAAGCCAGCGGGGAAGCGCCGTTTCGGGCACGGTTTTTTCCGGGGTTACGATATTTTCATAGATCTCTCCGGCAAAGCGGTCGCAGACGATCAGTCCGGGATTGTCTCTGCGCCAGTAATCGTTACAGTGTCGGTTCGGCTTTGAAAAATAGGTGGAGATCGCCAGTCCCTCTTTCCGGAACGCTTCGTAGAGCGCGTCTATTCCCATCCCGTTTCCCATATTGACATCGTCCCGACGATTCTGGATTATTTCGGCGGCTTCCAGCCGCTGCGCTGTATTTTTGACGGGCGCTACAAGCTGGCGGTCAATCTGCTGTCCTCGGACGAGCTGTACGATCTGGAAGAGGATCCGCAGGAGATGGAAAACCTGATCGAAAGGGAAGAATACGCAGAAATCCGTAACCGCCTGCACGACAGGCTGCTTGACTGGATGGATGAAACCCGCGACCCGATGCGGGGATACAGCTTCCGCTGCCGCCCGTGGCGCGCAGACGCGGCAAAAAAGAGCTGGGACGACAGCGGCATGACCCGCCAGAAGGAACCCGATTACGATGAAAACGGGGAGCTGCGCTACATCGACGCCCTGCCCGCGGTGCCCTCCTCCTATACGGTGATTCCCCCGTCCGCAAAATAATTCAAATTTTCGCATAACCTGTAATAGATTTTTTGGAAGAAATCCGTTATACTAAGAGGCAGAGAAAAAGAATCGCGGCGTATAACGGTTTTGTGCCGGAGGACGCCCCGAAAAAGGAGGACGGTACTTATGCAGTACGGACATTTTGACGACGCGAAGCGGGAGTATGTGATCGACCGCGTGGATATTCCCGTGTCATGGACAAACTATCTCGGAGTGGAGAACATGTGCGGCGTTGTGAATCATACCGCAGGCGGCTACCTGTTTTACAAATCTCCGGAGTATCACCGGATTACCCGTTTCCGCGCGAATGCGGTTCCGATGGACAGGCCCGGACACTATGTATATCTGAGGGATGCAGAGAGCAAGGATTACTGGAGCGTATCCTGGCAGCCCGTAGGCAAGCCGCTGGATCAGGCAAAATACACCTGCCGCCACGGTATGTCTTACAGCGTATACGAGTGTGACTACAACAAGATTAAGGCGAGTCAGACACTGATGATCCCGATGGGCGATCCGGTGGAACTGTGGGACGTAAAGATCAAGAACGAGGATGACAAGGCGCGCACGCTGGACGTATTCGGCTACTGTGAGCTTTCCTTCCACCACATCATGATCGACAACCAGAACTATCAGATGAGCCTGTACTGCTCCGGTTCCTCCTATGAGGACGGCGTGATCGAGCACGACCTGTTCTATGAAGAGTTCGGCTATCAGTATTTTGCAGGAAACTTTGAGCCCGACGGCTTTGATACCGTAAGGGATACGTTCCTTGGCAAATACCATACGGAGGACAACCCGGCTGCTGTAGAGCAGGGCGAGTGCTTTGGCTCCACAGAGCTTGGCAACAACCACTGCGCGGCGCTGAAAAAGCAGATCGTGCTGCAGCCCGGCGAGGAGATCCGTCTGGTGTTCATGCTCGGCGAGGGCAAGCGCGAGGTTGGTCAGAAGATCCGCGAGAAATACAGCGATCTGGCAAAGGTTGACGGCGCGTTCGAGCAGCTGCGCGAGTTCTGGAACAGAAAATTTGAAAAGCTCAGCGTGAACACTCCCAATGCGGGCATGAACACGATGCTGAACACATGGACGCTGTATCAGTCCGAGATCAACGTTATGTTCTCCAGATTCGCTTCCTTTATCGAAGTAGGCGGCAGAACCGGTCTGGGCTACCGCGATACGGCGCAGGATGCGATGTGCGTTCCTCACTCCAACCCTGCAAAGTGCCGTCAGCGTATCGAAGAGCTGCTGCGCGGCCTTGTTTCCGAAGGCTACGGCCTGCATCTGTTCTCTCCCGAATGGTTCGTTCCGGACGAGTCTGTAAAGCCGTTTAAGTCTCCTACCGTTATTCCGGAGCCCGATCCGGACAGCATGGTGCACGGCTTAAAGGATGCCTGCTCCGACGACGCTTTGTGGCTGGTAACTTCTATTGTAGAGTATATCCGCGAGACAGGCGATTTAAGCTTTGCGGATGAAGTATTTACCTATGCGGACGGCGGCGAAGGCACTGTTTACGAGCACATGAAGAAGATCCTTGATTTCTCCGGCAGAATGGTCGGTGCAACCGGCGTCTGCAAGGGCTTAAGAGCGGACTGGAACGACTGCTTAAACTTAGGCGGCGGCGAGAGCGCAATGGTTTCCTTCCTGCATGTATGGGCGCTGAGCCACTTCGTAGAGCTGGCAAAGAAGCTGGGCAGACAGGAGGACGTTGATACTTATACAGAGATGCTCAACCATGTGAAAAAAGTGTGTGAGGAGCAGCTCTGGGACGGCGAATGGTACATCCGCGGCATCACCAAGAACGGCAGAAAGATCGGTACGAGCGAGGATAAAGAGGGCAAGGTGCACTTGGAGTCCAACTCCTGGGCAGTCCTGTCCGGCGCGGCAGATCCCGAGCGCGGCAAAAAGGCGATGGACAGCGTGGACAAATATCTGTACACCCCTTACGGAATCCTGTTAAACGCTCCTTCCTTTACGGTTCCGGACGACGACATCGGCTTTGTAACGAGAGTATATCCGGGCCTGAAAGAGAACGGCTCCATCTTCTCCCATCCGAATCCCTGGGCATGGGCGGCTGAGTGTGTGCTGGGACGCGGCGACCGCGCGATGAAGTTCTATGACGCGCTGTGCCCTTACTGGCAGAACGACAAGATCGAGATCCGTCAGGCAGAGCCTTACACATACTGCCAGTTCATTTCCGGACGCGACCACAGCAAGTTTGGCTGCGCGCACCATCCGTTCATGACCGGTTCCGCAGGCTGGGCATATTACTCCGCAACCAGATATATGCTGGGCATCCGTCCCGACTTCGACGCGCTGGTGATCGATCCCTGCGTACCCGCAGACTGGAAGCATTTTGAGGTAAACCGTGTATGGCGCGGCGCAAAATACGAGATCGAGGTGGAAAACCCCAACGGTGTGATGAAGGGCGTTAAGGAGCTGTACTTAGACGGCGAGCGCGTGGATGCGATCGCAGCGCAGCCGGAAGGCACGACCCATCATGTAAAAGCGGTTATGGGCTGAAAACAGAACGGATAAAGGACGTTTTTTCAGGCGGCGTCCAAGGGCGCTGCCGGGAAAGCGTTTTTGCAGATAAAAAGGAGGAACATATGGTTAAGTTTGGAACCGGCGGCTGGAGAGCCGTGATCGGAGACGATTTTACAAGAGAGAACATCCGCATCCTTGCAAAGGCAATGTGCGTAAAAATGAAACGGGAAGGCGCGACGGATAAGGGCATCGTGATCGGCTACGACAGACGTTTCCTTGCAAAAGAAGCGATGCGCTGGGCGGCACAGGTATTTGCGGCAGAAGGCATCAAGGCGCTTCTGATCAACAAGTCCGCTCCGACCCCTCTCGTTATGTTTTATGTGATGAGACATGAGCTTCCCTACGGCATGATGGTAACGGCGAGCCACAACCCCGCTCTTTACAACGGCATCAAGGTATTTACCGAAGGCGGCCGCGACGCAAATGAGGAGCAGACCGGTCAGATCGAGGAGATCATCGCAGGGCTGAATCCGGAAGACATTCAGGAGCTGGAATATGAGGATGCAAAGGCAGCAGGCCTGATCGAGGAGATCTACCCTCTGAACGAGTATCTTGACAATATCATCGACGCGGTTGACATGAAGGCGATCCGCGACGCGAACTTAAAAATCGCGCTGGATCCGATGTACGGCGTAAGCGAGACTTCCTTAAAGACGATCCTTCTGACGGCGCGCTGCGAGGTAGAGACGATCCATGACCGTCACGACACGCTGTTTGGCGGCAAGCTGCCCGCACCGAACGCTTCCACCCTGCGCCCGCTGCAGAACTTTGTTCTGGACGCGCACTGCGACATCGGTATCGCGACGGACGGCGACGCAGACCGTCTCGGCGTGATCGACGACACCGGACGCTTCCTGCATCCCAACGATATTCTCGTCCTGCTGTATTACTACCTTGTAAAATACAAAGGCTGGAGAGGCCCCGTTGTCCGCAACATCTGCACAACCCACCTGCTTGACCGCATCGCGGAGAAGTTCGGCGAGAAGTGCTACGAGGTTCCGGTTGGATTTAAGCACATTTCCGCAAAAATGGAAGAGACAGACGCCGTGATCGGCGGCGAGTCCTCCGGCGGTCTGACCGTTCGCGGCCATATCAAGGGCAAGGACGGCGTTTACGCGGCAAGCCTGCTCGTTGAGATGCTGGCTGTGACAGGACGCAAGCTGTCCGAGATCTATGCGGATGTGGAAAAGGAATGCGGTTCTATTTTCATGGAAGAGTGCGATTACCGCTTCACACAGGAGAAGAAGGTAGAGGTTCATCACACCCTCATGGAAGAGAAGAAGGTTCCGGAGCTGCCCTTCGAGGTGGATCACGTTTCCTATCTGGACGGCTGCAAGGTTTACTTCAAGAACGGCGGCTGGGTAGTAGCGCGTTTCTCCGGCACAGAGCCGCTGATCCGTATTTTCTGCGAAATGCCGACTGCCGAAGAGGCAAAAACAGTGCGTGAGATCTATGAGAAATTCCTTGATCTCGGAAAAGCGAACTAAATAATTTGATAAAAGAAACAGACTGAAAAGAGCGGATCGGCGCCGGATGGCGCCGGTTCGTTTTTTTGTCGAAAAATAGCTCGTAAAAACAAGATGCCAAGAAAAGCAAAGAGAAGACAAGTTCTGCTCTACATTTTTGAATGGAAATTTCTTACAATAACAGGCATATAAAGACCGGGATGCAGGGGGGAGCGTTATGGAAAAGAAAAAGAGAAAGGCGGGAATACGGTTTCTGGCGGCGGTCATATGTCTGGGGATACTGGCAGGAAATCCGGGCATGAGCCGCGTTGTGACGGCGCAGGCGGCAGAGCAGCCGGGAAGCTGTCATACGGGGCGCAGCCCGACGGCGGAGGAAAGCGGGGCGGGGGGAGAGAAAGCGGATCCGGGAGGAAAAACCGAATCGTCAACGGCGGAGGAAACCGAACCTCCAACATCGGAGGAAACCGAATCGGAGAATGAAACCGGAACAGAGCCGGAGCAGCCGCCGGAAACCGAACCAGAAACGGAAACGACTCCGGAAACAGAGCTGGAAACCCTTCCGGAAACGCCGCTTACCGGAGAAGAAAAGACAGCGGAAACCGAAGCCAAAATCGAAACCACAACAGACACCTATGTGAAAAACGGCGGAGCCTACGAGCTTCCGTACATTCTGGGCACGTTCAACGCCTTTGTTTCGGGGGACTATTACGGAACCCATGTGGTCGGGCCGATGATCGTCGGGGGAAACACACAGCTGAACGGAAGCCTGGGAGGAATGACACAGCAGGAAGGCGCATACCGTCACAGAGCGCCCAGCTATCTGCGCAAAAAAGCGTGGAACCGGGACTGCGAGGGGCATCAGAGCGTTCCCCGCATCATTACAGGCGACCCGGAGATGGACGTTTATCTGGGAATGGAAAATGCCGGGCAGAACGTGGGCAATACGAAGATCGGGGAGGACTGCCGGCAGATCCTTTTTACGGACGAATATCTGGACGAGGGGCTGGACGGGGGATTTAGCCGGGAAGCGTTTCAAAAAAAGCTGGAAGCGGCGGGAAAGCCGTGGATGGAATCCGGCGGGAACGACGGGGACGGAAACGGGACAGTTCAGACAGCGATCACAAGAACGGATCTGGAAAGTGCGCCGGAAGGGACGCTGACGTCGGGGGGCGCAGGCGGGAAGGGATACCGGTTGTACCGGGAAGGCGGCGCTGTGAAGGCAGAGCTGGACGCAGGCGGAAATTACCGGTTTGAGACATTTGAGGGAATTGACAGCATTTATTACCGTTACAAGGATGCAGAAGAGATGAAAAATACGATCACGGTCATCCGGACAGAGCAGGAGGGAGAGGTTGTGCTGCCTAAAATTTTAAAAACCGTCCGGGATGATGTGTACGGAAACAATTACGGGTTTGACTCCATCGAGGAGGGACCGCCGTTTGCGGTATTGTATTTTGCGCCGAATGCGGAGCGGGTTTTCGTTGGATGTGAAAAAAGCGGCGAGGCAGAAAAGACGGATACGGCGTTTGAATGGAAGCCGGAGCAGGCGGTGGACATAAAGTCCAACGGCGGAAAGCTGGTCGGGCATTTGTGGACGCCGGGAGCGGACGTGGTGCTGCGGGGCGGCGACTACAGCGGCTGCGTGGTCGCGGACGATGTGGATGCGTCCGGCTCCGGCGCGGAAGGGCACATGTGGCCTTTTTCGGAGCCGGAGGAGAAGCCGGAAGAAAAACCGGAAGAAAAGCCGGAGGAAGAAAGAGACCTGACGGTGCAGAAGCGCTGGCAGGACGTGAGCGGGGAGACGTTTGCAGAAAACGGGCTGTCTCCGGTAAAAATTTTTTTATACCGGACGGTCAAGGAGCCGGAAGGCTTTCCGGTAAAGCTGGAGCTGTATTCGGGAATGCACCAGCATTTTGAGGGGGCAAAAAAGGCAGCGGAGATCGATCTGGGATATGTCGGGGAAAAGCCGGCGGTATTCCGGGTAGGCTGCATCGACCGGGTTAAGGGACAGCCTTTCAGCTACAGCGCGGGCATCTGTGAGACGGGATTTTGCGTAGAAAGCGCAGGGGAGGCGTCGCTGACGGTCAAAAAACGCGGCCCGGAAGGGGCGCTTGAGGGGACGAGTGCATGGATGGATTTTGAGCTGACGGCAAAAGCGCCGTGTACCATAAAGGTGCTTTTAACCCATACGGCTTATAATTATTCCAATGGCACGGCGATGCCGGATGCAGAAACGCTCGTCGCGCAGCCTGTAGGGGAGGGATGGAACAGGGTGGACTTTACAAATGCGGGAAAAGTGACGGACGGACAGGGCAATCCGGTTTTTCTGGAGCTGGGGGCAGATAACGGCTGGACGGGGCGTTTTTATGATCTGCCGAAAAAGGATCCGTCCGGAAACACATATTTTTATAAAATTGCGGAGGAGCCTGTGCCGGACGGTTTTCAGGTCAGCTATGTGAATCAGATCAATTCCGGGGAGGGAAAAGCAGAGGTAATTAACCGGAAAAGAGGTCAGGCAGAGCTGATCGAGCTTCCCGAAACGGGCGGCTGTACGCCGGAGCTGTTTTTGGCAGCAGGCACAGCCTTTACGGGGGCGTCGGCAGTGCTGTCAGGCTGCGGCAGGGGGCACGCGATGCGCCGGAAACGGAGAAAAAACGCGTCTGGAAGATGGTTCAGACAATAGGAAGGAGCGCGTTTTTGCGCGCAGACGAGGGGGAAAATGATGAAAAAATGGTTGAAATGGTGGACAGGGCTGCTTTGCGCGGCAGTTTTGATGCTGGGGGCATCTGTGACCGTGCTGGCGGCGGAGATGGGAAGCATTACGGTAGAGGGCGCGGTGGAGGGCGTCGATTATTCGATTTACAGGATATTTGATCTGGAAAGCTTTTCATCGGAAGGCGGGGGAACCGGACGGTATGCCTATAAACTGAGTGAAAAATGGAACGGTTTTTCGGCGGGGGAATATTTTACGGTCGATGAAAACGGATACATAGACTGGAAGGCGGGAAACGGACAGGAGGCGGCGAAGGGCTTTGCGGAAGCGGCGTTCGCATTTGCAAAGCGGGAAAAGATCGCGGCGGATGCGGTCGTGCAGGCGTCGGCAGGCGAAGGGAAGGAGGCTTCGGCGGTTTTTGCAAATATCCCGCTGGGGTATTATCTGGTGGATTCCACGGCAGGCGCACTGCTGTCTTTGGACACCGCCCGCCCGGACGCGACGGTAAAGGAAAAGAACGAAGCGCCGGGCATCGAAAAAACGGTTCAGAAAGAGGATGGAAATTATGGCGCGGATAACTCGGCGTCCGTGGGCGATACGGTAAGCTTTCAGGTTGTGATCACACCCCGCCCCGGCGCAGAGGGCTATACGCTTCACGACACGATGTCGGAGGGGCTTGATTTTAAGGGCGTGAACGGGATCGTACTGAAAAAGGACGGCGCAGTATTAAAGGAGCTGGCGGAAGGGACGGATTACAGGCTTTACCGGGGCAGCAGCTTACAGGCGGAGGACGGCTGCACCTTTGAGATCGTTTTTGAAGACGATGCGTTCAAACAGGTAACGGAGAAGGATGCGGCATACGCCTTGGAAATCCTGTATGACGCGGTGCTCAATGAAAAGGCGGTAACAGACGGCGGGGGAAATACGAACAAAGCGCATTTATCCTATGGGGATAAACACCGGACGGATGAAAAAATAACGACAACGTACAGCTTTGAGCTGGCTGTTTTGAAATATGCGAAAGGGGAAAACGGGGAGAATAAGGCGCTTAAATGCGCGCAGTTTTCCCTGTATCCGAAAAAGGGATGCAGCCCGGGAACAGAGCTTTCTTTCCGGCAGCAGCAGAAGGAAGAGGGTTACGAGGGCGTTATTTATAAAAAGCTGGCGGACGGGACAGACGGGCTGACCGTGATTACCACGGACGCGACGGGACGTTTCCGGCTGGAAGGTCTGAAGGCGGGAACCTATTATTTAAAGGAAATCAAAGCGCCCGACGGCTATAATCTTTTGAAAAAGCCGGTAGAGATCACGATCGACGAAACGGGAAGCGTTCTGGTAGGCAATGAAACTGCGGACGAGGTGCTCGTGGAAAATAAAACGGGCGCGCTGCTTCCTTCCACGGGCGGCGTCGGAACGGGTATTTTTTACGGAACAGGGGCAGCGCTGATGGCGGGCGCGGGTCTGGTTTTTCTGATCGGGAAAAAGCGCAGGAAATAAAAGATGAAAAAGAAAAGCTTCAAAAAAACAGCTGCCCTCCTGCTGTTTCTGGCAGGGGCAGCGGTCATGCTGTATCCTGTGGCCAGCGACTGGGTCAACCGGAGGAATCAGTCGAGGGCGGCAGCGTCCTATTCGGGCGCGGTGGAGGCACTTGACCCGGCGGATTATGAAAAAATGCTTTCGGATGCGCGCAGGCACAATGAAAAGCTTGCAGGGGCGGGCAGCCTTGCGGCGGCGCTGGACATGGAAAAAGAGGATGGCTTCCAGACGTATCACAGCCTGCTGGATGTAGAGCGGGACGGTGTGATGGGGGTGATCCGGATCCCGAAGATCCGGGTGGAAATCCCGATCTATCATACGACGGACGAGGGCGTTTTGCAGGTCGGGATCGGGCATTTTGCAGGCTCGTCGCTTCCGGTGGGCGGGACGGATACCCATTGTATCCTTTCGGGGCACAGGGGGCTTCCGTCGGCAAGGCTTTTTACCGATCTGGATCAGCTGGAGGAGGGCGATCTTTTTTATATTGACGTGCTCAAAGAGACGCTTGCCTATGAGGTAGACCGGATCGATGTGGTGCTGCCGCAGGAGGCAGAAGGGCTGGACGTCATCGAGGGCGGCGACTATGTGACGCTGGTAACATGCACGCCCTACGGCGTGAATACACACCGGCTGCTGGTACGGGGCGCACGCATGGACCGGGGATAAAGGCGGATCCGTTCTGTCATGAAATTTGTTTTGCACCGGACTGTTTTCTGGGGTATAATAATTATATATGCGTTATATGCTGCGCAGGCGTGCAGGGCAAATTCATGACAGAAGGAAGAAGAAAAATGTATAAGATTTTGGCGAACTATTTGAGCAGCAGCCAGATTCTGGTGCTGGGGATGCTGTTTACCTTCGGGCTGACGTTTCTGATGCTGAAGCATCCGTTCCCGTTTCTGCCGAGCGATCAGGGGCGGGCGTTTGCGGTAAACGGGAATCTGTCGAAGGGGAAGCTGCGGGGAGTCGGGCTGACCTTTGTGATCAGCTTTCTGATCGGCGGATTTTTATTTTTGCCGGTGGACACGGAATATGTGATTTATGCGATCCTGCTGTTTGCGATGATGATGAGCGGCTATCTGGACGATGCGTCGGACAAGCCCTGGAACGAGTATAAAAAAGGGCTGATCGACCTTGTGATCTCGGTGGCTGCGGTGGCGACCTTTGTGAACTTTAATTCCACGACGATCATGATCGGGCAGGTGGAGGCAGCGATCCCTTCCGCCCTGTATCTGGTGCTCGGCGTGATCCTGATCTGGGTGTCGGTAAATGTGACGAACTGTACGGACGGCGTGGACGGGCTGTGCGCCAGCACGGGAAGCGTGACGGTCCTGGCGTTTGCGCTTTTGTTTTCGGAAGCCCTCGGGAAGTATGCGATGGCGGGCTTTTTGTTCGTTTCGGTGCTGTTTGCCTACCTGTATTTTAACAGCTCGCCGAGCAGTATGCTGATGGGGGACGCAGGCTCCCGTGCGCTGGGCTTTTTTATCGCGGTGCTGACGATGAAATCGGGACATCCGTTCATTTTTGTGCTGCTGGCTGCGGTAATGATCGCAGACGGCGGGATCGGTCTGGTAAAAATCTTTTTGAAACGGTTTTTAAAGATTTCCATTCTGAAAAACACGCGGACGCCGCTTCATGACCACGTCCGCAAAAATAAGGGCTGGTCGGACGCGCAGGTTGTAGCGCGGTATGTGATCATTCAGGTGCTGTTTGTGATAGCGGCAGCGGCGCTGGTTTAACCGGGTTTGACCGGATGCAAAAGACAGGAAAAGGAAGATCCCGCAGGAGGCAAGACGCTTTCTGCGGGATTTCTGCCATCAGCGTCCTGATAATCGCAGTCAGAAAGCGGATCCGGGCTGAAAAATTACTGAAAATCGAAAGGATAAAAATGGATTTTTAGAAAAAAGCGTGAGGGAACGATTTCATGAGTTCACGAAAAATTCAGATATTCCGGCAAAATAGCCGGGAAATCCGGATATTTTCAAGTGAAAACACGGTATTTCAGACAAAAAGAAGAAGATTCTGCATGAATCGGCAGGTGTTGACAAAAGAGAGAAAATGGATAAAATGTAGCTTCAACAGGAAGAAAAGCCTGAAAATATAAGACCAAAACGGATATTGAAAGGATGTGACAAGATGAACCGCATGAAGATCAGACTGAATGGAACCGCAGATGTGAGAGAATTTGTATATGAGGCGGAAAAATGTGATTTTGACGTGGATATTCAGTACGAATCCACAATCGTAGACGCCAAATCCATTCTGGGCATTATCAGCCTCGGGCTGGCAAAGGTTCTGACTGTATACTGTCACGGCGAAAATCCGGATTTTATGAATAAGATCCAGAAGTTTGCCGCAGCAGTGTAAGTCCGATGATTTTTTAAAAATAAGAAGCGCTGCTTTGACGGCACAGCCGGCACAGGACAAGCCCCCTTTTCGTCCCCGCAGGGAAGCGGCGGACGAAAAGGGGGTTTTGCGTTTCATAAGCCGGTTTGCAGGACGCAACGGCATCTGTTTTCACAGCAAAAAATAATTTGATACAAATTTTTGAAAATACAAAAGAATTTTTTTGTGCAAAAAATTCTGAGAGCGATTTCTTGAAAAAAAGATCAAACGCAGCCCGTCGGTAAAATTTATAAAACACGGTCAAAATTAGCGGGAACGGATTGAAAAACATAACAAAACCGTGTGTTTTCGCGGGATTTTTACACCTGTTGACAAATTTCGCAAATTGGATAAAATAGAATCATCAAGAGGCGAGAGCGAAAAAAGCCTTTTGATAAATGCTTAATTTTATATTAAGCGTACCCCCTCTTTTTTATATACTATACCCCCCTTTAGAGCCCTTCTGCCACCCTCCCCCCCCTTCAGGCAGAAGGGCACTTTTTTTGTTCGGCAGGGAAATTCCTTTCCTGCCGAATAAAAAATACGATTATGCGCACCCGCGCGAAGAAGAAACTGCATTTTACCGGAAACAGTCACCGGCTTTCGGCGCTTCCCCATTCTTTGACTTCTGCACTCTTGTCATTTTGATACCCGCATAGTACAATAAAAACCATAATTGAGAAATGTAACCGCCGTGTCCGCAGCGTTTCGGGCATGGCATGTTTTTTCGCGGAAAGCGGAAAGGACCGGATACAAATGAAGAAAAAACAGGCGGCAATGGCAATGCTTCTGGCGCTGACGCTGGCTGCAGGCTGCGCGCCGGGCAGGATCAGCGAATATACGGCGAAAGCCCAGCGCGCAGGGGAAGCCATGTTTGGAGACGGGGTAGAGGATGCGCTGGCAGAAAGCGCTGAAACGGCAGGATACACGGAAGCGGCGGAATATACAGAAGCGACAGAAGGCACGGAAGCGGCGGAGTCTATAGAGTCAGCGGAAGGCGCTGCAGAGACGGCGCATACGGAGGTTGCGGAAGGAACGGAAGAGGCGGAGCCTACAGAGTCAGTGGAGAACGCTGCCCCGGCTGCGCTCCCGGCGTTTTTATCCGAAGTCCCGGAGGAGATTTCTGCCCTGATGGCTCAGAAGGGTGCGGATTTTACCGGAAAGCTGGCGGGAAAGGACGAGCTGTTCTGGACGGAGGAAAAGGCGCTGGAAGCAGTGCTGTCGCAGGAAAGCTACGGCGACAAAACGCTGTGTATACAAAATATGGCGCGCTATGACGGAAAGGAAAAGGGCAGCTTTCTTTTGCTGTTTGAAAGCACGCCGCTGACGGCGCGGCAGAGGGTGCAGGGCGATCTGTGGTATTTTGACGGAAAAACGGCGGAAAAGCTTTCTGAGGATACGGTTTTTACCGGGATTGAGCTTGTCACAGGGGATGCAGCTCCCTATCTGATCGTGCGGATGCAGGAGGAAAAGCGGGAGAAGGCGGCGGTGTATACCGTGACAGAAAATGGGGCGCAGGCTTCTTTTACAGACGCGGTTTCCATTCAGGCGGCAGACGGAACGATCCGGGTGGATTATCCGGCGGAGGCGTTCCGGTATGATCCGCTTGTGGGGGTGTGGGAGGACGGAAGCGGAACTGTGCCGTATTTTTACGGGCGGACGGCGGACGGATTTGCGCCTCTTATATGGAAGGAACTCTCTGCGCAGGAGTATCTGGCATATGCGCAGGGGACGGAAGCGGACAGCGCCTATCAAAAGGAGCTGGAAGAGCGGTTTTATGCGGCTGCAGAGGACGGATCGGAATATCAGTATGAGTTTTTTGCGGTCGGGGACAGCCGGATCGGATACAGGCAGCGGCGTATCTGCGAAGCGTCGGAGAACGGTGGGGAGATCGGGCATGCGGTGGCGGAATACACCTGGCAGATTTCCGAGCTGGACGGCGGGAAGCTGACAAAGGACGGCGCATCCCTTGACGGGGAAGGATATTATTTTAAAAACCGGGCGGAGCGGGAAACAGAGCTGGAAGAGCTGAACGAGATTCCGGCGCGGTATGAGGCAAACCGGATTCTGGCGGCGCGGCGCACGATGCGGGCGGCAGAGAAAAAAGCGCTGGACAGCGTGCTTGCAGCGCAGGAATATCCGGAGGATGCGTTATGCTTTGTTTCGGCGGCGGATTTTGACGGAGACGGGACAAAAGAGGCGTTTGCGGCGGTAGGAAGCTATGACGGTGCGTTCGGCGCGCCGGTGTGCGATCTGTGGTATGCAGGCGGGACGGCGCAGCTTCTTTTGGAGGGCGTGCCGTTTCAGTCAATGGAAAAAGTCGGGACGGCAGGCGCGGCAGCGCAGCTCTTCCACTGCTATGAGGACGGTGGGACGAGCGGATTTTTATTTGCGGTAAAGGACGGCGCGCCCGTAAGATGCCTTGAAAATATGGGGCGCTTTGCCGGAAACGGCGGCGGGGAGCTTTTGGCATGGGAAGCGGGAAGCAAAACGTCCGCGCCGGAATATTTTCATATGGAAAAAGGAACGGCTGTGCCTTATGGAATAGAGAAAATCCCGCTGGAAACGATACTGGATCAGGAAAACGGGAAAGCGGTGTATGAGAGTATTTTGCGGCAGGCTGGCGGCGATCCGGCAAAGGTAAGCTGCGCGCGGCGGGAAAACGGGCTGATCCATGTGACGTTTTCCGACGGGGATACGCGGTTTTATGATACCTACGAGATTCAGGACGAAAGGCTGGTGCTGACAGACAGCGGCAGGGGAGGCTACAGCCCCGAAGCCGTCCGGGCGCGGACGGAAACAACAGCGCAGGCGGAAGAAACGGCGCAGACGGAAGCGACAACGCAGACGGAAGCGACGGCGCAGACGGAAACAACAACGCAGGCGGAAGAGACGGTACAGACAGAAGAAACGACTTCAGAAACGGAAAAGGAATAAATCAGTATGGCATTTGCGCATTTGCACGTCCACACGGAATACAGTCTGCTGGACGGCTCCAATAAGATCAAAGAATATGTAAAGCGCGTCAAAGAGCTTGGCATGACGGCGGCGGCGATCACGGATCACGGCGCGATGTACGGCGTGATCGATTTTTACCGGGCGGCGCGGGAGGAGGGCATCAACCCGGTTTTGGGATGCGAGGTATACGTTGCGCCAAATTCCCGCTTCGACCGGGAGCTGACGGGCGGGGACGACCGCTATTATCATCTGGTGCTCCTTGCGGAAAATAATAAGGGATATGAGAACCTGACAAAGATCGTGAGCCGCGGCTTTACGGAGGGCTACTATTATAAGCCCCGCGTGGATATGGAGGTGCTGCGGGAGTATCACGAGGGCATCATCGCGCTTTCGGCGTGTCTGGCGGGCGAGGTACCGCGCTATATCCAGAAAGGGCTTGTGGACGAGGCAAAAAAATGCGCCCTGAAATATCAGGATATTTTCGGGAAGGACAATTTTTTCCTCGAGCTGCAGGATCACGGCATTCCCCAGCAGCAGACTGTAAACGCCGCCCTTCTGCAGATTTCAAAGGAACTGGACATCCCGTTAGTATGTACGAACGACGTGCACTACACCTATGCGGAGGACGCAAAGCCCCACGACATCCTGCTGTGCATCCAGACCGGCAAAAAGCTGGCGGATGAAAACCGGATGCGCTATGAGGGCGGGCAGTATTTTGTTAAGAGCGAGGAGGAGATGAAGGGGCTGTTTCCCTATGCGTGGGAAGCGGTGGAAAATACCCAGAGGATCGCGGACAGATGCCATGTGGAGATCGAGTTTGGCAAGACGAAGCTGCCTCATTTTGAAGTGCCGGAGGGGTATGACCCGTGGACATATTTGAATAAGCTCTGTCAGGACGGGATGCGGGAGCGTTACCCGGAGGATAACGGAAAGCTTCAGGAGCGCCTGAAATACGAGCTGGACATTATCAGGCGGATGGGCTATGTGGACTATTTCCTGATCGTGTGGGATTTTATCAATTACGCGCGGGAACACGGGATCCCGGTGGGGCCGGGACGGGGAAGCGCGGCGGGAAGCATCGTTTCCTACTGCCTGCATATCACGAATATCGACCCGATCCGCTACAGCCTGCTGTTTGAGCGCTTTTTGAATCCGGAGCGTGTGTCCATGCCGGATATTGATATTGACTTCTGCTTTGAACGGCGGCAGGAGGTCATCGATTATGTGGGCAGAAAATACGGCAGGGAGAAGGTGGTGCAGATCGTCACCTTCGGTACGCTGGCGGCAAAGGGCGTGATCCGCGACGTGGGGCGCGTGATGGATCTGCCCTATGCTTTCGTGGATTCCATTGCCAAAATGATCCCCAATGAGCTGAATATGACGATCGACAAGGCGCTTTCCGCCAACCCCGAGCTTCGTAAGCTCTATGAGGGGGACGAACAGGTGCATGAGCTGATCGACATGAGCAAGCGGCTGGAAGGTCTGCCGCGCCATACGTCGATGCACGCGGCGGGCGTGGTGATCTGTCCGGAAGCGGCGGACAATTTTGTGCCGCTCTCAAGAGGTTCCGACGGCTCTGTGACGACGCAGTTTACGATGACGACGTTAGAGGAGCTGGGGCTTTTGAAAATGGACTTTCTGGGGCTTCGGACGCTGACGGTCATCGACCATGCGGTCAAGATGATCGAAAAGGATACGGGGGTTCATATCGACGTGGACCATCTGGATTACGACGATAAAAAGGTTTTGGATTCGCTGTGTACGGGCAGGACGGACGGCGTGTTCCAGCTGGAAAGCGGCGGTATGAAAAATTTCATGAAGGAGTTAAAGCCGCAGAGCCTCGAGGACATCATCGCCGGGATTTCTTTATACCGTCCGGGGCCGATGGATTTTATCCCGAAATATATCCGGGGCAAAAACAATCACGACGCGATCACTTATTCCTGTCCCCAGCTGGAGCCGATCCTTTCCCCGACCTACGGCTGTATCGTTTATCAGGAGCAGGTTATGCAGATCGTGCGCGATCTGGGCGGCTATACGATGGGACGGAGCGATCTGGTGCGCCGTGCCATGAGTAAAAAGAAGCAGTCCGTGATGGAAAAGGAGCGGGCAAACTTCGTGTACGGAAATGCCGAAGAGGGCGTGCCGGGCTGTGTGTCAAACGGCATCCCGGAGCAGGTCGGTTTGCAGATCTATGCGGAAATGATGGATTTTGCAAAATATGCCTTCAACAAATCCCATGCCGCCTGCTATGCGGTAGTGGCGTATCAGACGGCGTATCTGAAATACTATTATCCGGTGGAGTTCATGGCGGCGCTGATGACTTCCGTGATCGACAATCCGGGCAAGGTGGCGGAGTATATCCTGACGTGCCGGCAGATGGGGATTTCCATTCTGCCGCCGGACATCAACGAGGGAGAGCCGGGCTTTTCCGTGTCGGGCAATGCGATCCGCTACGGGCTGACGGCAATCAAGGGCGTAGGGCATCCGGTGGCGGACGCGGTGCTGGCGGAACGGGCGCAGCGCGGAGCCTTTAAAAATATCCAGGACTTTTTATCCCGGATGACCGATTCGGATGTAAACAAGCGAAACGTGGAAAACTTCATCAAAGCGGGCGCCTTTGACAGCCTTGGCGGGACGCGGAAGCAGTATATGAGCATTTTTGCGCAGCTGATGGATCAGAACCAGCAGAACCGGAAAAATAATCTGGCAGGGCAGATGTCTTTGTTTGATCTGGTGGACGAGTCCGAAAAGGAAAACTATGAAATACGCCTGCCGGATGTGGGCGAGTATCCGAAGGAGATCGTGCTGACTTTTGAAAAAGAGGTGCTGGGCGTGTATGTCAGCGGACATCCGCTGGAGGAATACGAACAGCTCTGGCGCAAAAATATCACGAACACGACGGCGGATTTTATGCTGGACGAAGAAATCAACGACATCCATGCAAAGGACGGTGCAAAGGCGGTGATCGGCGGGCTGATCGCGGAAAAGAAGATCAAGTACACGAAAAATGACAAGGTAATGGCATTTTTGCAGGTGGAGGATCTGGTCGGCACGGTAGAGGTCATCGTATTCCCGAAGACGTATGAGCAGTATGGCGCGAAGATCATGGAGGACAACAAGGTTTTTATCAGGGGCAGGGTATCGGCGGAGGAGGACAAGGACGGCAAGCTCGTGTGCGAATCCATTCAGGAATTTGACGAGATCCCGAAAAAAATCTGGATCAAATTTCCGACAATGGAGGAATACGCAAAGCGCGCGCAGGAGCTTCTGGCGGCGATCGCGGATTCCGACGGCAAAGACAGCGTCGTGATCTATATCGAAAACCCCCGTTCCATGAAGCAGCTTCCGCCCAACCAGAGCGTCTGCGCAGACCGGGCGCTTTTAGAGCGGCTGGAGAAGCTTTTCGGAGGGGATAACGTAAAAGTGATGTAGCCGATTTTTTGGGAAAAGCATTGAAAATGCGGTTTGATTGGATTAAAATATAGATAATAGATGTTCTGGGCATAAGGGAACACCGAACAGCGCCAGGCGGCGCAGGACAGGAGGAACTATGGCATCTAAGATAAAGACAATCGGAATCCTCACCAGCGGCGGGGACGCGCCGGGCATGAATGCGGCGATCCGTGCGGTGGTGCGCAAGGCGATCTGCAACGGGGTAAAGGTAAAAGGGATCAAAAAGGGCTATCAGGGCCTGCTGAATGAAGAAATCGTGGATATGGACGCCCGCAGCGTTTCGGATACGATCCAGCGGGGCGGCACGATCCTTGGAACCGCGCGCTGTCTGGAATTCAAGACGGAAGCGGGACAGAGAAAGGGCGCGGAGATCTGCCGCAAGCACGGGATCGACGGCGTGGTTGTGATCGGCGGCGACGGCTCCTATAAGGGCGCGCAGGCGCTTTCCAGAATGGGGATCAATACGATCGGCATTCCCGGAACGATCGACCTTGATATTTCCTGTACGGAATATACGATTGGTTTTGATACTGCGGTAAATACGGCGATGGAAGCGATCGACAAGGTGCGCGATACCTCGTCCTCCCATGAGCGGTGCAGCATCATCGAGGTAATGGGACGAAACGCCGGTTACATCGCGCTGTGGTGCGGCGTGGGAAGCGGCGCGGAGGACATCCTTCTTCCGGAAAAATATGACTACAACGAGCAGGCGCTCATCAACAATATCATCGACAACCGCAAAAAGGGCAAGACCCACCATCTGATCATCAATGCAGAGGGCATCGGGCACTCTACCTCCATGGCGAAGCGCATTGAGGCGGCGACGGGCATGGAGACGAGGGCGACGATCTTAGGCTACATGCAGCGCGGCGGCAGCCCGACCTGTAAGGATCGCTATTATGCGTCGATCATGGGCGCGTATGCGGCGGATATTCTGTGCGCGGGCAGCACGAACCGTGTGGTTGCGTACAAGCACGGCGAGTTTGTGGACTATGACATCGAAGAGGCGCTTGCGATGCAGAAGGAAATTCCGGAATACGAATATCTGATCAGCAAGCTTTTGTCCACCTGACCGGCAGAAAGAGCAGATAAAATAGGGAGCGCAGGATTCCTGCGCTCTTTGTATTCAGTAAGCCGGCACGTAAAGCGCGCCGGCGTTTGGTTTTACAGAGGCGATAACGGAGGAAAATCAGATGATCACAGCGGCATCCAACAGCAGGATCAAGCGGCTCATACAGTTGAATCAAAAGGCGAAGGCGCGCCGGGAAGAGGATGTTTTTGTGGTAGAGGGCACAAAGATGTTTCTGGAAGCGCCGGCAGAAAAGCTGCGAGACGTATATGTTTCGGAATCTTTTCTGGAAAAATGCAGCTGCCGGGAGCGGCTGGAACAGACGGGCTATGAGGTGGTTTCCGATCAGATCTTTGCAAAAATATCGGACACCTGTACGCCGCAGGGCATTTTGTGCGTCGTGGAGCAGTTCCATTATAATATGGAAAGCCTGCTCCAAAAGGAAAATCCGGTATTCCTTCTTCTGGAAAATATTCAGGATCCGGGCAACCTTGGGACGATGCTGCGCACCGGAGAGGGCGCGGGGATTTCGGGCGTGATCATGAGCCGGGACACGGTGGATCTATACAATCCGAAGGTAATCCGTTCCACGATGGGGAGCATTTACCGGATGCCGTTTTTGTATGCGGAGGATTTTGCGGGAGCGATCGGAAGCGTCCGGCAGGCGGGTGTGTCTGTGTATGCGGCGCACCTGAAAGGAAAAACTTCCTATATAAAGCAGGATTACCGGAGGGGCACGGCGTTTCTGATCGGCAACGAGGGAAACGGGCTGAGGGAAGAGACAGCAGACCTGGCGGACGTTTATATCCGCATCCCGATGGAGGGGCAGGTGGAATCGCTCAATGCGGCGGTAGCGGCGTCGGTGCTCATGTATGAGGCGCACAGGCAGAGAGAGAGCTGAGGGAGGAATTTTTGGAATGAAGATCGGTTTTATCGGACTTGGAAATATGGCGCAGGCGATGATCGGCGGCATTTTGAAAAATAAGGTGGCTGCGCCGGAGGAAATTTATGGCTCTGCAAAAACCGCCGCCACAGAAGAAAAAATGCGGGAGCGCTTCGGGATCTGCGTGACGGGGGATAACCGGAAAACCGCGCAGGAAGCGGATATTCTGGTGCTTGCCGTAAAGCCGCAGTTTTTTGAAGAGGTGATCGGGCAGATACGGGAGCTTGATCTTTCCAAAAAGACGGTCGTGAGCATTGCGCCCGGAAAGAGCCTTTCGTGGCTGGAGGAAGCCTTTGGGGCTGAGCTGGCGTTTGCGCGGGCGATGCCGAACACGCCGGCGCTCGTAGGGGAAGGCTGCACGGCAGTCTGCTTTGGCGGCAGGATGGACGAGGCGGCAAGGGGCGCCGTGATGCAGGTGTTAAGCAGCTTCGGAAAGGCGTTTGAGGTGCCGGAGCGGCTGATGGATGTGGTTCCCGGTGTGAGCGGCTGCGCCCCGGCGTGGGTGTTTATGATGATCGAGGCGATGGCGGACGGCGCGGTGGCGGAGGGAATGCCCCGGGCGCAGGCATATGAGTTTGCGGCGCAGGGCGTTCTGGGAAGCGCGAAGCTTCTTCTGGAAACCGGAAAGCATCCCGGCGAGTTGAAGGATATGGTCTGTTCCCCGGCGGGCTCGACGATCCAGGCAGTCCGCGTTCTGGAAGAAAAGGGGTTTCGCGGGGCGGTAACGGACGCGGTGATCGCCTGCATCGAGAAGTCCCGCAGCCTTTAAAATATTACAAAATAATTACCAAACGGTATAAAAAGGGATCCGAAGGCAAAAATAGCCTTATCGGATCTTTTTTTATGCCGTTTTTATGCTGTGAAAACTGGTCCGGCAAATTAAAGCGATAAAGTGAAAATTGTATAATAGCGGCAAAAAAAGGGGAATTTCAACGAACATTTCATGAAAATGATGAGCAGCAGGAATATTATGTAATCTCAAAAAAGAGGAATTTCACAGAAATGTCACAATTCCCCCGAAAGCCTTGACATCATACGGCAATATTGCTATTATACTGGGCGTAACAAATGTTAATAAGTTTGTAACATTTGCAACGACTCTGTAACAGCAAAAGCTTCCCACAAGCTTTTGGACAGAGCACAAAAATGGAGGTTAAGATGAACACTAAAGGCAGAAAGTTGTTCCGTGGAGTGCTGGGTGCGCTGGCAGCCGTCGTGCTGATGGGCGTGGCATACACGACAACCGTTATGGCGAGTAGTATCGGAATGATTGATACAGCAGACCTGCTGGACATCCATGCGGAGGCGGACGGCGGCTCCGAGGTAGTCGGACAGGTAATGGACGAAGGACATGTTGCGATCCTTGCAAAAGGCGACGGCTGGGTTCAGATCCAGGCTGGTGATATTGTAGGCTGGGTTCCCGCAGAGAACCTGATCGAGACAGAGATTTCCAATGAGGAGGCGGTTGCCGCCAACGAAGAGGTGATCGGGGAGCTGGCAGAGGAAGCGGCGCAGGAAGGCGAAGCGGCGGATGACAGCGAAGCTTTGGAAGAGGAAGCAGCGCAGGGAAGCGAAGCGGTTGACGCAGGGCAGACAGAGGCGGCGCAGGGAAGCGAAGCGGTTGACGCAGGGCAGACAGAAGCGGCGCAGGAAAGCGAAGCGGTTAACGCAGAGCAGACAGACGCAGAGCCAGAAGATGCAGAAAATATTTCGGACGCGACGGCGGCAGACGCGGAGGCTTTTGCAAGAGAGGTTGCGGTAAGCGCCCAGAAGGCAGAGCTGCAGAAGGAACAGGCGGAAGCGGTACAGAGAGCCCAGAAGGAAGCGGAGGCGCTTGCAAAGGCGCAGCAGGAAGCGGCTGCAAGGGCAAGAGAACAGGCAGAGGCGCAGGCAAAGGCAGCTGCCGAGCAGGCAAGAATGCAGGCGGAAGCGGTTGCAAGGGCACAGGCGGAGGCAGCGGCAGCAGCCCAGTTAAAGGCACAGCAGGAAGCGGCGCAGGCAGAAGCGGCAAAGGCGGCGGAAGCGGCTCGCAGACAGGCGATTCTGGATGCAAACGGCATCACGGAGGAGGATCTGTATCTGCTGGCAAATATCATTTACTGTGAGGCGGGGTGCGAGCCCTACATCGGTAAGGTTGCAGTCGGCAATGTGGTAATGAACCGCGTAAAAAGCGACAGACAGCCGGATACGATCAAAGGCGTTATTTACGCAAAGGGACAGTTTTCTCCCGTGAGAAACGGATCTCTGGACCGCGCGCTGCGCAACGGAAGCGCGGATGAGTCCTGTTATCAGGCGGCGCTGGACGCGCTTTCCGGTTCAAAGCCGGTAGGCGACAAGCTGTTTTTCAGACGTGTGAACGGCCGTCCCGGACAGGTGATTGGTCATCATGTGTTCTATTGATCGCAGAGGATAATGAAATTTAGGAATGACGCGGGGCGGTGTACGCATAAAGATGTGTATGCCGCTTTTTTTGTTTGGCAGGAAAGCGTTTCCTTGACACCAAAACCGCAATTTGATATGATGTGTAACAAAAATGTAACATTTATAAAGAGCAGACGAGGGGAATTCAGAAATGAAGGCATTGGGGATTTTTTGCATGATAGGAGCCGGAATGATCGCAGGGGCGCTGGCGGCGGGAACCGATCCGGCGGTATTGCCGGCGGCAGGGGCAGCGGCGGTCGTATCGGCGGCAGAGACGGCGCAGAAGCCCGACTGGAAAAAAGGGGCAGGCGTAGGCGCATGGCTGGCATCGGAGACAGAAGATGGGCTGACGGGCAGAGAACAGCCGAAGGCAGAAGCGTCCGAGACAGAAGCATCGGAGCCGGAACAGGAAGGACAAAAAGAGAGAGGGCAGACAGAGACAGAACCGCAGGATGACAGCCTGACAAACCTCGTGATGGCGGACGTGCAGAACGTTTTGAACGTCAGGACAGAGCCGGACAGTGAGGCAGAGCTGGAAGGATATTTGTATGCAGACTGCGGCGGCACGATATTGGAGCGGCAGGACGGCTGGACGAAGCTGGAATCCGGGGCGCTGACGGGCTGGGCGAAGGACGATTATCTTTTGTTCGGGGAAGAGGCGGCAGACGCGGCAAGGGATGCGGGACGCGAGGTGGCGACCACGACGACGGGAGCGCTGCGGATCAGAAAGGAGCCGTCGGAGGATGCCGGTGTGTATGATCTTTTGGAAGAAGGGGCAAAATATGAAGTAATAAACGACGAACAGGTGGAGTTCGCCGGAGGGGATGCGGTTCCGGACGGCTGGGTTGCGGTGGACTACGGCGGCAAAACAGGCTATGTATCCGCCGATTATGTGGACGTATCCTTTGAAGTGGACTTTGGGGAGACGGTGGAACAGGTCAACGCCCGCAAAGAGGCGCAAAAGGAGCGCGAGAAAGCGCAGAAAGAGGCAGAGCAGAAAAAGGCTTCCGGCAAAAAGCAGCAACAAAGCGGATCGAAGAAATCAGAGGCGGCAGATTCAGAGGCGCAGAAGGCAGCCGTAGCGTCTGCGGATGACAGCGTCCTCTTGGCGGCGCTGATCCAGTGCGAGGCGGGAGACGAGCCGTATGAGGGACAGGTGGCAGTCGGCGCGGTCGTGATGAACCGTGTGAAAAGCGCGGCATATCCGAATACGGTAAAAGATGTGATCTACGCGTCGGGACAGTTTACGCCCGCAGGAAGCGGACAGGTGGCGCGGGTGATTTCTTCGGGAAAGGTAAAGCAGAGCTGCCTTTTGGCTGCGCAGGAGGCGATGGCGGGCAGCAGCCCGGTGGGCGCGGCGACCCACTTTAGAAGGGCGGGCAGCCGCGAAGGCATCGTGATCGGAAGTCACGTTTTCTGGTAAGGAAATCCGGGATTGGGGGCGGTAGAAGAACGGAACACCGCCTGAGAAGAAATATAGATATTTTCATAGCGCGCATCAGGGTGCTGGATGCGGTAGAGGATCTGGGCGGCAAGCCGGGTGCCGATGTCTAAGTTGAACACCTGAACGGATGTAAGTTCGTCCGCCGCCGGATTTTCTGCGATGTCGTCAAAGCCGGAGACGGCAACATCCTCCGGAACGCGGTAGCCGCGCCGCTTTAAAAGCTGGATGAGCAGGCAGGCGACATAATCGCTGACGCAGACAAAAGCGTCGGGCATCCGGGTAAGCGCGCTTAAAAAAGCGTCGATTTCCTCTTTATAGGTGTCCGCGCCGATCGCGCCGGTCATCGTAAGCTCCGGATGAAGCTCGAGGCCGTGGCTTTTTAAGGCGGAAGCAAAGCCCATAAAGCGTTCAAAGTTGGACTGGGCGTAGTCAATATCCCCGATGAAGCCGAAAACGCGTCTGCCCTGCTGGATGAGGGTTTCCGTGATCTGCGAAACGACGGAACGGCTTTCCATCAAAACGAGATCCCCGTTGAGGGCGGAAAAAGGAACGTGGGTCGCCGTGTCGAGAAAAACCTTGGGAACCGGCGCGTCAGAGAGCAGATGGAGAAGCCGCTGATGATACACGTTCATAACGATCATCCCGGAAACCTGTCCGTTTGTAAGGGTGGACGGAAGCTGGTAATCTTCGTCGATTTCTGACGGGAGATAGGTGTAGATCAGATTGACATTGTGAAAGGACAGCTCCTTGGCGATCTGATGGATAATGCTCATCCAGAAAAGAGACGTTTCGGGACGGCAGACAGCCAGGGCGATGCTCTCGGGAAGCGGCGCGGCAGAAACGCCCGGATGGTCGGCTGAGGCAGCCGGAGGTATTTTATAGTTCAGTTCCCTTGCCCGGAGCAGGATCTTTTCACGGAGGGCGTCAGAAACATTGTCCTGCCCGCTGAAAACCTTCCAGACGGTAGTGCGGGAGATGCCGAGGGAAGCGGCAATGTCCTGCATGGTAGTTTTTTTCATAAAAATCCAATCTGCGTGCTGCGGCACGCCCGCTTTAATGATATGTTTGCGGCGGCTCAGGACGCGGGAAGGCATCCGATGCTCCCTGCCCGGCAAAACCGGGTAAAAGGCGCGTCGTGCTGAACTGCCGGATATGTTTCATCATATCATAGGAAATAGGCTTTTAAAAGGAAAGATTGTATTTTTTTGCGGCGGCTGTTATCTGCCGCATTTTTGTGTTATGCTTGGAATAGAAATATGGCGGTCGGAAGGAGTGGTTTTTTGGAAAAAGCATATAAGCTGGAATTTGGGAGCCATGCGGGCGGGGAGCTGTTCATGACCTGCTGCGGCTGCTCGCGGACGGAGCCGCTTCACAGCTTTGGCCCGGCGTTGAAGCCGCATTACCTGATCCATTTTGTGCTGAGCGGCAAGGGTATTTTTAAGACCGACGGGGAAGAATATCCGCTGGAGGGAGGCTGCGGCTTTTTGATCGAGCCGGGGCAGATGAGCTTTTATCAGGCGGATGAAAAGGAGCCGTGGACTTATATCTGGGTCGGGTTTGCGGGGACGCGGGCGGAGGAATATGTGAAAAGTATGGGGATTTCCGCAAGGCATCCGATCTTTCATTCGGAAAGCTCGGACGAGCTGTACGGGATCGTGCGGGACATGATGGATCATAATACGTTCGGCGTGTCCAATGAGCTGCGGCGCAACGGGCTGCTTCATATTTTTTTGTCGGTGGCGGCGCAGAGCGCTCCGGCGGCGCGCAGGGAGGATCCGGATAAGGCGAACCAGTATGTGCGCCGGGCGGTAGAGTTTATCCAGCGCAATTACTGCAATCCGATCCGCGTCACGGACGTGGCGGATTATGTGTGCATCAACAGAAGCTATTTGTATACGCTGTTCCAGAAATCGCTGGGGATGTCGCCGCAGCAGTTTTTATCCACATACCGCCTTACAAAAGCGGCAGAAATGCTCATGCTTCCGCAGCTTCCTGTGGAAAGCATCGCGCTGTCCTGCGGCTATCAGGATCCGCTGGTATTTACGAAGGCGTTCCGGCAGATGAAAGGGATGTCTCCGACGATGTACCGCAGGCAGATGCAGCAGGATGAAAACCGCGTGAACCGGGAGCATTTAAAGCAGGTGGAGGAATTTATCGCAAAGGTCGGGCGGCTGGATCTGGGCGGGGAACCGTAAAAATGATCGGGTTGAAAATGAGAAATTCATCGGATTGGAAATGAGAAATCTATCGGATTAAAAATGCAAAATCAATCGGGTTAAAAATATAAAATCTATCGGGTCGAAAATGCAAAATTTATCGGGTTGATATTGTAAAAACAATCGGGTTGAGGCATAATAAAGGCAGAGGTGAAGCATGATGGAGAAAAAAGATTATTTGCCAAGACTGATTGACGATAAGATTGAAGAGTATCTGAGTGTGTTCGGGGCGGTATGTGTTGAGGGGCCAAAGTGGTGCGGGAAAACGTGGACCTCATCGTATCATTGCAGAAGCGGGATTTTTATTGGGAATCCGGAGGGGAATTTTCAAAACCGCCGATTGGCTGAAATGTCTCCTGCGCTGGTACTGGAAGGCGAAAAACCGCGTTTGATCGATGAGTGGCAGGAGGTTCCGCCAATCTGGGACGCGGTACGTTATCAGGTAGATCAGGAACCGCAGAAGGGACAGTTTATCCTGACCGGTTCGGCGACGCCGAATCACAAAGGGATCCTGCATAGCGGCGCGGGACGGATTGCCCGTCTGCGGATGCGTCCGATGTCCTTATTTGAATCGGGGGATTCGTCAGGAGAGGTTTCCTTGGAAAAGCTGTGCAAGGGGGACTTGAAGCCGGCAATGACCGGGGAAGTGGATTTAAAGGAGCTGATCCGGCTTATCATCCGGGGCGGATGGCCCGGCAGCATCGGTTTATCGCCGCAGCAGGCGGCGCTGCTGCCGGAGGAATATTTAAACGCGGTAATCGACGATGATGTTTACCGGATCGACGGGATAAAACGGAATACGATAAAAATGCGCCTTTTGCTGCGTTCGCTTGCCCGCAACGAAAGCACAACTGCGACAAATAAAACGCTGAAAAATGATATTCGGGAAAACGATGATGAAGATATTGACGTGGAGACGGTAAAGGAATATCTGGATATTTTTGAAAGGCTTTTTATTACAGATCATCAGCTGCCGTTTTCAGTCGGGGTCAGATCCTCCGTGCGGGTCAAGCAGGCGGTAAAAAGGCACTTTGCGGATCCGTCGCTGGCATGCGCCCTTTTGAAAGTAACACCGGAAAGCCTGCTCGGAGACTTGGAAACGCTGGGATTTTTGTTTGAAGCATTATGCGAGCGGGATTTGAAAATCTATGCGGAAACATTCGGCGCTTCCCTGTATCATTATCAGGACTATTCCGGAAGGGAAATCGACGCGGTAATAGAGATGCCTGACGGCAGCTGGTGCGCCTTTGAGATCAAGCTGGGGGCAAATCAGATCGACGCAGCGGCGGAGAATCTTTTGAAAATTCAGAAAGAGATACAAAACGATCCGAAGGGGAGGCCGCCGAAAGTCCTTTGTGTGCTTTGCGGTCTGGCGAATGCAGCATATCAGCGTCCGGACGGCGTATATGTCATTCCGCTTACCGCATTAAAAAATTGAGCTGTGAGAATACAGGGGGAATCCATGACAGAGAAAAAGCGGTGCAGCTGGTGCAATCCGAAAAACAAAACCTATATCCGCTATCACGATGAAGAGTGGGGCGTTCCGGATTTTGGGGAGCGGCATCTTTTTGAAATGCTGATTCTGGAATCGTTTCAGGCGGGGCTTTCATGGGAATGCGTGCTGAACAAAAGGGAGGCGTTCCGGAAAGCCTATGACGGCTTTGATCTGGAAAAGGTGTGCGCCTATGATGAAAAGAAGATGGCAGAGCTGGCGGAGGATGCGTCGATTATCCGAAACCGCTTAAAAATCCGCGCAAGCGTCGAAAATGCGCGGATTTTTAAGAAAATTTCAGAGGAATACGGAAGCTTTTATGAATACCTGAAGGTATTTACGGGAGGGAAGCTTTTTGCAGAGACGGGGCAGACGCATTCGCCGCTGTCAGATGCGGTCAGCGACGATCTGAAAAAACGCGGGATGCGGTTTGTGGGAACGACGATCATTTATTCGTATCTGCAGGCGGTCGGCGTGATTGATTCCCATGAGGAGGGATGTTTTTTGCATAAAGGGGGCTAACTACCCCCTGTAATCCTTACGCACAAACGGCTCTTCAATCCTGCATTCCGCCAGGATCCCGTATTTTTTCGGACGGCGGTAGGCGTTGCCGTGCACTTCCTCCTGCCGGTAACTTCGGAGCTGGTCAAGGTCAAGCTTTGCCAGAAAGATCCCCTCGCTTCCGTCCGCCTGCAGGATGCAGGTATCGCGCGAGCCGGGGAGGGCGGGAAGATAAGCGACGCCGTCAAAGACGCTGGAACCGCCGTTGCAGTCCGGGACGGTATCGGGATAGTTGCAGGTGGCGATGGCGGTCATATTTTCATAGGCGCGGCCGCGAAGCTGGGAAAGCCGGTTGATCTCCATGGGACAGGCGTTTGGCACGAGGATGAGCTCCGCGCCCTTTAGCATGAGGATGCGGGCGCTCTCCGGAAATTCCCGGTCATAGCAGATCATCGCGCCGACCTTAATTTTACCGCAGGCAGTATCGAGGTCGGTCACAAAAAAATCATCGCCGGGGGTGAGGAAGCGCTCGTCCCCGAAGTCGCAGGTATGGACCTTTGCATAGGTCATTTTGCGGTTTCCGAAGCGGTCGAACAAAACGAGCGTATTGCGGGGCGCGCCGCTCCATTTTTCCGGCAGGGTAATGCCGATGGACATTTCAAGCTCCTGCGCAAGCCTGCCGAAGGCGTTTACAAAATCTCCGTCGGAAGGGATCGCTTCCGCGGTCCATTCGTCTGCCGGGCGGTTATAAATATTGTAGCCGTTGCTCCACATTTCGGGAAAAAGGGCGATGTCTGCGCCGGCTTCTTTTGCCCTGCGGCAGGCGTCCATGCCTTTTTCGAGATTCTTTTCAAGGCTGCCGCAGGGAGCGATCTGCAGCAGCGCGATATTCAGTATATTCATGAGAAAACTCCTTTTATAAAAAATGATCGATCCGGCAATGCCGGTCAGATGAGGGTGTCAGCGCTATTCCCGGCATTTTTTCCGGTACGCGCTGGGACTCATATGGCAGTGCTTCTGGAAGCACTGGGCAAAATAGCTCTGGGAGGAAAAGCCGGAAAGCTCCGCCACCTGAGTGATATTATGGTCGGTACTTGCCAGAAGTTCCTGACTGGCTTTGAGCCGGATGCCGCACAAAAAGCTCATCGGGGAGCAGCCGAAGCATTTGGTAAAAGCATGGACGAGATAATATTTATTCAGGTGGGAGATCTGCGACAGATCGTCAAGGGAAATGGCGCGGGCGTAATTGCTTTCGATATATTGCTTTACCTTGACGCACTCCTGACTGGATTTTACGGAAGAAACGTCAGAGGAAAGCAGACTGGAATGGCGCGTGAGGCGCACGACCATAACCTCGAGGAGATCCTGACAGATGAGCCGGTAGCCCGCGCCCTTTTTGGTCATTTCGGACAAAAGGGACTGCATGATATAACGGTAGTCCGAATTTTCGCCGCTGCAGTTAAAGATCAGATGCCCGGAGTGGTCGGGAAAATCAAAGTCCGCGCCCTCGACGCCAAGAATAATATATTCCAGCGGAATATCGCCAACGGAAACTTCCGTGTGGGCGATATTTGTATTTATAATAATGAAATCATCTTTTTTGACCGGAAAGATCTGGTCTTCGATCAGGTAGTTCCCGTTGCCCTTGATCACATAGCACAATTCGGAAAAAGGGTGGGTATGCGGCATGCTGGGCCAGTCGTCCTCGTATTTGGAATAGGTAACGTAAAGGAGGCGCAGCTTGAGCGGGCTGACATCGCCGGCGCTCATATCATATCTGGAAATCGGCATAAAAATCCCTCACAGCGTAAAAAACAGGACGGACAATTTTTTGAAAAGTTGCTTTTCTTTGTAAAAAAATTGCTTGTCCAAAATTCGGAAAAATGTCGGGACTGCACATGAAAATACGAAAAAAAGGATAATGCACAAAAAGAAATATATCAAAAAAATAAAATTAGGCATTCTGCCGAAGCAAAAAGGAAAATATTTTGTGCATATCGCGCTTTAATATGTTTGTCCTATGCAGATATTTTATCATACTATCCGAACAAAAGCAATATTTATAAAAAATGAAGCAATATAAGCCTAGTTTATATGTGAAATGGCAGTTATACTTAGTACATAAGCAAAACACGTTGTCACATTTTATAAGGAGGTTATGTATTATGAAAAAGAAAATGTTAAGTCTGCTTCTCGTTTCGGCGATGACAGCAACTGCACTGGCAGGCTGTGGAAGCAGCGAAGAGGCTCCGGCAAGCGCACCGGCAGAGAGCGCACCCGCAAGTGAGGCGGCTTCCGAGGCAGCACCGGCAGAGAGCGAGGCAGCAGGCACAGAAGCGGCAGCAGACGATGCGGCAGCGCCTGACTACAGCGGCGTAGAGCTTACATACTGGTCTATGTGGAACGCGGCAGAGCCTCAGGGACAGGTACTTCAGGAGGCGGCAGACGCATTCTCCGAGAAGACCGGCGCGAAGATCAACATCGAGTGGAAGGGCCGCGACATCAAGACAATCGTGATGGCAGCTCTGGAATCCGGTGAGAAGATCGATATTTTTGAAGAAGGCGACGCCAACATGGCGAAG
Source organism: uncultured Lachnospiraceae bacterium (assembly GCA_900550285.1). GTDB lineage: Bacteria > Bacillota > Clostridia > Lachnospirales > Lachnospiraceae > Gallintestinimicrobium. The sequence continues at coordinate 31,673 of URRW01000003.1, forward strand.
GTATACAAGGATTATCTGTATGATCTGACCGATATGGCAGAGAAGGCAGGCTATGCGGACAAGAGCTTTAAGTGCCTGACAGATTATCTGGTAAATACGGCAGGCTTCCTGTGCGCAGTTCCCGAACAGCCTCAGGTAGGCGGCGTATTCTACAACAAAGATATTTTCGAGGACTGCGGAATTACCGAGGTTCCCGCTACATGGGACGAATACCTGGCAGCATGCCAGACAATGGTAGACAAGGGCTATCAGCCGCTGGCTCTGGACAGCACCTATGCAGATTTCCTGTTTACCTATCATCTGGACAGAGTGATCGGCAAGGATGCAATCTCTGATCTGGCTGTAAACGGCGGCTGGTCTGAGAACGAAGGCGTTATCAAGGCTGCTGACCAGCAGATCGAGTTTGTAAAGAAGGGCTATCTGGCAGACGGCGCTCCGGACGAGTATCCTGCAAGCCAGAACAAGATCGGTCTGACAGGCGAGGTTGCAATGGTAGTATGTGCAAACTATGTGGCTGCAGAAGTAAACAACAACACCGGCGCAGAGATCAACTGGGGTCTGTTCAACTATCCTGCAGTTGACGGCGGCGCAGATCCGAGCAACGCATACGCAGGCTCCAATGCAGTTGCGGTTACTTCCTACTCTGAGAACCCTCAGGCAGCATTTGACTTTATCATGTTCCTGACAACAGGCGAATTTGACCAGAAGATGGCTGATGCAGCTCAGCAGATCCCTGCTGACCCGAACAACACAGCACCCGCTCTTATGGACGGCTCCATCGAGACACTGCAGGCAACAGAGAATCCCCTTCCCTGGAATGCAGGTCTGAGCGACAATGCTGATCTGGCAACAAGCCTTAAGGACGTGATCATTGGATTATATGAAGGCAAGTATGAGACTGGCAAAGATTTCGCGGCAGCTATGGATGCACTGTATTAAGAACCGATGAAAGAAAAAGGGCGGCACTGACCGGGTGTCGCCTTTTTTGTCAGAAGAGGTGAAGGAAATGAAGAAAAACAAAGGCATGATTGCATGGTTTATAATGCCGTGCGTATTGACGCTGCTTATTATGTATCTGTATCCGGTGATCCGAACGGTCCTGATGAGCTTTTTTGCCATCGACAGCGTGACGGCGGATGCGAGCACATGGAGCTTTAACGGCTTCGGAAACTACGCGAGAATATTTGGAAGCGCCACCTTTTTGACATCCCTTTCCAATATGCTGAAGATCTGGCTGGTAGGCGGGATTTTTACGCTGAGCATCGCACTGCTGTTTGCGGTTATTTTAACAAGCGGCATCCGCTTTAAAAAGTTTTTCCGCGCGGCGATCTACCTTCCGAACGTAGTCAGCGCAGTTGCACTGGCAACGATGTGGATACAGTATATTTACAATCAGGATTACGGTCTTTTGAATCAGATGCTGGAAATGGTTGGGCTGGAAGGTGTGAAATGGCTAGGAACCGATACGAAGTTCTGGGCGATGCTGGGGGCGTTCATCTTCGGTGCGGTAGGCTATTACATGCTGATCTTTATCAGCGGTATTGAGAGAATCCCGCAGGATCTGTATGAAGCTGCAACGATCGACGGTGCGAACAAGATCAAGCAGTTTTTTAGGATCACGCTTCCGCTTTTGAAGGGCATTATCAAAACGAACCTGACCTTCTGGAGCATCAATACGATCACCTTCTTCCTGTGGACAAAGATGTTTTCTCCGATCTCATCGGAAGCATCCACGATCGTTCCCGTCGTATACCTGTACGATACGGTATTCGGCACAACGGGAAATGCGCAGCGTGACGCGGGCGCAGGCGCTGCAGTGGGTGTGATTCTGGCAATTTTCGTAGGAGTGATTTACCTTGTGACAAGCAAATTGCTCAAAGATGACGATCTGGAATTCTAAAAGAGCACAGGATACGCGGCAGGGCGGCAGGCTTTGCGCGCCTGTGAACGGAGGAAATCATGAGAAAAAAAGAAAAAATCGTTTATAAGGAAAAGATAAACTGGAAAAGGGAACTGTCCTTATTGCCGGGCTATCTGATCGTATCGGTCTGGGTGCTGTTTACAGCGGTATTTCTGGTATGGATTCTGGCGGCGAGCCTTTCGACGTCCAGAGAGATCTTTTCCGGTTCCGTATTCAAATTTGAAACCGGGCTTCATTTTGAAAACTATGTGACCGCATGGAAAACGCAGAATGTATCCGTATTTTTCGGAAACTCCCTGCTGTATTCGGTGGTGTCCTGCTTCTTCGTACTGCTGATCTCCGCCCCGGCGGCATATGTGCTGTCCCGGTTTGGCTTTAAGGGCAGCAAGCAGGTACGGGGCAGCCTGATCCTTGCAATGAGTATTCCGGAGGTTATGATCGTTCTTCCCATCTTTTCCCTGACAACGCAGTGGGGGATCAAGGGAAGGATCCTGTTAATGCTTTTATACATTTTCCTGAGAGTGCCTTATACGACCACCTATCTGCTGAACTTCTTTGCGACGCTGTCAAAGACATATGAAGAGGCGGCGGCGATCGACGGCTGCCCTCCGGCAAAGACGTTCTGGGTAATTATGCTTCCGCTGGTACAGCCTGCGATCATTACCGTGACGATCTTTAATTTCCTGAGCGTATGGAACGAGTTCTTCATGGCGCTGATTTTTGCAAGCTCCGCGGAAATGACGCCGGTAGGCGTAGGGCTTTTGCAGATCGTAAACTCGATGAAATATACGGGGAATTACGGCGGTCTGTTCGCTGCGGTTGTCATCGTATTTTTGCCGACCTTCCTGCTGTATCTGTTCCTGTCGGAAAAGATCATTGCGGGCGTTACGGGCGGCGGCATCAAGGGATGATTTTTTACGCGGCTTAATAAAACATAAGTTTGACATAAAAATGGAGGAGCAGCTAAATGAGCGAGATGAAAGGCAGAGTGACAATTCCCACAGACGTGGATGTGATTCAGGAGACGCTGGATCTGGCAAAGCGTTGGGGTGCGGATGCGGTAAGAGACTGCGACGGTACGGATTTTCCGGTTGAGTTAAAAGACGCGGGAATGAAGGTTTACTCCACTTATTACACCACGAGAAAGGACAATGCTTGGGCAAAGGCGAACCCGGACGAGATCCAGCAGATGTATGTGATGACGCCGTTTTATACGGCGGCAGCGGATACGCTGCGCATCCGTCTGATGAAAGGCCTGTATCCGGATATGCTGACGCCCAACTGCAGGGACGACATAAAGCGCTGGTGGGAGGTCGTTGACCGGACGACCGGAGAGGTGGTAAATACTTCCGACTGGAGTTATGAAGAAGAGAGCGGCGAGGTCGTGATCAAAAGCGAGCCGTTCCATGATTACACCGTAAGCTTTCTGGCATACATCATGTGGGATCCGGTGCATATGTACAACGCGGTCGTAAACGACTGGAGGGATGTGGAGCATCAGATTACCTTCGATGTGCGCCAGCCCAAGACCCATGCCTATACGATGGAGCGCCTGCGCAAATTCATCGCAGATCATCCGTATGTAAATGTGCTGCGTTTTACGACATTTTTCCATCAGTTCACGCTGATGTTCGACGAGCTGGCGCGTGAAAAATATGTGGACTGGTACGGCTATTCGGCTTCTGTAAGCCCCTATATCCTGGAGCAGTTTGAAAAAGAGGCTGGCTATCCGTTCCGTCCGGAATATATTATCGATCAGGGATACTACAACAACCAGTACCGGATCCCGTCCAAAGAGTTTAAGGATTTTCAGGCATTCCAGCGCCGCGAGGTGGCGAAGATCGCGAAGGAGATGGTTGACATCTGCCATGAGTGCGGCAGGGAAGCGATGATGTTTCTGGGCGACCACTGGATCGGCACGGAGCCTTTTATGGATGAGTTTAAATCCATCGGGCTGGACGCGGTCGTGGGAAGCGTCGGCAACGGCTCCACGCTGCGCCTGATCAGCGACATCGAGGGCGTAAAATATACCGAAGGCCGCCTGCTTCCGTATTTCTTCCCGGATACCTTCCATGAGGGCGGCGATCCTGTGAAGGAAGCGAAGGTCAACTGGGTAACGGCGCGCCGCGCGATTTTGAGAAAACCCATCGACCGGATCGGCTACGGCGGCTATTTAAAGCTTGCAAACGAGTTCCCGGATTTTGTGGAATATGTGGAATCCGTATGCGCGGAATTCCGTGAGCTGTATGAAAACATCAAGGGAACAACGCCTTACTGCGTAAAGCGGGTTGCGGTATTAAACTGCTGGGGCAAAATGAGGGCATGGGGCAACCACATGGTTCATCATGCGATCTACTTCAAGCAGAACTACTCCTATTCCGGCATTATTGAAGCGCTGTCCGGCGCGCCCTTCGACGTGAAGTTTATCAGCTTTGAAGATATTCTGGAAAATAAGGATATTTTAAAGGACATCGACGTTCTGATCAACGTGGGCGATGCGGATACCGCGCAGACCGGCGGCGAATGGTGGTGCAATCCGGCGATCTCTTCCGCGGTAAAGGAATTTGTTTATAACGGCGGCGGCTTTATCGGCGTCGGCGAACCGACCGGACATCAGGCAAACGGACATTTCTTCCAGCTGGCAAACGTGCTCGGCGTGGAAGAAGAGCGGGATTTCACGCTCGGCTACGACAAGTACAACTGGGAGACGCACAGCCACTTTATTACCGAGGACGTAAAGGATAAGATTGACTTCGGCGAGAGCAGAAAGTACATCTACGCGCTGGAGGGCACGCAGGTGCTGGAAGTAGAGGACAAAGAGGTGCATCTGGCTGTCAACGAATTTGGAAAGGGACGCAGCGTTTATATGAGCGGGCTTCCGTACAGCTTTGAAAACAGCCGTCTCTTATACCGCGCGATCCTTTGGAGCGCAGGGGATGAAGCCAATATTCACAGCTGGTTTTCTTCCAACTACAACGTGGAAGTGCACGCATACATCAAGAACGGCAAATACTGTGTTGTAAACAACACATACGAGCCCCAGTCCACAACTGTTTACCGTGGGGACGGCAGCAGCTTCGATCTGGATCTGGAGGCAAATCAGATCGTGTGGTACGAGATCTGAGGATTTGAACCGGTCAGGCGCAAAGAGGGACAGCGCCTGACGGTAACTATTCAGGCGGGGTAAGAAAATAAAAAAACTGCTGCAGAAGCGAATGGTCTGCAGCAGTTTTTGATTTCTTTTTTTATTCCGCGTCGATTGTCTTGCCTTCTTTTACGACACAGATGTTGGTCTTGCCGGTGTTGATCTCGATCTCGTTGCCGTTGTCGTCATAGAACTTGGTCGGAGCGAAGTCTCCGTCCTTTTTCCATGTCACATGGATGCCCTTGCCGTTTGTAAAATAGTAGCCGTCCTTTGTGTTGTCGTGGCACTGGAAGGAAAGGTATCCTTTTTCGTCTCTTGTCTCGTAGTGGGCAAACTGTACGAGCACGTTTTTGAATGCGAGCTGGCTGTTGGTCGCCGCGTCCATATGCTTCTGGTCGCCCTTCTGCATGCCCTGGAAGCGGTAGTAAAGGCCGTCCTCCTCGTTGTACTCAAAATAGGTCTTGGTGATCGGGTATGCGCCGGATAAATCGATCTTGTTTGCCGGGATCGCATCGCTGTACTGCTCCAGCGTGTTGGGCTTGCTTTCGGGAGCAAATTTGAAGTGATCCTTCTGGTAGTTTTCCGTGTATGTCTCAGAGTAGCCCAGATCCTTTACCGCCTTTTCGATGCGGTCGCCGCTTGTGTAGGCGTTGTGGGGAGCCTTGCGGTCGTCGCTGCGGAAAAATGCGCCGTCATAAAGTCCCTTGGTCTGGGATTTGTCGCTTGCAAGGACTGCACCGGTAATGTTGTTCACATAAGGCTTATTGATGATGTCCAGGATGTAGAAGGGGCCGCCGATATGGGTGTAAAGCGCATCCCATTCTGTCGCCCAGTATACATAGTAGTCGCGGCAGCTTCTGATGTTGCCGATCTTGTCCAGATTCTTCCAGTCTTTAAAAACTGCCATCAGGCGGGTCATATTGCCTTCTACGCTGCATTCGTAAAGAATATCCGCATTGGAAAGGTTATAGTGGGGAAGCGCTGCGTTTTCGTTGGGGATCATAACCGCGATGGGGCGCTGATCCTCAATATCGCCGCTGATCCATTCATTTGTCAGATCGCTTCTTACCATTCCCTCTTCCGGGGGAACGTCTTCGTCAGCAGTCTCCGTCTCCGTTTCTGTCTCGGCAGCAGTGGGAGCTGTAGTGCTTTCCACAACGTTGTCAACCGGAACGGTTTCGACGGTATCATCCTTGCTTCCGCAGCCAAACAGCATCGTCGCGCATGTCAGACCGGTCAGAAGAAGTACGGCCAGTTTTTTCATGATATTTCCTCTCTTTCTCTTTTCGTTTCGTAAAAAAACCATATCCTTATAGATTATACCGTAGCGTAAAAAGTTTGTCACTATCAAAATAATTAAGAAATTTATAATTTAATGACAGTCAGTTTTTTCAATGCTATAATACCGTAAGAGGCTGAATGAAAAGTTGAAAGGAAAGGCAGTTAAATGAAAAGTAAGATCAATAAAAAGGCAATGACATATCTGGGGATCCTGTGCCTTACCTGCCTGGTGTTTTATTATCTGAGCATCCGGTCCGGGGGGCTGTCGGGCGGCTCCATATTTCTGATCGCGCTTATGTGGATGCCGGCGTTTGCCGCGGTATGTACGAAGCTTTTGTACGATCATTCCATAAAAGGGATCGGGTGGAGAATAAAAGGCTGGCGGCAGATCGGGATCGCGTATGTCCTGCCGCTGGTGAGTTGTATTGTCGTATATGGACTGACATGGCTTACGGGGATGGGAGGTTGTCAGCCCGTGGGGATCATGCCGTTTCTGATCATGGCAACCCTGGGGCTGTTTGGAAGCATGATAACGGCGGTCGGGGAAGAAATAGGCTGGCGGGGATTTTTGCTGACGGAACTGCGCCGGACGCTGGATTACAGACAGTTAAACTGGGCCATCGGGATCATATGGTACGTTTATCATATGCCGCTGATCGTTTTCTCCGGTCGATAAGGGGTATACGCGGTATATTACTTCCGAATTTGGCATCGGTCTTGCCCTGTGCTACGCGGCGGTGGCTGCCGTTGTCTGGAGCCGGCATGAGAAACGCAATATTTCTGGTAAAATGCAGTAAATGATGATACACTTAAAAAAAACGGAATTTCAGAGGAGGACGAGATGAAGAAAATTATTGTAACCGGATGCAACGGCCAGCTTGGCAGGGCGGTCAATGAATTTTATAAAAATGATCCGGAGATCAGCTTTGTGAATACGGATGTGGACGAGCTGGATATTACCGACATCGGCGCGGTCATGAAGCTTGCAAAAGAGGTTCAGCCTTACGCGATCATCAACTGTGCGGCGTTTACGGCGGTGGACGCGTGCGAGACGCAGTATGAGAAGGCGTTTGCAATCAATGCCATCGGCCCCCGCAATCTGGCGATCGCGGCAAGGGAGATGGGCGCGAAGCTGATGCACATTTCTACGGACTATGTGTTTGACGGAAAAGGGACGAAGCCCTATGTGGAGACGGATGCGGCGGCTCCGGCGAGCGCTTACGGCTCTACAAAGCTTGCGGGCGAGCGGTTTGTGGAGCAGTTTGCGGACAGATATTTCATCCTGCGCACCGCATGGCTGTACGGCGACGGCAAAAATTTTGCAAAGACGATGCTGAAGCTGTCTGAAAACCACGATGTTGTGCGCGTTGTCAACGACCAGTTCGGTTCCCCTACGAGCACGCTGGAGCTGACAAAGGCGATCGACGCATTGTTATTTACGGATAATTACGGGATTTTCCATGCGACCTGTGAAGGAAGCTGCAGCTGGGCGGAGTTTGCGGAGGAGATTTTCAGGCTCGCGGGCAAAAATACAAGGGTGGAGGGAATTTCCACGGAAGAATACGGTTCCCCCACGCCCCGTCCGTTATATTCCGTGCTGGACAAGCGGATGTTCCGCCTGACGACAGATTTTAGGTTTGCGGACTGGCATGACGCGATCGCGGTTTATTTAAAAGAGCTGTGACGGGGGACGTTCCATGAAAAAAACAGGGAAAAAGGGAAAGCTGTACTGGCTTTTCGGAATCCTTCTGGTGCTGCAAGTGATTGCAGCACTCTGTTTTTGTATGAAAAAAACGGGATTCCATTATGACGAATATTATTCCTATTATTCCTCCAATGTGACGATAGGGCTTGTGCCGACGGATCGGGAGTGGAAGCCGGGAAGCGAGATTTACAATGAATTTGCGGTACTGCCGGGGGAGCAGTTTGATTTTGAAACGGTCGTGCGGATGCAGACCTACGACGTGCACCCGCCGTTTTATTATCTGCTTCTGCACGGAGTGTGCTCCCTGACGCCGGGCGTGTTTTCAAAATGGCAGGGGCTGACGCTGAATCTGCTCTTTTTTATCGGAAGCTGGCTTGTGCTGGCGGCGCTTGCATGGCGGCTTGCGGGAGCAGGCAGGGAAGGCGCTGTGGAGGAGAGCGCTTCGGACAGGAACCTGCGGCTGCTGGCGGTTTTTGGCGTCTGCGCGCTGTTTGGCTTTAATCCGGCGGTCTATTCAGGCATTATGCTTGTGCGGATGTATATGCTGCTGGGGCTTTTGGTGCTGGCGGCGACGTGGCTGCATGTCAAAAGCCTGCAGGAGCGAAAAAGGGGCTGGCGTTTTTATGCGCCGCTGGCGGTCCTTGTGTATCTGGGCTTTCTGACCCATTATTATTTTGCGGTATACCTGTTTTTCCTTGCGGCGGCGATGGAGCTTTATCTGCTCTTTGAAAAAGCAGAGCAAAAAAGCTGGGGCCAGAAATGGAAGGACTGCATCGTTTACGCGGCGGTGGTGATCGGTTCGCTTTTGGCGGCGGTTTTGAGCTATCCCGCCTGTTTGGGGCATATTTTCAGGGGATACCGGGGAACCGAGGCGATGGGGGCGTTTTTTGACCTTGGAAATACATGGGGAAGGCTGCGCTTTTTTGTGGGGCTTTTGAATGAATATGCCTTTGGCGGGCTTTTATTTGTGCTGATCCTTGTGCTGGTCGTGCTGGGAGTAACCGCGTGGACGCTTCAGCGGATAGAAAGGAAGCGTTTTGGGAGCGTGTCTGAAACGGCGGGACAGAAGGGAGCGGAAGACCCGGCGGCGCAAAAAGGAAGCGCGGCAGAAACTACGGGCGCAGCACAAAAACCGGCAGCCGGTTTCTGGGAGCGCTGCAGGGCGCTGTGGATTCCGGCGGCAGCGTCTCTGGGATATTTTGCGGTTGTGACAAAGACGGCGCTTCTGACGGCGGAGGAGGCGAACCGGTATCAGATCCCGGTATACGGCATGCTGCTTTTGCTGGCAGTCCTTTTATTTTTGATGCTCGTCCGGCATGTGTGCAGCGTCTGCAGGTTCGGAAGGGCTGCCGCCGGGGAAGGCGGGTTCGGGAAGGCTGTGTCCCTGAAGGGGCAGGGGACGCCGGAGAGCGGGTTTGCGAAAAAGGGCGTGTGCGCAGCTGCCCTGGCGTTCCTTGTTTTTCTGGCGTGCGGGCAGATTTACGGGCTGCTGGATGGAAAAGTGCTGTTTTTATATGAAGAGGATGCGGAAAACATCGCGTTTGCACAGGAAAATGCGGATGTGCCGACAGTTTATTTTTATAATCCGGCGCTGCTGTGGATGATCTGGGACGATTCGCTGGAGCTGATGCAGTATGATGAAATTTATTTTGTAAGCCTTGCAGATACATCGGCGCTGGAGGACGAAAGGCTGGCGGAAGCAGAGCGGGTGCTCGTGTATACAGCGCGGACGGATGCTTCCGAAGCGGCGCTTAAGGCAGCGGCGGCGGGGATGGAGCAGCCCGCAAAGATTGAGAAGCTCCGGGAATTGCTGTATTGTGACCTTTATGAAATAAGAGTGGAATAGGGAAACGGCGAATGGTTCCGCCCTCCGGCAAAGCTGCGTGCTGCCGGAGGGCGGAGCTGTTTAAAGGGGCGTTTTTGAGTGAGATGATGTGGGGCAGGGGCTGGATTCCCAAATGTTTCATTGATTGTTTCCTTTTCGCTTGACATATATAGATGACCTATATATAATCAAAATATATAGATGATCTATATACTATGATGTTTTCACACACAGGCGATGCACGGCATTGTGTCACATGGAAAAGGAGGCAAATATGGCACTGGAGAAAAGCCTTGTCTCGGGCAGCATGACGATGCTGCTTCTGGGACTGTTAAATGAAAAGGATATGTACGGCTACGAGATGATCGAGAGCCTGCGGCGCAAGTCGGAAAATGTATTTGAGCTGAAGGCGGGCACGCTTTATCCCTTGCTTCACGGAATGGAGGAAAAAAATCTTCTGACGTCCTACGAGCAGGAGGCGGGCGGAAAGGTGCGCCGGTACTATCGCATTACGCGGGAAGGAAAGCGCTGCCTGAAACAGAAAAAAGAGGATTGGGACACCTACGCAAAAGCGGTGGAGAGCGTGATCGGGGGTGCGGCATATGCAGGAATCTGAACCCCGCATCGCGGAATACGTCAGGCTGTGCGTCGGGCAGATGCGGTGCCGCGCGATGCGCCCCGTCGTAGAAAAAGAGCTGCGGGCGCACATGGAGGATCAGGAGGAAGCGTATCTGGCGGAAGGGAAAACGCCGGAGGAGGCAGAACGGCTGGCGGTGGCGCAGATGGGCGATCCGGTGGAAGCCGGGATGGGACTGGACCGGGTGCACCGTCCGCGGATGGACTGGAAGGCGCTGGGGCTGATCGGCGCGCTGGCTTTGGCAGGGATCGTGCTTCAGTTTATATGGGCAGGACAGGGCGGAAATATGCAGACGGCACAGCGCTTCGCCATATGCACGGGGATCGGGCTTGTGCTGATGACCGGCGTGTGTTTTGCAGATTATACGGTGCTTGGAAAATATCCGAGGCTGTCATGGTGCGTTATGACCGCGCTGGCGGCTGCCGCCTATCTGGGAGCAGAGCGGATAAACGGCGCAGGCAGGGCGGGATACATGGTCATGCTGATGGTTCCGTGCTTTGCCGGGCTCGTATGGTTTTACCGCCGCCAGAGGTGGATCGGGATCGGAAAGGCGCTGGGCTGGCTGTTTTTGTCATGGGCGCTGCTGCTTGTGTGCGGCGGTCTGCAGGACGGACTGATGGTAAAAATATGGCTGTGCGGCTGCGTCGCAGTGTTGGCGTTCGCGGTCGGAAAGGGCTGGTACGGCGTCAAAAAAGGCAAGGCAGCGCTGGTTCTTTTGATCCCGGCTGTTTTGGCAGGCTTTTATATCGGAAAACTGTTTTTGCAGGGGGCGACATATCAGACGGAGCGGTTAAAGGCGCTGTTTGGGATGATGGCGGGCAAGGCGGTTCCGGAGCAAATGAATTATCAGTGGCTGGCGGTGCGGGAGACGCTGGGGCAGCTTCGGCTTACCGGCGCGGCTGCTGTGAAGGCGACCGGAGCAGTGCTTCCGGAAAATGAAAATTATGCGCTCCTGTGGATCTCAGAAAATTACGGGATCATTGCAGCCGTGATTGTGCTGGCGGTTCTGGCAGCGCTGGCAGGATTTTTGCTTTGGAGGGTTGGGAAGGAGAAAAACCGTCTGGGCGCACTGGCGGGAATCGGCTGTATCTATGTGTTTGCAGTATCGGCGGCGGTTCACGGGCTGGTAAATTTCGGGGTATTTCTGCCGGTTGACTGCGCGCTGCCGTTTCTTTCGATGAACGGCAGGCAGTGTATCGTGCTGTATGGGCTGATGGGTGTCTGGCTGTCCGTATACCGGGGAAGCTATATCCGCCCGGAGCCGTCCGGGGCGCGTGCGGCGGTTTCCGGAAAATAGGGGCTGAAACTTTTGCAAAAGGGCGCGGCAGCGGCGGCGCTGTCCATGAAAAGACCTATGAAAAATCCACGAAAAATTGATGAAAAAGTGCTTGCAGGAAGAATAAAGCATGGTATAATAAAAATACTGCGGCGCGGCAGAGTAAAAGAAATCTGCACGCGCCCGCTCCCGAAAAATAAGGAGGACGAATCATGCTGAAGAAAGCACCGATGAAGTTTGATAAAGAGCTTTTCAAGGGCAGCGTTATAAACAATATCAAGACGCTGTACCGCAGGACGCTGGAGGAAGCGACTCCCCAGCAGGTATTTCAGGCTGTTTCCTATGCGATCAAGGACGTGATCGTGGACAACTGGATGATAACCCAGAAGGAATATGAGAAAAAAGACCCCAAGATGGTTTACTATATGTCGATGGAATTTCTGATGGGGCGCGCTCTGGGCAATAACCTGATCAACCTTTGCGCATACAGCGAGGTTCAGGAGGCGCTGGACGAGCTGGGGCTGGATCTGAATCTGGTAGAGGACCAGGAGCCCGATCCGGCGCTTGGAAACGGCGGTCTGGGACGTCTGGCGGCATGCTTCCTGGATTCCCTTGCAACCCTGAACTATGCGGCATACGGCTGCGGCATCCGCTACCGTTACGGCATGTTCAAGCAGGAGATCCGGGACGGTTTTCAGGTGGAAGTGCCGGACAACTGGCTTGCAGACGGCTATCCGTTTGAGCTGCGCCGTCCCGAGTATGCCAAGGAAGTTAAATTCGGCGGCTGGGTAAGCTCCTATGTGGATGAAAACGGACGCACTGTTTTTAAGCAGGAAGGCTATCAGTCCGTTAAGGCGATCCCTTATGATATGCCGATCGTGGGCTACGGAAACGGCATCGTGAACACCCTGCGTATCTGGGATGCGGAGCCGGTGGAGTGCTTCAGCCTGGATTCCTTTGACAAGGGCGACTATCAGAAGGCGGTGGAGCAGGAGAATCTGGCGCGCAATATCGTCGAGGTGCTGTATCCCAACGACAATCATTACGCCGGAAAAGAGCTCCGCTTAAAACAGCAGTATTTCTTCATTTCCGCATCCGTACAGGAGGCGGTGGACAAATACATGCGTACCCACAAGGATCTGAAGAAGTTCCATGAGAAAGTGGCGTTCCAGTTAAACGACACCCATCCTACGGTTGCGGTTGCCGAGCTGATGCGCGTCCTGATGGACGACTATTATCTGACATGGGAAGAGGCATGGGACGTGACGACAAAGACCTGCGCGTATACGAACCATACGATCATGTCCGAGGCGCTGGAAAAATGGCCGATCGAGCTGTTCTCCCGCCTGCTTCCCAGAATCTATCAGATCGTGGAAGAGATCAACAGAAGATTTGTACTGCAGATCCAGCAGATGTATCCGGGCAATCAGGAGAAGATCCGCAAAATGGCGATCATTTATGACGGACAGGTTAAAATGGCGCATCTGGCGATCGTGGGAGGCCATTCCGTCAACGGCGTGGCACGCCTGCATACAGAGATCCTGAAGAATCAGGAGCTGAAGGATTTTTATGAAATGATGCCGGATAAGTTTACGAACAAGACAAACGGTATCACGCAGAGAAGATTTTTGCTTCATGCCAACCCGCTTTTGGCAGACTGGGTGACGGATCATGTGGGCGACGAGTGGATCACCGATCTTCCGGCTCTTTCCCGCCTGCGCGTTTATGCGGACGACGAGAAGGCGCAGCAGGAATTTATGAACATCAAGTACCGCAATAAGGTGCGCCTTGCAAAATATATCCGCGAGCATAACGGCATCGAGGTCGATCCCAGATCTATTTTTGACGTGCAGGTAAAGCGTCTGCACGAGTATAAGCGTCAGCTTTTAAATATCCTTCACATCATGTATCTGTACAATGAGCTGAAGGACCATCCGGATATGGAGTTCTATCCCAGAACCTTCATCTTCGGCGCGAAGGCGGCGGCAGGCTACCGCAATGCCAAGCTGACGATCAAGCTGATCAACAGCGTGGCTGATGTGATCAACAACGATCCCGTTGTAAACGGCAGGATCAAAGTCGTATTTATCGAGAACTACCGCGTTTCCAATGCGGAATGGATCTTTGCGGCGGCGGATGTTTCCGAACAGATTTCCACAGCCAGCAAGGAGGCGTCCGGCACAGGCAACATGAAGTTTATGTTAAACGGCGCGCTGACGCTTGGAACAATGGACGGTGCAAACGTGGAGATCGTGGAAGAGGTCGGCAAGGAAAACGCCTTCATCTTCGGACTGAGTGCGGATCAGGTAATCCAGTACGAAAACTTTGGCGGCTACAACCCGATGGATATTTTCAACAACGATCAGGACATCCGCCGCGTGCTGATGCAGCTCATCAACGGAACCTATTCTGCAAACGATACAGAGCTGTTCCGCCCGCTGTACAACTCCCTGCTCAACACCCAGAGCACATCCAAAGCGGACACCTATTTCATCCTGGCTGACTTTAAGGCTTATGCGGAAGCACAGCGCAGGGTGGAGGCGGCTTACCGCGATGAGAAGAACTGGGCAAAGAGCGCGATCTTGAATGTTGCGAGCGCAGGAAAATTCAGCTCCGACCGCACGATCGAGGAATATGTGGAGGACATCTGGCATCTGGATAAGGTAATGCTTCCCCAGAAGCCTGAAAAGACAAAATAAGCTCAGAAATAAAACGGCATAGATTGTTTCCGGGAAACGGCACGGCTTCGGCTGCGCCGTTTCTTTGTGGTGTCTGTCAGAAAGTGCGGCTGTAAGGCTTCCATTTTTACTCCCACGGAAGCTTCCAGACCGTTTCCTTACGCGCCATGGCGGCGTACTGGGACGGCGGCATGCCTGTAAGCTGCTTGAACCGGCGTGAAAAATAGTGCACGTCGGAATAGCCGAGCGCGTCCGCGATCTGCGAAATATTTAAGTCCCGGCGGACAAGGAGCTGCTTTGCCGCAGAGATTTTAAAGAGGGAAAAGCTGTGCATGACGCCGTTTCCGGTGTGCGCAAGAAAAAGGCGTTCCAGCTGGCTGCGTCCGATCCGGTTGTCCCGGCAGATGCGGGCGACGGAAAGCGGTTCGCGGATATGGGCAAAAAGATAGGTGCAGACGCTCAGATAAACGAGATTGTCCGGGAAAGAAGAAGGGGATTTCATGAAAGGACTCCTTTGGAAACATGTATTGAGATTGTTCTGAAATATTGGATACAGCGCAGAAAACAGGTAAAAACGTATACGGATACTGTTTTTATAGTACCAGAGCCTTGTCAGAAAAGACAGCAGGCGGCGGTTTTGAAAAAAATAAGATGTACAAACCACCCGAAAGGATGTTATACTGGAATCTAGCAAAAAGCGCTGCGGGGGCGCGGATGTGTGCCGCTGCGCGCAGGATTTTTACATTGGAGGGTAAGTATATGGGAAACTTGAATATGGAAGAGATCAGGGAAAAGGTAGCGTCGCAGTTTGCGATGGAGGGAACCTTGAAGGAGGTGGCTGTTTTTGGGAACGGCCATATCAACGACACGCTGCGCGCGACATGCGAACTGCCGGAGGGGGGCACAAAGCGCTACATCGTGCAGCGGATGAACGACGGCATTTTCAAAAATCCGGACGAGCTGATGGAAAATGTTATGAACGTCACTTCTTTTCTGCGTAAAAAGATCATCGCGGCGGGCGGCGATCCCGACCGTGAGACGTTGAATGTGATCCCGACAAAGGATGGGAAGAACTATCTGACGGACGAAAACGGGGATTTCTGGAGATGCTATATTTTTATTGAGGATGCGACGAGCTTCGATCAGGTGGAGAAGCCGGAGGATTTTTACAACAGCGCGGTGGCGTTCGGTAATTTCCAGAGGCTTCTGGCGGATTATCCGGCGGCGACCCTGCATGAGACGATCAAAAATTTCCACAATACCGTAAGCCGCTTTGCGGACTTTAAAAAGGCTGTGGAGGAGGACGTGGCGGGACGCGCAAAGGACGTTCAGAAAGAGATTCAGTTCGTACTCGACAGGGAGGCGGACTGCCATGTGATCTGCGACGCGCTGGCAAAGGGTGAGATCCCGCTGCGCGTTACCCACAACGACACGAAGCTGAACAATATCATGATCGACAACCGTACCGGAAAGGGGCTGTGCGTCATCGACCTGGATACGGTAATGCCGGGCTCTTCCCTGTATGATTACGGCGATTCCATCCGCTTTGGCGCGAGCACGGGCGCGGAGGACGAGCAGAATCTGGATCTGATCTGGTGCGATCTGGAGCTGTTTGAGATTTATACAAAGGGCTATGTGGAGGGCTGCGGCGGCAGCCTGACTGAAAAAGAGATCCGCATGATGCCGATGGGTGCAAAGCTCATGACCTTAGAGTGCGGCATGCGTTTTCTGGCGGATCATTTACAGAATGACATTTATTACAAGATTCATCGTGAAAACCACAACTTGGACCGCGCAAGGACGCAGTTTAAGCTGGTTGCCGATATGGAGGCAAAATGGGATAAGATGAATGAGATCGTGGAGAAATATATCTGATGCCTGCAATACATGTGATGATCAAGCCCGCTTCCGGGCTTTGCAATATGCGCTGCCGCTACTGCTTTTACGCGGACGAGATGGAAAACCGCAGTCAGGCGTCCTACGGGATCATGAGCATTGAAACGCTGGAAAACGTGATCCGCGAGACGCTTGCCTTTGCGGAGGGAAGCTGCACCATCGCCTTTCAGGGCGGGGAGCCGACGCTGGCGGGGCTGGATTTTTACCGGGAATGTATCCGGCTGGAACAAAAATACAATACCAAAAATGTCAGGATCGACCATGCGCTGCAGACCAACGGCTATGTGCTGGATGAGGAATGGTGCCGCTTTTTTGCAAAAAACCGCTTCCTGATCGGGCTGTCCGTGGACGGGATCAAGGCGACCCACGACTGCTACCGCAAGGACGCGGACGGGCAGGATACGTATTTTAGGATTCTGGAAGCGGCAAAGAAGCTGGAAGCAGCGGGCGTTGATTTTAACGTGCTGACCGTGGTAAACGGAAAGACGGCGCCGAAGATCCGCCGGATTTATGAGAATTATAAAAAGCTGGGCTTTTCGTGGCAGCAGTATATCGCCTGTCTCGACCCGATCGGGGAAGAGCAGGGGCAGCAGGAATATTCCCTGACGCCGGAGGCTTACGGAAAGTTTCTGATCGAGCTGTTTGATCTGTGGGAGATGGATTTGAGGCAGGGAAAGCAGCCCTATATCCGGCAGTTTGAAAATTATGTTGGGATTTTGATGGGGCACTATCCGGAATCCTGCGAGCAGCGCGGCGTGTGCAGCTTCCAGAATATCGTGGAGGCGGACGGCAGCGTGTATCCCTGCGACTTTTATGTGCTGGATCAGTGGCGGCTTGGCAATCTGAACGAGGACAGCTTTGAGACGATCCACAAAAGGCGGCTGGAAAGCGGCTTCGTGGAGGCTTCCTACAATCACACGGAGGAATGTAAGGGCTGCCGCTACTTTATGATCTGCCGGGGCGGCTGCCGCAGACACCGGGAGCAGACCGGGGACCGGCCGGGCGAAAACCATTTCTGCGCATCGTACCGGATGTTTTTTGACGCGTGCCTGCCAAGGCTTAAGGACATCGCGCGAAGCTGCATGAGGTAAAGGAGGTATTTTCATGGTTACATTGGCAAACGGCGGCGCATGGCTGATAAACGGCGCCGGACTGATTTTGGACGGGGCAGAGGCTCCGGCGGCTGTGAAGGCGGCGCTGGGGCACTGCGTTGACAAAGAAGAGGCAAAAAAACAGACGATCGCATACGGTATTCTGGAAAACCATAATACCTCCGGCAGCATGGAAAAGCTGAAGATCAAGTTCGACAAGCTGACGAGCCACGACATCACGTTCGTGGGCATCATCCAGACGGCGCGGGCGTCGGGGCTGACGAAATTCCCGATCCCCTATGTGCTTACAAACTGCCACAATTCCCTGTGCGCGGTGGGCGGCACGATCAACGAGGACGATCATTTATTCGGTCTGACCTGCGCGAAAAAATACGGCGGCGTTTATGTTCCCCCGCATCAGGCGGTCATCCATCAGTTTGCCCGCGAGATGCTTGCAGGCGGCGGCAGGATGATCCTTGGCTCCGATTCCCACACCCGCTACGGCGCGCTCGGCACGATGGCGATGGGCGAGGGCGGCCCGGAGCTTGTAAAGCAGCTGTTAAACCAGACCTATGACATCAATATGCCGGAGGTGGTCGGCGTTTATCTGACCGGGAAGCCGGAAAAGGGCGTCGGCCCGCAGGACGTGGCGCTGGCGATCATCGGCGCGGTGTTTGCAAACGGCTATGTCAAAAATAAAGTGATGGAATTTGTCGGCCCCGGCGTGGCGAATTTAAGCGCCGATTTCAGGATCGGCATCGACGTGATGACGACCGAAACAACCTGCCTGTCCTCCATCTGGCAGACAGATGATGAGATCCGCGATTTTTATGAGATCCATGGAAGGACAGAGGACTATAAAGAGTTAAAGCCCGGGGAGGCAGCCTATTACGACGGGCTGATCACGGTGGATCTGTCAAAGGTAAAGCCGATGATCGCGATGCCGTTCCACCCGAGCAACACCTACACGATCGAGGAGCTGAACGCAAATCTGACGGATATTCTGGCGGATGTGGAGAAAAAGGCGCTTGTAAGCCTTGACAACGCCGTGGAATACAGCCTGAAGGATAAGGTGCGCGGCGGCAGGTTTTATGTGGATCAGGGCATCATCGCGGGCTGCGCCGGCGGCGGCTTTGAAAATATATGCGCGGCGGCTGATATTTTAAGGGGAAGCAACATCGGAAACGACGCCTTTACCTTAAGCGTATACCCGGCCTCCATGCCCGTTTATATGGAGCTGGTGAAAAATGGCTGCGCGGCTGCGCTGATGGAGACGGGCGCAGTCATGAAAACGGCGTTCTGCGGCCCTTGCTTCGGCGCGGGCGATACGCCGGCAAACAACGCCTTTTCCATCCGGCATTCCACGAGAAACTTCCCGAACCGCGAGGGCTCCAAGCTGCAGAACGGCCAGATCGCTTCCGTGGCGCTCATGGACGCGCGTTCCATCGCGGCGACGGCGGCAAATCAGGGGATTTTGACGCCCGCGACGGACTTTGACGGGCCGATCGGAAAATATAAATATCATTTTGACGCAAAGATTTACCGGAACCGGGTATTTGACTCCCACGGGGAGGCGGATCCGTCCGTGGACATCCATTTTGGCCCCAACATCAAGGACTGGCCGAGGATGTGCGCGCTTCCGGACGACCTCGTTTTACAGGTGGTTTCCGAGATCCACGATCCGGTGACGACGACGGACGAGCTGATCCCCTCCGGCGAGACGAGCTCGTACCGCTCCAACCCGCTGGGGCTTGCGGAATTTACCCTTTCCCGCAAGGATCCCGCCTATGTGGGGCTGGCAAAGGAGATTCAGAAGGCGCAGAAGGCGCTGGAAGAGGGAGAAGATCCGCTGGCGGCAAAAAAAGAGCTGGTTCCGGTCATGGAGCAGATTTGGGCGCAGTTTCCGCAGGCAAAGGAAGGAAGCCTTGGCTTTGGCTCGACGATCTTTGCGGTAAAGCCTGGGGATGGCTCTGCGAGGGAGCAGGCGGCAAGCTGCCAGAAGGTGCTGGGAGGCTGGGCGAATATCGCCAACGAATATGCGACAAAGCGCTACCGTTCCAACCTGATCAACTGGGGCATGCTCCCGTTTGTGATCGAAAAGGGCGAGCTGCCGTTCCAGAACCATGATTATCTGTTTTTCCCCAATATCCGCCGCGCGGTAGAGGAAAAGGCGGAGAAGATCATGGGCTATCAGGTGTCTGCAGCGGGCTTGAAGCCGTTTACAGTAACGCTGGGCGAGCTGACGGACGAGGAGCGCAGCATTATTTTGAAAGGCTGTCTCATCAATTACAACAGAGTGGATGCGTGACGCTTCTGCTTTACAGGATAGCGAGTGCCCTTGTACACTGAGGGGAAACAGAAGCCGCGGCAGCGCATAAGGCTGTCCGCCCTTTCATACAATGTCTGTGAACATCCAATGGCAGGGTATGGGAGGGATAGACATGCAGGAAAGAGGACTGGAAAAAAGAGCGGCAGGAGCCGTAAGAAGGAAACGGATGCAGGACCTTCTTACGGTTCTTCTTTTTATGCTGATGCTTCCTTATACATGCAGCGTCGTGGCAAGGACGGGGAGCGGGCAGACGGTGGAAACGCTTGCGGTCGGCGGGGCGGAGGGGAGCGTTTTGTGGGAATGCGCCGGACAGACCCGCAGGCTTTCGGAGGAGGATTTTTTGACGGGGGCGCTGGCGGCGTGTATCCCGGCGCAGTACCGGGAGGAGGCGCTGAAGGCGCAGGCGGTGATCTTAAGAAGCACGATGCTTGCCGGAAAAGGCGGCGCTGGCGGCAGGATCTGCGTCAGCGCGGAAGAAAGCGGGCTTGCGTGGCTTTCGGAGGAGGAGCGAAAAAAGCTGTGGGGCAGGGAATTTGAGGAGCTGGAAGCAAAGTGCCGGCGCGCCGTTGCAGATACGGAAGGAAAGTATCTGGCGTATGACAGCGGAGCTGTAAGCCCGCCCTTTTTCAGGCTGAGCGCGGGGAGCACCCGAAGCGGCGCAGAGATTTTCGGGCAGGAGCAGGCGGCGTGGTGCAGAAGCGTTGCGTGCGGCGGCGATGAAAATGCGGCGGATTTTTTGCAGGAAACGGTTCTTAGCCGGGGCGAATTTTCCAGAAAGCTTGCATCGGAGGGGATGAGCCTTCCAAAAGAGAATGCGAAGATCGTGCTGGAACGCGACAGCGCAGGCTATGTGCTGACCGTGTCCTGCGGGGAGAAAAGGATGGAGGGCGAGCGGTTCCGGCAGCTGTTTAGTCTGGCGTCCTCGTGCTTTTTTGTGCGGGAGGAGTCGGGCAGGATCCATTTACAGACAAGGGGGATCGGGCACGGGCTGGGCTTTGACCAGTATCAGGCGGATCTTCTGGCGGGGCAGGGCAAGCCGTGGCAGGAGATTTTGGGGATCTTTTTTGAAGAGCTGGAAATTGCGGAGGGATAAGCCGGTTTTTGCTGATTTTTGCCGGAGTTGTAAAAATCTGCATTTTGTGGTATGATGACTGAAATCTATGAACAACGAGGCGAAGCATGTATACATTTGAGAGCAGGGTACGTTACAGCGAAACAGATGAAAACGGACTTTTGAGCATCGCGGGGATCGTGGACTACTTTCAGGACGTGTCCACCTTCCAGTCGGAGGATCTGGGGATTGGCGTGGAATATCTGCGCAGCCAGAATATGCTGTGGGTGATGAGCGCGTGGCAGATCGTGATCCACAGATACCCGGCTCTGGGCGAGCGGATCGTGGCAGGGACGCTTCCGTATGCGTTCCGCAGCTTTATGGGGTTGAGGAATTTCTTTCTGGATACGGCGGACGGTGAGCGGCTGGTGGAAGCCAATTCTGTCTGGACGCTGATGGATTTCAGGAAGGGGACGCCGGTGCGCCCGACGCAGGAGATGCTGGAAAAATACGTGCTGGAAGAGAAGCTTCCGATGGACTATGCTTCGCGCAAGATCGGGATGCCAAAGGACGGCAGGGCGCACGAAGGCTTTGCGGTGGGACGCCAGCATTTGGACGGCAACCATCATGTGAACAACGGGCAGTATATCCATATGGCGATGGACTATCTGCCGGCGGATTTCAAGATCGGGCAGATGCGGGCGGAGTACAAAAAATCCGCGCTTTTGCACGATGTGATCGTCCCGGTCGTGAAGGAAGAGGAAAACTGCGTGACGGTCTGCTTATGCAGCGAGGATCAAGCCCCCTATGCGGTGGTGGAATTGACAAGGAAACAGGAATATGCTTGAAATAGGGAAAATTCAGGAACTGACGATTGTAAAAAAGGTGGATTTCGGCGTTTATCTGGCAGAGAGCGCGGATGCGGCGGAGAAGGTGCTGCTTCCGGGCAGGCAGGTGCCGAAGGACGCAAAGCCGGGCGATAAGCTGGAAGTGTTTTTATATAAGGATTCCAGCGACAGGCTGATCTCTACGACGGCGCGCCCGAAGCTGCTTCTGGGCGAGGTGGCGGAGCTTACCGTGGCGCAGACCGCGCGGATGGGCGCGTTTCTGGACTGGGGGCTGGAAAAGGATCTTTTCCTCCCTTTTAAGGAACAGACCAAAAAGGTAAAAGAGGGCGACCGCTTCCCGGCAGCGCTGTATGTGGACAAGAGCGGCAGGCTGTGTGCGACGATGAAGGTCTATCATTATCTTCACACGGACAGCCCCTACAAAAAGGACGATCAGGTAAGCGGCTATCTGTATGAGATCAGCCGCCAGTTCGGCGCGTTTGTGGCGGTGGACGGCCGTTACAGCGCCCTGATCCCGCCGAGGGAGATGTACGGCGAGTTAAAGGTAGGCGATACGGTTAAGGCACGGGTCGTAAAAGTACATGAGGACGGAAAGCTGGATCTGAGCGTGCGCGAGAAGGCGTGGCTGCAGATCGAGGCGGACGCCGAAAAGGTGATGGCGCTGATCGACAGCTTTGACGGCGCGCTCCCCTTTACGGACAAGGCGTCTCCGGAGGTGATCAAAAGGGAGCTTTCCATGAGCAAGAACGAATTTAAGAGAGCGGTCGGCAATCTTTTGAAAAACGGACGGATAGAGATCACGGAAAGGGCGATCCGCAGGATTTAAAGGGCAGGACGGCAGACCCTGTGGGGGCAGGGACTGGCGGATGCCGGAACAGCAGGCAGGAATTATGAAAAGGTATTCAGTTTTGGGGATTTCCCTGATGGATTTTTCCGCAAGGGAAGGTTTGCGGAGGGCAGAGCGCTTTCTGCAGACGGGTGCGCTCAATACAACAAGCTACATAAACGCGCAGTCGCTGGCGGCAGCGTCGCGGGACGAACAGATCAAGCAGTATCTGGAAGAGATGGATCTGATCTTTTGTCTGGAACCGGATATTCTGGAAGCGGCGGGCATCGCTTCTCCGGGCAGGGTGCGGGAGATCGAGGACCGGGTGTTTTTAAGAGAATTTTTAAAGCGGCTCGGCAGGCAGCGGGATAAGGTATATCTGATCGGAGACACCGTAAAACAGGCGGAGGCGCTGCGGGAAATGCTTTTAAAGGTTCAGGAGAACTTAAATATAGCCGGCGCGCGGGGATACGAGGAATTTGAAGAGCAGCCGGAGCGGCTGATGAACGAATTAAACGAAGCGGCCCCGAAGGTGATCTTTTCGCGGATGACGTTTCCGACGGATCTGGCGCTGATGCACGCGGGCAGGAAATTTTTGAATGCGGAGCTGTGGGTGGCGCTTCCGGACACGAAATTAAAAGAGCGGCAGAAACCGACCTTCTGGGGGAATATCCGGAAAAAACTCTTCCAGAAAAAGGTAAATGAGTATAATCAGGAAAAGGCGGAACAGTAATCCCGTCTTTTTTTGGTACAGAAGCGTGAAGATTTCTGTGTCAAAATTGTGAACTTTGGGAAAGTGCATAAATTTTTTACGGTTTGCTATAGCTTTTTTTGTGGTTTTCTTTTAAAATATAGAAAGGGTTATAGCGAAATTGCAGGGCGGCGCAGCGGCTGTGCCGCAGAATGCGTTAATTCAATATGGAGGAGACGGGGTTATGATCTCAAATCAGATTTTACAGAGTACGCTTGAGGGATTCAAAGCGATCGCCAGAGTGGAATTATGTGTGGCGGACATGGACGGGAATGTGGCGGCGTCCACATCGGACAGCTTGGACGGCTGCCTGCCGGCAGTCAGGGCGTTTATCGATTCGCCCGCGGACAGTCAGGAAGTGCAGGGCAATCAGTTTTTTAAGATCTATGACGATCAGCAGCTGGAATACATCCTTGTGGTCGGGGGAGCCGGGGAGAATTTCTACATGATCGGGAAGATGGCGGCATTTCAGGTGCAGAACCTGCTTGTGGCGTACAAGGAACGCTTTGACAAGGACAATTTTATTAAGAACCTGCTTTTGGACAACCTGTTGTTAGTCGATATTTACAGCAGGGCGAAGAAGCTGCATATCCCGGCGGACGCAGACCGCGTGGTGTTTATCATCGAGAGCGGCGGCGGGAAGGACAACAATATTCTGGAGCAGATGCGTCCGGTCTTTGGAAATAACAACCACGACTTTATTACGGCGGTGGATGAAAACAACGTGATCGTGGTAAAGGAACTTGCTGAGGGCGATCAGGCAAAGGAGATCGGCGATTACGCTACAGGTATTTTGGAATGGCTTGAAAATGAGGGCGTATCGGACAACCGCGTATCCTACGGCACGATCGTGCGGGAGATCAAGG
The DNA here is from genome assembly GCA_900550285.1 of uncultured Lachnospiraceae bacterium. Taxonomy (GTDB): domain Bacteria; phylum Bacillota; class Clostridia; order Lachnospirales; family Lachnospiraceae; genus Gallintestinimicrobium. Next base: position 55,799 of record URRW01000003.1, read on the forward strand.
AGGTCAGCCGTTCCTACAAGGAAGCGAAGATGGCGCTGGACGTGGGAAAAATTTTCTTTGACGAACGCACCGTTATCGCGTATAGTGAACTGGGAATCGGCCGTCTGATCTATCAGCTTCCGATCCCGCTGTGCAAAATGTTTATCCGCGAGATCTTCGGCGGCAAGAGCCCGGACGATTTCGATGAGGAAACATTGACGACCATCAGCAAATTTTTTGAAAACAGCCTGAACGTTTCGGAGACGAGCAGACAGCTTTTCATCCACCGCAATACGCTCGTATACCGGCTGGATAAGCTGCAGAAGTCCACGGGGCTGGATCTGCGCGTATTCGAGGACGCGATCACTTTCAAGATCGCGCTGATGGTTGTGAAGTACATGAAGTATATGGAAACTTTTGAATACTAGGATGGTGACAAAATTTGGCGCAAAACGACAGGAAGAAAAAAAGAAGGCGGGAAGGCAGCGATGCTGTGATCCAGCTTGACAGGGTAAGCAAGTCTTATTCCACGGGCTCCCCGGCTCTGGACAATGTGAGCTTAAGCATCAAAAGAGGGGAGTTTGTGTTCATTGTAGGCGACAGCGGTTCCGGAAAATCGACGCTGATCAAGCTGCTTTTGCGGGAGCTGACTCCCACCAGCGGCAGGGTTATCGTAAACGGCTCCGACGTGGCGAAGCTAAAGCGGCGCGAGGTGCCGAAGTTTCGGAGAAACCTCGGGATCGTGTTTCAGGATTTCCGTCTTTTAAACGACAGGAACGTATATGAGAACGTGGCGTTTGCACAGCGCGTGATCCAGATGCCCACCAAGCTGATGCGCCGGAACGTACCGAACGCGCTGGCGGTCGTGGGGCTTGCGGGCAAGTACAAGGCGCGGACGAAGCAGCTTTCCGGCGGCGAGCAGCAGCGCGTGGCGCTGGCGAGGGCGCTCGTCAACGAACCGCCGATCCTTCTTGCGGATGAGCCGACAGGAAACCTCGATCCGAAAAATTCATGGGAGATCATGAAGCTTCTGGAGCGGATCAACGAGGAGAAAGGGACGACGATCCTGGTCGTAACGCATAACAGGGAGATCGTCAACGCGATGGAAAAGCGCGTGATCACGATGAAGAAGGGCGTTATTATCAGCGACGAGGAAAAAGGCGGTTATATCGATGAGGATTAGTACATTTTTTTATACGTTGAAGCAGGGAATTATCAATATTTTCCGCAATAAGCTGTTTTCGCTGGCGTCGGTTGCCACGATCTCGGCGTGCCTGTTTCTTTTCGGCCTGTTTTTTACGGTAATTTTAAACTTCCAGCACATGATCCGGACGGCGGAAGAGGGCGTTTCCGTGACGGTCTTTTTCAAGGAGGGCGTGACGGAGGAGGAGATGGTTGCGGTAGGCGACCAGATCCGGGCAAGACAGGAGGTTTCGGAAGCGGTTTTTGTGACGGCGGACGAGGCGTGGGCTGAATGGGCGCCCGAAAACATCGGCGAGGATTACGAAGAGATCTATTCCGAAAACCCGCTGGAAGGCCTTGACAACTATGAGATTTATATGAAGGATGTGGCGCAGCAGGAGACGCTTGTGACATGGCTGGAATCGCTGCCGCAGGTAGACAGCGTAAAGCGCTCCGAGATGGCGGCGACGACGCTGACCGGCGTGAACATGGTCGTGGCGTATACGTCTGCGGCAATCATTGCGATCCTTTTGGCGGTATCCATTTTCCTGATCAACAATACGGTCATGATCGGTATTTCTGTCCGCAAGGAGGAGATCGAGATCATGAAATATATCGGCGCGACGGACTTTTTCGTTCGTTCCCCGTTCGTGATCGAAGGCATTCTGATCGGCCTGATCGGTTCCTGCATCCCGCTGGGCGTGATCTATCTTCTGTATATGCAGGTGATGGAATATGTGGCGCTGCAGTTCCCGGCGCTGTCCGGGCTGATGCAGTTCCTTCCGGTTTCCGAAGTGTACCGCACGCTCGTTCCCGTATGTATGGGGCTTGGCGCGGGCATTGGATTTTTGGGAAGCTTTGCGACGGTGCGTAAGCATCTGCGCGTCTGATGAGAGGGAACAGAATGCGGAAAAGGATAAGGCAGGGCCTTGCAGGCTGTCTGATCGCTGCGCTGCTTTTGGCGGCAGTCCCGGCGGGCAGCGTGCAGGCGGGCACGCTTGAGGACAGCATCAAGGAGAAACAGGAAGCGATCAGTCAGGCGGAGCAGGAAAAGAAAAAGCTCCAGTCCAGCATTTCCAATATCAAAGCGATGGTAAAGGATCTGGAAAAATCCAAAAGCGATCTGGAAACCTATGTAAAGGAGCTGGACGGCAAGCTGGCGGACATCGGGGCAAAGATTGACGAGCTGCAAAAGCAGATCGCCCAGAAAAAAGAAGAAATCGCGCAGGCGAAGGCTGACCTTGAAAAGGCGCAGGAGGTCGCGGACCAGCAGTATACGGATATGAAAAAGCGGCTCCGCTTTTTGTATCAGAACAGTAAGGGCAGCGGCTATCTGGAGCTTCTGGTAAGCGCGGAAAGCTTTGCGGATATGCTCAATCAGGCAGAATATGTGGAACAGCTGAGCGCTTACGACAGCCAGAAGCTGGAGGAATACCGTCAGAGCGTGGAATATATGAAGCTTTGCAAGCAGACGCTGGAAGAGGAAGAAGAGGTGCTTGCGTCCGCGCAGGCAAGCCTGGAACAGGAGCAGAAGGCGGTCGATACGCTGATCGGGGAAAAAGAGCAGCAGATACAGGCTTTTCAGGGAGACATCAACAATAAGGAAGCGGCGCTGAAGGAATACGAGGCGGATGTGGCGGAGCAGAACGCCACGATCGCGGCGCTGGAAAAGGCGGTTGCCGCCGATAAGGCGAAGCTTGCGGAACAGAACCGGATCAAATACGACGGCGGCATGTTCCAGATGCCCTGTCCCGGCTACAAACGCGTTTCCAGCGATTACGGAACGCGGATGCATCCGACGCTGGGCGTCCAGAAATTCCATAACGGCGTGGACTTTGCGGCGGCGAGCGGAACGCCGATCCTTGCGGCGTACAGCGGCAACGTGGTGGCGGCTTCCTACAACAGCTCGATGGGAAATTATGTGATGATCGACCACGGCGACGGGCTTTATACGATCTACATGCACGCGTCGAAGCTTTACGTTTCGTCGGGGCAGTCGGTCAGCAAGGGCGACCAGATCGCGGCAGTGGGCTCTACGGGACGTTCGACCGGGCCGCACCTTCACTTCTCGGTGCGCCTAAACGGCAACTACGTAAGCCCCTGGGGATACTTAAAGTAAACCCGCCGCCGTGTGGGCGGGTTTACTGCTACTTCTCGATTTCTGAAAGGAAATTGAGAAGGTTCCCGAAAGGGATCCGCCGCCGTATGGGCGGTAAAAATGAATAACAGGTGCGACAGACCGGAACGGGGGATTGGGGCTTCTAAATCCTTCGTTCCGGTTATATATATGATGATACCAAGGAACCAAGGTCAATGATCCGACGCAAGCTTGCTTGCAGGAGGATTTTTGACTTTGGTTCCCGCCAAAACATGAGTAAGAAGCCATTTTCTGAAAGAAAATGAGCGGATTACGAATGTTTTTGAGGATTGCGGAAGCGCGGAGCGCGGAGCAATCCGGTATCAGGGATTATTTGTAAATGAAAAATCCAAAGAAGTGAAGGGTCATATAGATAACAGGTGGTAAAAAAATGGGCAGAAAAAGAGTTTTTGCAGGCGGGCTGATCGCCGGGGCAGCGCTGACGCTGGCTCTGGGCGGCGGTATTTTTACGGGGGTGCAGCTTTATCAGGGGATAAAGGCGAGCACGGAGGCAGGCTCGGAAGGAATCTCCGGGGACGGGGAGCTTCTGAGCGGGGAGACGATGCGCAAGCTGGGCGTTTTGGAGGAAATGGTAGGCGACTATTATCTGGAGGACGTCAGCGAGGCGGATATGCAGCAGGGCGTTTATAAAGGGCTGATCGAGGCGCTGGACGATCCGTATTCGGTTTATTACACGCCGGAGGAGCTTCAGGATCTTCAGGAAAAAACCGAAGGCATTTATTACGGGATCGGCGCGCGGGTTTCCATGGATCCGGACACGCAGCTTCCAAAGATCGCCAGCGTGATCTCCGGATCCCCGGCGGAGGAAGCCGGGATTTTAGCAAACGACCTGCTTTATAAGGTGGACGAAACGGAAGTGCAGGGCATGGATTTAAGCTCTGCCGTGGCGCTGGTAAAGGGCGATGAGGGCACGACGGTGCATCTGACGGTTATCCGTCAGGGCGAGCCGGATTATCTGGAGATCGACGTGGTGCGCCGCAAGCTGGAAAATGAGACGGTCACCCAGAAAATGCTGGAAAACAACATCGGCTATATCCAGATCCAGGAATTTGATGACGTAACGCTGGAACAGTTTCAGGAGGCGATGGGAGCCTGCCGGGGTTCGGGAATGGAAGGGCTGATCATTGACCTGCGCGGAAATCCGGGCGGGAACCTTTCCACCGTGTGCGACATCGCCCGGGAACTGCTTCCGAAAGGGCTGATCGTTTATACGGAGGATAAAAACGGAGAGCGCGAGGAGTACAGCTGCGACGGCGCAAATCAGCTGGAAGTCCCGCTTGTCGTTTTGGTGGACGGAAACAGCGCATCCGCGTCGGAGATTTTAGCGGGCGCGGTCAAGGATTACGGCATCGGCACGCTGGTCGGCACGACGACCTACGGAAAAGGCATCGTACAGCGGATCATGAAGCTTTCGGACGGTTCCGCCGTGAAGCTGACCGTAAGCAAATATTATACCCCCAACGGAAACAACATTCACAAGATCGGCATTGCGCCCGATGTGGAGGTTCCCTTTGAGCCCGAGCCGTATGTCGAGGACGGGACGGATAACCAGCTTGAAAAAGCGGTTGAGGTTTTGGCGGAGAAGATGGCGGCAGAGTAAATTTTCATTGACGCGGTTTTGGGCAGGGATTACAATAGGATCAGACACATAAGGAAAACCGGGTCCCGGTTGGCACAGCTTTGAGAAAAGAGGGTGAGCATATGAGAGGACCGATGATGATTTTTGCAGCAGCAGTTTTTCTTTTGTTGATCGTGGCTTATCTGGCGCACTGTAAGCGGTCAGGAGAGCGGATCGGGGGCAAATTGCATGATATGCTTTTGCTTGGTCTGATGCGTCTGGATATTGCGGTGACGCAGGGGCTTCACTATGTGCAGCTTGCGATTGCGTCTGTCTGCAAGGGCTACCATCCGGCAGGGATGGAAAGCTCGATCGCCCATAAGAGGGAGCGGATGGAGAACCATCGCAGAGCCATGGGCGAAGTAGAGTATGTGCGCCGCAGGCGCTACAACCGCAAGATTCTGGAGTAGAGCGGACTTAAGGAAGCCGCCGGCAGCGCCGGCGGCTTTCGTCCGGAAACTGCCGGAGGGCAGGGCAGCCGTGCGGCCAAACTGTTGCCGTTTGAAAATATTTTATGAAAAAAATTTTGAAAAATTGAAAATAGTGCTTGCATTTTATGAAAACCTGTGCTAAGATAAATTTCGTCGCTGAGACATACGGCGACAAGCGAATGCGACAGTAGTACAGTTGGTAGTACGCCACCTTGCCAAGGTGGAGGTCGCGGGTTCGAGCCCCGTCTGTCGCTCTTCTTAAGGAAGAACTTTGAATGATCAAGGTTCTTTTTTTTTACCCAGTTACGGGAAGCCTGACCGTGGGTTATCCGCGGTCGGGGAGCAGGAAGATAATAGAGGATTACGGCACGGCTGCCGGTGCAGGAGCGTCGCAGGCAGCCATGACGGCGGGAAAGCGCATCTGAGGTTTTTCACCGTCCTGCGTTTACGCTCCGGAATGGAGATTGAAATGGAAAGGCCACATAACAGCATCGGACAGGAGTTTACGGTCCTTTCGCTGCTGAAATTTGTAGCGCCGACGGTGGTCATGCTGGTGTTCATGTCCCTTTATCAGATGGTAGACGGCGTTTTTGTATCAAAATTTGTAGGGGAAAACGCGCTGTCGGCTTTAAATATCGTGTATCCGATCCCGAGCATCATTATCGCGGTTTCCATCATGCTGGCGACCGGGGGAAGCGCGGTCATCGCCCGGAATATGGGAGAAGGGAAAAACCGGGAAGCGAAGGAAAATTTTTCCTTCCTCGTGCTGACAGGCGCGGCCGTGGGCGCGGTCATCGTGGCGGCGGGCGTCCTTTTTATCGAGCCGCTGATCTATCTGCTCGGTTCGACGCCGGCTTTATACGATTACTGCTATGATTATCTGTTGATCCTGATTCTTTCGGCTCCGCTGGCGGTTTTCCAGATGCTGTTCCAGAGCTTTTTTGTGACGGCGGGCAAGCCGCATCTGGGGCTTACGCTGACGGTTCTGGGAGGGATCGCCAATATCGTTCTGGATTATGTGTTTATCGTAGTCTGCGGCTTCGGGGTAAGCGGCGCCGCGCTGGCGACGTCGATCGGATATTCGATCCCCGGGCTGTTCGGGCTGGTTTATTTTACGGTAAACCGGAGGGGGACGCTGTACTTTGTAAAGCCGGTGCTGCGCTGGCGGCTTCTGCTCCGCTGCTGTGCAAACGGTTCCTCCGAGATGGTCAATAATCTGGCGGTGGCGGTCACGACGTTTTTGTTTAATGTGCTCATGCTGAAGTATGCGGGCGAAGCGGGTGTGGCGGCGATCACGATCGTGCTGTACGCGCAGTTTCTTATGACGTCCGCATTTATGGGATTTTCCAGCGGCGTCGCCCCGGTTGTGAGCTTTAATTACGGAAGCAGGAATGTGAGGCAGCTGAAAAAAATATTTAAGATCAGCGTCTGCGTGGTAGCGATCGTTTCGGCGCTCGTTTTCGGGATCGCGGAGCTGGGTTCGGACATCGTGATCTTGGTGTTTACGCCGGCGGGAAGCGAGGTATTTGCGCTTGCCAAGCATGGCTTCGCCATTTTTTCCGTCAGCTTTTTGTTTACGGGGATGAATATTTTTGCGTCGGCGCTGTTTACGGCGTTTTCCAACGGCAAGGTTTCCGCCATCCTGTCTTTTTTGAGGACGTTTGTATTTCTGGCAGTGTGCCTGCTCATCCTTCCGCTGTTCTGGGGAGTGGACGGGATCTGGACGGCGGTGCCGATCGCGGAGGCGATGGCGTTTTTCGTATCGGTCTATTATCTGGCAAGATTTAAAAAAGTATATGAATATTGAAGCGCTGCAGCGTACAGGGACGGCTCCGGGTGGTTCCCTGTACGTTTTTTATATGTTCATTTTTTCAGATATAAGGGACAAACAGGGCGCGGGAAAGGCAAATGTAAAAAATTTTACATGAATTTTACAAAAACAGTAGCCAGACTTTACTTCAAGCTGTTACAATAGTGGAGAAAATGAGAAATTTGTCGCAATTTGAAATGGAGAAAGAGAAAGAGAGGTTTCAACGTAAAAATGGACAACATTTCAATGCTGTTTATGTTCATCGGCGGCCTGGGCATGTTCCTTTACGGAATGCACATCATGGCAGAGGGCCTGCAGCACTTTGCCGGAGGCAGGATGCAGAAGCTTATGGGCTTTCTGACAAAGAACAAGCTCATGGCGATCCTGGCGGGCACGCTGGTAACCGCTGTTATCCAGAGCTCGTCTGCGACGACGGTCATGGTGGTGGGCTTTGTCAACGCCGGCATGATGAATCTGGCGCAGGCAGTCGGCGTGATCATGGGCGCCAATGTGGGTACGACGATCACCGCGTGGATGGTTTCCATGAGCGAGTGGGGAAGCCTTTTGAATCCGGAATTTTACGCGCCCCTGCTTCTGGGCATCGGAGCGTTTATCGTCCTGTTTGTAAAATCCGATAAGAAAAAACAGGTCGGCGAAATCCTGATCGGCTTTTCCGTTCTGTTTATCGGCCTGTCCTTTATGTCGGACGCGATCAAGCCTTACCGCGACGCGCCGATCTTTGCGCAGGCGTTTCAGGTGCTCGGCAAAAACCCGCTGCTCGGAATCCTGACGGGCGCGGTCGTAACGGCGATCATCCAGAGTTCGTCCGCTTCCGTCGGCATTTTGCAGACGCTGGCGATGAACGGCGTTGTAAACTGGAAGTCCGCGGTGTTTATTACGCTGGGACAGAATATCGGTACGTGCGTGACGGCGCTTTTGTCCAGCGTAAGCTCCGGCAGGAACGGAAAGCGCGCGGCGATGATCCATCTGTCCTTCAACGTGTGCGGCGCGGCTATTTTCGGCGTGATTATGTATATCCTGTTCGCGGTATTCCCGGAATGGGGGATGTCCACGATGAGCAGTGTGGAAATTTCTGTTTTCCATACGGTATTTAACGTGACCTGTACGCTGCTTCTGATCCCCTTTGCAAACGGCCTGGTTGCCCTTTCCGGCAAGCTGGTTCCCGGCAAGGACGACGACGGTATGGAAGTGGGCGCTGCCGTGAAGCTTGAGAAGCGTCTGGATAAGCGTATTTTAAACAACCCTTCCTTCGCGCTGGCGACCGCCCAGAAGGAAGTTGCTGCCATGGGGCGGGAAGCGTGCCTGAATCTGGAGCTGGCGCTGGAATCCGTTACGGAGGAAGGCGGAGAGAAGATCCAGCAGGTTTACGCGAGGGAAAAAGAGATCAACGGCATGGAGAAGATCCTGACCTCGTTCCTTGTGGAGGTGGACAATCTTTCCCTGACGGAAGAGCAGCATGAGCAGGTAAAAAACCTGTTCTATACGGTCAGCGACATCGAGCGCGCCGGCGACCACGCGGAGAATATCGCGGAGCTGGCGGAGAACATGCAGCGGGACCAGGTCGCTTTTTCCAAAAAGGGCAAAGCGGATCTGGATCTGATCTCTGCGCAGACGCTGCAGTCTTTACAGATCGCGGTAGAGGCGCGGGAGACGGGCGCTGTGGAGACGGCGGATTCCGTGCGCGTTTTGGAGCAGAGCGTGGATATGCTGGAGGGCGATCTGCGTGAGAAGCATATCAAACGTCTTTCCAAGGGCAAATGCGAACCGGAAAGCGGCGTGATCTTCCTTGACATCATCAGCAATCTGGAACGGATTTCGGATCATGCGGTAAATATCGCGGATTATGTAAAGGCGGAGACACATATCGGCCAGGCGGCGCAGAGCCAGCAGGGATAACGGAGATGATTTTCAGGGCGCGTGACAAAACGTGCCCTGATCTTACTTTATTCATGGTTTTTACGGAGGCAAAAGCCCGGAAACGGAGGCAGTGGCGATGATCTATATTATTGAGGACGATGAAAATATCAGAAATCTGGTGCAGGTGGCGTTAAAGGGATCCGGCTATGAGACGGCGGCGTTTGAGACGGCTGAGGAGGCGCTGGGCGCTTTTAAGGTCAGGGAACCGCAGCTTGCGATCTTTGACCTGATGCTGCCGGGGATGGACGGTCTGGAGGCGATCCGCAGGATCCGGGAAAACGACCAGTGGAAGAAGCTCCCGGTGCTCGTGCTGACGGCGCGCGACAAGGAATATGACAAGGTTGCGGGACTGGACGGGGGAGCTGACGATTACATGACAAAGCCGTTCAGCGTACTGGAGCTTCAGGCGCGGGTGCGCTCTTTGCTGCGCAGGACGCGGGAGGAAGAGGAAACGCTCCCGAAGGTATTTGAATGCGGGCCGATCCGTCTGGATACGGACGCGCGGGAGGTGCGGGTTGGCGGCAGGGAAGTGATCCTGACCTATAAGGAATATGAGCTTTTGGCATATCTGGTGGAGAACCGCAGCCGCGTCGTTTCCAGGGACGAGCTTCTGGATAAGCTCTGGGACTGGAGGGCGGATGTGGAGACGCGGACGCTGGACATCCATATCAAAACGCTGCGTCAGAAGCTGGGCGAGGAAGGCGGAAAATATATCAAGACGGTCAGAAGCGTGGGATACCGCTTTACGCGTCCGCAGGAGTAAAAAGAGATGGCAGGGCATAAAAAAAAGATGTTTCGGAAAAATCCGATCCTGATGCGTTTTGCGGTGGTGCTGGTGCTTGCGCTTGCGATCAGCAGCCTGATCTCGTCGATTCTTCTGGGCGAGCAGATGAGAAAGCAGAATGTGGAGGTGCTGGAAAAGACGATCGCGGTGGTGGACTATTCTCTGGATTATCAAAAGCCCCTTCAGGAGCAGATCCGGTCGATCCATAAGGAGGCGCTGAGCGGGGACATCCGCGTGACGGTCATCGGCCTGGACGGGACGGTTCTGGCGGATACGGATCTGAAAAATGTGGATGCGCTGGAAAACCATCTGGGCAGGGAAGAGGTCGGGGAGGCGATTGAGCAGGGACAGGGCTATTCCACCAGATATTCGGAGAGTCTGGAACAGTATCTTTTGTATGTGGCAAAGCTGACCGGGGACAAAAGCGCGGTGATCCGGATGTCGGTTCCTTATACGAATATTTTCAGCTATATGGTCGTGATCGTCCCGGTACTTTTGGTCGGCATGGCGGTGGCGTTTATTGTCAGCGTCGCGGTCGCTGCAAAATTTTCGGGATATATCCGGTCGGACGAGATCAAGCGGCAGATGGTGCAGATGGAGAAGGACAAAAAGATCCGGCAGGATTTTTTCAGCAATGCGTCCCACGAGCTGAAAACGCCGATCACCTCGGTGCGGGGATACGCGGAGCTTTTGTGTCAGGATTTTGCACAGGATGAGGCGACGCGGAAGGATTTTCTGAACCGGATCATCAAAGAAACGGATCACATGACGGGGCTGATCGACGATATTCTCATGATCTCGCGTCTGGAAAGCAAGGACGCGGAGGTGACGCTGAGCAGGGTGCAGATGGATCAGGTGCTGAAAGAGGTGCTGGACTGCCTTGCGCCGCAGGCGGCGTCCTGCGAGGTGGAGATTTCAGGGGAGTGCGAGGGCGTGTGCCTGCAGGCAAGCCTGAAGCAGATGCGTGAGCTTTTGCTCAATTTGATGAGCAACGGCATCAAGTACAATCATCCGGGCGGCCATGTGTGGACGAAGATCCGGCAGGAGAAGGATGTGGTCTGCATCGAGGTAAAGGATGACGGCGTGGGCATCGAGCCGGAGGATCAGAAGCGGATCTTTGAGCGGTTTTTCCGGGTGGATAAGGGCAGAAGCCGGAAGATGGGCGGCACGGGGCTTGGGCTGTCGATCGTCAAGCATATCGCGGCATATTACGGTGGAAGCGTGAGCCTTGAGAGCACGCCGGGCGCAGGAAGCACCTTCCGTGTCGAGATCCCGACGTCCGGGATCAGCGGGCAGTAAAGGGAAAAATCGCCCGGCAATAAAGGGAAAATTTATCTGGGCTTCTGCCGCAGAGGGGGAGGCGTACAGCCGCCGCCCGCGCTGCCGCAGTTGACAATAAGAAGATTTGGCGTTAAACTAAACCATAAGTTCAGGTACGGCTAGTTGGAATTGCTTGATGGATAGATACCTGGGTGTTAAGGAGGAAATGAAAATGAGAAAGAGCACAGTGAAAAAGACTGCGGCGAAAGCACCCGTTGCAAAAGAAGAGGCTGTTCAGGCAGAATCCACAGTTTCTGTAAAAGCAGAGACGGCTGAGCCTGCAAAGAAGGAAGAGACAAAGGCAATCGTGAAGCAGGAGCCCGGCGTTGTCGCTCCGGTAGAGAAGAAGGAGACTGCGGTAGTGGCAGTTGAAAAGAAAGCTCCCGCAAAGAAGGAGACGAAAGCGGTAAAAGAGGAGAAGCCTGCCGCAAAGAAAGCGCCTGCAAAGAAGGCAGCAGCGGAAAAAACAGCTGCAGCAGAAAAGAAGCCTGCCGCAGAGAAGAAAGCCCCGGCAAGAAGGACCGCAAAAGCGGCAGAGCCTGCCGCAGAGGTTGAGATCCAGTTTTCCGGCAAGGAATACACGACAGAGAAGCTGGTTGCGATCGCAAAGGACGTATGGCAGTATGATCTGGGAGGAAAGCCGGAAGAGTTCAAGACGGTTAAATTATATGTGAAGCCGGAGGAAAACGCCGTTTATTATGTGATCAACGGCGAGACGACAGGAAGCTTCGCAATCTGAGAAAAAAGAGGCAGCCGCCGGACGGGGAGAAATCCTTGCCGGGGGCTGTTTTGGAATACAGCCGGTTTTAACGAAGGAAAGGAAAGGTCATCAGATGGCAAGTATCAGCGACGTGGCAAAACTCGCAGGAGTTTCAAGGAGCACGGTTTCTCTTGTATGCAATAATAAGGGCTATGTATCCCGGGAAATGAGGGAAAAAATCGAGCGGGCAATGCGGGAATTAAATTATACGCCAAGCGAGCTGGGACGCAATCTGAAAAAGCAGCGTTCCGGGATTATTGGCATTATTATTCCGGATATGGCGCATCCTTTTTTTTCGGGATTTGTAAAGTATGCGGAAAAAGCCCTCTATTCAAGAGGATATAAGACGATGATCTGTGGAACAGCCAGCCGGGAGGACGTGGAGGCGGAGTATCTGAACATGCTGGAGCGCCGTACGATGGATGGCGTTATTATGGGATCGCATTCTCTCGGAGTAGAAAAATACAGGGAGATTTCCAGACCGATCCTGGCATTGGACAGACATTTATCGGAAACGATCCCTGTCGTCCGCACGGATAAGGAACAGACGGGAATAGCGGCAGCCGAATTATTTCTGGAAAAAGGCTGCCGGAATGTGGTGCAGATGGCGAGTTCCCATACCGTAAAAAATTATGAGCATGAAAAGGAAGATATTTTCAGGAAGCTTCTGGAAGAAAAAGGGGTTTTGGTTACAGATATTCCCGTAGGATATAATGCTTTTACAGAGGATGCCTATCAGGACGCGGCGCGGCGGGTATTTGAGCTGTGCCCGGATGCAGATGGGATTTTAGGCGTCGATATGGCGATTATGGCATGTATGAAAGAAGCAAGGCGGAGGGGCAAAAGGGTTCCTCAGGATATACACATGACGGCGATCGACGGGACGTTTGTGACCCGGATCGGGGAACGTCAGGTTACGGCGATCGTCCAGCCTGTAGAAAAGATGGCGGAGGCATGTGTGGATCTGATTCTGGATATGGTGGAAAAGAACCTGAGTGTGCCGCTCCAGACGGTTTTCCCGATTTCTGTTCAAAAGGGGGAAACGATGTAACAGAGGGTATATTGTGGATTTTACTAAAAAGGAAATGTGTATTTTGGTGAAAGTGCAGATTTCCTTTTTATTTATGGGAAAAGATTGACACTGAAACATGAAAGGCTTATGTTGTTTTCAACAGGTATCGAAACGATTCGACAAATAAACGGCGCAGCCCCGAGGCTGCTTTCTTAAAACCCCTTATCGAATCGTTTCGATAGCAGATCCGCGGAATGTATGATATGAAAAATAGCCTGAAAGAAATTGTGGAAAAGGGAAAATGCCGCATGTGCGGCGGAAGGAGACGAAAATGAAAAAAGATCCATCATTAGCTGCCGGAAAAATTTTAGAAGCGTTCGGTGGAAAGGAAAATATCATAAGCGCGGAGCACTGCGCGACGAGGCTGCGCATTTCAGTGCATGATGCGCAGAAGGTAGATGCGGATGCTGTGCGTGCGGTTATGGGCGTGGCAGGGTATTTTGAAAAAAGCGGGCAGCATCAGGTAATTCTGGGAACGGGATTTGTCAATAAGGTATGTGATGAATTCAGAAAACGGGCAGGCCTGGATGAAGCACCGGGAAATACCGAAAAAAAATCCGGGGAAACCGGGAAAATTACATTTCAGGGCATGACGAAGATGATTTCGGATATTTTCATTCCAATCATACCGGTTTTGCTTGCTACGGGTATTTTGATGGGAGTAAGAAGCCTGCTCGTCAACGGATTTGGGATTGCCTTTTCGGCGGAGTTTGACAGCATTTATACGATTCTCACAGATACGGCATATACATTTATTCCGGTGCTTGTCGCATGGTCTGCATGCAAAAAATTCGGAGGCTCGCCGATTCTGGGGATTGTACTGGGGCTGATGCTGGTATCTCCCAACCTGCCGGATAAATGGGCGGTTGTGAATGGAACGGTGCAGGCGCTTCAAATCGATATGGGATTTTTGACGCTGAATATTACAGGTTATCAGAGCTCGGTAATTCCGGCGCTGTTTATGGGATTTTTTGCGGCGACCTTGGAGAAGAAGCTTCATAAGATCATTCCGGATATTGTGGATATGCTGCTTGTTCCGTTCCTGACACTGCTGATTTCCCTTCTGGTCGGTCTGTTTGCGGTAGGGCCGGTGCTTTCGGCAGTAGAAAAAGGCATGACGGATCTGATCCTGATGCTGCTGAAGCTTCCGTTTGGAATCGGAGGCATCGCGTACGGCGGACTGATCCAGATACTCTGCTCTGTTGGAATGCATCATACCGTGACGTCCATTATTGTGAGCATTTTTACAGAGACGGGAGTGGATTATATTAACCCGATGGGGGCTGCGGCGATCGCGGGGCAGCTTGGAGCAGGACTGGCAGTTGTAATGATGCAGAAAAACCGTCAGGCGCGCGCCAATATGATTCCGGCATTGATCCCGGCGCTGTTTGGGATTTCAGAGCCGGTGATGTATGGGCTTACCTTCCCGAGGATTAAGCCGTTTTTTATGGGATGTCTGGGCGGAGCTGTATCCGTCTGAGGACTGCGACAGTTTTGGGTGCTATACGGGGATGGCGTTAAACGACGGCGATAAAGTCAGAATTTATTACAGCGGTATTATAGATGAGCGGAAGGAACCGTGCGTTGCGTACGGTGAATTTAAAGATGGAAAGATTACGGGCAGGCATTTGATCATAGAACGAGATGCCCGGATTAGCGGCAGGGATTTTCGTGATCCGTGCGTTTTTAAGCGCAAAGATGGATTTTACATGCTGATCGGTGCGCAGAATCCGAAAGGGAAGTATTCTTTTATATAAAGGAGACGATCCGGAAAAATTCCGATGCAAAGGGGAATTGGAGATGGGGGACCGTTTCTTTGGATATATGCTGGAATGCCCGAATTATTTTGATACAGAAGACGGAGGGGTGCTGTTTTTTTCGCCGATGGGGATCGAAAGCGGAAACAAATATGATTTTAAAAATGTATTTTCTGTGATATATGCAAAAGGAGAAAGGCTGGATACGGAAAACTGCCGGGTTGCTTTTGACAATTTTTATGAAATGGATAAAGGGTTTGATTTTTATGCGCCGCAGACATACCGGGATGGAAAAGGGCGTCAGATTTTAATGGGATGGCTTGGAAACTCAAAGAGCGAATATCCGACAGATAAAAATAACTGGGCGCATATGCTGACAATGCCAAGGGAAATTTTGTGGGATGGGGACAGGATGGTGCAAAGACCGCTGAAAGAGTTGGAACAGCTGCGGGGAAAGAAAAAGGAAATCCGAAGGGAATGCAGCGTGCAGGAAAAAGCGGGGACTCCGGATGTGATTTTGCCCGAGGGAAGGTGTTCTTTTGAAATAGAGGCGCAGGCGGAAGGCGATTTCTGGATAGAGCTTTCAAACGAAGCGGGAGACCGCGTATTGTTTCAAGGGGACATCAGGGAGTATGTACTGGACAGGGGAGGGATGAGTTATGTGTATGCAGAGCGTTTTGGAACGGTACGTTATGCACAGCGTCTGGAGAAGCGGCAAAGCCTGCGCGTGTTTGCAGACCGGTCCAGTCTGGAGATTTTTGCGGACGGAGGAAAAACAGTATTTACGACGAGAGTTTTTCTGGAAGGGCAGATTACGCTGCGCGTAAGGGGGCTGGAAGGAACGATGTATTTTTTAAATGGGATCGAAATGGACAGGAGCGCGAGGCGCTTGACAGGTGTGAAGGATATTGAAAAATAAAGTTTTGAGACAGGTAAGGGCGGAGAAATCCGCCTTTATACTTTTTTCATACTTTATTCACAAGTATTTTCTGAAAAGCGGTTGACAATATGCAGGGGGAGTGCTATCTTAAACATCAGAAAGCGTTAGCACTCAAACGAGATGAGTGCTAATAAGACAAAAGGCAGGTGAGAGCGTGGAACTGGACGAGAGAAAAAAGAAGATTCTGCAGGCGGTGATCCGGAACTATCTGGAAACGGGCGAGCCGGTGGGCAGCAGGACGATTTCCAAAGATACCGATCTGAATCTGAGTTCCGCGACGATCCGCAATGAGATGTCTGATCTGGAGGAGATGGGCTACATCCTGCAGCCCCACACCTCGGCAGGGCGGATCCCTTCCGACAAGGGCTATCGCTTCTATGTAGATACGATGCTGGAGGAGAGGGAGCGCGAGGTCGAGGAGCTCAAAGGGCTTCTTCTGGAGAAGGACGAGAAGATGGACACCTTTTTAAAGCGGGTGGCAAGGGTTCTGGCGACCAACACCAATTATGCGGCGATGATCACGAGCCCGCAGTGCCAGCGCAACAAGTTGAAATTCATCCAGCTTTCCAGAGTGGACGAACATCAGATCCTGGCGGTTGTGGTCGTAGAAGGCAATGTGATCAAAAATACGATACTCCATGTGGAAGAGGATCTGGACGACGCGGCGCTGTTAAAGCTCAACATCCTTTTGAACACACACTTGAACGGGCTTTCCATCGACGAAATCAACCTCGGGATGATTTCTGCGATGAAGCAGCAGGCAGGGATACACAGCTCGATTGTGAGCGGCGTGGTGGACGCGGTCGCGGAGGCGATCCGGTCGGATGAAGATCTCAGGATCTACACAAGCGGCACGAACAACATCCTCAAATATCCGGAGCTGACGGACAACCGGGAGAAAGCCAGCGAGCTGATCAATGTTTTCGAGGAAAAGAAGGCGCTGGGAGAGCTGGTGCAGGAAACGCTTTCCGATGAGAACAGCACCGGTATTCAGGTCTATATCGGCAATGAGACGCCGGTCCAGTCGATGAAGGACTGCAGCGTGGTAACGGCGACCTATGAGCTGGGCGAGGGCATGCGCGGTACGATCGGCATTATCGGCCCGAAGAGAATGGATTACGACAAGGTCATCGGCACGTTGAAGACGCTGATGAACGAATTGGATACTTTATATAAAAAGTAGAAAGGAAGGCAGACGTGGCAGACGAAAGAATGGACGAAGAATTAAAGCAGGAGAACGCCGGTCAGGAGCAGCCTGATTGCGAAGACGCCTGCGATACAGCGGCGGAGCCGGAAACGGAGGCAGAAGCGGAAGACGGCGGACAGGCGGAAGCGGCAGACGGCGACGGCAAAGAGAAGAAAGGATTTTTCTCCAAGAAAAAGAAGGAAGATCCGATGAAAGCGCAGGTCAGTGAGCTTCAGGACAAGGTAATGCGCCAGATGGCTGAATTCGAGAATTTCCGGAAGCGCTCCGAAAAGGAAAAGGCAGCGATGTTCGAGACGGGCGCCAAGAGCGTGATCGAGAAGATCCTTCCGGTTGTGGATAATTTCGAGAGAGGGCTGGCGATGGTTCCGGAAGAGGAAAAGGAAGCTCCTTTCGTGGACGGCATGACAAAGATTTACAAGCAGCTTCTGACGGAGCTTGAAAATCTGGGCGTGACCCCGATCGAGGCGGTCGGCAGGGAGTTTGACCCCAACTTCCACAATGCGGTAATGCAGGTCGCAAACGACGAGCTGGAGCCGGGAACGGTGGCACAGGAGCTCTTAAAGGGCTACATGTACCGGGATTCCGTTGTGCGTCACAGCATGGTTGCGGTCGTTCAGGAATAACGGCGGGGCAGACAGCCGGGATTAAGAAGCTTTGATGCGGCGGCGCAGATGCGCGAAGGCATTTTTTATAGAAGAGCAAGAGACATATTTTTCAGATAGCCCTTTTCAGGGCAGAAGGAGAAAAGTTATGAGCAAAATTATTGGTATTGACTTAGGTACAACAAATAGCTGCGTAGCGGTTATGGAAGGCGGCAAGCCCACCGTTATCGCAAACGCGGAGGGCGCAAGAACAACACCTTCCGTAGTGGCGTTCACAAAGACGGGCGAGAGACTGGTAGGCGAGCCTGCAAAGCGTCAGGCTGTTACAAACGCAGACCGCACGATCGCTTCCATCAAGAGACATATGGGAACCGATTACAAGGTTGACATCGACAGCAAGAAATACTCCCCTCAGGAGATTTCCGCGATGATCTTACAGAAGCTGAAAGCAGACGCTGAGAACTATCTGGGCGAAAAGGTATCCGAGGCGGTTATTACCGTTCCCGCATACTTCAACGACGCACAGCGTCAGGCGACAAAGGATGCCGGCAAGATCGCAGGCCTGGAAGTAAAGCGTATCATCAACGAGCCTACGGCGGCAGCCCTGGCTTATGGTCTGGACAATGAAAAAGAGCAGAAGATCATGGTATACGACTTAGGCGGCGGTACGTTCGACGTTTCCATCATCGAGATCGGCGATGGCGTTATCGAGGTTCTGGCAACCAATGGCGATACCCATCTGGGCGGCGATGACTTCGACAACAAAATCATCAACTGGATGGTTTCCGAGTTCAAGGCACAGCAGGGCGTAGACCTTTCCGGTGACAAGATGGCAATGCAGAGATTAAAAGAGGCTGCGGAGAAAGCGAAGAAGGAGCTGTCCAGCGCGACAACGACAAACATCAACCTTCCTTTCATCAGCATGAACGCAAACGGCCCTCTGCACTTTGATATGGATCTGACAAGAGCAAAATTCGACGAGCTGACAAGCGATCTGGTAGAGCGCACAGCGATCCCGGTTCAGAATGCGTTAAAGGATGCGGGCATCACGGCGTCCGAGCTTGGCAAGGTACTGTTAGTCGGCGGTTCCACCCGTGTTCCTGCCGTACAGGAGAAGGTAAAACAGCTGACCGGCCAGGAGCCCAGCAAGTCCTTGAACCCTGACGAGTGCGTAGCGCTGGGCGCTTCCATCCAGGGCGGCAAGCTGGCAGGCGACGCAGGCGCAGGAGACATTCTTTTGCTGGACGTAACACCCCTGTCCCTTTCCATCGAGACAATGGGCGGCATCGCAACCAGACTGATCGAGAGAAATACAACGATCCCGACAAAGAAGAGCCAGATCTTCTCTACTGCTGCGGATAACCAGACAGCTGTTGACATCAACGTTTTACAGGGTGAAAGACAGTTTGCCAAGGACAACAAGTCCCTCGGCCAGTTCCGTCTGGATGGAATCCCGCCGGCAATGCGCGGCGTACCGCAGATCGAGGTTACATTCGACATCGATGCGAACGGTATCGTAAATGTATCCGCAAAGGATCTGGGCACGGGCAAGGAGCAGCATATTACCATTACCGCAGGCTCCAACATGTCTGAGGATGACATCAACAAGGCTGTGAAGGAAGCGGCTGAGTTCGAGGCACAGGACAAGAAGAAGAAAGAAGCGATCGACACAAGAAACAGCGCTGATTCCTTCGTATTCCAGACAGAAAAGGCTCTGGCAGACGTGGGCGATAAGATCGACGCAGGCCAGAAGGCGGGCGTTGAGGCAGACTTAAACGCATTGAAATCCCTGCTGGAATCCACAAAGGATCAGGAGCTTTCCGACAGTCAGGTAGCAGACATCAAGGCGGCGCAGGAGAAGCTGATGCAGTCCGCACAGGCTCTGTTTGCAAAGGTTTATGAGCAGACACAGGGCGCGGCAGGCCAGGCAGGCCCCGACATGGGCGCAGGTCAGGCGGATGCAGGCGCAAACAGCCAGCCCGACGATGATATTATTGACGGAGACTTCAGAGAAGTATAAAATAGTACCGGGTTTCAAAAGAGCGGGGGGACCAATTCATTGGTCCCTATCCGTGCGTGTGGGGATAAGCTTTTAAAGGAGTTTTTTAGTTATGGCGGAACAGAAAAGAGATTATTATGAAGTCCTCGGTGTGGATAAAAATGCCGATGACGCCGCTCTCAAAAAGGCATATCGTGCTCTGGCAAAAAAATATCATCCGGATATGAATCCGGGCGATCAGGAAGCGGAGAAGAAGTTTAAGGAAGCGTCTGAAGCTTACGCGGTTTTGAGCGATCCGGAGAAGAGACGCAAGTACGACCAGTTCGGACATGCGGCGTTTGACGGCGGCGCAGGCGGAGCGGGGGGCTTTGACTTCAACAGTGCGGATTTTGGCGACATTTTCGGGGATATTTTCGGTGACCTCTTCGGCGGCCGCAGAAGCTCCGGAGCAAGAAGCGGTCCCATGAAGGGCGCGAATCTGCGTACGAGCGTGAGGATCACCTTTGAGGAAGCGGTATTCGGAACCGAAAAAGAGATCGAGCTGACAGTCAAGGAAGAGTGCAAGACCTGTCACGGTACGGGCGTAAAGCCGGGCACAAGCCCGGAGACGTGCTCCAAGTGCGGCGGCAAGGGTCAGGTCGTATTTACCCAGCAGTCGTTCTTCGGGACAGTCCGCAACGTACAGACCTGTCCGGACTGCGGCGGCAGCGGCAAGATCATCAAGGAGAAGTGTACGGACTGCCGCGGAACAGGCTATGTCCCGATGAAGAAGCGGTTTGCAGTAACGATCCCGGCAGGCATCGACAACGGCCAGTGCAAGCGTCTGGCAGGTCAGGGCGAGCCAGGTGTAAACGGCGGGCCCAGAGGCGATGTGCTCGTAGAGGTGATCGTCGGACAGCATCCGATCTTCCAGCGTCAGGACGTCAATATTTATTCTACCGTGCCCGTTTCCTTTGCGGTTGCGGCGCTGGGCGGTGAGATTGTGATCGACACCGTGGACGGCAAGGTAATTTATGATGTAAAAGCCGGAACGCAGACCGATACGAGGGTGCGTTTAAAGGGCAAGGGCGTTCCTTCCCTGCGCAACAAGGATATGCGCGGCGACCATTATGTGACGCTTGTGGTACAGACGCCCGAGCATCTGTCCTTCGAGGCAAAGGAGCTTCTGCGTAAATTCGACGAAGCGTCGGGCGACAGCCTGCATGCGGCGGAGCGTCTGAATGAGGACGGGCATCCGCATCATAAGGAAAAGAAGAAGCGGGGATTTTTTAAATAAGGTCTGACAGCGGAATGATTTTACAGGCGTTTTGTGCATTTTGCGGATGCACAAACGCCTGTTTTTGTGCTATCATAAAATACTGATATAGTCTACCCGGAGGGAAAACCTTATGAAATGGAAAAAATTTAAGATAAAAACAGTAACCGAAGCAGAGGACATCATTATCAGCACCCTTTATGACATCGGGCTGGAAGGCGCGCAGATCGAGGACAAGGTTCCGCTGACAGCGATGGAGAAGGAGCAGATGTTTGTGGACATCCTGCCGGAAGGCCCCGAGGACGACGGCATCGCGTATCTGAGCTTTTTTGTAGAAGAAAAAGAGGACGGCAGCCTGGAATTAAACGGCGAGCCTGTGACGGAAGAAGAGATCTGCCGGCAGGTCAGGGAGGAGCTGGATGGTCTGCGCGTATTCTGTGAGATCGGTGAGGGCAGCATTGCGGTGGACGAGACGGAGGACATCGACTGGATCAACAACTGGAAGCAGTATTTCCACCAGTTTTATATCGACGACCTTCTGGTGATCCCTTCGTGGGAGGACGTAAAGCCGGAGGACGAGGACAGGATGGTGCTGCACATCGATCCGGGCACGGCGTTCGGCACGGGAATGCACGAAACGACCCAGCTGTGCATCCGCCAGCTCAAAAAATTCATCACGCCGGAAACGGAGCTCCTGGACGTGGGAACCGGAAGCGGCATCCTTGCGATCCTGTCTCTGATGTATGGCGCGAAGCATGCGGTCGGGACAGACCTCGATCCCTGTGCGGTGGAAGCGGTAGCGGACAACATGAAAAACAACGGCATTGCGCCGGAGCAGTTTTCCATGATGATCGGCAACATCATTACGGAGAAAGAGGTTCAGGACGAGGTCGGCTATGAGAAATATGACATCGTTGTGGCAAACATTCTGGCGGACGTGCTCGTGCCGCTGACTCCCGTGATCGTAAACCAGCTCAAAAAAGGCGGCGTTTATATTACATCCGGCATCATTGACGATAAGGAAACGGTCGTGACAGAAGCGGTAAAGGCGGCAGGGCTTGAGGTGCTGGAAGTGACCTATCAGGGCGAGTGGGTAAGCGTGACTGCCCGCAAGAACTAAAGAGGAAGCGGGACATGTATCAGTTTTTTGTAGAGCCTTCCCAGATTCAGGGAAACCGGATCGTGATCGCAGGAAGCGATGTGAACCATATCAAAAATGTGCTCCGCATGAAGCCCGGCGAGGAGATCGCAGTTTCCAACGGGACTGACGGCAAAGAATACCGCTGCGGCATTGAAGAGATTTTGGAGGACGAGGTGGTGTGCAGCCTCCGTTTTGTGAAGGAGGATGGACTGGAACTGCCCGCCCGCGTGACCTTTTTTCAGGGGCTGCCGAAAGCGGACAAGATGGAGCTTATCGTGCAGAAGCTGGTGGAGCTGGGCGCATACCGCATCGTGCCGGTTTCGATGAAAAGAAGCGTCGTCCGTCTGGATGAAAAAAAGGCGGGGGCGAAGCGGGAGCGCTGGCAGGCGATCGCAGAGTCCGCGGCAAAGCAGAGCAAGCGCAGGATCGTCCCTGAGGTAGGCGCGGTGTGCACGATGAAGGAGGCGCTGCAGCAGTGCGCTGCGATGGATGTAAAGCTTTTGCCCTATGAGCTTTCGGAAGGAATGCCCCGGACAAAGGAGCTGATCGGAGGCGTAAAGCCCGGTCAGGAAATCGCCGTTTTCATCGGGCCGGAGGGCGGCTTTGAAGAGGCAGAGGTGGAGCTTGCGCGCAGCGCAGGCTTTGAGGCGGTCACGCTCGGAAAGCGCATCCTGCGCACGGAAACGGCGGGACTTACGGTAATGGCATGGCTGATGTATCAGCTGGAAGAGTGACTGCATATGATAGGATATAATACAGTCAGAAAAAGCAGGTGAAATGTTATGGAATGTTATCTGGACAATTCGGCGACCACGCGGTGCACAGAGGGCGTTGCGCAGGTGATGACCGAAGTGATGTGCAGCGCATACGGGAATCCGTCCAGTCTGCATCATAAAGGAGTCGAGGCGGAGCGGTATGTCCGGGAGGCGCGGGAGACGATCGCAAAGACGTTGAAATGTGCGCCGAAGGAGATTTTTTTCACATCCGGAGGAACAGAGTCGGATAATCTGGCGATCCGGGGGGCGGCATACGCCAATGCGCGGCAGGGGCGGCATCTGATCACGACGTCGGTGGAGCATCCGGCGGTCCTGAATACGATGCAGTATCTGGAACAGCAGGGCTATGAGGTAACGTATCTTCCGGTAGATGAGTATGGGCGCGTGCGCCTTTCCGAACTGGAAGCGGCGATCCGTCCCGACACGATCCTTGTGTCCATGATGCATACGAACAACGAGATCGGCGCGCTGGAGCCCATCGAGGCGGCGGGGGAGCTGATCAAGCGGGTGAACCCGAATACGCTGTTTCATGTGGATGCGGTGCAGGGGTATGGCAAGAGCCGTATTTATGTAAAACGGATGAAAATCGACATGCTTTCGGTTTCCGCGCACAAGATCCACGGTCCGAAGGGGACGGGATTTTTATATGTGGGCGATAAGGTAAAGATCCGTCCGGTCGTATTCGGCGGCGGTCAGGAGCGAGGGCTGCGCTCCGGCACGGAAAATGTCCCGGCGATCGCAGGCATGGCGCGGGCGGCAGAGGAAATTTACCGGAATCTGGACGAGGATGCGGAACGCATGTATGAGCTGCGCGCCCGTCTGGAAGAGGGGATCATGCGGCTGGAAAATGTGCGCTTCAACACCCTTCCCGGCAGGGAAAGCGCGCCCCATGTGCTGAGCGTATCCTTTGCGGGCGTGCGCAGCGAGGTGCTTCTGCATGCGCTGGAGGATAAGGGAATCTATGTTTCGGCGGGAAGCGCCTGCGCGTCAAATCATCCGGAGACGTCCGGCTCTGCGACGCTTCGGGCGATCGGACTGGAAAAGGAGCTGCTCAATTCCACGATCCGTTTCAGCCTTTCGCCGTTTACGACAGAGGAAGAAATCAATTATACCGTACAGGCGCTGGAAGAGCTGGTTCCGATGCTGCGCCGCTACACGAGACGATAAAGGCTGACAGTTTGACTGCGGCGGGGCAAAGCCGCTGCACGAAAGAGAGAGGAAAACATGGTTTTTAAAGCTTTTTTGATCAAATACGCTGAAATCGGCGTAAAAGGCAAGAACAGGGATATTTTTGAGGAAGCCCTGTGCCGCCAGATAAAATATGCGTTAAAGCGCTGCGAAGGGGAATTTGCGGTGCGCCGGACGAGAGGACGCATCTATATCGACGTGCTGTCCGACTATGATTATGAGGAAACGGTGGAAAATCTGAAGACAGTCTGCGGCGTCAGCGCCATCTGCCCGATGGTGCAGCTGGAGGACGAGGGCTTCGATAAGCTGTGTGAGGATGTGATTTCCTATGTGGACGCGCAGTATCCGGACAAAAGCTTTACCTTTAAGGTACATGCGCGCCGCGCCCGCAAAAATTATCCGGTGGAATCCATGGAAATCAACGCCCGTCTGGGAGAGAAGCTGCTGGACGCATTCCCGGAGATCCGCGTGGACGTGCACCGTCCCGACGTGATGCTTTATGTGGAGATCCGCGAGCACATTTATGTATATTCGATCGAAATTCCGGGGCCGGGCGGAATGCCGGTGGGAACCAACGGCAAGGCGATGCTTCTTTTGTCCGGCGGCATCGATTCCCCGGTAGCGGGCTTCATGGTGGCAAAGCGCGGCGTGAAGATCGACGCGGTTTATTTTCACGCGCCCCCGTATACGAGCGAACGGGCAAAGCAGAAGGTTGTGGATTTGGCAAGGCTGGTTGCGAGATACAGCGGGCCGATCCATCTGCATGTGATCAATTTTACGGAAATCCAGCTTGCGATTTATGAAAAATGCCCGCACGATGAGCTGACGATCATCATGCGCCGCTATATGATGAAGATTGCGGAGGAGATCGCCAAAAAGACGGAATGCCTCGGTCTGATCACCGGCGAGAGCATCGGTCAGGTGGCGAGCCAGACGATCCAGTCCCTTGCGGTAACGAACGAGGTCTGCACCCTTCCGGTATTCCGTCCGTGCATCGGGCTGGACAAGCAGGAGATCGTGGAGATTTCTGAAAAGATCGGCACATATGAAACGTCGATCCAGCCGTTTGAGGACTGCTGTACGATCTTTGTGGCAAAGCATCCTGTGACGAAGCCGAACCTGAACGTGATCAAGAGACACGAAGAAAATCTGGCGGACTGTATCGGGGAGATGATGCAGAGGGCGCTGGACAGCGCAGAAGTGCTCGTTGTGGAGGCGTAAGGGATTTTAAGAAAAAAGGTGTGCGCTGCAGCGCACACCTGCTTCCCGGCAGCCGGGATCTGACAGAGAGCAGGATTTTTCGGGCGCACAAAAAAAGGACTATGCGGTTTGCGCATAATCCCTTTGGTGCGTCGGAATCCCGATTAGATCAGGTAAGGCTTGAGGACTTCAAGAACAGCCTCAGCGTTGTCCTCTGCATGGATGTTTAAGTCGATCGGCTTGGAAAGATCCAGGCTGAAGATACCCATGATGGACTTCGCGTCGATTACGTATCTGCCGGATACTAAATCGAAGTCGTAATCGAATTTGGTAATATCGTTAACGAAAGATTTTACCTTGTCGATAGAGTTTAAGGAAATCTGAACTGTTTTCATTTTTTATTTACCTCCTTTAGGTTCATACCTTCTGCCCATATATTAACAAACTATAGCATCAAAAGTCAATTATCAAACATAACAAAAATGGTGGAGAATACTATGAAAAATGTTGCATTACACAATTTGGGCTGTAAAGTCAACGCATACGAGATAGAGGTTATGCAACAAAAGTTACAAGAGAGCGGTTACCAAATTGTACCTTTTGAGTCTGACGCGGACGTCTATATCATCAACACCTGTACCGTTACCAATATTGCGGACAGAAAGAGCCGTCAGATGCTCCATCGGGCAAAGCATAACAACCCGGACGCGGTCGTCGTGGCGGTGGGCTGCTATGTGCAGGCAGGCCGGGAAAACCAGATGGATCCGTGCATCGATCTGGCGGTCGGGAACAACCGCAAAAAGGACATCGCAGAGATTCTGGACGCTTTTTTAAAGGAGCGGGAAGCGGCGGAAAAAAAGGGGACGGATCCGGACGGACAAGCCGGGCTTTCCGCGGCAGCGCAGGTATTGGAGGACGCCGTGCCCGACATCGCCCGTGAAAATGTTTACGAAGAGATGCGCATGGAAAAGAGCGAAAACCACACCCGCGCCCACATCAAGATCCAGGACGGCTGCAACCAGTTCTGCTCCTACTGCATTATCCCGTTTGTGCGCGGCAGGGTCAGAAGCCGCAGACCGGAGGACGTGATCGCCGAGGTGGAAGGGCTGGCAAAGGAAGGCTGCCGCGAGGTCGTTGTGACCGGCATCCATTTAAGCTCCTACGGCATGGATTTTATCGGGGAGACGGACGGGGATTATCTGGAAGGCGGAAAAGATCTTCGGGGGACCGCTTTCAAACGCGCCTACCTCGTTTCTTTGCTGGAACGGATTTCGCAGGTGGAGGGCATCGAAAGGATCCGGTTGGGCTCTCTGGAACCGCGGATCATCACGCGGGAATTTGCAGAGCGGCTGGCGAAGATTCCGCAGCTTTGCCCCCATTTCCACCTGTCGCTGCAAAGCGGCTGCAACGAGACGCTAAAGCGGATGAATAGGCACTATACGGCAGAGGAATACTATGAAAAGGTGGAGCTTTTGCGCAGCGTGTTCGACCGTCCGGCGATCACGACGGACGTGATCGTGGGCTTTCCGCAGGAGACGGAGGAGGAATTTTTGGAGACAAAGGCATTTCTGGAAAAGGTGCGCTTTTTCGAGATGCACGTCTTTAAATATTCCCGGCGCAAGGGGACGGTGGCAGACCGCCTTCCGGGTCAGCTGACGGATGCGGAAAAAACGGCGCGCAGCGCGCAGCTTCTGGAACTGGACCGAATCAATTCGGCGGAGTACCGCAGCGCCTGTCTGGGGACGGACATTGAGATCCTTGCGGAAGAAAAAAAGGAGATCGGCGGGAAGGCTTACTGGATCGGACATACAAAAACCTATGTGAAGGCGGCGTTTGCGGCAGAGGACGGCGGGGAGGACTTTTCCAACCGTCTTGTGACGGGAAGGGCGGCGTCGTTTTTGAACGGCGAAATCCTGTTGCTGGATGAAATCCGTTGAATTTTTGCGGAAAGTAGGGTAATATAGAAGAACAGAAATGACTATGCGGGCGAAATAAAACCCCGGACAAAGGACGTGACAGCATGCAGGATTTGGAAAATACCCAATATTTTAAAGTGGAGACAGAGCCGGTAAACGGTGTGAAGATGATTCTGGCGGAGGTGTACGAGGCGCTTTCGGAGAAGGGCTATGACCCCGTAAGCCAGATCGTCGGCTACATCATGTCCGGCGACCCGACCTACATTACAAGCTACCGCAACGCGCGCGGGCTGATCGGGCGCGTGGAGCGGGACGAGCTTGTGGAAGAGATGTTTAAGGACTATATCGAGAACAATCATTGGAAACAGAAGAAATAACGGCATACAAGGAGAAGCGGGATGCGAGTGATGGGGCTTGATTTCGGTTCCAAGACAGTGGGCGTTGCCATCAGTGACCCGCTTTTTGTGACTGCCCAGGGAATCGAGATCGTAAGAAGACAGGATGAGAATAAGCTGCGCCAGACGCTGAGACGTCTGGAGGAGCTGATTGTGGAATACGAGGTGGGCCAGCTGGTGATCGGCCTTCCGAAGCATATGAACGCGACCGAAGGGGAGCGCGTGGAAAAGACGAGAGAGTTTGCGGACAAGCTTTCCAGAAGGACGGGGCTGCCGGTGGCGTTTGTGGACGAGCGCCTGACGACCGTGGCGGCGGACCGGACGATGATGGAGGCAGGCGTGCGCAGGGAGAACCGTAAGGAATATGTGGACAAGATCGCCGCGACCCTGATCCTGCAGGAATATCTGGACAGACAGAGGATGCAGGAAAGCGCTGCGGCAGAGACGGAAGAATGACACGAATACACAGCAGCATAACGTCAGAGTGACACAAAGGACACGGCGGCATAACTGCAGAGTGACACAATGACAGAATGATAGAGCGATAGAACGACAGGAGACGATGACGGTGGAGAAGATTACATTTTGCCCCGAGGACGGGGAAGCAGTGGATTTTTATGTTCTGGAACAGACGAGGCTTGGCGGCGTGGACTATATTCTGGTGACAGACAGCGAGGGAGAGGACGCAGAAGCGCTGATCTTAAAGGACGTGTCGGCGCCCGAGGATACGGAGGCGGTCTATACGATCGTGGACGATGACGACGAGATGGACGCGGTTGCGGCGATTTTTGAGGATATGCTCGAGGACGTTGAGATCGAGAAATAAACGCAGCATAAAATCGGGAAACGGACGCAAAAACAGAGAACAAATGTAAAATCAGGAAATAAACGCCCGCGCAGGACGGCGCACAGGGCTTGGTTTATAAATATATTTTAGAATGACGGAGGTAATTTTACTTGAAACGGACAAAAAAAGTGAATAATGCAGGCCCCGGACTTAAGGTGATACCGCTGGGAGGACTGGAGCAGATCGGAATGAACATTACTGCGTTTGAGTACGAGGACAGTATTGTTGTGGTAGACTGCGGTCTTTCCTTCCCGGACGACGACATGCTGGGAATCGATCTGGTAATTCCGGATGTTACTTATCTGAAGGAAAACATGGACCGGGTAAAGGGATTTGTGATCACGCACGGACACGAGGATCATATCGGCGCGCTGCCCTATGTGCTGCGCGAGTTAAACATCCCGATCTACGCGACGCGGCTGACGATGGGGCTGATCGAAAACAAGCTGCGGGAGCACAACCTTTTGGGGCACACGAAGCGCAAGGTGATCAAATTCGGCCAGTCTGTCAATCTGGGACAGTTCAGGATCGAATTTATCAAGACAAACCACAGCATTGTGGACGCGGCTGCGCTTGCGATCCATTCCCCGGCGGGAACGGTGATCCACACGGGCGACTTCAAGGTGGATTATACGCCGGTATTCGGAGAGGCGATCGACCTGCAGCGTTTTGCGGAGCTTGGCAAAAAGGGCGTGCTGGCGCTCATGTGCGATTCGACCAACGCAGAGCGCAAGGGCTTTACGCAGTCTGAGCGGACGGTGGGACGCACCTTTGACACGATCTTCCACGAGCATCAGGGCTCCCGGCTGATTATCGCGACCTTTGCATCCAACGTAGACCGCGTGCAGCAGATCATCAATACGGCGCATAAGTACGGCAGAAAGGTTGTGGTCGAGGGCCGCAGCATGGTAAATATTATCGAGACGGCGATGAATCTGGGCTGTATCAGCATCCCGGACAATACGCTGGTAGATATTGACCGGTTAAAGGATTATCCCGACGACCGCACGGTTATCATCACGACCGGCAGCCAGGGCGAAAATATGGCGGCGCTGAGCCGTATGGCTTCGAGCGTACACCGCAAGGTGTCCATCGGGCCGAACGATACGATCATTTTTTCCTCCAATCCGATCCCCGGAAACGAGAAGGCGGTAACAAGGGTGATCAACGAGCTGGAACAGAAGGGCGCGGAAGTGATCTTTCAGGACGTCCACGTATCCGGACATGCCTGTCAGGAAGAGATCAAGCTGATGTATACGCTTGTCCAGCCCAAATACGCGATCCCGGTGCACGGCGAGTACAAGCACTTAAAGGCGCAGGAGGGAATCGCACAGGAGCTTGGCATCCCGAAGGAGAATATTTTTATCCTCCATTCCGGAAATGT
The DNA here is from genome assembly GCA_900550285.1 of uncultured Lachnospiraceae bacterium. Classification (GTDB taxonomy): domain Bacteria; phylum Bacillota; class Clostridia; order Lachnospirales; family Lachnospiraceae; genus Gallintestinimicrobium. The sequence continues at coordinate 85,458 of URRW01000003.1, forward strand.
GCTTGAGCTGACCGAGGAGAAGGCGTCCGTTGTGGGGACCGTTCCGTGCGGCGCGATCCTGGTGGACGGCCTTGGCGTAGGCGATGTCGGCAACGTGGTGCTGCGTGACAGACAGCATCTGGCGGAGGACGGCATCATGATTGTGGTCGTTGCGCTGGACGGCATTACCGGACAGATCGCCAGCGGGCCGGATCTGGTATCCAGAGGCTTTGTTTATGTAAAAGAATCCGATGCGCTCATGGACGAGGCGCGTGATCTGATGGACCGCGTGATGGAGGGCTGCGTAAGCCGCGGCTGTACCGACTGGGGACGCATCAAGACGGCGATCAAGGACAATCTGGGCGATTTCATTTGGAAAAAGACGAAGCGCCGCCCGATGATTTTGCCGATCATTATGGAAGTATAAGGGCTGTGAAGGTACTGAACCGTTACGAAGGATCAAAATAACGTAAGAGAGGCATTGTAATGAGTAAGGTAGAGACAGCGCTGCAGGAGCTGATCGCGGCGGTGATTGATTCTCCGGAGTACCGGGAATTTGACCGACAGAAAAAGATCATGAAGCAGCATCCCGACTTAAAGCAGAGGATCGACGAGTTTCGTGAGGAGAATTTTTATCTGCAGCGGTCAGCGGAGTCTGACGAGCTTTTTGATAAGATGGATGAACTTTCCAGGCGCTATGAGGAATTCCGCAGGAATCCTCTGGTAGACCCGTTTCTGAATGCGGAGGTGGAATTCTGCAGGATGATCCAGGGGCTGAACCAGCAAATTGTGGAGGCAGTAAATTTTGAGTAAAAAGAGTGCAGGCAGAAACGGGAGCAAAAAGAAGGCGGCGGCAAAAAGCGTGGCGCAGAGCGCGGTCGGGACGGTGTTCAACATCGTCCTGGTCGTGGTTGCCGCGATGCTGATCTATCATTTTGCGGTTTCCGCTTATCAGTACGGCGTGCGCATCTACGGGGAGCCGCCGGTGTCGGAGGCGCCGGGCACGGAGGTGACGGTGACGATCACGGACGGCATGGATTTTAAAGGGATCGCAGAGCAGCTTTGCGATAAGGGGCTCGTCCGTGAAAAGACGCTGTTTTACATTCAGGAGCTTCTGTCCAATTATTCCGAGGATGGATTTACGGAAGGGGAATATACACTTTCCACGGCGATGACGCCGGATGAAATGATGGACATCATGGGAGCAGACGGAGAAGAAAAATGATAGTAGAAGAGAGAATGCGCACATTTATCAATTCTCTGGACAGGGGAAACCCGGAATGGCTGGACAGCCTGTATCGTCAGGCGGTGGCGGACAGGGTTCCGGTCATACGGACGGAGACGGGGAGCCTGCTGCGCTTTCTGCTTGCGCTTACGCGGCCGTCATCCATTCTCGAGGTGGGGACGGCCGTTGGTTATTCCGCTCTTTTGATGAGCGAATATATGCCGGAGAACTGTCATATTACGACGATTGAAAAATACGAAAAAAGAATCCCCATCGCAAAGGAAAATTTCCGCAGGGCAGGCAGGGAGGGAAAGATCACTCTTCTGGAAGGCGACGCGGCGGATATTCTGAAAGGGCTGGATGCGCCCTTTGACCTGATCTTTATGGATGCGGCAAAGGGGCAGTATCCCCATTTTCTGCCGGAGGCGGTGCGCCTGCTTGCGCCGGGCGGGCTTTTGGTGTCCGACAACGTGCTGCAGGAGGGCGACATCATTGAATCGCGCTATGCGGTAACGCGGCGCGACCGCACGATCCATACGCGGATGCGGGATTATCTGTACGAGCTGACACATCATGCGCTTTTGGAAACGGCAGTCCTGCCGGTCGGGGACGGTGTGACGCTCAGCGTGAAAAAAGGAGAACAGACAACATGAGAAAACCGGAACTTCTAATCCCGGCGGGGAGCTTAGAGGTGCTCAAAACTGCGGTCAATTTCGGGGCGGACGCCGTTTATATCGGCGGCGAGGCGTTCGGGCTGCGTGCAAAAGCGAAAAATTTTGGCCCCGAGGAGATGGCGGAAGGCATTTCCTATGCCCGCAAACGCGGCGTAAAGGTGTATGTGACCGCGAATATTCTGGCGCACAACGACGATCTGGAGGATGCTTCCGATTATTTTTTACAGCTGAAAAATCTCAAAACAAAAGACGGGGAGCCTGCAGCGCCGGATGCGCTCATCATTTCCGATCCGGGGCTGTTCATGATCGCAAAGCGCGTCTGCCTGGAGATGGAGCTGCATATTTCCACGCAGGCAAACAGCACCAACTATGAAACGTGGCTGTTCTGGTGGAATCTGGGCGCGAAGCGCGTGGTGTCGGCGCGGGAGCTTTCTTTAAAAGAGATCAGGCAGATCCGGGAGCACATTCCGTCCGATATGGAGATCGAGAGCTTCGTCCATGGGGCGATGTGCATTTCCTATTCGGGACGCTGTCTTTTAAGCAATTATTTTACCGGAAGGGACGCCAATCAGGGCGCGTGCACCCATCCGTGCCGCTGGAAATATGCGGTGATGGAGGAGAGCCGGCCGGGCGAATATATGCCGGTGTATGAAAATGAGCGCGGGACGTTTATTTTTAACTCGAAGGATCTGTGCATGCTGGAGCATATCCCGGATCTTTTGGCGGCGGGCGTGGACAGCTTCAAGATCGAGGGTAGGATGAAGACGGCGCTGTATGTGGCGACCGTGGCGCGGACGTACCGCAAGGCGATCGACGACTGTCTGGAATCTGAGGAAAAGTACCGCGCAAATATCGAATGGTATAAGGAAGAGATCGCGAAATGCACCTACCGTCAGTTTACCACGGGCTTTTATTACGGAAAGCCAAACGACGACGCGCAGATCTACGATTCCAACACCTATCAGAGCGACGCGGTCTATCTGGGAATCGTGTATGAGAAGAATGAAAACGGTCAGATCCGCACGGAGCAGCGCAACAAATTCTGCAAAGGCGATGTGATCGAGATCATGAAGCCCGACGGACGCAACGTGGCGGCAAAGGTGCTTCAGATTAAAAACGGCGACGGGGAAGAGATGGAGAGCGCGCCCCATCCGAAACAGGAATTATGGCTGACGCTTTCGGAGCAGGCGGAGGTCGGAGACATCCTGCGGGTGACGGCGAAGAAGGAGACTGGCGATGAATAACGTATTGAATGTGGAAAAGCTGTTTGGCGAAAATGTTTTTACCCTTGGAAAGATGCAGGAGCGCCTGCCGCGCAAGGCATATGCCGAGGTAAAGCAGGTGATGGAGCACGGCGGTGAATTGAGCAGTGCCACGGCGGACGTGGTGGCAAAGGCGATGAAGGACTGGGCGGTGGAGCACGGCGCGACCCACTACACCCACTGGTTCCAGCCGCTGACCGGCATTACGGCGGAAAAGCACGATTCCTTTGTGACGCATCCGGACGAGAGCGGGAAGATGCTGATGGAGTTTTCCGGCAAGGAGCTGATCAAGGGCGAGGCGGACGCGTCCTCGTTTCCTTCCGGCGGGCTGCGTTCCACATTCGAGGCGAGGGGCTATACGGTATGGGACATTACCTCTCCCGCGTTTTTAAAGGAGGATGCGACGGGCGTGATCCTGTGCATCCCGACGGCGTTCTGCTCCTTTAAGGGCGAGGCGCTGGACAAAAAAACGCCGCTTTTACGTTCCATGGAAGCGCTTTCCACGCAGGCAATGCGTATCGTGCGCCTGTTCAATAAAAATACAACCGCCACGAAGGTAACGCCTTCCGTGGGCGCGGAGCAGGAGTATTTCCTGATCGACCGCGCAAAATATTTACAGAGAAAAGACCTGATTTTTTCCGGCAGGACGCTGTTCGGCGCGCCCGCGCCCAAGGGGCAGGAGCTGGAGGATCATTATTTCGGCGTCATCCGGGAACGGGTGGGCGCGTTTATGAAGGACTTGAACGTGGAGCTGTGGAAGCTGGGCGTAACGGCAAAGACCCAGCACAACGAGGTGGCTCCCGCGCAGCACGAGCTTGCCCCGGTATATGAGACGGCGAACATCGCGATGGATCACAACCAGCTTGTGATGGAGACGATGAAAAAGGTAGCGGAGCGCCACAACCTGCGCTGTCTGCTGCATGAAAAGCCCTTTGCGGGGGTCAACGGCTCCGGTAAGCACGACAACTGGTCGATCACGACCGATACGGGCATGAACCTGCTGGATCCGGGCGAGACGCCCAATGAAAATATCCAGTTTCTGCTGGTGCTTGCCTGCATCATGAAGGCGGTGGACACCCATGCGGATCTGCTCAGAAGAAGCGCTTCCAATGTAGGAAACGATCTGCGTCTGGGCGCCAGCGAAGCGCCTCCGGCGATCGTGTCGATCTTTTTGGGGACACAGCTCGAGGACGTGGTGCGCCAGCTTGTAGAAACGGGAGAAGCGCGCTCCTGTCTGGAAGGCTCCACGCTGCGCACCGGCGTTTCTACCGTGCCGGATCTGCACATGGACGCGACGGACAGAAACCGCACGTCACCCTTTGCCTTTACCGGAAACAAATTCGAGTTCCGTATGGTGGGCTCTTCGGATTCCATCGGAAGCCCTACGACGACGATCAACGCCATCGTGGCGGAGGCGTTCTGCGAGGCGGCGGACAGGCTGGAAGCCGCAGGCGAGGAGAACTTTGAAATTGCGGTGCACGATCTGATCAAGGAATATATGACGAAGCATCAGCGGATCATTTTTAACGGGGACGGCTATTCGGAGGCATGGGCGAAGGAAGCAAAGCGCCGCGGACTGCCGGTGTTTGCGACGATGATCGATTCCGTGGAAGCCCTGACGGGAGATAAGGCGATCCAGCTGTATGAGAGGTTCGGTATTTATAATCGTGCCGAGCTGGAATCCCGCAAAGAGATTTTATATGAAACCTATGTAAAGACAGTCCATATCGAGGTCAAGACGATGATCGACATGGCGTCGAAGGACATCCTTCCGGCGGTAATGCGCTACAGCCACGATCTGGCGGAGACGGTTAGCCTGTTGAAGGCGGCGGGAGCCGACGCTTCCGTTTCCTCCGCACTTTTAAAGGAGATCAGCGAGCTTCTGGGCAAGGCTGCCGCTGCGCTGGAGGATCTGAAATGGAAGGAAAAGGAAGGCGAAGCGCTGTCGGCTGACGCAAGAAAGCAGGCGTTTTTCTACCGCGACACGATCGTTCCGGCGATGGAGGCACTGCGCAGCCCCGTGGACCTTTTAGAGACGAAGGTGGACCGGGCATACTGGCCGATGCCGGGCTATGCCGATCTTTTGTTTGAGGTATAAGGACGGTTCGGTATGGAGGTAACAATGGAAACAGTTTTGGTTTCGGTAGATCAGGAGCACCCTGATCAGGAGGTAATCCGGGCGGCGGGGGAGATCATCCGCAGGGGCGGTCTGGTAGCGTTTCCGACAGAGACGGTTTACGGTCTTGGAGGGGACGCCCTAAACCCGGAGTCGTCGCGCAAAATTTACGCGGCAAAGGGCAGGCCTTCCGATAATCCGCTGATCGTGCACATCTGTGAGTGGGAGGATATTTACCGGATCGCAGACCCCGTGCCGGAGGCGGCGGTCCGTCTGGCAGAGGCGTTCTGGCCGGGACCGCTGACGATGATCCTGCATAAGACGGGGCTTGTGCCGAAAGAGACGACCGGAGGGCTTGACACGGTGGCAATCCGGTTTCCGTCCGATCCGGTGGCGCAGGAATTTATCCGGGCGGCGGGCGGCTATGTGGCTGCGCCCAGCGCCAATACGTCGGGACGTCCAAGCCCCACGCTGGCGCAGTATGTAAAAGAGGACATGGACGGGCGCATCGAAATGATCCTGGACGGCGGCGAGGTCGGCATCGGTCTGGAATCCACCATTGTGGATCTGACCGGGGATAAGCCGATGATCCTGCGCCCGGGCTTTGTGACAAAGGAAATGCTGGAAGCGGTTTTGAATCAGGTGGACGTAGACAGGACGATCCTGGACGCCAACTGCCATTTAAGGCCGAAAGCCCCCGGAATGCGTTACCGTCACTACGCGCCCAAGGGCGAGCTGACGATCGTTGAGGGAGCGCAGGAGACGGTGAGCGCGCGGATCTGTCAGGAGAGCCGGCAGGCAAAGGCAGATGGGAAAAAAGTCGGGATCATCGCGACGGACGAAACTGTTTTGCGTTATAAAAAAGAGAGCGGCGCAGACAGCGTCAAAAGCGTGGGAAGCCGCAGCGACGAAGCGTCTGTGGGCAGAAGCCTTTATCGGATCCTGCGGGAATTTGACGACGAGGACGTGGACGTGATGTTTTCAGAATCCTTTTCGGAGAGCGGCTTCGGACAGGCGATCATGAACCGCCTTTTAAAGGCGGCGGGACATCATGTGGAGCGGGTGTGACAGAGAGGAAAGCGCTGCCGTTTACCGGTCTGTCGGCAAACAGCAGCATGAAAGCTGCCGTCTTTAAGGGGAGGCAGGCATAAGGAGGAAACGAGTATGATAGCGCTGGCAAGCGATCACGGCGGATATGAATTAAAATGCAGACTGATCAGACATCTTGAGGAGAGAGGGCTTTCCTATCATGATTATGGCTGCTACAGCACGGAATCCTGCGATTATCCGGATTTTGCAAAGCAGGCGGCAAAAGCGGTAGCGGACGGGGAATGCGAGAAGGGCGTGGTGATCTGCACCACCGGGATCGGCATTTCCATCGCGGCAAATAAGGTAAAGGGCGTGCGCTGCGCGCTGTGCGCAGACAGTTATTCGGCAAAAATGACGAGACTGCACAACGATGCGAACATGCTTGCCATGGGAGCGGGCATTGTCGGGCCGAACCTTGCGCTGGAAATTCTGGACGTTTTTCTGGACACGCCTTTTTCGGAGGAAGAAAAGCACGCAAGACGGGTCGCAAAGCTGGAGGAATGCTGATTTTTTAAAACCGGGGGAGAATAGAGTACACAAGAGGAGGAAAATGCCATGTCAAAAGCAGTGGTAATGGATCATCCGCTGATCCAGCATAAGATCGGACAGATCCGTAAAAAAGAAACCGGGACGAAGGATTTCAGGCAGATGATCAGCGAGATCGCGACGATGATCTGCTTTGAGGCGACCAGAAATCTGGAGCTGGAGGACGTTGAGATCGAAACGCCGATCTGCACGACGACGGTAAAGCAGCTGAAAGGGCGGAAAATGGCGATCGTCCCGATCCTGCGCGCAGGGCTGGGAATGGTGGACGGCATGCTGCAGATGATCCCGGCGGCAAAGATCGGCCATATCGGGCTGTACCGCGACCCGGAGACGTTAAAGCCCGTGGAATATTACTGCAAGCTGCCGGCAGACTGCGCGGAGCGAGAGGTGTTTGTGGTGGATCCGATGCTTGCGACAGGCGGCTCGTCGGTGGCTGCGATCCAGATGTTAAAGGAAAAGGGCTGCAAAAAGATCTGCCTGCTGTGCATTATCGCCGCGCCGGAAGGCGTGCGGGCGATGCAGGAGGCGCATCCGGACGTGGATCTGTATATCGGCGCGCTGGACGAAAAGCTCAACGAGCACGGCTATATCGTGCCGGGGCTGGGAGACGCGGGAGACAGGATTTTTGGAACGAAATAAAACCGGAGGCTGCAGCGAAGGGATGATGGAGGCGGTATGAAGCGGGAAGATTATATTTCGTGGGACGAATATTTTATGGGAGTGGCAAAGCTTGCGGGAATGCGCTCCAAGGACCCGAGCACGCAGGTGGGAGCCTGCATCGTGGGGCAGGACAACAAGATCCTGTCCATGGGCTATAACGGCCTGCCGATCGGCTGCTCGGATGATGAGTTTCCGTGGGAACGGGAAGGCGATACGCTGGAAACAAAATACCCGTATGTGACGCACAGCGAGCTGAACGCGATCTTAAATTACAGGGGCGGAAGCCTTGCGGGGGCGAAGCTTTATGTGACGCTTTTTCCGTGCAACGAATGTGCGAAGGCGATCATTCAGAGCGGCATCCGGGAAGTGATCTATGACAGTGATAAATACGCGGAAACGCCTTCTGTCCGGGCATCCAAGCGGATGTTTCGGGCAGCGGGGGTGGCTTACCGCCCCTATTCAAAGAGCGGACGCGTCGTGAAAATGGAGCTTTGATGAGAAAACAGGGCAGAAAAAAAGAGGGACACAAAAACAGAAGAGGGATGCGGCTGGCGGCGGGAGCGCTGGCAGCCGCGCTGTGTTTTGGCATGACACCTCCCGTCCCGGTCCATGCGGATACGATCAAGGATCTGCAGAACCAGATCAGCGAGGAAAAGGAAAAGCGGGAGGATGCGCAGAACCAGAAGGACCAGACAGAGGACAACATCAATTCCCTGAGCGGCGCGCGGGATTCCCTGCAGGGGCAGCTGAATGGGCTGACGCAGGATCTGACGCAGATCAGCGCAAAGCTGGAAGAGATCGAGCAGAATATCATCGACAAAAATGCGGAGATCGAAGAAACGCAGAAAAAGCTTGCCCAGGCAAAGGAGACGGAGCAGGAGCAGTATGCGGCGATGAAAAAGAGGCTCCGTTTTCTGTACATGGACAATAACCGGACTTATTATGAGATCCTTTTTAATGCGAAGAGCTTTTCGGATCTGTTAAACCAGAGCACCTATATCGAGAAGCTGCACGAATATGACCGCAGGATGCTTCTGACCTATCAGGCGCAGCGTGAGGCGATCGAGGAGATGGAAGCGAAGCTGGAACAGGAGAAGGCGGATCTGGACGGGCTGCAGGCGCAGGCAGAGGAGCAGAAATCCAATATCATGGCGAGCGTGAACCAGACCCAGAGCGGCATCAGCGCTTATTCGGGACAGATCGCTGACGCGCAGGCGCAGGCAGACGCGCTGGAGGCGCAGATCGCGGCGCAGGATGAAAATATCGCGGCGCTGCAAAAGCAGCTGCAGGAGGAAATCGCAAAATCCCGGCTGGCGGCGCGTTCCACATGGCGCGATATTTCGGAGGTGACGTTTGCGGAGGGCGACCGCTATCTTCTGGCAAACCTGATCTACTGCGAGGCGGGCAACCAGCCCTACGAGGGACAGGTCGCGGTCGGTTCAGTCGTAATAAACCGCGTTTTAAGCTCCGTATTTCCGAATACGGTATCCGGCGTCATTTACCAGTACAAGCAGTTTGCGCCGGTGCTGGACGGGCATCTTGCGCTTGCGCTTGCCGAGAACCGGGCGACCGCCTCGTGCTATAAGGCGGCGGACGAGGCGATGGCAGGCTACAGCAACGTAGGGCACTGCGTGTATTTCAGGACGCCGATCCCGGGGCTGACGGGGATGCAGATTGGGGATCATATTTTCTATTGATTGCAAAAATCAAAAGAAAATATTGCACGGGTTTGTCTCCTTAGCGGTCAAAATCGTCGATGGGGGCGAGCAGGCTGTCCAGTCTGCCGCCGTAAATGCGGGAAAGAAGCCTGTCCAGGGAAAGCAGCGCCTGCCGAAGCTGCGCAGGCAAAAGCCTTCCGTCATCCAGCGCATCTACCAGCTCATCCACGTCCACAACGCGCACAAAGCCGTTCGGTTCGATGATAACGTCTACTAAAAGATCGGTAACGGTCAGCTTATGCGCTGACGCGTCATAATCCGAGGTGATGATGTCGCAGTAATAATAGAGCAGGGAACCGTCGGCGCGGTAGAACTTGCTGATCTTATATCCGTCTTTCAGATAATAGCAGGAAAAGCCGTGATCCATATTTTTTTTAGGGCGGATGGTTTTCCAAGAGGTAATGAGAATGCCGTTTGCGCATTTTAAGATGCGGTCATCCGGAAGGGCGATGCATTCCTCGGGGATGAGCCGCCGGCGGTACAGGATCAGCCCGTCGGGAGAGTCGGGGTAACAAAGGTCTTTTGCGTTTGAGGAAAGGGATGCGGGTGTGTGTTCCATAGAGCCAGCCTCCTTTGTAAAAGCGTTTGCCGCAGCGTATACGGATATGATTTTACAAAAATTTTACGCCACTGCATCGGGCAAGTCAAGGGGATTTCCGGGATCCGCTGGCGGAGGGGGGAGCGGATGCCCTTGCGCCGCCGGAGGGCGTGTGTTACAGTGTAAGAAGCGGTACGGTGTGCAGGAAGGCGCATACTTTTTTATACGCACTCGCGCGAAATGTAGGAATTGCCTGACGGCAAACGCGCTCGGCGCGGGTGTGTGCCAAGGCGCACACTTATTTATTGAAAAACGGAGGGAAATCAGGATGGAATATCAGGTAAAAACGATCGCATCCAAAGACGGGATCGAGAGCTGCGAGCGGTTTGAGATCAGCAATTTTATGTGGACGTGTCTGCAGCAGCCGAAGGCATGGGGCTGGATGGGCTACCTTGCGGGGGAGGGCTTTTATGTAAAGCTCGTATGTGAAGAAAAGGATCCGAAGCGCACGTTTACCAACTATATGGATATGGTGTGCAAGGACAGCGCGATGGAAGTATTTCTGGCGTTCCCGGAAGAGGGAGAGGCGCTGACAAACGACGTGATGTATCTGAATTTTGAGGCAAATTCCAATGGGGCGCTGTATGCAGCCTACGGCAAGGGCAGAAAGGGACGCAGCCGGATGCCGGAAAAATATCTGGAAGCATGTAATTGTCAGGCAAAGATCGAGGACGACCGCTGGACGCTGACCTATACGATCCCGGAGGAATATCTGAAAAACGAGGCGGGCGTGAAGGCTCTGGATCAGGATACGGAGTTTTACTGCAATTTTTATAAGATTGCGGAAAGCCCGGAGATCGAGCATTACGCTTCCTATTCCCCGATTGATAACGAGAAGCCGAACTTCCATTTGCCGGTATTTTTTGCGCGCGCCCATATCGTCTGACGCCGGAAGCCGGGCGGGGGATGAAAGCGCCGGGCGCAGGGGAAGAGAGAAGCATTAAGACAGAATGGAGCGCAGCACTATGAAAAATATGACATTATGGAATATTGCGCGTGCCTGCAAGGGAAAGCTTGTCGTTCCGGCGGGAAACAGCGCGGGGAGCTGCCCGAAGGCGGGCATGGCGGTCATCCGCGGATTTACGGGCAAGGAAGCCGGACGGATCGTGCTGGATTCGCGCAAGGTGGAGCCGGGAGACGTGTTTATCGCAACGAGGGGCGAGCGCGTGGACGGACATGATTTTATCCATGAGGTTTTTGAAAAAGGGGCGATCGGCGTCGTCTGTGAAAAAGACCCGGAACCGCTGACCGGGCCGTGCATCCGGGTAGAGGACAGCTTTGCCGCGCTTCGGCAGATCGCCGCTTTTTACCGGGAGCAGATGCCTGTCCCGATCGTGGGGATCACAGGAAGCGTGGGAAAGACGAGCACGAAGGAATTTGTGGCGGCGGTGCTTTCGCAGAAATATAAAACGCATAAGACGCAGGGCAATTTTAACAATGAGGTCGGCGTGCCGCTCACCCTTTTAGCGATGCCGGAGGATACGGAGGCGGCGGTCGTGGAAATGGGGATCAACCATTTCGGGGAAATGCACCGCCTGAGTGAGATCGTGCGCCCGGATGTCTGCGTGATGACGAATATCGGTCAGTGCCATCTGGAATTTTTGGGCAGCAGGGATGGGATTTTGCAGGCAAAGTCTGAGATATTTGACTGTATGAACCCGGAAGGCAGCGTATGCGTCAACGGAGACGACGACAAGCTTGTTACGATTCGGGAAGTAAACGGCAGAAAGCCGCTGCGCTTCGGGCTTTCGCCGGAAAACGATATTTATGCGGATCACATTGTAAGCCGCGGGCTGCTTGGCAGCACGGCGCAGATCCATGCGGACGGGGAGGTTTTTGAGGCGGACATCCCGCTGCCGGGTTCCCACATGGTATTGAATGCGCTGGCGGCAACGGCGGTTGGGAAGCTTCTTGGGCTGACGGCAGACCAGATCGCGGCAGGCATTCGGTCTGTGCAGGCGGTAAGCGGGAGAAGCCGTGTCGTTTCGGCAGGCGGCAAGGTGCTGATTGACGACTGCTACAATGCAAACCCGGTGTCCGCAAAGGCGGCGATCGACCTGCTGGGGCTTGCGGACGGCAGGAAGGTTGCGGTGCTGGGCGATATGTTTGAGCTTGGCGAAAAGGAAAAAGAGCTTCACGCGCAGGTCGGCGCATATGCTGCAGAACACGGCGTGGACTGCCTGTACTGCGCGGGCGCGCTTTCGGAGGAAATGTACCGCGCCGCGAAGGAGGCGGGCATCGCTGAGGCTGCGCATTTTGCGGATACGGACGCGCTGCTTCAAGCTTTGCCGGGACTTTTGCGGTCGGGCGATTCCGTGCTTATCAAAGCGTCCCATGGGATGGGCTATCACCGGATCGTGGAGGCGCTGGAGCAGTAAGATTAAGCTGACAGATACAAAATGTGTATACGAGGTCGGAGAGATGAAATATAAAAAGATTGTCGATAGTTTAAAGCTGTCGGCAATTTTTTTGTAGATATTTGGTAAAATTTAGAAAAAAAGAGGTGAAAATTGACACACATCAATTACTTCTAATGAGAATTATATTACTATATATTTATAAAATTTTTATAAATAGGCAGAAAATATATTGCGATGATGAGAATAAAGTTTTGATGTCTGGAGGAAACTGAAATGGCAAAATTTATAATGAAATGTCCGATATGTACCTCAGAAGGAAAGGATGTGTATGTATGGGTAAATAGTGGCGTATTTGGGACAGGTTTATTTGGTAATCGTGAAGGTAAATGTCCTAACGGTCATACATTTAATATCAATGCTAATAAAATTGCGATGAAAGTATGCCCACATTGCGGTAATAACGTTGCTTATGACCAATCTAAGGGAGAGGCTGCCGTATGCCCAGTGTGTAAATCTGAATTAAATACATTGAAGGATAATTTAGCTACCGTTCAAATAAAATGTCCTCAATGTGGTTGTACTCATAGCGTGGCAAAAGATGCGAAAACAATAGAATGTGCCGTTTGCGGTGCTTTAGTCGATATTCAGCGAGAACTGGGAAAAATCCAGATGGCTGAAGAAAATACTGTAAGCTGTATAAAATATGAGGGAAATAACGAGACATTTGTTTGGAAGCATCCTATAGAAGATTTTAAATTTGGCTCACAGCTTATAGTTCATGATTCGCAGGAAGCACTATTTTTTGCAGGTGGACAGGCTCTTGATTTATTCGGAGGCGGAACATATACGCTGACAACAGAAAATATTCCGCTACTGAGCGCTGTGTATAGGGTTCCATCAGGGGAGGAAACCTTTCATAGTGAAGTATATTTTATTAATAAAACAGTACATACCGGAATTAAATGGGGAACCAGTTCCCGAATTAGTATGTTTGATCCTTATTCTGGTATGCATGTTGCAATTGGAGCATCGGGACAATTCAATATGGCAGTTTCAAACTCGAAAAAATTAATACTGAAACTTGTCGGAACAACGGATGTTTTTGATCATTCACATAGCGTAGAGCAAATGTCTGAAAGCCGACAGGGGGATCCGTCAAATAATATTTTGTCATATATACGATCAGTGGTTATAACCAAGGTAAAAACACATTTGGCAAATGTGATTAAAGAGCATCGGTGGAGTATCCTTGAACTTGATGCATACCTTGAAGAATTAGCGAACGGAATTAAAGAAAAAATCAATTTGGATCTGGATGAATATGGTTTGTTTATGCCTGACTTTTTCATTTTGAATATTTCGACGCCGGAGGATAGTACAGACCCGGTTGAGCGTGAAAATTACTTGAGAATGAAAAATCAGTTTGGAGAAAGATATATCCAGATACGGGAAGAAGAGAATAAAGAAGCGGTGGCTTTGGCAGCCCAAAAACGAAAACTGATAGAGGCGGAAACAGAAGCACGGCTCAATATCATTCAATCACAGGGAGAGGCAGAAAGTTTTCGTCTGCATGGTTTAGCCGAAGCTGATGTCCAACGTGCACAAGGGTTTACTGGAAAAGATAAAATGCAGTACGACGTTCAAAAAGCATTTGCAGAGAATATAGGAGGGATAAGCGGAGATGGAGGAGGCGCATTGGGTGATTTGATCGGTCTGGGAGCGGGATTGGGTTTGATGTCAAAAATAGGAAGTAGTGTAAGTTCAATGATGGATATGCCTGAAAATCATTCAGAATTTTTGAATAAAGGAGCCGTTGTAAGTACATCTGACTCGTGGGATTGTTCCTGTGGAGCAAGGGGACAGACGGGAAATTTCTGCGCGGAATGTGGGAAACCAAAACCGCATTCTGTCAATGAGTGGAAATGTGATTGCGGAGCTGTGAATAGAGGCGGAAATTTTTGCAGCGAGTGTGGAAAGCAACGTCCTGTTACAGAAACATGGACATGTTCCTGTGGAGCCAGTGGATTAAGCGGAAAATTTTGCAACGTATGTGGGAAAAAAAGAGATTCGGAGGCGATAGATGTTGAATAAAGTGAAACTAACCACGTTAGGATTTGTTATTGTGCTTATTCTATATAATTTTTTGGTTTTAATGATTGGCGGCATAAGTGATCATACGGTAACATTTTGGTTTTCTTATGCAATAGAAAATATTTCATTCATTATCGTAGGAGCATTGTTGGGCGTTTGTTTTTATAGAGGCGTATCGGAAAAATTATTTTTTCTGGGTTATCCGATAGCATTCTGGTCTTGTATTTACTTACCGGCTCAGCTTGTTGTGTCAATTATTTTTATGTATATTGACCGCTATGCCAAAGCTGCCATAACAATTCAGGTGCTGTTGCTTGTATTGTATGTATTTATTGTGATTATGTGTATGCAGGCGAAGAATGCAATTGAAAATGTGTATGAAACGCGCAGTGCAAATATACATAATATGCGCCATATGATAACAGTAATGGACAGTATAGTTCCATCTGTTTCAGATGTACAGCTAAGGAAGAAACTTTATAAATTAGCAGAGGATTTTCGATATAGCGATATTGTATCTTCGGAAGCTACAGAAGCTCTTGAAAAGCAGATGATGGAAAAGATAGATTTGTTAAAGGTAAAGAGTAAAAATGCCCCGGATGACGCAAGTATTCTTGCTGTAGAGATTTCAGAACAGCTGGCAGAAAGAAATTTTATTTGCAAAGAAAGTAAAAAAAGATATTAAAAGAGGTCTGAAAATATGCTGATTCAAATAAACGAAAGAAAGGATAAATATTATGAATATAAGATGTAAAATGTGCGGAGCAGCGGTTCAGGTAAATACGAAAGAGCACGTCGTAGTTTGCGAATATTGCGGTTCCTCAATTACTTTGCCGTCCCTTGAGGATGAAACGAAAACGCTTTTGTATAATCGTGCAAATCAAAGCCGTTTGCGCAGTGAGTTTGATAATGCTTATAAACTTTTTGAAGATTTATTGAAAACAAATCCGGAAGATCCGGAAATATATTGGTCGCTGCTTTTATGCCGTTATGGAATTGAATATGTGAAAGATCCTAAAACGGATAAATTTATTCCGACTTGTCATAGAACGTTGATGCGTCCTATTTATGAGGACGAGGATTATCAGGATGCAATAAAATATGCATCTCCTGAAATGAGAAAAATTTATGAACAAGAAGCGGTAGAAATTGATCATATTCAGCAGGCTACTTTGCGTGCGGCAAAAGATATACCGCCATTTGACATTTTTATCTGCTATAAGGAAACAGATGAATTTGACAACAGGACAGTTGACAGTGTTCTGGCACAGAATTTATATGATAAATTGACGGGGGAAGGGTATCATGTTTTTTATTCCAGAGAAACGTTGAAAGAAATTCCAGGTGAAGCTTATGAACCATATATATATGCAGCATTACGAAGCTCTAGGATAATGATTATTGTCGGTACATGTCCAGAATTTTTATATGCTCGTTGGGTAAAGAATGAGTGGAGCCGTTTTATCAGTTTTATGGAAAAAGGGGAAAAGAAGTATCCGATTGTCGCTTATAAGGGGATGAATCCTCGTGAAATTCCAATTGAACTGGCTCATAGTGAAGCTTTGGACATGAATGCCATAGGATTTGTAGAAGATTTGCTTCGAGGGGTTCGGAGAATATTTGAAGGAAAGGTAACAAATTCTAATACGTTGTCAACAGGCGGTTTCTTAGAGGCAGGATTTTTGGCGGTGGCAACAAAAGAATATGAAAAGGCGGCTGAGTTGTTTCAACAGGCTATTACAATTGATTCCTCTAATCCGTGTGCATATTTAGGTATGATTGGGGCAGTAGATGAAGAAAAGAAAGAACTGTACTACCAAAAGCTTTGTGAAGTTTCTTCAAAAAGAAATCGCGAGAGCGAACAACAATATTTAAAACTTTTAAAAGATAATATTGAAAGAGTACTATATTGCTTTATAGATCATAATGACATTTTGAGAATTAAGGAGTGCATTGCTACAGGGGCAGATTTAAGTATGGGGCTTTGCTATGCTGTCCAGAAAGAAAAAAAGGAGGTGGTAATCTGCTTATGTGGGGCGGAAGGAATTAATTTGGATGTATTGGTTAATGATCAGACAGCGTGTCCTGCTAGTATTGCATGTAGTGTCAAAAATAGTGAAATATTAGAATATCTATTGGAGAGGGGCGCATCTACAGATACGATTATTGAAAATACAGAACATTCAGATTATGATACACTTCTATCATATTGTATCCAAATTTATTATCCAGAGGGTATTAAAATATTACTTGATCATGGGGCAGAGGCAATAGAAAGATTTGGGAATAGGCAGTGCACAGTGCTTTCATTAGCAATAAGGAATTCATATAGGGATATTTGTGAAATGTTATTAGAGCATGGCGCAGATATTAATGCGATTTCTGATGTGATTCCGACATTTGTTTGGGCAATATTTGGAGATGTAGAGATGATAAGTTTTATTATTGAACAACATGCTAATTTAGATTTAAAATGGGAAGTAAATAATAAAAATTATAATATTGTTTCGTATGCTTATAATTGTGAGGCATATAGGGCATTGGAATATTTAGCAAATAGTAAATATAGATATTTAATAAAAGAACACTTAGATGATTTACATTTTGCAAAAAGTATGTTATATTTTCCAAGCAGATTTATTGGAGGAATTATTGTTGTTATATTTGTCGCAATTAGTATTGGAGTAGGAATTGCGGGAAGGAATGGAATGGAAGCATCTCAGTGGGTAGAAGAGTTTCTGGGAACAATATTGAGCGGTTTCTTGGGGGGACTTTTAGTGTATGTTGCGATAGCAGATTTTTTAAGAAAAGATGATAATGAAGATATATTATTAGTGAAGGAAGAGATACAATATTTTAAGAATATATTAAAGTGAAAATTTAAAAATTAGTAGTATTAAATATTTATCCTAGATTATTCACGGAACAGTATCTGAATTGATAACAGTACCATGAATCTGAAAATTGATCCATGCAGCCATAACATCACTCAATTAACCCGTCAAAAGGGTATAAAATCCCTGTGGCAGAGTTCAGAGCAGTTGTTAAGCTGTCAATGTTCGTTAATAGTTGCTATTCCAGCTGTACATTCAGCTTGCCGATATTTGAAAGTGTCTCATAGAATTCATTCTTATAGGGGCAACTGCTGCACAGTTTGAATGTGATATATCTTGCTGAATGAACTACTTTTGCAGCAATCTTCAGCAATTTTAAACGGACGGTATCAATGCGTTGCTTTCTCATATTTGCTGATAGCACCAATCTTCTAAACCAATTAAATATGTTATACGCAAGAGCATGTACCTGCAGTCTATTGGCATTTACCATTCTGGTATGACTGCTTACGGACGCAAAATCAAAACCGGATTTGCTTTCTTTAATGAAGTTTTCCATCAGCCCTCGCTTGCAGTAAAATTTGATGAGATACTCTGGTGAGGAATCCATGTTTGTGACAACAAATGTGTACATGTAAACCATTTGGTTTTCCGGCTTTTCAACCTTGCATACCACACGCCTTTCATAAGGCCATGAACTCGCTCTATACATGAATTCGCCATAGGCTACTGCATAATCGACTTTATTATTTTTGGTGATCTCATCAAGCTCATCCACAAGATAGGATGCTTTTTTGCGGAGAATGCCATTCTCCTTCAGCCGGATCACATAGCTTGTGCCGTTTTCCTCACACTGCTTATAAAGATCAGGTGTAGCGAAACCACTGTCACCACGAAGCAGAATACGGATCGCCGGATAATCATTCAGGTATTCATCAAGTATCGGCTGCAGGAAGTCAACCACTCCGGTAGAGGAATACTCGGTTCCATCACGAAGCTGGATTTTTACCAGATCTCCGGTCATTCCATCATAACAGACAAGTGGATGGTATCCATTGCTTTGATAATGAAAGTTAAAGGCTCTGCCTTCCTGTTTGCCGTATGCATCAAGAAGAGTGGAATCCAGATCCAGAATAACAGCCTGTGGCATCTGAATACGATAAACTCTCTTTCGGAGTATTCTGCCAATCATAAGTAACTGGTTTAAGGTATCTTCATCCATACGGTTAAAGAATCTTGATACCGTAGGCTGTGATGCAAGGGTGTCTTTTTCAAGTACAGACTTGAATACAGGATCATTTGTAAGTTCATCGGAAGTATCATCTTCAAAGTAGCCTGCAATGATCATATATATCATCTGGAGCAGGTTTTTCTGATCTGTATGATATCTGAATAATGCAGAATCGTTGGTCTTGAAAACTTTGCCTAAAAGATTATCAATACCAAGTTTTCTTACGAATTCTTTGATGAGAAGCAATCCTGCATCGGAGGATAAATGGAATAAGTTTTTTGGAAAATAGATATAAGTGACTACAATGGATTGGAAGTGATACTGGATAGTTGAAAAAATGTTGTATCATTTGGCTGGATAAGCTATAATAAGCATGAAAAAATAAGAAAAGGGCTGATGGTACGTCAATATCAACAGCTCCAGAGTGAACAAGGTTTTTTGAAAGGGGGTAGAAATAAACAAGGATATAATCAATGAATGTTTGAAAGACCCATAAGAAAGGAGTCAGTTTATGAAGAAAACTTTTGCTATTTCTCTGCTCATTATTGTGTTATTCACTTTGGTGGCGTGTGGTTCAAAAACGGCACAAGATACTGTATCAAAGGAACTTGGACTGTCTGTGTCTGGTGGTAAAGAAGTTTCAAATATTAATACATACAGTGGTAGTGAGGGTCATTCCTGTATTGCAATAAGTTTTGAAGATGAAACTGTTTTGGAAGAAATCAAGGGTAATTCCAAGTGGAAGGAGTTTCCTCTTGATGAAACAATGCAAGCACTTGTCTATGGTTTGGAAGATGAAACAGGTGAGATTGGAGCATTTTTGAGCGATGGACAGGGAAATCTCTTAGTACCAGAAATTCAGAACGGCTATTATATCTTAATTGACCGTCATTCAGATACAAAAACAAATATTTTGGAGCGAGGTTCGTTTAATTTTACTGTGGGATTGTATGATACAGATAGCAGCACGTTGTATTGCTGTAAGCTTGATACTTAAATAACAGCAACGGCTGGCCTATATGGCCAGCCGTTGCTGTTATTTTGTGATATATTAAGAGGTAAAGTCGATATTGATCGTGATTTTGTGAAGCACGCCAGTTTGCTGGGAAAGCCATGCCCAGTTGTTTACCGCAGAGGTAAAAAGACTGTCGTAATTGTTATCCAGTGCAAAATCAAAAACGTCATAGACATGGACTTTGTAGTTTGTACCGGACTTGTTGAGTGTTACAGTGGCGTTGTGGAGAGCATAAAACAAGTCTGAGTTATCAGATTTGGTGAATTCTCTAACAGCACTGTCATGGGATTTGTTACTGTTTTTAGTTGCAGATAAGAAGTCTTTGAAAGTGGAAGTGGTTTTGATCTTTTCTGCAAAGGAGCCGTTATCCTCCTTGTAGTTGATGCCGAGAACGGAGTGTTCAACTGCTTTTGCAGCACAAGGATAACCGGCAAGTTTGGCAGCCTGAGCCGCTGCGAGCCATGCAGCTTTTAGTGTAGCTGTAGAGGAACCCGGCAGGATCATTCTGGAGTCGGTATCATCAGCAGAAGCAGAAACATTGTTCCTCCATCAAAATTTATTTTAATTTGTCTATTGCTTTCTAGTGATAAGGTGTTTACAATACTCATAAAGGGCTCCTTTG
>URRW01000004.1 GCA_900550285.1 uncultured Lachnospiraceae bacterium
CAAATCAGGAGCATAGATTGTATATTCGTTATTAAAATTCTGTATAACTTCAAACCATGAAAGCATTGCGTTATCGCAACCACTACCATGTATTAAAACAAGGTTTTTACGACCATTCCCTTTTCTATAAACGTGGATAGTGCCATACGATGTTTTTATGTCTAATTCATTCATTTTAATACCTCTACAATTTGAAAGTTTTAAGAATAACCAGTCTTGCGCTAATAACTAATTTTACATTCCTTGGATTTTAACATTCCGTTTTCTTTAAGTTTTTTATCAAGCCAGTAAATAGGAATTGGCAATATTTTCTCAATAGGCACATTGTTATTTGTAATATCTATTTCCTTTGTTATTCTATTATAGACAAAATCACATCTAACATTAGCATCTGGACATAAAAAGGTTCCTGAATAATAATTTTCATCGTATGAAATATTTTCAAAATAATAATTGATATAGTACATTGAACACGCCTCCTTTTACTATATTAAAGAAACTTCCGATTTTCCAATCCCTCAACTGGAAGCTTTATTCATATTTAGCAATTTCATCTGTCAATTCACTTAGGGAATATATTTTTCCTTCTTGATCTTCCAATACATAGCTCTCTCTATGACTGTTATCATCAAAAAATTCAATTAACTCAAAAAGACTGGAAATCCTAATGTTATCCCAAATATGGTTGTGCCAAAATACGCCTGCCTTATTAATTGTAACAAGACTTTCTTTATAAAGAGTACCGCTGATTGGGGCAGATTGACATTCACTTATAGCATAATCCTCTGTAATTTTTTCTGCCAAATCTGTATTCACAATCTCACCGTTTATCTCTTTACAATGGCATATACTTCATGCACATAGTTACTGGCATTGTTAATCGAAAATTCGCCATGATACCTTTTCGCAAGAATCTTCAATGAACTTCCGGTCAGCGTTTCATGTATTTTTCTCGCAGAGATTTGTATTGCATGGTTTTCTCTGTCTCCTACATATATGCTAATTTTCGCCGTGCAATTTTCAATGGATTTTTTTAGCGAATATAGAGAATTAGCCTGTAAGAAAGCTATCATATTTTGCTTAGCAATGCCACAAGTATCTCGATAATATTCATCAAACAGATTAGGTTTTATTCGTAGTGATTTGAATTGTAATTTAGAAAACCATTTATGACGAATCAATCCATAGCAGCTTCCGAAAGCAGGCTTAATCAAAGAGTAGACAAATCTGGAAGGAACAACCAAAGCACTCTCAATCATTGCATATTGGCAAATATCTTTTCGCTGAGATAATATTTCAAGCAATATCTGCCCTCCAAGAGACAGACCTCCCATTAGCAAGACAGAACCACCAAATTTCTCATCGATAAAGGAGATAATTTCCGCAGCATTACTTTCGATTGTCGAAAAGTCTTTATCACTTTCTGCGTGCCCATCCAATATCGGAAGGATGACGCGGAATTCACCTTGAAGCATTTCTGCCTCTTCACGATAATTCCACCACGACAAACCGCCACCATGCAAGAGAACAACCACATCGCTATTCTGTTCTCCATATTCTTTGTAATTCATTCTCTTTCACCTTGCCATTAAATTTCTATTTTCTTGTTCTTTTCCACGCCCATCTTCTTGCCCTTACGGACAAGAAGCATCCCTCGCTTTGCTCGGTCAATTCCGATTTATCTTTTCCTTAACGGTAATGCGACTAAATTTCCCAATATTGCAACAGCGGCATATCCGGCTGTATAAACCCATGCGCTTGCGTTATAAAATAGAAATATAGACGGGATAAATAGGAGCGCTGCAATCAAAATATACCAAAAATCAAACCCATTCCGAATCCCATAAAAAATAGATGTTATGAAACCTATCAGGGGGATGATCATTAACATAATAATCATTGAGCTTCCCGTATCTTTGATAAACAAAGGAATGACATAAAAATCTATAAGCAAAAGAATGTAAAAAAGAATGTTCTTTTTTAACTGATCCATAAATTTCTCCCTGCACAACGTCAAATTTTGATTATCTTTCCGGAAAACAGATACCTAACAGGCTGAAAAGTCAGGTTTGGTTTCAGTATAGGATCAGTGCGTAGGAAAGTCAACAAAATTCCGAACGTGAAAAACGCTTGACACCGGCAGAAAAATTGTTTAGGATAAAAAAGATTAAAACCAGAAGGAGGACTTTATGTCGGTGTTAAATGTAATGGAGCATCTTGCAATCTAATATTGCAGGGATGAATGGTGTGTCCGAGCATCATTGATCTGACGGTCAGCGGCGTTTGCCGGTGGCTTGTTTGCCTTACATTTTGCTGATAAGAAAGTTTTCCGGACAGATAAGACTGCGGAACAGACACAGCGGGGAGGCTGTGTTTTTTTGATGGGAAAATTTCCTTCCTATCGAATAAAAAACACGATTATGCGCACTTTCGCGAAGGGAGTCTATTGCCTGACGGCAAACGCACTCGGCGCGGGTGTGCGCCAAGACGCACACTTTTTTTGCGTACACGCACGAAGGAAAAACTGCGTTTCTCCGGCAGACAGGGAACAAGAAAAATGATGCAGGACACGATGTGAAAACAAAAATGGAAAAAGAAAGGGATTGAATCATGGATCAGGAACAGATTTTGGAATTTCACAAAGTGAGAGAGCAATGGACAGCGCTTGCCGTAACGCAGGCGGCAAAGGAACAGATCGCGCGGGCAGGATTTTTTATGGAGGAAAGGGAGTTAAGGAAGTAGTTAAAGGATACGACGGATGCGAAACAGCTGCTGGAAAAAATCGGGATGCCGCCGCTTTCTTCGATCGACGAGGCAAAAGAGATCGTGGCGCGGGCGCAGAAGGAAGGCTGCCTGACGCCGTGGGAGCTGGAGCGCGTGGAAAAGGCGCTGACGGCGGTAGACCGGCTGAAAAGCTATTTGGAGCGCGGAAAGGCGCTGGAAAACCCGTTGGCATATTATGAAATGGATCTGGAGCCGGAGGAGGAGCTGAGGCAGGAGATTTACACGCAGATCCGAAACGGGGAGGTGGACGATCACGCGTCTAAGCGCCTGTCGGAGATCCGCAGGGACATCGGCAGTCTGGAAGAAAAGATGCGTCAGAAGGCGGAGCAGATCATCCGGTCGAATAAGGACGCGATGGCGGATCAGTTTTCCACATTTCGGAACGGAAGGCTGTGCGTGCCTGTAAAAAAAGAATATAAATGGAAAATCCCGGGCAGCGCCATTGACAAATCTTCCACGGGAAATACGATATTTGTGGAGCCGGTAAGCGTTTCCAATCTGTATGAGGAGCTGCAGCTTTTAAAGATAGACGAGGAAAATGAGGTGCACCGTATTTTGTACACGCTGACGGCGATGGTGGCGGACTGCGCGGGGATCATGAATGAAAATATAAGGGTGATCGAAAAGCTGGATTTTATTTTTTCAAAGGGAAAGCTGAGCGTGGATATGGACGCGCGCGAGCCGCAGATCAATACGCAGCGGCGGATCGTTTTAAAGGATGCGCGGCATCCGCTGATGGAGCAAAAAATCTGCGTGCCATTGCAGTTTGAGATCGGAAACGGCATCAGCGGCGTCATCATTACGGGACCGAACACGGGCGGAAAGACCGTTTCCATCAAAACAGTGGCGTTAAACTGCCTGATGGCGCAGACCGGTCTGCATGTGACGTGCGGCGAGGCGGACATCTGCATGAACAGCGGCTATTTGTGCGACATTGGGGACGGGCAGGATATGACGGAAAATCTGTCCACTTTTTCGGCGCATATCAAAAATGCGCTGCACATCATCCGGGAAGCAAACCGGGAAAGCCTTGTGATCATGGACGAGCTGGGCTCCGGCACGGATCCGACGGAGGGAATGGGGATCGCCGTGGCGATTTTGGAAGAGCTGAGAAAGAGCGGATGCCTGTTTTTGGTAACGACCCATTATCCGGAGGTAAAGGAGTATGCGGAAAGGACGGACGGTGTGATGAACGCTCGGATGGAATTTGACCGGGAAACGCTGCGTCCCACCTATCGGATGATCCAGGGGGAAGCGGGGGAAAGCTGTGCCTTTTATATCGCAGGAAAGCTGGGAATGCCCCGGCGGATGCTGGAAAATGCGGCGAAGGCGGCGTATGGAAGGTCGGCAGGCGAAAACAGACCGTACAAACAGGAGTCCGGCGCGGCAGGAAAGCAGCGGCTTTTTGAAGAGGATCTGCGGATGTTTGCGGATCAGGACGCAGAAAACGGGGCGGCTTCAGGAAAGGGCAGGCGGATCAGCAAACGGAAGGAGCAGGCGTCCGGCGGCAATCTGACAGAAAAATTCCAGATCGGGGACAGCGTGATGGTGCTGCCGGATCAGAAAACGGGAATCGTCTGCGAGCCGGTCAATGAAAAGGGCGTCCTGCGGGTGCAGCTTCCGGACAAAAAAATATGGATCAACCATAAGCGGGTAAAGCTGCAGGTACGGGCGGAAAAATTGTACCCGGAGGGCTATGATTTTTCCATTGTGTTCGATACGGTAGAAAACCGGAAGGCAAAACATGAGATGGAGAGAAAATATACGGAAAAAACGGCGGTTTACGGGAAAGGGGAAATGGAATGAAAGAACCTCTTTCATAATGGGGAAGAATGATGTATAATAGTTATAATATCTATGCAGGGCATAGGAGAGGGATTTGGGAATATACGAATTGGGAGGACAGATCATGAAAAAGATTTTGTTTGTTGCGTCGGAAGGCGTGCCGTTTATCAAGACAGGAGGGCTGGCAGACGTTGTGGGGTCGCTGCCGAAGTGTCTGGATAAGGAGCACTATGATGTGCGCGTGATCCTGCCGAAGTACAACTGCATGAGCCAGAATAAGAAGGACATGCTCCATTACAGGGATCATTTTTATATGGAATTCCATTGGAAGAATGAGTATGTGGGCATTCTGGAAGCCGAGTATGACGGAATCAAATATTATTTTGTAGATAACGAGTATTATTTTAACGGATTTAAGCCGTATTGCGACAACGCCCTGTTCGAGATCGAGAAGTTTGCGTTTTTCTCAAAGGCGGCGCTTTCTATCCTGCCGGTGATCGATTTTAAGCCGGATCTGATCCACTGCCATGACTGGCAGACGGGGCTGATCCCCGTTTATCTGCACGAGCGCTTTGCGGCGGGCGATTTTTACAGGGGGATCAAGACGGTAATGACGATCCACAACCTGAAATTCCAGGGAAAGTGGAGCATCAAGGACGTGCAGGAGATCACGGGGCTGTCCGATTATTATTTTGCGCCGGATAAGCTGGAGGCTTATAAGGATGCGAACCTGTTAAAGGGCGGGCTTGTGTATGCGGACGCGATCACGACGGTCAGCCCGACCTATGCAGAGGAGATCAAGACCGATTTTTACGGGGAAGGCTTAAACGGGCTTTTGCAGGCGCGCCAGCATGATCTGCGCGGTATTTTAAACGGTATTGATTACGGCGATTTCAATCCGGAGACGGATCCCTATATCGTAAACCGCTATAACGCAACCAATTTCCGCAAGGAGAAGATCAAAAACAAGCGGGCACTGCAGGCGGATCTGGGTCTGGAGCAGAACGACAAGGCGATGATGATCGGCATCGTGTCCCGCCTGACGGATCAGAAGGGCTTTGACCTGATCGCATATGTGATGGACGAGCTTTGTCAGGACAACGTCCAGATCGTAGTGCTGGGAACGGGCGAGGAGCGGTATGAGAATATGTTCCGTCACTTTGCATGGAAGTACGGCGGCAAGGTTTCCGCGCAGATTTATTATTCGGAAGAGCTGTCCCACAGGATCTATGCGTCCTGCGATGCCTTTTTGATGCCGTCGCTGTTTGAGCCCTGCGGCTTGAGCCAGCTGATGAGCCTGCGCTACGGCACAGTGCCGATCGTGCGCGAGACGGGCGGCTTAAAGGATACGGTTGCGCCTTACAATGAATACGAAGGGACGGGAACCGGATTCTCCTTCCACAATTACAACGCGCATGAGATGCTGGGGACGATCCGGTATGCGGAGCGCATTTATTATGACAAGAAGCGGGAATGGAACAAGATCGTGGACCGCGCGATGGCGGCAGATTTTTCATGGCATGTTTCCGCCCAGAAATATCAGGAGATGTACGACTGGCTGATCGGTTGAGAGACTGCCGGTTAATAAAAAGATGCAAGACGCTGCAGAATGGGAAACTGTTCTGCGGCGTTTTGCATATTTTTTCCTGCGCCGGGCATACTGGGGAAAAGCAGCAGAGGCGGGTAACGGTATGGACAGGGATTTTTGGCAGCAGATTGCAGAGTGGAAAAAAAGAAACGGTAAAAATCTGGCGGTATGGACGGCATTTTTGACGGCGGGGGCGCTTTTGATCCTGTGCGGGGCGGCTGCGGCGGGATGCAGCCAGAAAAGGCAGCAGGATAAGACGGGGGGCGGACAGGCGGAAAGCAGGATGGAGGAAAGCAGAGAAAGCGGGACAGGGATCGACGACGTGGAAGGAAAAGCGGTTTCGGGTGCGTCCGGAAGGCAGGACAGCCGGATTAGCGGAGGCAGCAGCGGAAAGATTACCTATGAGGTCCGGTCGCTGGAAAAGGAGTATGCAGCAGACGACGGGACGGGCATTTTTCATTTGAAGCTTTCCTGGCCGGAGCTTTTGGGGGACGGGGAAGGAGTCGGGAAGATAAATGCCTTTTTTGAAAAATGGGCAGAGGACAGGCTCCGGGAATACGACGCAAATGAAAATTCCACCCGCCAGTCGGCGCTGGAGGTGTACCGGGAGAGCCGGGACGTAGGCTGGGGCGGGCCGTGGGGAGAGGAATACCGGGTCGCTTCGGTGGGCGTCCGCGCCGGATACGTCAGCGTTTTATTGGATTCCTGCTTATATGAGGGAAACGTCCATGGGATGCCGTACCGGGAGGATTATGCGTTTGACTTATCGGACGGAAGTCGGGCAGGGCTTGCAGAAATGAGCGGGCGCACAAAAGGGGAGTGGGAGAAGCTCCTCCGGGAAAAATTCCTTGCAAAAATATCGGAAGAGGATGGCTATTACGCGGACGCAGGGGAAATTTTGGAAAAATTTGACTTTGCGAAAGCGGGCTGGTATTTTTCGGACGAGGGAATCGTGTTTTATCTGCCGCCCTATACGGTCGCGCCCTATGACAGGGGATATGTGGAGGTAACAGTGCCTTTTCGGGAAGCGCGTATAAAATGAGCCGTTTTGGGGATGCTTAAAACCGGAAGCGCCGCAGCATATCAGGCGGCGCTCAAAAAGGAGGAGAGCAGGATGGCAAATTTATCCGAACTGGAACTTCAGAATCTGCGCCATTTGATCTGCGGCTACGACACGACCCACTGCAAGCTGCAGGAGTATGCGGGCTGTGCGCAGGATGAAAAGGTGAAGCAGTTTTTTGAAAAAGGGGCGAAAAACGCGATGGACAACAAGCGGACGCTGATGGAGTTTCTCAATTAAAAAGGGGGATGCACAATGTTTGAAGACAAGACGATGGTAGCGGATACGCTGGCGGGCATCAACGGCGAGCTGGTGCGCTTTGGAGAGATGATTCCGCAGACGGAAAACAAGGAGCTGAAAACGACCTTAAAGCAGTTTCGTGCGGCGTGCGAACAGTCGCAGGAGGAGCTGTATCAGCTGGCGCGTGAAAAATCCTACTATGTTCCGGCGGCAAAGGCAACGCAGGAAGAGGTAGACCATGTGAAGAGTCTGTTTACCTCGGCGGCGCTGTAAGGGGCAGAGCACAGCACTGCAAGAGGTTGGCGCAACGGCTTTAGAAGTGCAGCACTGCAGCGGCTTTAGAAGCACAGCGCTGTAGCGGTGTTTAGAAGCGTTTGGAAGCGGTAAAAAAGGCGGAAAACGAAAGGTCGTTCCCCGCCTTTTTTGCCGCATATCAGTCCTGCGCGAGCCGTATTCCCGAAATATCCGTGTCGATCACCATGGAATAATTGGTGTGGTAGATGACAAAGCCCGGTTTTGCGCCGGCAACTTTTTTGACGTGCTTTTTTTCAATATAGTCGATCTCGACCTTTTCCTGACCGCGTCCGGTGGAATAGTAGGCGGCAAGGCGCGCGGCGTCTTCAAAGGAAGCGTCGGGAAGCTCCCTGCCCTCCGTGCGGACGATGACGTGGGAGCCGGGACGTCCCTTGGCGTGGAACCACCAGTCGTTCCCGACGGCGAATTTAAAGGTCAGCTCTTCGTTCTGCAGGTTGTTTTTGCCTACATAAATGGAAAATCCGTCGCTGCTGATATAATGGAAGGGGCGGCTGGTGATCTTAACCTTTTTGGAGCCGCCCTTGCGGCGGATGTAGCCGCTTTCGATCAGCTCTTCCTTGATCTGGACAAGATCCTCTTCCTTTAAGGCGATGTCGAGGGCGTTCCCGATGGATTCCAGATGCTCGATCTCTGCATGGACTTCCCGGGTAAGCTCGGTCAGCGCCTCGTTCGTGCGTTTTAATTTGTTGTACTTTTCAAAATATTTTTTGGCGTTTTCCGTGGCGGAAAGCTGCGGATCCAAAGGGATGACGGTCATTTCCCCGGTGTAGTAGTTTTCTGCCTCGAGGGATTTTGCGCCGGGGGCGGCGCTGTAGCCGTAGGTATTTAACAGCTCGCCCCAGACGCGGTATTTGTCGCGCTTTTCCGTGTCCTTTAGCTGTTTTCGCTGAAGATCATATTTTTTGACGTTTCGCTCAAGCGCCGTGGAAACGATGCGCCGTAAGTCGGCGGAGCGCTGGCGGATGCGCGTGATCCGGTTTTTCTCCGCGTAATAGGCTTCCAGCAGGGTGGAAATGTCCGGATATTGTTTGCAGAGCGCTTCCGGATAGGAGGTCAGCGGGATGGAGGCGTATTCTGCAGGCGCACCGTTTTCATAGACGACGCAGGGGGAGAAATCCCCGCTTTTTACCGTTTCCATCACGGCGGAAAAGGCGTTCCAGAGCGCTTCCTTGTCGGCGTCGGTGCACGCGGCGGTCGCCTGCTGCGCGTTGCCGCCCGCCCGGTAGCAGATCTCGTGGGAGACGGCGGGGGACAGGCCGGTAAATGTCGTGTAAAGCGCTTTATAGCAATCCGACGGTTTGGAAAAGACCTGATCCATGAAAAGCTGACGGCTGGCGGTCAGCGGATCAAATTTTTCCTGCGTGTGCGGGATGAACCAGGGCTTGCCGGGAAGCACCTCGCGCACGGAGCTGACAAGCCCGGAAATGTGCTTGATGCTATCCAGGATCATGTCGTTTTCGTCGCAGAAAATGATGTTGCTGTGCTTGCCCATGATTTCGACGATGAGCTTTTTTCGGCGCAGGTCGCCCAGCTCATCCAGATGCTCCACCGTAAAGACCACGATGCGCTCCAGCCCCGGCTGGGTAATGGAAACGATCCTGCCGTTCTGGATATGCTTTCTTAAAAGCATGCAGAAATTGGGCGCGGTCATAGGGCTTTGCTTGTTGTCCGCCGTCAGATAGATAAGGGGCAGGGAAGCGCTTGCGGAGAGGCAGAGGCGTTGCTGTCCGTTTTTTCCTTTTATAGTCAAAAGCAGTTCGTCCGGTTCCGGCTGGGCGATCTTGGAAAGCCGCCCGTCCGTGAGGACGTCCTGCAGGTCTTTTACGATATTTGCGATCGTGATTCCGTCAAAAGCCATGAAGTGTTCCTTCTTTCCTGAAAAATCATTTGGTCTGTTCCCAGTATAGCAGAAGCGGCGTAAAAAACACAATACTTGACGGGAGCAGCCGGGACGATTATAATAGAGAGAACTATGGGAAGCATTGGCGCCTTATTTTCAGAGGCACGGATGGGAGAACAGATGATAAAAAGCATGACGGGCTTTGGCAGATGTGAGGTCTGCGAAGACAACCGCAAATTTACGGTAGAGATGAAATCGGTCAACCACCGCTATCTGGACGTGAACTTAAAGATGCCCAAGAAGCTGAATTTCTTTGAGGCGGCGATCCGCTCTCTTTTAAAGGAATATATCCAGCGCGGCAAGGTGGATGTGTACATTACCTATGAGGACATGGGACAGGGGCAGGCGGCTGTCCGCTACAACAGGGACGCAGCGGCGAAGTATCTGGAATATTTCAGGCAGATGGCAGAGGAGTTCGGTCTGGAAAACGACGTCAGGCTGTCCGCCCTTGCACGGATGCCGGAGGTTTTTTCCATGGAAGAGGAAGAAACGGACGAGGAAGGCATCTGGAAGGCGCTGGAAAAGGCGGTGCGCGGCGCGGCGGAAGGCTTTGTGGATACAAGGGTGCGCGAGGGAGCCAATCTTTTGCAGGATCTTTGCGGGAAGCTGGATGAGATGCACGGGCATGTGGACTTTATCGAGGCGCGTTCCCCGCAGATCGTCGCGGAATACCGCCGCAAGCTGCTGGAACGGGTTCAGGATCTTTTGGGCGACGTCAAGGCTGACGAAGGGCGTCTTTTGACCGAAGTGACGGTGTTTGCGGATAAGGTGTGCGTGGACGAAGAGATCGTCCGCCTAAAGAGCCATATCGAGGCGACGAAAAAGACGCTGACAGACGGCGGCTGCGTCGGGCGCAAGCTGGATTTTCTGGCGCAGGAGATGAACCGTGAGGCGAACACGATTTTGTCAAAGACGACGGATCTGGAGCTGTCTGACCGGGGGATCGAACTAAAGACCCTGATCGAGAAGGTGCGCGAACAGATCCAGAATATCGAGTAAAGGCGGTCGGGCATTGAGTCAGTTCATTCATATCGGTTTCGGCAATATTGTAAACACAGATAAGATCATTGCGGTGGTAAGTCCGGAGTCCGCCCCGGTGCGCCGTCTGATCCAGAAGGCGAAGGAAGCAGGGACGGCGGTGGACGCCTCGCAGGGACGCCGGACGAAGGCGGTCCTTGTCATGGAAAACAGCCAGCTGATCTTATCGGCGCTGCTGCCGGAGACAATCGCGGCGCGGGCGCAGCTCCCGGAAGGGGCGCAGCCATCTTTGGAGGAGGAAAAACAACAGGATGAAGCATAAAGGGTTATTGATCGTCATATCCGGATTTTCCGGCGTGGGCAAGGGTACCCTTGTGAAAAGGCTTGTGGAGAGCTATGACAATTACGCGCTGTCCGTTTCGATGACGACGAGAGCGCCCCGGGACGGGGAAAAAGACGGCGTTTCCTATTTTTTTGTGGATAAGGAGACGTTTGAGGAGACGATCGCGCGCGACGGGCTCGTGGAATATGCAAGCTATGTAGGAAATTATTACGGGACCCCGAAGGCGTGGGTGGAAGAGCAGCTGGAAAGCGGCAGGGACGTCGTTTTGGAAATTGAAGTACAGGGCGCGCTGAAGGTAAAAGAGAAGTTCCCGGACGCGCTGCTTTTGTTCCTTCTGCCGCCTTCCGCAGCGGAATTAAAGCGCCGTCTGGAAAAGCGGGGTACGGAAACTGCCGAGGTGATCGCGCAGCGTTTAAAGCGGGCGCGGGAAGAGGCAGAATTTATCGGAAGCTATGATTTTATCGAGGTCAACGACGATCTGGACGCCTGCATGGGCAGGATCAACGGGATCGTTGCCGCGGCGCACGGCTGGCCGTCTCTGAATACAGAAACTATCAACACACTCAAAGAAGAGCTGGACGCTCTTGCGAAAGGAGAAATTTAAACATGTTACATCCTTCTTATTCCGATCTGATGAAAGTAGTAAACAGCGAGGTTGAGCCGGGCGAGGAGAAGATCGTCAACAGCCGTTATTCCATCGTGATGGCGACTGCGAAGCGCGCAAGGCAGATCATCGGCGGACATGAGCCCATGGTAAGGGTAAAGCAGGGCGAAAAGCCGCTTTCCATCGCGGTAGAAGAGCTGCGTCAGGGCGAATTAAAGATTCTCGGGGAAGACGAGGAAGAATAAAAACAAGGGAGAATTTATGCGGATTTTATTTGTATCCCTGGGCTGCGACAAAAATCTTGTGGATACGGAGATGATGCTGGGGCTTCTGGCGGAAAAGGGCTATACCTTTACCGATGACGAAAGCGAAGCGGATGTGGCTGTGGTCAACAGCTGCTGCTTTATCAACGACGCCAAGGAAGAGAGCATCAACACCATCCTGCAGCTTGCGGAACTGAAAAAAGAAGGGCAGTTAAAGGCGCTGATCGTCTGCGGCTGTCTTGCACAGCGTTATCAGGACGAGATCCGGACGGAGATCCCGGAGGTGGACGCCATCATGGGTACGACCGCCATCGACCGCATCGTGGAGACGGTGGAGGAGGTGCTTGCCGGAAGGGGGAAGAACCATCTGGAGGACATCGACCGGCCGTGCGTTTACGGCACGCCCAGAAGCGTTACGACGGGCGGGCATTTTGCTTATCTAAAGATCGCGGAGGGCTGCAACAAGCGCTGTACCTACTGCATCATCCCGTCGGTGCGCGGCAATTACCGTTCCGTGCCGATGGATTCTCTGGTGCGGGAAGCAAAAAAGCTCGTGGAGGGCGGCGCAAAGGAGCTGATCCTTGTGGCGCAGGAGACGACCGTTTACGGCGTGGATTTATACGGCGAAAAGATGCTGCCGGAGCTTCTTCGGAAGCTCTGTGCGATCGACGGGCTTGTATGGATCCGGCTTTTGTACTGCTATCCGGAGGAGATCACAGAGGAGCTGATCCAGGTCATGAAGCAGGAGCCGAAGATCTGTCACTATCTGGATATGCCGATCCAGCACGCGTCGGATAAGATCCTTGCCAAAATGGGACGCCGCACGAGAAGGGAAGAGCTGGAGGGCATCATCGGACGGCTTCGGGAAGAGATTCCGGACATCTGCCTGCGGACGACGCTCATTTCGGGCTTCCCGGGCGAGACGGAAAAAGACCATGAGGAGCTGCTGGATTTTGTCAATCTGATGGAGTTTGACCGGCTGGGCGTATTTACCTATTCTCAGGAGGAGAACACCCCTGCGGCAGAGATGCCCGATCAGGTGGACGAAGAGGTAAAAAAAGACCGTCAGGCAGAGATCATGGAGCTGCAGCAGGACATCGCCTTTGACAAGGACGAGTCGATGGTCGGCAGGACGGTGCTGGCGATGATCGAGGGCAAGGTCGCGGATGAAAACGCCTATGTGGCGCGCACCTACCGGGACGCCCCCAACGTGGACGGCTATCTGTTCATCAACACCTCAAAAGAGCTGATGACAGGCGATTTTGTGCAGGCGAGAGTGACCGGCGCATACGAATACGATCTGATAGGAGAGTTGGAAGATGAATTTACCAAATAAGCTCACGATTTTGCGTGTGATCATGATTCCGTTTTTTGTCGTGTTTATGCTGACAGGATGGGGCGGGGAGGCTTCCCGCTGGATCAGCCTTGCGATTTTTGTAGTGGCAAGCCTGACAGATCTGCTGGACGGTCATCTTGCCAGAAAACATAACCTTGTGACCAATTTCGGCAAATTTATGGATCCGCTGGCAGATAAGCTGTTGGTCTGCTCTGCCATGATCTGTCTGGTGGAGATGGGACAGCTTCCGGCATGGATCGTCATTGTGATCATCAGCCGCGAATTCATCATCAGCGGCTTCCGTCTGATCGCGTCGGACAACGGCAGGGTCATTGCGGCAAGCTACTGGGGCAAGTTTAAGACCACCTTCCAGATGGTCATGATCTGCCTGATGATCGCAAATATCGAGGCGCTGTCTGTCGTGACGACGATCGTGATGTGGATCGCGCTCGTGCTGACGATCATTTCTCTGGTGGACTATCTTGTAAAAAATAAAGACGTGCTGGCAGATCAGCACTGAGAAAGGGCGGCTCTGCTTGGAACAGGGCTGCTCATTTTTTTAACGGAAACCCGTTTGAGAGAAAGGGGGATTTTTGATGACAGCAGAATTGATTTCTGTCGGGACAGAGATTTTAATGGGAAATATCGTAAATACAAATGCGGCGTGGCTGGCAAAGGAGTGCGCAGCGCTCGGGCTGTCGTGCTTTTATCAGAGCGTGGTCGGGGATAACACAGAGCGTTTAAGGGAGCAGATCAGGGCGGCAGCAGAGCGTTCCGACGTGGTGATCCTGACCGGAGGGCTGGGGCCTACCACCGACGATCTGACAAAGGAGACGGCGGCGCTTCTCATGGGGAAAAAGCTGGTTATGGATCCCCACAGTCTGGAACGGGTGGAAGCGTATTTTAAAGCCCGCGGCATCGAGATGACCGAGAACAACAAAAAGCAGGCGCTTGTCCCGGAAGGGGCAAAGGTGCTGGACAACGACAACGGGACTGCTCCGGGGCTGATTTTGGAGGGCGCAGAAAGCTGCGTGATCCTTCTGCCCGGCCCGCCAAACGAGATGCGCCCGCTGTTTGAAACGCAGGTAAAGCCGTATCTGAAAGCGCGCAGCCCCTTCGTTTTTTATTCCAGGACGGTAAAGCTGTGCGGCATCGGGGAGAGCAAGGCTGCTGCGATGGTGCAGGATCTGATCGACGGGCAGAAAAATCCGACGATCGCCCCTTATGCCAAAACCGGGGAAGTGCATTTTCGGGTGACGGCGCAGGCGAAGGATGAAAAAGAAGGCAAACGGCTGGTAAAGCCGGTCGTAAAGGAGCTGAAACGGCGGTTTGGCAGCGCGGTTTTTGCGACAAAAGAGGACGGCACGCTGGAAAAAGCGGTGGCGAAGCTGCTTTTGAAAAATCAGCTGACGGTTTCCTTTGCGGAATCGTGCACGGGCGGCATGATCGCAGGGCGGTTTGTGAACGTGCCCGGCGTGTCCGGCGCGTTCGGGACAGGCTATGTGACCTATTCCAATCAGGCAAAGAGAAAGCTTCTGGGCGTTAAAAAGAGCACGCTGAAGCAGTACGGGGCGGTAAGCAGCCAGACGGCAAAGGAAATGGCAGAGGGGGCGCTTGCAGCGTCCGGGGCAGATATGGCGGTTTCCGTCACAGGCATTGCAGGCCCGGACGGCGGTACGAAAGAAAAGCCGGTGGGGCTTGTCTATATCGGCTGCTGCGTGCAGGGGCGCACCTTCGTGCGGGAATACCGCTTTTTGGGGAACCGCGAAAAGATACGGGAATCAACGGTGGCGGCAGCGCTGACTTTTGCCAGAAGCTGCCTGCTGGAACACCTCGGTGAGAAAGGATAACAGTTTGGATTATCAGAGACAGGGCGGGGAAGAGCCCCGCAGAAATCAGGACGGCTATCTGATCGCGGTATGCGTCGGGATCGCGGCTTTTATGGTGCTTTTGGGACTTTCCATTTTTTTAATCCTGAGGGATGAACACACATGGCAGGCGGCGTTTTTGGAGCGCCTGCCGGAAGCTGCAGAGGATGGCGGCAAAGAAGGGGAAGGTAGCGCTTCGCAGAAGGATGCAGATCCGGAAGAAAATCAAAAAGAGGATTACGAGCCGCTGCCTTCGGATGAATATTACCGGGAAATCACCGATTCCCTCAGGGGCGATCTGGTATACGGGATCGAATGGGCAGAGAGCGATCTGTCCAGAAAGCAGGAGGACGCTTCTTTTTATGCGCTTTATCCGCAGCTGACGGGGGACATCGCAAACCGGGAGGAGCTAAACAGCGCCATTGAGGAGGCGGCACTGGCGTATCAGGATTACTGCCAGTTTGCCATCGAGGCAGCGGGCTTTTCCACCTGCCATGTCCAGAGCTTTGGCTATGTGACGTTTATGAGCGAGGATGTGGTCAGCATCGTGTTCGATGAGCGTATTTATTTAAATGAGACGAAAATGCCGGGGCTGTACGCGATGAATATTGACGTAAAAACCGGAACAGTCCTGAAAAATCAGGAAATGATCAATTATACAAAGGCGCTGACAAAAAAATTCCGCAGCCAGAACAGCGTCCAGAACGGCGACGAGCCGGATCTGGCGGAATGGCCCGACGAGCTGATCGGACAGCTGCTGTCCTCTGAGGCGGGCGTTGCTTTTTATACCCCTGTGGGGCTGGAGGTAGGCTTTAATTACAGCGGCGTCAACGGGATGAGCGGCTGGGTGACTGTCACAGTCAAGGATTATGAGCAGTTTTTAAAGAAGGTCTGACACCGCCGCCCTCCCCGCCAGTCTGCCCTCTGGGGTCGCTTCCGGCACTGCCTTTGCATCAGACTCCGTTCTCGCTTACAGAGAATTTGAATCAAACGCCACGGGATGTCCGGGGTGCATTTTGTCCGGTCAAACTCGCACAGCTGACGCTGCGCTCAGACAAGTCCCGGACAAAATGCCGGACAATCCCGTGCCGTTTGCAAATTCTCCTTCGCTCGCAAGTCGCCTGATGCAAAGGCAGTGTCGGAAGCGGCCGCAGGGGGCAGACTGGCGGGGAGGATGTCCGGAGCTGAAATTTTTCTAAACTGCGCTCAAACGCTGGTCAGCGGCGGAAAAATGTGGTATGCTGTAGCCATCCAAATCCAGAAAGCTTCACGAAGAAAGCGCGGTCTTGCTGATAAGACCGCAGCTTCATTACAGCTTCCTCCCGGCGTTCCGCCAAAATTTTTTCCGGTATTGACAAAGAGCAGCGAATGATTTATGATTAGAACGAGAAGAACATCCGTTCGAGAAAAGGAGAGCAGTATGGAAAGAGAAGAGAAGTTAAAGGCGCTTGATGCAGCGATTGCGAAATTAGAGAAAGAATACGGCAAGGGAGCGGTGATGAAGCTTGGGGATCCCGCGACACAGATGAATGTGGAGACGATTCCGACCGGTTCCTTAAGCCTTGATATTGCGCTGGGGCTGGGCGGGATCCCGAAGGGACGCGTTGTGGAGATTTATGGCCCTGAGTCCAGCGGTAAGACGACGGTAACCCTGCATATGATCGCGGAGGTGCAGAGAAGCGGCGGCATTGCGGGCTTTATTGATGCGGAGCATGCGCTGGATCCGATCTATGCGAAGAATATCGGCGTGGATATTGACAACTTATACATTTCCCAGCCGGACAACGGGGAGCAGGCGCTGGAGATCGCGGAGACGATGGTCCGTTCCGGCGCGATCGACATTGTGGTAGTGGACTCCGTGGCAGCGCTGGTGCCGAAGGCGGAGATCGAGGGCGATATGGGGGACAGCCATGTGGGTCTGCAGGCGCGTCTGATGTCCCAGGCGCTGCGCAAGCTGACAGGCATCATCAGCAAATCCAACTGTACCGTCGTATTTATCAACCAGCTCCGTGAGAAGGTGGGCGTGATGTTCGGCAATCCGGAGACGACGACCGGCGGACGCGCCCTCAAATTCTATGCCTCTGTCCGGATGGATGTACGCAGGATCGAATCGTTAAAGCAGGGCGGCGAGGTAGTCGGCAACCGTACCCGCGTCAAGGTCGTGAAGAACAAGATCGCGCCTCCGTTTAAGGAAGCGGAGTTTGACATTATGTTCGGACAGGGAATTTCCGTTGTGGGAGATATTCTGGATCTTGCAGCCAACATCAATGTGATCAACAAGAGCGGCGCATGGTATGCCTATGAAGGCAATAAGATCGGCCAGGGACGCGAGAACGCAAAGACTTATCTGAAAGAGCATCCCGAGATGTGCGCCCAGATCGAGGATAAGGTCAGGGAGCATTACGGCTTGAAGAAGAAGGGCGCGGAGACAGAAGGAAGCGCTGCGCCTGAGACTGCCGGAAAGGATGAAGGGGCAGATGAGGGTAACGAGGCTTGAGGGGCTGTCCCGTTCCCGGTATAAAGTATATCTGGATGACAGTTTCGCCTTTGTTTTATACAAAGGCGAACTTCGTCTTTACGGGATCAGGGAGGAAGAAGAGCTGGCAGAGCAGGAGTACCGTCAGATCATGGACGAGGTTCTGCCAAAGCGTGCTGCTTTGCGGTGCATGAATCTTTTAAAGAGCAGGGCATATACGGAAAACCAGCTTCGGCGCAAGCTGGAAGAGGGATTTTATCCCAAGGAGAGCATTGATGCAGCGATCGCTTATGTAAAATCCTATCGTTATGTGGACGATCTGCAGTTTGCGCGGGATTATATTGCCAATCAGAGCAGCAGGAAGAGCCGCAGGGTGATCGAGATGGATCTTACCGCAAAGGGCGTAGCAAGAGAGCTGATCGAAGAGGCGTTTGCGGGGATCGAAGAAAGCGGGGACGGCCCGGATGAAGCGAAGCTGGCGCTGATGTGGCTTTCCCGCAGGCATTTTGATCCGGAAACGGCAGATATTTCCGAGAAGCGCAGGATGGCGGCATTTTTATACCGGAAGGGGATCGGCGGAGAGACGGTCAGAAGGGCGGTAGACGGCAGGCTTTTGGAGTGAACAGTAATATCCGCGGGCGGAACAGTTACGATTTTGTGCAGAATGGCATCGGAACTACTTGACATATGAGTTGGAATTGTATAAAATTGAGATGTTGTAAAATTGTTTATAAGAATGTGGTGAAGCATTCTATAACTGATATTGTACAATGAAAATTTAATAAGGAGGTGCTCCTGTGATGGTGCAAATCATAATAGCAGTAGTTGTCACATTGATAATTGCTGTTCCGATCACCGCTTATGTTTCCAGCTCCCAGTGCCGCAAGAAGATCGAGCTTACCATGGGGAATGCGGAAGATAAGGCAAGAGAGATCATTGATGAAGCGTTGAAGACTGCGGAAGCAAAAAAACGGGAAGGGCTGCTGGAGGTAAAGGAAGAATCCATTCGTACAAAGAACGAACTGGATCGTGAGATTAAGGAACGCAGAGCCGAGGTATCCCGGTTTGAGCGCCGCGTGCAGCAGAAGGAAGAGAACATCGACAAGAAATCCGATGCGATCGAGAAGAAAGAGGCTCAGCTGGCGAAGCGGGAAGAGGAGATCAGGAAGCAGCGGGAAGAGATTTCCAAGCTGAATGAGCAGCGCGTCCAGGAACTGGAAAGAATCTCTGGTTTGACCTCCGACCAGGCAAAGGATTATTTGCTGAAAATTGTTGAAGATGACGTAAAGCATGAATCTGCCAAGATGATCAAGGAAATGGAGCATCGGGCAAAAGAGGAAGCGGACAAGAAAGCGAAGGAATATGTGGTCAACGCGATCCAGAAATGCGCGGCTGATCATGTATCCGAGGCAACGATCTCCGTTGTGCAGCTTCCCAGCGACGAGATGAAGGGACGTATTATCGGACGTGAGGGACGCAATATCCGCACGCTTGAGACACTTACCGGCGTGGATCTGATCATTGACGATACACCGGAAGCAGTCGTTTTATCGGGCTTCGATCCGATCCGGAGAGAAGTGGCGCGCATCGCTTTGGAGAAGCTGATCGTGGACGGACGGATCCACCCGGCGAGAATCGAAGAGATGGTAGAAAAAGCGCAGCGCGAAGTAGAGAATATGATCAAAGAAGAAGGCGAGTCTGCCGTGCTGGAAGTCGGTGTTCACGGAATCCATCCGGAGCTTGTAAAGCTTCTGGGCAAGATGAAGTTCAGAACCAGCTACGGTCAGAATGCGCTGAAGCATTCCATCGAAGTGGCGCAGCTTTCCGGGCTGCTGGCAGCAGAGATGGGGCTGGATGTAAGACTTGCGAAGCGCGCAGGCCTGCTGCATGACATCGGCAAGGCTGTAGATCATGAAATGGAAGGCTCCCATATCCAGCTGGGTGTGGAGCTGTGTAAGAAGTACAAAGAGTCTGCTACCGTGATCAATGCGGTAGAATCCCATCATGGCGATGTGGAACCCACATCCCTGATCTCCTGCATCGTGCAGGCTGCGGACACGATTTCTGCGGCGCGCCCCGGTGCGAGAAGAGAAACGCTGGAAACCTATACCAGCAGACTGAAACAGTTAGAAGACATTTCCAACAATTTCAAAGGCGTAGATAAATCTTTTGCTATCCAGGCGGGCAGAGAGATTCGTGTTATGGTAGTTCCTGAGCAGATTTCCGATGCGGATATGGTGCTCCTGGCAAGGGATATTTCCAAGCAGATCGAAGCAGAGCTTGAATATCCGGGTCAGATCAAGGTCAACGTGATCCGGGAAAGCCGCGTAACCGACTATGCGAAATAATAAAAAACAGAATAAAGAATGAGAAAATGCGGGAAACTCACAGGAAACTGTGGATTCCCGCATTTTTGCGAATGGAGGGGAGTGTGGGAAATAAGCCCGGCGGCTTATTTTTGCTTGCGCTCCGGAAGGGAGGCTTTTATGGCAGATGAATTTAAAAGGACGGGGAGAAGGCTCGTATATCACGGCAGCATCATCGACTATTACCGCGATACGGTAGAAGTGCCAAACGGCAACGTGGTAGAATGGGATTTTATCGGGCATAAGGGGGCGGCTGCTGTCGTTCCGGTCCGTGAGGACGGAAAGATCCTGATGGTGCGCCAGTGGAGAAACGCGCTTGACCGTTATACGCTGGAAATTCCGGCGGGCGGCTTAAACGGGGCAGAGGAGCCGGCAATACAGGCGGCCGCGAGGGAGCTTGAGGAAGAGACGGGATACCGTTCGGACGAGCTGGAGCATCTGATCAGCCTGCGCACAACGGTAGCGTTCTGCAATGAAAAGATCGAGATTTTCGTGGCAAAAAATTTAAAACCAAGCCGTCAGCATCTGGACGAGGATGAATTTATCGACGTAAAGGCGTATGACGCAGACGAGCTGTGCGAAATGATCTACCGCGGAGAGATCGAGGACGGAAAGACGATCGCCGCTGTCATGAGCTATAAAAACAAATATTGCAAATAAAGAAAAACTGCCCTCTGGCGCGCATATATTGAAAGGAAGCGAGTCAGGGGGTGTTTTTTGTGAAAAAGGCATGGAAGATCGGGACAAAGGAAAAGAAGGTATGGACGGCGGTATTTTTAAGCGGATTTGCGCTGGGGATCGCGCTGGTCTGCCTGTTTCCCGACGCGCTGGTGACAGGAAGCGGATTTCTGGATCCGGACAGCCTGACCGGGCTGTATGAAACGGAGCCCGACCGGAACGCGCTGTTTTTGTATTGCCTGCGCCAGCGGTTTGGGATGGCGGCGTTTCTGGTGCTTTTGTCGGCGGCGGGGCTGGGAGGCCTGGGCGCGTGGGTGTGGTGCGGCGGCTGCGGGTTTTGCAGCGGGCTGATGCTGACTGCCCTTTCGTGGCGGTACGGCTTAAAAGGGCTGGTCTTTTTTGTGAGCTGCCTTTTCCCACACCAGCTTCTGCTCGTGCCGGGATTTTTGATGCTGATCGGCTGGTGCGTGCATCGTCTGGAAAAAAAGCGGATCTTTGCCCCGCTTGCCGCAATCGTGTGCGGCTGCCTGCTGGAAGGCTATATCAGTCCGCTGGCGGTGCGTTTTGCACTGAAAATTTTTTGACGGGGAGGGGCAGATATTGGGGGAGAAAAAAGGGAGACACCGATATGTGGTAGCCTTTGGAAATATGCCGAAAAAACCGCTTAAAATGCGGAAGTTTCCACATTGCTTTTCGGGAAACGATTGCTTATAATGGTCTGCATATCAGTTGGGGACAGGCAGTTTGAAAGACAGACAGCGGGAAGGGGGAGCGGCATGGAGGAACAGATCAAGGCGTTTATCGCATATCTGCATGAGACAAAGAAAACCTCGGGCAATACGGAGCTTTCGTATCGGAGGGATTTATACAAGCTGGCGGCGTTTTTAAGGGAACGGTCGGTTACGGAGGGAAAGGACATTACGGCGGTTTCTTTGCACGAATATGTGCTTTTTCTGGAAAAAAGCGGATTTAAGGCGGCGACGATCTCGAGAAATATCGCATCGGTGCGGGCATTTTGCCATTATCTGGCGGGGCAGGGGATCGTGAACGCTGCGGTGGCGGATCATTTAAAGGCTCCGAAGGTAGAAAAAAAGCGTCAGGATGTGCTGGATCAGAAGGAACTGGAACGGCTTCTTGCGCAGCCGGGCAAAGACAAGCCGATCCATGTGCGCGATAAAGCGATGCTGGAGCTTTTGTGCGCGACAAGGCTGCGGGTATCGGAGCTGACGGGCTTGAAGGTGCAGGACGTGAATCTGGAAATGGGCTATCTCATCTGTCATGACAAAAAGGCAGACCGGGTGGAATATTTTGGGGAAAGGGCGCGCAGGGCGCTGGAAGAATATATGAAAAATGCCAGAGAAAGGCTTTTGAAGGAGGAAAAAGAGCAGGCGCTCTTCGTGAACTGCTCCGGCACGGGGATGAGCCGCCAGGGGTTCTGGAAGCTTTTGAAAAATTATGCCCGCGCGGCGCAGATCACGAAAGAGATCA
This sequence comes from uncultured Lachnospiraceae bacterium, assembly GCA_900550285.1. Classification (GTDB taxonomy): domain Bacteria; phylum Bacillota; class Clostridia; order Lachnospirales; family Lachnospiraceae; genus Gallintestinimicrobium. The sequence continues at coordinate 22,073 of URRW01000004.1, forward strand.
CGCCTCAGATTTTCCGGTATTCGGTTACCGGTTTAACTCTGCCAGATCGTAAATGAGCCGCTCGGAATCCTTCCAGCCAAGGCAGGCGTCTGTGATGGATTTGCCGTATACGCCGCCGCCGACCTTTTGGCTGCCTTCTTCGATATAGCTTTCGATCATGACGCCCTTGACGAAATTGCGGATGTCGGGGCTTAAATGGCGGCTGTGCATCACTTCCTTTACAATGCGGATCTGCTGGTCGAACTGCTTGTTGGAGTTGGAATGGTTGGAGTCGATGATGCAGGCGGGATTTTTTAAATCCCGTTCGTTATAAAGCCCCAGAAGGATCATCAGATCCTCATAATGATAGTTGGGGATATTGCGTCCGTGCTTGCTGGTCGCGCCGCGCAGGACGGTGTGCGCCAGCTCATTGCCGTTTGTGTGCACCTCGTAGCCTCTGTAAATAAAGGAATGGGGATGCTGGGCGGCATAGACGGAATTTAACATGACGGAGAAATCGCCGCTGGTGGGGTTTTTCATGCCGGAAGGAAGATCAAAGCCGCTGACGGTAAGGCGGTGCTGCTGATCCTCCACGCTGCGCGCGCCGATCGCCACATAGGAGAGGATGTCGGATACATAGCCCCAGTTTTCGGGATAAAGCATTTCGTCTGCGGCGCTTAAGCCGGATTCGGAGAGGGCGCGCAGGTGCATATGGCGCATGGCGGCAAGACCCTGCAGGAAATCCTCCTTTTTTTCGGGGTCGGGCTGATGGACAATGCCCTTGTAGCCGTCGCCGGTGGTACGGGGCTTGTTGGTGTAGATCCGGGGGATCAGGATCAGCCGGTCGGATACCTTGTCATTCAGCTTTGCGAGGCGGCTGATATAATCGCAGACCGCGTCCTCGTTGTCTGCCGAGCAGGGACCGATGATGACGAGCAGCTTGTCGCTTTTGCCGGTAAGGACGTCGCGGATTTCGGCGTCACGCTCTGCTTTTTTTGCGGCGAGGTGCGCGGGCACGGGATACTGCTCCCGGATTTCTTCGGGGGTGGGAAGTTTCTGGATAAAGGTAAAGCTCATTTTATTTTTCTCCTTTGCGGGTGCTTTTCGTGTATTGTCTGTTATTTCAAAAAGAAACGTTACCATTATAGTATACAAAGATAAATGGCGCAAGGGAAAATTTATCTCAGCACAGCGGTGGCGCGGCAGAAAGGCTCTTGGAAAAGGGCGGGAGCGAAAGGTTCAGCCCCGTGACCGGCGTTTGAGATAGGGCGTCAGGGAGAGCAGGCAGGAGGCGGTCAAAAAGAGCTGTCCGGCAAGCATCCCGAAAAAGTATCCGGGGATGCCCTGCACCGGAATGACGAAAAAGACGAACGCCATCCGGATCAGCAGGGAAAGCATATTGAAAAGGAAGGTCTGCCCGGTTTTGCCAAGCCCGTTTAAAATAGAGAGAAGCGTAGTGTTTAAGTAAAGGAACGGGCATAAAAAGCTGAGCATGCGCAGAAGCTGCCCGGCAAGGCTGCTGTGGAAGAGGAGCCTTCCTAAGGCATTGCCGGAGAGGAAAAACAAAAGCAGGAAAAAGCAGCCCATCAAAAGGCAGAAGCGGACGCATTTTACGACGGCTTTCCGGATCGCGCAGCGGTCGGAGTTTGCGTCCGCCTGAGCGATGAGCGGCATGAGCAGGACGGAGACGGAATTGGTAAGCGCGCCGGGAAAGAGGATGCAGGTCATTGCCATTCCGGTAAAGACGCCGTAGATGGACAGCGCTTTTTCGGAGGAATATCCGGCAAGCTGGAGGCTGACGGGGATCCGGGCGGATTCTACCGCGCCTAAAAGATGCAGGCAGACGCGGGTGGAGGACAGCGGGAGGGCAAAGCGCAGAAGCCGCGAGGCGATGACGGGCATGCTTAAGGGGAAGGCGCCGGGAACATATTTTTGCCTGCAAAAATGGAGCCATGAGGCAAAAAGGGCGGCAAGAAGGGAAGCAAACTCCCCGATCACAAGTCCTACGGAGGCGACGTTTATAGAAAAGGAAACGCCGGTTTTTTGGGCGCAGTCCCAGAACCAGAACACGCTGCCGACGCGGAAACACTGTTCAAAGAGCTGGCAAAACGCCGGAAGGGCGGCTTTTTTGACGCCGTAATAGTAGCCGTTGATGCAGGAGTGGATGCAGGCGGCGGGAAAGGAGAGCGCCGCGATCCGAAGCAGCGGGGCGCAGCGAGGCTCTTTCAGGAAGGAAAGGGCGATGAGGTCCGCTTTTTGATAGACGAACAGGGTGCAGAGGACAGAGAGAAAGCCGGAGATGCACAGCCCGCACAGCAGGATGCGGAAACGGATGCGGACGGCATTTTCCGGTTCGGACGCCACAAATTTGGAAACGGCGCTCTGGATGCCGGAGGTGCAAAGCGCAAAGGAGAGGGCGAGCACCGGGTTTATCAGCTCATAGATGCCCATGCCCTCTTCCCCGAACATGCGGGAAAGGAAGATACGGTAAAAAAATCCGATCAGCCGGCTGCACAGCCCGGCGGCGGTAAGCAGAAGCGTCCCCCTGATCAGCGCGTTTTTTTTCATGGATACCTCCAAAACCCGGAAAGTCTGATGTATGTATATGTGGAAAAAGGGAGAGAAAGAACAGACAAAATATGGTTGCGCAGAAAGGCATTTTAAGGTATACTTTGTGCCGTAGAGAAAACGAAAAAGCGCCGCCGGGACGGTTTTTGGGCGGTACAAACAGGAAGAGAGGAAGGTTTTCGGATGAGCACAGACAGATATACGAGTCCTTTGTCGGAACGGTATGCCAGCCGGGAGATGCAGTTTATTTTTTCACAGGATATGAAGTTCAGGACGTGGAGAAGGCTGTGGATCGCGCTGGCGGAAACGGAGAAGGAGCTGGGGCTTCCCATCACGCAGGAACAGATCGACGAACTCAAAAGCCATGCGGAAGACATCAACTATGATGTGGCGAGGGCAAGGGAGAAGGAAGTGCGTCATGATGTGATGAGCCATGTATATGCTTACGGCGTTCAGTGCCCGAAGGCAAAGGGAATCATTCATCTGGGAGCAACCTCCTGTTATGTGGGCGATAATACGGACATCATTATTATGGCGGAGGCGTTGGAGCTTGTCCGCAAAAAGCTTCTGAACGTGATCCGTGAGCTGGCGGATTTTGCGGAGAAACAGAAGGCGCAGCCTACGCTGGCATTTACCCATTTCCAGCCCGCGCAGCCTACCACGGTCGGAAAGCGCGCGTCTTTGTGGCTGCAGGAATTTTATATGGATTTAAACGATCTGGATTATGTGAAGGATTCCCTGCGCCTGCTTGGCTCCAAGGGAACGACCGGTACGCAGGCGTCCTTTTTGGAGCTGTTTGAAGGCGATCAGGAGAAGGTTGATAAGGTTGACCCGATGATCGCAGAAAAGCTCGGCTTTTCCGGCTGCTATCCGGTGTCCGGCCAGACCTATTCCAGAAAGGTGGACACCCGCGTGATGAACGTGCTGGCAGGGATCGCGGCGAGCGCGCACAAGATGTCCAATGACATCCGTCTTTTACAGCATTTAAAAGAAGTGGAAGAGCCCTTCGAGAAAAATCAGATCGGCTCCTCTGCGATGGCATATAAGAGAAATCCGATGAGAAGCGAACGGATCGCATCCCTGGCGCGCTACGTGATGGTGGATGCGTTGAATCCGGCGATCACCTCCGCAACCCAGTGGTTTGAGAGAACGCTGGACGATTCTGCGAATAAGCGTATTTCCATTGCGGAAGGCTTTTTGGCAGTGGACGGCATTCTGGATCTGTGCTTAAACGTGGTGGACGGCCTTGTGGTTTACCCGAAGGTTATCGAGAAGCGCCTGCGCAGCGAGCTTCCTTTCATGGCGACGGAGAACATCATGATGGATGCGGTAAAGGCGGGCGGCGACCGTCAGGAGCTGCATGAGCGCATCCGTGAGCTGTCCATGGAGGCGGGACGCCGCGTGAAGGAAGAGGGAGCGGACAACCAGCTCATGAGCCTGATCGCGCAGGACGAGATGTTCCATTTGGACGAAGAGGCGCTGGAGGCTTCTCTGGAGCCTTCCCGTTATGTGGGCTGCAGCGCGCATCAGGTGGAGCGCTTCTTAGACGAGGTGATCCGTCCGGTATTAAAGGAGAACGAGGCTGTGCTCGGCATGAAAGCGGAGATCAACGTCTGAAAATAATGGTGAAAAAAGTGTCCCGGCGTGCAGGAATGTGCGCCGGGATCTGTTTTTGACATATAAGTAAAAATTATAATAAATATAAAATATATTGATTTTACTTATGCGAAAAATCTGCTATACTAATTCTGTTCCGGATGAAGAATAATGAAAAGGAACTTTTTTTAACAGGAACAGCGATGGAAATGCCGCAGAGCGGCGGAATGAGAGGAAATATGGTTAAAGCAGTAGTTGGAGCAAACTGGGGAGACGAGGGAAAAGGCAAGATCACGGATATGCTGGCAAAAGAAGCCGACATCGTGATCCGTTATCAGGGAGGCGCAAACGCAGGCCACACGATCGTGAATGATTACGGCAAATTTGCGCTGCACACCCTGCCGTCCGGCGTATTTTACAGCCATGTTACGAATGTGATCGGAAACGGCGTGGCGCTGAATGTGCCCCGTTTATTTGCGGAGGTAAAGGAGCTGACGGAGCGCAGTGTGCCTGCGCCGAAGCTGATGATCTCCGACCGGGCGCAGATCGTAATGCCTTATCACATTTTGCAGGATACCTATGAGGAAGCGCGTCTGGCGGGCAAATCCTTTGGTTCCACCAAATCCGGCATTGCGCCTTTTTATTCGGATAAATTTGCAAAGATCGGTTTTCAGGTAAGCGAGCTTTTCTGCGAGGAGCTTCTGAAGGAAAAGGTAAACCGGGTGTGCGAGATCAAAAACGTGCTGTTTGAGCATCTGTACCATCAGCCGCCGATCGATCCTGCTGAGCTTTTGGATACCCTGCACGAGTACCGGGATATGGTGGCTCCGTATGTGGGAAATGTTTCGGCGTTTCTGGATCAGGCGGTAAAAGAAGGAAAAAATATTTTGCTGGAGGGGCAGCTTGGCACGATGAAGGATCCCGACCACGGCATTTACCCGATGGTAACGTCCTCTTCCACGCTGGCGGCTTACGGCGCGATCGGCGCGGGGCTTCCTCCTTATGAGATCAAAAAGATCGTCGCAGTAACGAAGGCATATTCCTCCGCGGTTGGCGCGGGCGCGTTTGTTTCTGAAATTTTCGGGGAAGAAGCGGACGAGCTGCGCAGACGCGGCGGGGACGGCGGCGAGTACGGCGCGACCACAGGACGTCCCAGAAGAATGGGCTGGTATGACTGCGTGGCGTCCCGTTACGGATGCAGACTGCAGGGGACGACAGACGTGGCGCTGACCGTTCTGGATGTGCTGGGCTATCTGGACGAAATCCCGGTGTGCGTCGGCTATGAGATCGACGGCGAAGTGACAAAGGAGTTCCCGGTGACATGGAAGCTGGAACAGGCAAAGCCCGTATACGAGGTGCTGCCCGGCTGGAACTGCGACATCCGCGGCATCCGCACCTATGAGGAGCTGCCTGAAAACTGCCGCAGATATGTGGAATTTATTGAGGAGCAGCTGGGCTATCCGGTGACGATGGTTTCCAACGGGCCGGGCAGGGACGATGTGATTTTCAAGGAGAGCAGACTGAAATAAGGTAGTTGTACAGACAGGGAAAATCCCGTATAATGGGGCTGAGGCTTCGTTGTGCGGGATTTTTTTGCGCGCACGTTCCGGGATAAAAGGGAAGGGGAAAATGGAGGAAAACATCATGACGGAACGAGAAAAAATGCTTGCGGGACAGCTTTACGACTGCGGGGATCCGGAGCTTTTGACACAGTGGCACAAGGCGAAGAATCTGGTGCGCAGCTACAATGCGCTGGATTCGCAGGACAGTGAAGCAAAAGAAAAAATATTGGATGAGCTGCTGGGCGGAAAGGGAAAAAATCTTTGGATTACCGCTCCGTTTTTTGCGGATTACGGAAACAACATCTACTTTGGCAATAACTGTGAAGTGAATATGAACTGCACCTTTTTGGACGATAATGTGATCCGGATCGGGGACAATGCCCTGATCGCGCCGAATGTGCAGATCTATACGGCGTTCCATCCGACGAATGCCCGGGACAGATTCGGGGAGCCGAAGGAGGACGGTTCTTTTGAATTTTGCAAAACACAGACGGCGCCGGTTGTGATCGGGAATAATGTGTGGATCGGCGGCGGTGCGATCATCATGCCCGGCGTGACGATCGGGGATAATGTTGTGATCGGGGCAGGAAGCGTTGTGACAAAGGATATTCCGGACAATTCGGTTGCTTACGGCAGCCCGTGCCGGGTAGTGCGGGAAAACAGATAAACGGGCAGGGGGCGAAACATGAAAATGGAAAAAATCGCGGAAACCGTAATCAACGAGATCGATCGAAAACTGCGGTGCGCGAACTTCCGCATCGGGCTTTTCCATGGGACACAGCGGGGAAAGGGGATCGGCACATGGGCGACGGAGGTAACCCGTGATTTTGCCTTTGAACAGCTTGGGCTGCACCGGCTGGAGCTGGACGTGTATTCCTTTAATCCAAGGGCGGAGCGGGCTTACGCAAAAGCCGGATTTAAGCGGGAGGGCGTTTTAAGGGATGCGGTGCTGGACGGCGGGCAGTATGCGGACGACATTTTGATGGCGATTCTGGAAGAGGAGTGGAGAGCGTTAAAGCATGAGTCCGAAAGGGCAGGGCAGCCGTAAGGCAGACCGGAAGATAATCGTTTTTAGGAAGGAACAAAATGGCGGTAAATCTGGAATATTACAGGGTATTTTATCATGCGGCAAAATGCGGTTCGGTGACAAAGGCGGCGGCAGAGCTGTCTTTGTCACAGCCGGCGGTAAGCCAGAGCATCCGGCAGCTTGAAAATGTGCTGGGGATGCGCCTGTTTGTAAGAAGCGCCCGGGGGCTTACGCTGACGGCGGAAGGAAAGGCGCTGTATGCTTACGCAGAGGCGGGATGCAGCCAGTTTGAGGCGGGGGAAAAGAACCTGCTTCAGATGAAAAATCTGGAATACGGAGAGATCACGATCGGGGCGTCGGATATGACGCTGCGCTTTTTTTTGCTGCCTTATCTGGAACGCTTCCATGAAAAATATCCAGGCGTGCGGTTCCAGATCACAAACGGGCCGACCCCGGCGGCGATGACCCTGCTGAAAGAGGGAAAAATCGATTTTGCGGTCGTGTCGGGGCCGCTTCCTGCGCAGGAGAATATCCGCATGGTTCCGGTGCGCGGCATTCAGGATATTTTTGTGGCGGGACCGAAATTTGCCGCATATGCGCAAAAAGAACAGCCGCTTTCGGTGCTGGAACAGCTGCCGCTTATCACGCTGGACAAGGATACGTCCACGCGCAGGTATGTGCAGCGCTTTCTGGAAGAGAGAAATGTCCACATCCGCCCGGAATTTGAGCTGTCCACCAGCGATATGATTGTGCAGTTTGCGCTGCGCAATCTGGGAGTCGGCAGCGTGGTAAAAGATTTTGCGAAAAAGGAGCTGGACAGCGGGGAGCTTGTAGAGTTACAATTAAAGGAGCGGCTGCCAAAGAGGCAGTTTTTAGTGGCGTCAGGGGCAAAGGGCGGTCAGAGTCTGGCGGCGGCGGAGCTTTTGAAGCTTTTGACGGACAGCAAAGAAAAAGGTTGACGGAATACCGGGAAAGGAGAAAGGAAATGATCAGAACTGTTATTTTTGACATCGGGAATGTGCTGGCGGGCTTTGACTGGTATTCTTTTTTCAGAAAACAGGGATTTTCAGAAGAGATGTGCGCGCGGCTCGGGCGGGCGACCGTACAGAGCGACGATTGGAAGGAATATGACAGGGGATGCGTCAGCGACGGGCGGATGCTGGAGCTTTTCTGTGAAAATGATCCGGAGATTGCGGGAGAGATCCGGCAGGCGCTGGATGATTTCCACGGCCTTGTGACGCCGTATGAGTATGCGGTGGACTGGGTAAAGGAGCTGAAGGCAAAGGGGTATCAGGTGCTTGTTTTGTCGAATTTTTCGGACAAGGCGTTAAAGGAGTGCTGGCACGCGCTGGATTTTCTGCCCTATACGGACGGCGGGATTTTGTCGTTTCAGGACAAGCTCATCAAGCCCATGCCGGAGATTTACCGGCTGATCCTGGACCGCTACCGATTAGAGCCTGACGAGTGCGTTTTCATGGATGATACGCGGGCGAATGTGGAAGGGGCGAAAGCCGCCGGGATCCATGCCTTCGTCTTTGAAAACATTGCGCAGGCGAAAGAGGAGCTGGAAAAACTGGGAGTAAAATGAGATGAGGGCTTTTTTATGGTAAGAAAATATATGACGCAGGGAAGCGTCCTGACGGAAGTGGCAAAGGCGGGGCCGGGCTGCTGGATCAATCTGGTTGCGCCCACGCTGGAGGAATGCGTGGAGATCTCGCAGCAGTACGACGTCGATCTGTCGGACGTGCGCGCCGCGCTGGACGATGAGGAAAGCTCCCGTGTGGACGTAAGCAACGAATATACGCTGATTTTGTTTGACGTTCCTTCGGTGGAATACCGTCACGAAAGGGAGGCTTATACGACGATCCCGCTGGGGCTGATCCTTGTGGACGACGTGCTTTTGACGGTGTGCGCGGAGCAGACGCCGGTTCTGAAAAATTTTCTGGAAAATACGGTGAAGGAATTTTCCACAAAGAAGCAGATGCGTTTTATTTACCAGATCTTTCTGCGCTCCTGCATGCTTTACCAGTCCTACCTGCGGGTCGTGGACAGAAAGCGCAAGGAGATCGAGGCGCACATCAGTGAGGACACGGAGGAAATGGAGCTGATTGATCTTCACGAGCTGGAATCCAATCTGGTTTACTTTGACACGTCGCTGAGGGCGAACAAGGTGGTGCTGGAACGGCTGATGCGCTACAGCCGCATCAAGAAGTATCCGGAGGATCAGGATCTTTTGGAGGACGTTGTCGTGGAGAACCAGCAGGCGATCGAGATGACGCGCATTTACCGGGACATCATTCAGGGTACGAGGGAGCTTTTGTCGTCGGTCATGGACAACCGCTTGAATAACGCCATGAAATATCTGGCGTCCATTACGATCGTTATGGCGATCCCGACGATCATTTCCGGCATTTACGGGATGAACGTGGCGGAAGAATGGATGCCGCTGGCGGAGACGCCTTACGGCTTCGGGATCATCTGCCTGCTGATTTTAATCGGCTGTCTGGCGGTGATCCGCATTCTGAAAAAGAGAAAGATGCTGTAGCGGATACATAAGCCGCCGGTTTGGGCGGCGGAATGGGAGGAATGACATGAAGCAGAAAAAAACGCCGAAGCAGATCGCAGCCCTTATAGGCGTTGCGGTCCTTGTCGGGATGTATGTGGTTACGCTGGTGCTGGCGCTGTCGGGCTTTGAGGGCTGGGAAAAGATGTTTTCCGGCTGCGTGGTTTCGACGGTTGCGATCCCGATCCTTTTATGGGTATTTATCTGGATTTACGGAAAGACAAAGGGAGGCGACGGAAATGATCTTTGAGCATATGGACCGGATCGTTTTTGCGGGCGATTCCGTGACGGATATGGAGAGCGCCCAGCCGGTAGGGGAAGGGCTGTTTGACAATGTGGGAAAAAGCTATGTGCGGATCGTGGAAAACATGCTGGCGGCATGGTATCCGGAGGTTTATGTGCGCGTGACCAATTCCGGCGTTTCGGGAAATACGAGCCGGGATCTTCTGGCGCGCTTTGACCGGGACGTGGTTTCCCTAAAGCCCGACTGGGTTTCCATCTGCATCGGCATCAACGACGTGTGGCGGCAGTTTGACAGCCCGGCGATCCCGGACGAGCAGGTGACGCCGGAGGAATACGAGGCGAATCTGGAACGGATGATCTGCTCGGTAAAGGATGCCGTGAAGGGCATTTTTATCCTGACGCCCTATTACATGGAGCCAAACCGGGACGATTGGATGAGAAAGCGGATGGACGAATACGGCGCAGTGTGCAGGAGGCTTTCCGAAAAATACGGATGCAGGCTTGTGGATCTGCAGGCGGTATTTGACGATTATTTCAAACACCGTCATTCCTCCTATATCGCGTGGGACAGGGTGCATCCGAACCTGATCGGCGCGACGGTGATCGCGCGGGCGTTTCTGGAGTGCTGCAGCTTCGATTACGGGCATCGGGCGTAAGGGGCGGCTGTTTGGACACACAATTTTTGCTTGCAAGAATCGGGGCGGTGGGCTATAATGGCTTCATACCGTGACGGGCGGGACTGCGTCCTGCCTTTGGAAAAATATGATTGAGGTGAAAGAAATGGCATTATTACAGCAGTGGAGAGATATTGCATATGACCAGAGCGCAGACAAGGGCAAGCTGCAGCGTTTCTGGGCTGTTTATTTTGACAAGGAAAAGAATATCTACGCGGAGCTTTTAAAGAATCCGGACGAGCTGGTGCGGGGCACTGTAAAGGAGCTGGCTGAGAAGTTCGGCGTTGACGTGATGACGATGACGGGTTTTTTGGACGGTATCAACGACAGCTTAAAGGCTGCAAACCCGATCGAAGAGATGGAAGAGGACACTGTGGTAAATCTGGGCTTTGACAAGGCGCTGCTTTACAAGAACATGGTTGCCGCAGAGGCGGACTGGCTGTACAATCTGCCTGAGTGGAACGATATTTTTGACGAAGAGACGAGAAAGAAGCTCTACAAGGAGCAGAAGAGCTCTACCACAGTCGTAAAGGAAGCGAAGGTTTATCCGAACGATCCCTGTCCGTGCGGCAGCGGCAAGAAGTACAAGAAGTGCTGCGGTAAGAACAAATAAGACAAGACAGGCTTTTGACCGGCTGCGGGCGCATGGGGCGCGGCAGCCGGTTTTTTCGTTCGATGGGAAAGTTCGTTTCCTGCCGAACGAAAAAATACGATTATGCGCACTCGCGCGAGGGGGAGTATATTGCCTGACGGCAAATGCGCTCGGTGCGGGTGTGCGCCAAGGCGCACACTTTTTTAATAGGGGGGATACAATGTCATATCGGAACAGTCGGGACAAAAAGCCGGAACGGCTTTACGCGGGGATTTTACGGCTGCTTGTGATGAGCTGGCTTTTGCCGCTTGTGCTGATCGGTGCGGTCGTTTTTTATGTGCTGTCGCACCAGATCGAGAGACAGAGCGCAGAGGAGATGCAGCGCGCCATGGACACAGCGGCAGAAATCTGCGAGGGCAAGCTAAAGGACACGATCCGGGCGTCGAGGAACGCTTCTTATGTGCCGACGATCAAGGAATCGTGGGAAGCCTATCAAAAGAAGGGGGATTCCCAGGAACTCTATGAAAACGTCTATCGGTTCATTTCCACATTTTACAATTACGATGAAAATTTGTGCAGCTCCATGGTATATTTCTGCGAAAAACCGGAGCGGCTTTATATCAGCTACAGCGGAAAGATCGGCGCGGATTATGAAAGCATCCGCTTTTTTAAGCAGAATGCGTGGGAAAATGTGCGCGCGCTGGCAGAAACCATTGATACGAGGATCGGGTTTTATCACTACATGGGACATCTGTATCTTGTGCGCAACATCGTGAACCATGATTTTGTCCCGGTGGCGGTGATCGTTCTGGAGCTGGACTGCGAAGAGATTTTTCAGGGGCTGGAGGGGATCGCGTGGCATGAGGACGCCTTTGTCTGGATCGACGGGGAAAACGTGACGGGCAGGACGGTTCCGGAGGGCTGGCCGGCAGACGAGGTGCTGGAAGCGGACGTCCATAACAGCGTCTATCTGGAACGGGGGACAAAAAGCTTTGTGTACCGCAGCCGGATGCTGGAAGGGCACAAAATTTCGTATCTGGTAGAGCTGGATCATGATACGATCCACAGCGAACGGGTTTCCATGTCCGTTATGCTCATATTGGCGGTGCTTTTTACGCTGCCGCTGATGGCGTTTCTCGTACTGTTTTTATACCGCCATGTGAACGCGCCGGTGCTGCGCCTTGTGGAGGCGTTCCAAAAGATCGAAAAGGGAAACTTCGGCTGCCGGATCGGGCAGCAGGAGGAGAGCGAGGAATTTATGTATCTGACGGAGGCGTTTAACCGGATGTCGGAGAAGCTAAAGACGCAGTTTGAGCAGATCTATCTGGAAGAGCTGGCGTTAAAGGACGCCAATATCAAGGCGCTGCAGTCCCAGATCAATCCGCATTTTTTGAACAATACGCTGGAAATCATCAACTGGGAGGCGCGCATGGACGGCAACGAAAAGGTCAGCAGCATGATCGAGGCGCTTTCCACGATGCTGGAGGCGACCTTAAACCGCAAAAAGCAGCCGATGATCCCGCTTCGGGAGGAGCTTGCCTATGTGGACGCCTACTGCTGTATTATCAAGCAGCGGTTCGGGGAAAAAATCTGCTTTGAAAAGGAGCTGGACGAGTCGCTTCTGGAAATTTTAGTCCCGCGCCTGATCATCCAGCCGATCATCGAAAACGCGGTGGAGCACGGCAGGAGCGGGATACAGGCAAAAATTGTGCTGAACATTTTCAGGGATGGAAACCGTCTGGTCATCCGGGTTATAAACGACGGCGTCCTGACAAAGGAGGACAGGGAGCGCATCGATCAGCTTCTGGACGGCAGAGTGGAGGCGGAACGCTCCGTGAGCCTTGGCATCCGCAATGTGAACAAAAGGCTTAAGATCATTTATGGAGAAAGCTTCGGACTGACGATCAAAAATGATAATGAAGGGCATACGGTCAGCACTCTTGTCGTGGGACTGCAGGCGGTACGGGAATAAATTCTGCATCCTGCACAACAATAGGCAAATAATCACAACTCCGGTCATTCTGTTTTTGAAGGCTCGGGTATATGATAAGGACAGATGAAGCGATGAGCCATCAAAAACAAACGGGAGGTACATAACATGAAGAAAAAGGGGATCGCGCTGTTTCTGGCGCTGGCAATGACGGGCTCTTTAGCAGGCTGCGGAGGAACTTCCGAACCGGCTGCCGCGGATACGCAGACAAAGACGGAGGAAGCCGCCGGGACAACGGAAAAAGCGGAGGAGACTGCCAAGGAGGAGACAAAGGCAGAGGAAGCTTCGGCGGGCGGCAGCGTAGCGGATATTACGGTTCCGGAGGGGACGGAGCTGAATATCACGACGACCTTTGCGGGCGAGGAATCAAACGTCCTGAATTATCAGAATGCGGTGCAGGCATGGATGGATAAGACGGGCTGCGTGGTAAATGATTCCTCTGCCACAGCGGACGAGGCGTTTAAGGCAAGGGTTGTTTCGGACTTCGAGACGGGGGCGGAGCCGGACGTACTGTTTTACTTTAACGGCAACGATTCCAATCCGTTCGTGGAGGCGGGCAAGGTCGTTTCCATCGACGAGATCCGCAAGGTCTATCCCGATTATGCTTCCAATATGAAAGATTCCATGCTGGAGGCGACGGCTTCCCCGGCGGACGGCGTATGCTATTCCGTACCGTTTTACGGCTACTGGGAAGGGCTGTTTGTCAATAAGGAGGTATGCGAAGCGGCGGGCGTGGACATTCCCGGACCGGACACCACATGGGACGAGTTTTTGGAGACGTGCCAGACGATCAAGGACGCGGGCTATACGCCGATCGCAGTATCCCTTGCAAAAGAGCCGCATTACTGGTTTGAGTTTGCAATCTATAACCACACTTCGCCGACGACTCATACGGCAGTGCCCAAGGCGGTGGACGATGAGGTGGGCAAGGCATGGGCGGCAGGTCTGACAGATATTAAGACGCTGTTTGAAAAGGGCTATCTGTCCGAAAACACCAATACGGCGGAAGCGTCCGAGGTATTCCAGAACTTTATCGACGGCAAGAGCGCCTTTTATCTGGACGGCTCATGGAAGTGCGGCGGCATTGCGGAGGCAACGGACAATATCGACAACTTTACCGTAACCTATGTTCCCGGCGCGGGCGAGAGAAAAGCGACCGACATTATCGGCGGCCTGTCCTCCGGCTGGTATATTTCCAAAAAGGCATGGGACGACCCGGATAAGCGCGCGGCGGCAGTTTCCTTTATCACGGACATGACGACGGACGAGAGCGTAAGCCTGTTTGCAGGCGTAGCGGCGACCGCCCTGAAAAATGGCGCGACCGTGGACGAGAGCACGCTGAACAAGGTGCAGATCGACTCTCTGGAAATGACGGGGAACGCGACGGCGGTAGCAGGCGCGGCACAGGATCTGGCGACGCAGGATCAGCGCGCACCGATCTTTGACCATATGCCCGAGATCGTGACCGGCAGCATCGCGGTAGAGGATGCGATCCAGCAGGTGATCGACAATATGGCTGAATGACCATCATGACCGCTTAAGGGGGGAGACGGTAGGTGGAAAACGGAACCGGGGGACAAAACCTCCGGTTCCTCTACGATAAGGGGGTACGATATGAACCAGCAGCCGAATATTTACAAAAATAAAAAGCCGGTATTGGTATTTTTGCTTCCGGCGCTCCTGTTTCTGGGAGTTTACCTGTTCTATCCTTTTTTTCAGAATATTTTCAACAGCTTCCAGTCAATCAAGTCGCTGGGAACGGCGTCCAAAGGACTGAACGAGCCTTTTTATGAAAACTATGTGAGGATGGCGAAGGATCCTTATATGAGGACTGCCCTGAAAAACACGGTCATCATGATCGTCGTGACGCTTCTGGGGCAGGTGGGGATCGCCCTTGTGCTGGCGCTCATGGTGGACAATATCAGACGCGGGGCAAAATTTTTCAGGATCGTTTATTTTTTCCCAATCGTGGTATCCGCTACGGCGCTGGGACTGATGTTTAATCTGATCTTTTTATATGATAAGGGAATGATCAATCAGTTTCTGGAAATGTTTGGAAAGACGGGGCTGACGGACTGGAAGGACAGCGCGCACGCCATGGCGACGATGCTCATCCCGGTAACGTGGCAGTATGTGGGCTTTTATTTCATCATTCTGGTGACGGGGCTGAACAACATTTCTGACGGGCTTTATGAGTCGGCGGCGATCGACGGGGCTTCCCGCTGGCAGCGGGTGCGCTATATTTCCGTCCCGCTCTTACATAACGTGATCTGTACCTGCGCGGTGCTGGCAGTGACCGGCGCGCTCAAGGTATTCGACCTGCCGTGGGTCATGCTGACAAAGGGGATGCCGATGGGGCAGACGTGGCTGACCGGAACCTATATGTACTATTACTGCTTTGACGCGGCGGACGTGGATTACAGCTCCGCGATCTCTGTGCTGATCGTCGTGCTCGGCGTGGTGCTGTCCAAGGTGGTCAATACGATCTTTAAGGAAAAGGAACTGTAGGAAAGGAGAGAAAAAATGAAGCGCAAAGAAAAATGTACGGCAGGCATGGGAGCCGTTTATCTGGTTCTCATCGTCTGGGCGATGACGACGATCTATCCGCTTTTGTGGGTGCTGCAAAATTCCTTCAAGGATAAAAAGCAGATCCTTTCCAATTCCTTCGGGCTTCCCGTCGGAGAGCTTTTTACGCTGGACAATTATGCGAAGGCGATCGGCAAATTCAATATTTTTACGGCGTACAGAAACAGCCTGATCATTTCCTGCACGGTATGTGTGTTCGTGATCCTGATCGCAGGGCTTGCGTCTTACGCGCTGGTGCGGTATAAATTTAAGGGGAGCGCGCTGCTAAACAGCCTTGTGGTTGCGGCGATGATGTTCCCGGTATTTTCCACGATCATCCCGGTATTCCGGATGGAGCATGCGTGGGGGCTTGCGGGGACGAACAGCGTCCCGACGGCGCTGATTGCCTGTATCCTGCCGCAGATCGCCGGGAATCTGGCGTTTGCAATCGTGGTGCTGTCAGGCTACATCAAGGGACTTCCGGTGGAGCTTGAGGAGGCGGCGTATCTGGAAGGGTGCAATGCCTACCAGATCTTTTTTAAGATCATCATGCCCCTTACAAAGCCGTCCTTTGCGACGGTGGGAATTTTCAGCTTTCTGTGGAGCTATAACGACCTGTTTACGCAGTCGTTTTTCCTGCGTCTGCCAAAGCAGCGCAGCATCACATTTTTGCTGAACGAGATCTCAGGCAAGCAGGGAACGGATTACGGGCTGATGGCTGCGGCGGTTTCGCTGATCGTCGTGCCGCTGCTGATCGTTTATATCTGCCTGCAGAAATATATTATCAAAGGAATGACGGCGGGGGCTGTCAAAGGGTAAAGGATTTATGTACAGGGTGATCATTGTGGACGACGAACCGGTAATCGTCCGGGGACTTTCCAGAACGGTTGATTGGGAAAAATGGAACTGCGAGGTCGTAGGGACTGCGGAGAGCGGGCAGGAGGGAATGCGGCTGATCGCAGAGAAGCATCCGGACATTCTTTTTTCCGACATCAGCATGCCGGGGCTGGACGGCCTGAGCATGATCGCCGCCATGAAGTCGGAATACGCCGGGATGCAGGTCACGATCCTGACAGGCTTTCGGGATTTTGACTATGCGCAGCAGGCGATCCGGCTGGGCGTTACCCGGTTTTTGTTAAAACCCTCGAAGATGGAAGAGATCGAAGAGGCGATCCGGGAGATGACAAAGCGGCTGGACGAAGAGCGCGCCCTGCGCCCGGAAGGATACGGCAAAAAAGACGGGCAGGCAGGGGGAACAGAGGAAGCTTTAGAGGAGAGTGCGCCCGATCCAGAGGAGGATAGCGCGGGCAATTTTATCGTCAAAAACGCCCTTTCCTATATCGAGGAAAACTGCACGGAAAAGCTAAAGCTTGCCGATGTGGCGGAAAAGACCTATGTGAGCCAGTGGCATCTGAGCAAGCTTCTGAACCGGTATACAGGGAAAAGCTTTTCGGATCTGCTCAACCATGTGCGGATCGAAAAGGCAAAACGGCTGCTGGAGGATCCGTCCCTGCGCATCGGGGATGTGGCGGAGCAGGTGGGCTTTCTGGACGTCGCCCATTTTTCGCGGGTATTCAAAAAGCAGGAGGGGATTTCTGCGAACGAATACAGAAACCGGCTGTGAAAAAAAGAAAGGTCTTTACAAATCCGGAAAGTTGGATTAAGATAGGGGCATAATCATGACAATGCGTTGAAGAGAAGAGTAAGCTGGAGGATGTGACAGAGAGCGGCGCCTGCATCGGGAAGATGCTGTGCTGGAAGCGCCGGGACAAAGGCCAGTCTGAAAACCGGCTCTGAGCGGCCCTAATACGGCACGGTGATTCCGTTATCATCACAA
The DNA here is from genome assembly GCA_900550285.1 of uncultured Lachnospiraceae bacterium. Classification (GTDB taxonomy): domain Bacteria; phylum Bacillota; class Clostridia; order Lachnospirales; family Lachnospiraceae; genus Gallintestinimicrobium. Next base: position 39,269 of record URRW01000004.1, read on the forward strand.
TGAGTGGCTTTGACATGGCAGGTTGCAGACCGTCTGACGGCGCGCAGGAGGGCTGTGTCAGGCAAGCTGGGTGGAACCGCGTGATAAGCGCCCCATGCACGGATAATTTTTAGTTGTCCGCGCATGGGGCTTTTTTTATTCGGCAGGAAAGCTTTTTTCCTCCCAAATAAAAATACATTCATGCGGCGGCGGAAAGGAGGTCTGTAAGAATGAAGAAAAAATGGGACGAGCTGACGGCGTTGCTGGAAAAGGAGCATTCCATAACAGGGCTTGTATTTGCGCTGAGCCTGCTGACTGCGCTGGCGGTCGGGATGATCATAGGGCTTTTGACGTGCCCGACCCGCAGAAAGACCGTCTACTGGGGGAGCTGTAACGGCAACCACTATGATTACGGTCAAAAGGATGGGGACGGCGCAGAAGAGGCTTTGGCAGACGGAGCGTGTGAAATCCCGGAGGATCCTGCGTTTTCGTCGGCAGATGAGGATGCAGAAGACGGCAAAGGATATGTGAAAATCCGCTGAACGGATAAAGAATGGAGGACAAGATGAAGGTTACATTAAAGGACGGTTCCGTAAAGGAATATGCACAGGCGATGTCCGTGATCGACATTGCGAAGGATTTAAGCGAGGGACTTGCGAGAGTGGCATGTGCCGGAGAGGTAAACGGAGAGGCGGTTGACTTGCGTACCGTTGTGGAAGAGGATGCGGCAGTGAATATCCTGACAGCAAAGGACGCAGAAGGCCTTGCGGCGCTGCGCCATACTGCCAGCCATGTGATGGCGCAGGCGGTAAAGCGCCTGTACCCGACAGCAAAGCTGGCGATCGGCCCTTCCATCGCAGACGGCTTTTATTATGACATGGAATTTGAAACACCCCTGACAAGCGACGATTTTGAAAAGATCGAAGCGGAGATGAAAAAGATCATCAAAGAGGATTTAAAGATCGAGCGCTTTACAAAGTCCAGAGAGGATGCGATCGCGTTCATGAAAGAAAGAAACGAGCCTTACAAGGTGGAGCTGATCGAGGATCTGCCGGAGGGCGAAGAGATCAGTTTTTACAGCCAGGGCGAGTTTGTGGATCTGTGCGCAGGTCCCCATCTGATGAGCACAAAGGATGTGGGAAAGGCATTTAAGATCATGAGCCTTGCGGGCGCTTACTGGAGAGGCGACGAGCATAACAAGATGCTGACAAGGCTGTATGCGACAGCTTTTGCAAAGAAGGACGAGCTGGAAGCCTACATTACCATGATGGAGGAGGCAAAAAAGCGCGACCACAGAAAGCTGGGCAAGGAGCTGGGGCTGTTTATGATGAATGAGGCAGGGCCAGGCTTCCCGTTCTTTTTGCCTAAGGGCATGGTGCTGAAAAATACACTGCTGGATTACTGGAGAGAGATCCACAGAAAGGCGGGGTATCAGGAGGTTTCCACACCGATCATCTTAAACCGGAAGCTCTGGGAGACTTCCGGACATTGGGATCATTACAAAAACAATATGTATACAACAGTGATCGACGAAGAGGACTATGCGATCAAGCCCATGAACTGCCCCGGCGGCGTGCTTGTTTACGCTTCCGAGCCCCGTTCCTACAGGGATCTTCCCCTGCGCGTGGGCGAGTTGGGTCTGGTTCACCGTCATGAAAAATCCGGCCAGCTCCACGGCCTGATGCGCGTGCGCAGCTTCACACAGGATGACGCCCATATTTTCATGACACCGGAACAGATCAAAGAAGAGATCAAGGGCGTTGCAGCGCTGATCGACGAGGTATATTCCCTGTTTGGCTTCGAGTATCATGTGGAGCTGTCCACAAGGCCCGAGGACTCCATGGGAAGCGACGAGGACTGGGAAATGGCGACAGACGCGCTGCGCAATGCGCTGGATGAATTAAAGCTGCCTTATGTGGTAAACGAGGGCGACGGCGCGTTCTATGGCCCCAAGATCGACTTCCATCTGGTAGACTGCATCGGCAGGACATGGCAGTGCGGCACAATCCAGCTGGATTTCCAGCTGCCGCAGCGGTTTGAGCTGGAATACATCGGCGCAGACGGCGAGAAGCACCGCCCGATCATGATCCACCGCGTAGTATTCGGCTCCATCGAGCGTTTCATCGGTATCCTGATCGAGCACTTTGCGGGCGCGTTCCCGGCATGGCTGGCTCCGGTCCAGGTAAAGGTGCTTCCGATTTCCGACAAATATATGGATTATGCAAACAGCGTACAGGAGAAGCTGTTTGCGGCGGGCATCCGTTCCGAGGTTGACATGCGTTCTGAAAAGATCGGCTACAAGATCCGTGAGGCGCAGACTTCCAAAATCCCTTACATGCTCGTTGTAGGGCAGAAGGAAGAGGAAGAGGGCACAGTTTCTGTCAGAAGCAGGGCTGCCGGAGACGAAGGCGCAAGAAGCGTGGACGCTTTTGTGGAGGATCTGTTAAAAGAGATCCGTACAAAAGAAAACCGTTTAAAGAGCGCAGAATAAACAGGGCGTTCTTCTGCATATCAGTTCCGCCGCCGGGCATACTGAAAAAGGAGCCGCGCAGACTGCGGCGCATAAGGAGGTATGAAGATGACGGAACTGAAATGTCTGGTAAAAAACTGCACCTATAACGACAGCCAGTGCTGCTGCAAGGGAGACATCATGGTAGGCGGCATGAAGGCATGCAGCTGTGACGATACCTGCTGCGAAAGCTTCCGGGAGCAGAAGGAGGGCAGCGCAAGAAACGCGCTGGACCATCCGAGCCGGATGATCAGCATCGACTGCGAGGCGGTAAAATGTATGTACAATACCAATTACAAATGCAGCGCGGAGCATGTTGACATCAAAGGCATTGGGGCGGACGGCAGCAGGGAGACGCTGTGCGCTACGTTCACGGAGCGGTAAGGCTGCCCGACGGGGCGAATACAGGTTTTGGACGGGTTTCCCCCACCGAAAGGTGTGCACGAAGGCGCACACCTTTTTTGGTGGGACGGGTGCGCGCCGGACGGATACGCTTTTGGGAAAAGCGAAATTTTCTGCTTCCGTATTTGAAGGATTTGTATTATAATAAAAAGGAATCTGATTTTTTACATACGGAATCAGTCATTGAGTTGAGTTAGACAGGAATAGAAGAGGTACAGCAATGGAAAGAAGAGTAGGAACCATTTCAAGAGGAATCCGCTGCCCGATCATCCGCGAGGGGGACAGGCTTTCAGACATCGTGGTGGAGAGCGTTCTGGAAGCGGCAAAGAGCGAGGGCTTTGAGCTGCGCGACAGGGACGTTATTTCGGTGACGGAGTCGATCGTGGCAAGATCCCAGGGCAACTATGCGTCGGTGGATGCGATCGCGGAGGATGTGAGGGCAAAGCTGGGCGGTGAGACGATCGGCGTGATCTTCCCGATCCTTTCCCGGAACAGATTCGCGATCTGCCTGCGGGGCATTGCGAAGGGGGCAAAGAAGGTAGTCCTGATGCTGAGCTATCCCAGCGACGAGGTTGGAAACGAGCTGGTTTCGCTGGATAAGCTGGATGAGGCGCAGGTCAATCCCTACAGCGACGTGCTCACGCTGGAGCGCTACAGAGAGCTGTTTGGCGAGAACCGCCATCCCTTTACCGGCGTGGATTATGTGGAATATTACAGCCAGCTGATCCGGGAGTCCGGCGCGGATGTGGAGGTGATCTTTGCCAACAATCCGAGGGAGATCTTAAAGCATACCGATAAGGTGCTGACCTGCGACATCCATTCCAGGGCGCGCACAAAGCGGATCCTGAAAGCGGCCGGCGCGGCGGTCGTATGCGGGCTGGACGAGATCCTGAACGCTCCGGTAAACGGCAGCGGCTGCAATGAGAAATACGGTCTGCTTGGTTCCAACAAATCTACGGAGGACACGGTAAAGCTGTTCCCCAGAGACTGTCAGGATCTTGTGCTGGATATTCAGAAGCAGGTGCTTGACAGAACCGGGAAGCATGTAGAGGTCATGGTATACGGCGACGGTGCGTTCAAGGATCCCGTAGGCAAGATCTGGGAGCTGGCGGATCCCTGCGTGGCAGCGGCAAACACCGAAGGGCTGGAAGGCACTCCGAACGAAGTGAAGCTGAAATATCTGGCGGACAACGACTTTAAGGAGCTGTCCGGCGAGGCGCTGAAAAATGCGATTTCCGACCGCATCAGAAGCAAGAAGGAGAATCTGGTAGGCGATATGGCTTCCCAGGGCACGACGCCCAGAAGGCTGACCGACCTGATTGGTTCTTTGTGCGACTTAACGAGCGGCTCCGGCGACAAGGGAACCCCGGTCGTTTTGGTGCAGGGATATTTTGATAATTTTACCGACTAAAAATATTTCACAGCAGGTATTGACAACCGATACCTGCTGTGTTAATATGTTCAAGTACGCGAGGCGTACAGTACAAGCAAGCAGAGTTCACTCTCACCCTATAGCGATCAGGCTCATAGGCGTTCACATTTTTTCTTTTTTGATGCAGGATTGCGGGAGAAGAGATTTTGGGAGTGGATGAAGAGGATCCACTTTTTTTGTGCGTATTCGCGCAGAAGGTATTGCCTGACGGCAGCCACGTCCGATATGGGATGCGTCAGGGCGCACATTTTTTATCATTCTTATGGAGGGAAAGAGCCATTAGCGAATTATTTATCAATGAACAGATCAGGGACAGGGAGATCCGCCTGATCGGGGAAAACGGTGAACAGCTCGGCATCATGTCTTCGAGAGAGGCGATGAAGCTGGCAGAAGAGGCAGGACTGGATCTGGTGAAGATTGCTCCTACGGCGAAGCCGCCCGTCTGCAAGATCGTAGATTACGGCAAGTACAGATATGAGCTTGCACGCAGGGAGAAGGACGCCAAGAAGAAGCAGAAAGTCATCGAGGTCAAGGAGATTCGGATGTCTCCCAACATTGATACCAATGATTTGAACACCAAGGTTTCGGCTGCGCGCAAATTTTTGGAGAAGGGCAACCGCGTGAAGATCACCCTTCGTTTCAGAGGCCGTGAGATGGCGCATATGTCCACGAGCAAGCACATTTTGGACGACTTTGCCCAGGCGCTTTCCGACATCGCGGTCGTAGAGAAGATGCCTAAGGTTGAAGGCAGAAGCATGATCATGTTTTTAACTGTAAAACGCTGACCTACAGTTAAAATATACGTTTCAGAAAATGAAGCAACAGGAGGAAATCAGATATGCCTAAAATGAAAACAAGCAGAGCTGCTGCAAAACGTTTTAAATTAACGGGAACCGGTAAGCTGAAGAGAGCAAAAGCTTACAAGAGCCATATCTTAACAAAGAAGTCTACCAAGAGAAAGAGAAATCTTCGTAAGGGTACGATGACAGACGCTACCAATGTTAAGAATATGAAGAAGATTTTACCGTATTTATAAGACGTAAGGAGGAATCGGCAAGATGGCAAGAGTAAAAGGCGGCATGAGTGCCAGAAGAAAACATAATAAAGTATTGAAGCTTGCGAAAGGATACAGAGGCGCCAGAAGCAAACAGTACAGAGTAGCAAAGCAGTCTGTTATGAGAGCGCTGACATCTTCTTACGCTGGCCGTAAGGAGAGAAAGCGTCAGATGAGACAGCTGTGGATCGCCCGTATCAACGCAGCTGCAAGACTGAACGGCTTATCCTATTCCAAGTTCATGTTCGGCTTAAAGCAGGCTGGCGTAGATATGAACAGAAAAATGCTGGCTGAGATGGCAGTAAACGACGCAGCAGGCTTTGCAACACTGGCAGAGCTGGCTAAGTCCAAAATTGCTTAAGCTTACGGCAATATCGCTGGAAATGACAACCCTTCTGAAATGATTTTCAGGAGGGTTTTTTAAATAAGGGGAAAAGATGCAGGAAAAAAAGAAAAAACAGCCGGGACAGACGGCAAAAAAGCCCGCCGCGCTTTGCGGTCATTTCGGGAAATGCGGAGGCTGCAAATATTTGAATCTGTCCTATGAGGAACAGCTTGCGGCAAAGAAAAAGGTTGTCAGGGAGCTGATGGAAAAGCATTGCAAGGTAAAGCCGATCATCGGAATGGACGATCCGTGGCACTATCGCCATAAGGTGCAGGCGGTGTTCGGGCTCGATCGTAAGAAGCAGCAGATTTCCGGTGTTTATGAGGAAAAAACGCACCGCATTCTGCCGGTGGAAAGCTGCCTGATCGAGGATCAGAAGGCGGACGCGATCATCAACACGGTGCGGGGCCTTTTAAAATCCTTCAAGATCAAGGTATATGACGAAGATACGGGCTACGGGCTTTTGCGTTATGTGCTCGTGAGGAAGGCGCGCTATACGGAGGAGATCATGGTCGTTTTGGTAACGGCGTCCCCGGTATTTCCGTCCAAGAGGAATTTTGTGGATGCCCTCAGAAAGGTGCATCCGGAGATCACGACCGTGGTGCAGAATATCAATGACCGGACGGACAGCATGGTGCTGGGAAGCCGTTTTCAGGTGCTTTACGGAAAGGGCTATATCGTAGACAGGCTGTGTAGCTGCAGCTTTAAGATCTCGCCGGGCTCTTTTTATCAGGTCAATCCCGAGCAGGCGCAGAAGCTGTATGAAAAGGCGATTGAGCTGGCAGAGCTGAGCGGGAAGGAGACGGTCGTGGACGCTTACTGCGGCACGGGAACGATCGGCATTATCGCCGCCTCCAAAGCCGGGAAGGTGATCGGCGTGGAGTCCAATGGGGACGCGGTGCGGGATGCGGTTGGCAACGCAAAGGCAAACAACGTGAAAAATATCCGTTTTTACAGGGATGACGCGGGCAGGTTTCTGCAGGGCTGCGCCGCGGACGGCATCGGCGTGGACGTGCTTTTGATGGATCCGCCCAGAGCCGGGAGCAGCGAAGAATTTTTGAACGCGGCAGCGATGATCCGTCCGAAAAAAATCGTTTATGTATCCTGCAATCCGGCGACGCTGGAGCGGGATGCAGCGATTCTGGAGAAAAACGGATACCGTGCAAAAGAGGTGTGGCCGGTGGATATGTTCCCCTGGTCGGGCGCTGTGGAGGCGGTATGCTCTTTTGTTTTGAAAAAGGACAGATGAGGGAAAGCCGATGAAAATACTGATAACAGGTTTTGATCCCTTCGGCGGCGAAACGGTCAATCCGGCATATGAGGCGGTAAAGCTTCTGCCGGAGCGCATCGCCGGCGCTGAAATCGTAAAGCTGGAAATCCCGACGGAATTTGAAAAAAGCATGGAGATTTTGGAACAGGCAGTCCGGCAGGAGCTTCCCGACGCGGTGATCAGCGTCGGACAGGCGGGCGGACGGGCAGAGATCACACCGGAGCGCATCGGCATCAATCTGGCGGATGCGCGGATTTGCGACAACGCGGGAAGCAAGCCGCAGGAAGAACCGCTTGCCGCAGACGGGCCTGCAGCCTATTTCAGCACGCTTCCGCTGAAGGAGATCGTAAAAAATGTGCAGGACAGCGGGAGCCCATGCCGGATTTCCAATTCTGCGGGAACGTATGTGTGTAACAGCGTCATGTACCGGACGCTCCGTCTGGCAGAGACTTCGCAGCTGGGATTTCGTGCGGGCTTTATCCATGTGCCTTACGCGACGGAACAGACCGTGACAAAGCCTGCCGGGACGCCGGGAATGGCGCTGGCAGACATTGCGCGGGGGCTTTGCGCCGCGGTGGAAGCGGTTGTAAAATATATGGGGGAAGGATGATAAAAAAGCGTGGCTGACAGATTCAGCTGCGCTTTTTTTAGCGGAGAAGTTCGCGAGCTTCTTAAAAAAACATCGGCACAGCAAAAAAAGCAGCAGTTCAGCATTTTTCGCTTTACATTATTATAAATAATGTTCTATAATATTTTATATAAAACTAAAATATATCTGCACCACGGAACGGGATACATTCCGGGCGCAGGGTCTTTCAGGAGGGTAAGCAGGATGGAATTGCAGATTTCTTCTAAAAAAGGGGTTCCGGTACAGCCGGATATGATTGGACTGTTTTTTGAGGACATCAACTATGCGGCGGACGGCGGGCTGTATGCGGAGATGCTGGAAAACCGGGCGTTTGAGTTTGTGGACTGCTACGGCACGGTGGGCGATTACTATACAAAGCCGGATCCGGGATATGGTTGGGAGACGGAGGCAGCCTTGCAGGATGCCGGACGGGAAAAAAGCGTGGCTGCCGGGCAGATGGAATATGTGAGCGGCAGCCCGGTAAACCGCGCCAATCCCCACTATCTGCGCTTTACGGCGAAAAAAGCGGGGCAGGGATTTTCCAATCAGGCATACGACGGCATTTATCTGGAACAGGGAAAGTCCTACCGCGTAAGCTTTTATGCCCGGGCGGCGCAGTATCCGGCGGGGGATTTTGCCGTTTCGATAGAAAAGGACGGCAGGGTATTTGCCAAAGCGGAGGTTTCGTGCATCCATGCGTTACCGGGAAGCTGGCAGAAATGGGTAAAATATGAAACGCAGCTGCGGGCGGAGGAAACCGTGCGGGGCGCAAAATTTGTGCTCCGGCTGACGGAATGCGGCACGGCAGAGTTTGACTTTCTTTCGATGATGCCGGCGGACGCGGTGGCAGGCGTGTTCCGCAAGGATCTGTTTGAGCTGTTAAAAGGGCTTCATCCGGGCTTTTTGCGGTTCCCCGGCGGCTGCATCATCGAGGGGAACACGCTGGAAAACCGTTATCGCTGGAAGGAAAGCGTCGGACCGGCAGAAGGGCGGCGCAGCAATTTTAACCGCTGGGCGGTGCATGAGACGAAGGAGGAAAACGGCTGGCATACCCGCTATTCCCACTACAATCAGACGCTTGGCATCGGCTATTATGAATATTTCCTGCTGTGCGAGCTGATCGGGGCAAAGCCGCTGCCGGTGCTCAATGTAGGACTTGCCTGCCAGTATCAGTCCTATGAGCTGGTGGAGATGGAGGAGCCGGAATTTCAGGAATTTATACAGGATGCCCTGGATCTGATCGAATTTGCAAACGGGGAGGCAGACAGCCGCTGGGGAAGCCTGCGGGCGCAGATGGGTCATCCAGAGCCCTTTGGGATGACGATGATCGGCATCGGGAACGAGCAGTGGCAGACGGAAAAGATCGACTTTTTTGCGCGCTACCGGGCGTTTGAGGAGGCGATCCATGCAAAATATCCCGAGATGAGGCTGATCGGCTCGGCAGGGCCGGACATCACGTCTGAGCGCTATGAGGCGGCATGGGATTTTTATAAAAAAGAGGTTCCCGCAAAGCAGAATTTCTGTTATGCGGTGGATGAGCACTATTATGTGAAGCCGGAATGGTTTTATGAACATACGGATTTTTATGACGAATATCCAAGGGATGTAAAAGTATTTTCCGGCGAATATGCGGCGCATCCAGTCAACGGCATGAATCGCCCGGACGCCAACACCCTTGGCGGCGCGCTGGCGGAGGCGGCGTTTTTGACCGGGGTGGAGCGGAATGCGGACGTGGTCGTTTTGGCGTCCTATGCGCCGTTATTCGCACGGGTCGGCTATGCGCAGTGGTCGCCGGACATGATCTGGTTTGACGAGACGAAAGCCTACGGCACGCCCAGCTACTATGTGCAGAAGCTTTACGGGAAAAATCTGGGGACGGAGACGGTCTGCATGGACGGTCAGGAAAAAAAGCTGCGCCGGGAAAACGTTTATGTGAGCGTTTCTTATGACGAGGCGGCAAAAGAGCTGATCATAAAGGCAGTCAACCATAACCGGGAGAAAAAGGTGCTGGCGCTTTCTGCGCCGGGCTGGGAGACGGCAGGGCAGGCGCGCTGCCAGATCCTTTCGGGGAAGGAAGAGGACTATAACTGCATCGAAGCGCCCGGGCGGGTCTGCGTCGTAGAAGAACAGCGAGAACTTGAAGAGGGGCTTATGCTGGAGCCGGACAGCTTTACGGTGGCGCGGATTTTTGCGGTCAGAAAATAAGGGGATGAGGAAAGCGGGGTAATTTTTTATGGATACGATCAAAAAAACGCTGAATGAAAACTGGAAATTCCATCTGGGGGACTGCGAGGCGGCATGGTACAAGGGCTATGACGATAAAAGCTGGCAGGAGGTAACGCTCCCCCACGACTGGTCGGTAAGCCTTCCCTTTGCAAAAGAAAATTCCAGCGGGACGGGGTATGTGTCCGGCGGTATCGGCTGGTACCGGATGCGGTTTTTCCTGCCGGAGGAGTACAGGGGAAAGAACGTGCGCCTGATTTTTGACGGCGTATATAAAAACAGTCAGGTGTGGTGCAACAGCTATTATCTGGGAAAGCGCCCGAACGGCTATGTGGGATTTTCCTATGATATTACGCCCTTTGCCTGCTTTGGGGAGCAGGACAATGAGGTCAGCGTAAAGGTAACCCATACGGATCTGGCGGATTCCCGCTGGTTTACCGGCAGCGGCATTACAAGAAGCGTGCATGTGGAAATCGCAGAGCCGGTGCACCCGGCGCAGGACGGGATCTTTTTTGAAGCGGTGCAGGCAGACGCAGACAGGGCAAGGCTCAGGGTAACGCAGGAGATCGTCAACGGCCTGGAACAGGATATAGAAACAGAGGTGCGCTGCGAGCTTCTGGATGCGGACGGGAACGTAGTCTGGGAGGCGGGCGAAACGGTATCCGTACAGAGCGCGCGCAGCGTGGAGGAGCAGGAGATAACAAGGGGGATCGCCCCGTCGGAGTATCCGGGCGCAAGGCTTGTGCTGGAAAAGGAGCTGGAAGCGCCGCATCTGTGGTCGGCAGAGGAGCCTTATCTGTATACCCTGCGCACAAAATACCGCGCAGGCGGCGGGGATTTTTACCGGGTCAGCGAAATTCCCACAGGGATCCGGAGCATTTGCTTTGACGCAGACCGGGGATTTTTCTTAAACGGGGAACCGATGAAAATAAAGGGCGTCTGCGTCCATCACGACGGCGGCTGTCTGGGGGCGGCGATGACGAAGGAGGTATGGAGGCGCAGGCTTTTGACGCTGCGGGAATGCGGCTGCAATGCAATCCGGTGCAGCCATAATCCCCATATGCCGGAGCTGTATGAGCTTTGCGATGAAATGGGCTTTCTGATGATGGACGAGGCGTTTGACGAATGGGAAAACCCGAAAAACAAGTGGTCGACAGGGCACAACGTCTATCCGCCCCGCCATCAGGGATATTTTGAGGATTTCCCCCAGTGGCACGAAGCGGATTTAAAGGCGATGGTGCGCCGGGACAGAAATCATCCGTCCGTGATCCTTTGGAGCATTGGAAATGAGATCGACTATCCGAACGATCCCTACTGCCATCCGATGTTTGAGACGATGACCGGAAACAATGACGCAGACAAACCGGCGGCAGAGCGGACGTTTGATCCGGCAAAGCCAAACGCAGAGCGTCTGTCCGTGCTGGCGCGGCGGCTGGCGGGAATGGTGCGGCAGGAGGATCGGAGCCGTCCGGTCACGCTGGCGGCGGCATTTCCGGAGCTGTCCTCCCGGATCGGTTTTCTGGATGCGCTGGACGTGGCGGGCTATAATTATAAAGAGCATCTTTATGAAGAGGATCACAGACGGTTCCCGAAGCTGCCCTTTTTAGGAAGTGAGAACGGACATGATTATGCAGCGTGGAAGGCGGTGCGGGACAACGATTATATCAGCGGACAGTTTTTGTGGACGGGGATCGACTATCTGGGCGAGGCGCAGGGCTGGCCTGTCCGCGGTTCCAAGGCGGGGCTTTTAACGTGCGCGGGCGACAAAAAGGCGGAGTTTTACAAGCGCTGTTCCTTCTGGAAAAAAGAGCCGGTGCTGCATCTTTCCACAAGACCGGGAACGCTGGAAGAATACAAAAGCCGCAGGCGGTGGATCCCGTTTTCGGAAAGCTGGAATTATAAGGAGGGCGAGCCGGTCATCGTGCGGTGCGCATCCAACGCGCAGGAGGTCGTTTTGTATCAGGATGAAAAAGAGATCGGACGGCAGAAGGGCTGCAGCGAGGAAGGAACCTTTGATTTTGATGCGGTGTTTGCGGCAGGGACGCTTCGGGCAGAGGCATACGATGAAAACGGGAAGCTGGTGCGGACGGCAAAGCTTGCGACGTCGGGCAGAGCAGAAAAGCTGGTATGCCGCCTGTGGAAAGAGGAGGAAAGCGCAGATACAGGCAAGGCAGGCTACCTGCATCAGCTGCTGATCGAGCTGGAGGACCGGGACGGACGCCGGGCAGCGGCGGACGACCGCTGCGTTTGGGTGCAGGTATCCGGGGCAGGAGAGCTTGCGGGGCTGGAAAACGGCGACCTGTCGGATGTGTCCCCCTATAACAGCCCGTGCCGGGATACGTGGCAGGGACGGCTGACCGTTTATGTGCGCCGCAGGGGAAAAGGACAGATCCGGGCTTTTATCAGGGCAAAGCTGGCGGGAGGCGTTTATGAGGATGAAATTACGATTGATTGACCGGGAAGTGACCTCGGTGGATACCCGGGAGGGGCGTCTGACGCTGTGGGCATTGTTTGTGCCGCTGTTTATCGAGCAGCTTTTGATGAACCTGATGGGAACCGTAAACACGCTCGTGCTCGGGCATTATTCGGATGAGGCGGTGGCTGCGGTCGGGGCGGCAAATCAGGTGGTTTCGCTGGTGTTTACCTTTTATGCGGTGATCAGCGGCGGGACGTCGATCGTGATCAGCCACCGGCTGGGAGCGGGAAAGAAAAAGGAAGCATCCGACGCAACGTTTACCTCCCTGTGCTTTTCGGCGGCGCTGAGCCTTGTGTGCAGCCTTGTGCTGGCAGCGTTTGCACAGCCGCTGATGAAGCTGCTGAATCTGCAGGGGGAAGTGCTTTCGATGGCGGTAAAATATTTTCAGATCGTCATCGGCTTTTCGGTAATGCAGGGCGTTATTTCGGCGGCGTCCGCGATCCTTAGAAGCTATGGGAAGCCGAAGCTTGCGGTGGGCGCTTCGGTCCTGATGAACGCAGTCAACGCGCTGTTGAATTATCTGGTGGTATTCCAGCCGGTCAGGCTGCCTGTTTCCGGCGCGGAAGGCATCGGGATCGCAAACGTGATCGCCCATGCGGCGGCGATGGCAATGATCCTGATCTGCCTTTGGACGGCAAAGCTGGATCTGCGTTTTCATGAGAAAAACAAAAAAACGCTGCGCTGCCTGCCGTCGATTTTAAAGGTCGGCGTGCCCGGCGGCGTCAGCAGCCTTTCTTATTCGCTTTCGCAGGTCGTTTCCACCTCTATTCTGGGGGTGCTCGGAACGGTGGCGCTGTCTGCAAAGGTGTACATTTCTTCCATTGTGTTTTACGTATATGTGGTCGGAATGGCGCTTGGGCTGTCTACGTCGATCCTGATGGGCTGGATGACGGGGGCGAAGGAATACGACAAGGCGTATCGTCTGAATCAGCAGGTATTGAAGCTGGCGGTGTCCTTAAACATCGTGCTCTCGGTTCTGTTGTTCCTCTTTTATAAACCGGTGCTGGGGCTGTTTACCCGGAATGCAGAGATCATCGGGATCGCGCGGACGGTTTTGTTCATTGATATTTTTGTGGAGATCGGCAGGGCGTTCAACCATGTGGAGGACAATTCCCTGCGCGGCGCAGGCGACGTAATGTTCCCGATGGTTGTGTCGGTCGTATCCTGCTGGCTGATGAGCATTTTGTTTTCCTATATTCTGGGTATCAGGCTGGGATTGGGGCTTGCGGGCTGCTGGATCGCATTCATGCTGGACGAGCTTTTCCGGGGCTTAAGCTTCTGGAAGCGTTTCCGCTCAAAAAAATGGATGGAAAAGAAGGTGTGAGCTTTCAAAGGGTTTCTTCGGAGACCCTTTTTTCTTGTGAATTAGGACGCAGATGCTGCAATCGTGAAAAGAACGCACAATTTAAAAAAGAGGGGATAGATTTTTTGCAATACCCTGTTATAATAATAACAATGAAAAAAACGTCCTGCCGGCGTTCAGGAAAGGCGCAGCGGGGGACACAGGGAGAAACAAATGAAGATTGTATTGCAGAATCTTACGAAGAAATTCCCGGACCGGAATAAAAAAGCGCAGGGAGAGATCACGGCGGTGGGCGATTTTTCCTATGAGATCCCGGACGGGAAGCTGGTAAGCCTGCTGGGGCCATCCGGCTGCGGCAAGAGCACGACGTTAAACCTGATCTGCGGTCTGGAAAAACCGGACGGAGGCAAAGTTTTTTTCGGGGATCAGGACGTGACGAAGCTTGCGCCCGAAAAAAGGGGCGTAGGGATGGTGTTCCAGAACTACGCCCTCTATCCCCATCTGACGGTGCGCAAAAACATCCTGTTTCCGATGGAGAACCTGAAAGGAAAGGAAAAGCTTTCCAAAGAGGAGATGAACCGGCGCGCAGACGAGGCGGCAAAGCTTGTGCAGATCACAGAGCTGATGGACAGAAAGCCCGGCGAGCTTTCCGGCGGGCAGCAGCAGCGGGTGGCGATCGCGCGGGCGCTTGTCAAGACGCCGAACGTGCTTTTGTTAGACGAGCCGCTGTCGAATCTGGACGCGCGGCTGCGGCTTCAGACGCGGGAGGAGATCCGCAGGATACAGCGGGAAACGAAGCTGACGACCGTTTTTGTGACGCACGACCAGGAGGAGGCGCTGAGCATTTCGGATCTGATCGTGGTCATGAAGGACGGCGTTTTGCAGCAGACGGGAAAACCGCAGGAGGTATATGACAGCCCGGCAAACCTGTTTGTGGCGAAGTTTCTGGGAACACCCCCCATCAACCTGTTTGCCGGAAGGGTATCTAGCGGGAAGCTTTGGATCGGGGACGAGGCGGTGCTTGATGTGCAGGAGGCAGACGGGCAGGAGGTGACCGTCGGGATCCGTCCGGAAGGCTTTTTATTAAAGGAAAACGGCGCGCTCGGGTGCAGCTTAAACGGGGTCGAGGTGCTGGGAAGGGACATCAGCGTTGTGTGCTCCCATCCGGCTTGCAGCGAATCGGCGATCCGGGCGATCATCGATTCGGACAATCTGGTGGACACGCGCAGCCGCACGGTGTGCTTTGACTTAAAGCCGGAAAAGGTATTTTTATTCGATCCCGTTACCGGAAAGCGCATCCTTATGGCAAACGGGGACAAAAAGGCAGAAGGCGCGGCAGCCGGGAGAGGGAGCGCGGTATGAAAAAAGAAAATTGGAAGGCGCTTCTTTACCTGCTTCCGGCGCTTCTTTTTCTGGGGGCGTTTCTCGTATACCCCCTGATCGACGTGTTTATCTATTCGATGGAGGAAGGATACAATTTCGCGTCCCAGACGTATTTTGGCACCGGGACGTACAACTATTCCTATGTGCTGCACGATCCGTATTTTCTGCAGGCGGTAAAAAACACCTTTTTGCTGGTGATCATCACGGTCCCGGTTTCCACGGGGCTGGCGCTTTTGATCTCTTTGGGGCTTTCCTCCATCAGGAAGCTGCAGGAGCTGTTCCAGACGATCTATTTTCTGCCCTATGTGACCAATACGCTGGCGGTGGGGCTTGTGTTCATGATCCTGTTCCAGAAAACGGAATATACGGACGGGCTGGTAAACCTGATGCTGCAATGGTTCGGCGCAGGCCCGGTGGATTTTATCGACGGCCCTTACTGGGCGAAGATGTTCGTGCTCTGCTTTTATACGGTGTGGGTGGTGCTGCCTTTTAAGATCCTGATCCTGACGAGCGCGCTGGCGTCCGTGAACCGGGATTATTACAAGGCGGCAAAGGTGGACGGGACGCCCGGCTGGCGGATTTTTTATAAGATTACACTGCCCATGATCTCACCGATGCTGTTTTATCTGGTCATCACGGGATTTATCGGGGCGTTTAAGGCATACAGCGACGCGGTGGCGCTGTTTGGCACGGACTTAAACGCGGCGGGCATGAATACGATCGTGGGCTATGTTTACGACATGCTTTACGGGGACAGCGGCGGCTTCCCGTCCTATGCGTCGGCGGCTGCGGTGATTTTGTTTGTCATCGTCCTGACGATCACCTGCATCAATCTGCTGGTGAGCAAAAAACACGTTCATTACTGAGAGGTCCGCTATGGAAAAGCAAATGGATTTTGCCAAAATTGAAAAAAATGAGAGGATCCGGCGCAGGATCGGGAAGGCGCTCACTTATACGGGGCTGACGGTCTGGGCGCTGATCGTGCTCTTTCCTTTTTACTGGATGGTCTTAACGTCCGTCAAAAGCTACGGAAGCTATAATGCGGAGCATGTGCCGCGCTTTTTTACCCTGTCGCCCACGCTGGAAAACTATGTGTCGGCGTTTACGGCAGTTCCGCTCGGAAGGTATCTGCTCAATACGCTGCTCTTTACGGTCGTTACCACGGCGCTGATGGTAGCCGTAAGCACGCTGGCGGCGTATGCCTTTGCGCGGCTGGAATGGAAAGGAAAAAATCTGGTGTTCACGCTGTTTTTGTCGATGATGATGATTCCGGCGGAGCTGGTTGTGATCACCAATTTTGCGACGGTTACGAGCTGGGATTTAAGAAACAGCTTTGCAGGGCTGATCCTGCCCTCGGTCACGTCGGTTTTTTATATTTACCTGTTAAAGGAGAACTTTGAGCAGGTTCCGGACGAACTGTACCGGGCGGCAAAGGTGGACGGGACGTCCGACTTAAAATATCTGTTCAAGGTAATGATCCCGATCTGCAGGCCGACGCTTGTGACGATCACGATCTTAAAAATGATCGAGTGCTGGAATTCCTATGTGTGGCCGAGGCTGGTTACGGACGACCCGCTGTACTATCTTGTATCCAACGGCATTCAGGAAATCCGGGAAAACGGTTTCGGGCGTGAAAATATCCCGGCGATGATGGCGGCGGTGGTAGTGATCAGCGTGCCGCTGATCGTACTGTTTCTGGTGTTCCGCAAAAAGATCATGGCGGGCGTGTCCCGGGGAGGAATCAAAGGATGAGACATTGCTGGGCAAAAACGGCGGCAGGGCTGCTGGCTTCGTGCCTGCTTCTGGCAGGCTGCCATGGCTCTAAGGAGACAGCCGGGTTTTCGGTGCCGGAACAGTTTGACGGACAAAAGCAGTACGAGCTGACGTTTTGGGCAAAAAATGACACGAACAAGCGCCAGACCGATATTTATAAGCAGGCGATCGCGGATTTTGAAAAGCTGTATCCGAACATTACCGTGAACCTGCGGCTGTATACCGATTACGGCAAGATATACAACGACGTTATCACAAATATTTCCACCCAGACGACGCCGAATATCTGCATTACCTATCCGGACCATATCGCGACATATCTGACCGGAAGCAACGTGGTCGTGCCGCTGGATAGGCTGTTTGAGCATGAAAAGTACGGCCTTGGCGGCAGCGAGGTCGCTTTTGACGCGCCCACAAAAGAGGAGATCATCCCACAGTTTCTGGAGGAATGCTCGATCGGCGGACATTATTATGCCGTTCCCTACATGCGCTCCACGGAAGCCTGCTATATCAACAAAACCTATGTGGAGAAGCTGGGATATGAAGTGCCGGACGTCCTGACATGGGATTTTATCTGGGAGGTATCTGAGGCTGCCGCCAAAAAAAATGCGGACGGGACGTATGCGCTGAACGGGCAGGAGGTCATGATCCCGTTTATTTATAAATCCACGGACAACATGATGATCCAGATGCTTCGGCAAAAAGGCGCGGGCTATTCTTCTCCCAACGGGAAGGTGGAGATTTTTAACGACACGACAAAGGAGATCCTTTATACGGTGTCGGAGCATGTAAAATCCGGGGCGTTTTCTACCTTTAAGATTTCCAGCTATCCCGCCAATTTCATGAATGCGGGGCAGTGCGTGTTCGCGGTGGATTCCACGGCGGGGGCGACCTGGATGGGAACGGACGCGCCGCTTTCCGACATCAGTGAGGACGCTTTGGTGGAGTTTGAAACGGCGGTGCGCCCGATCCCGCAGTTTGACCCGGAGCATCCGCAGATGATTTCGCAGGGGCCGTCGGTCTGCATTTTCAACAAGGAAGACCCGCAGGAGGTTCTGGCTTCGTGGCTGTTTGTGCAGTATCTTTTGTCCGATCAGGTGCAGGTTGCCTATGCGGAGACAGAAGGGTATGTGCCCGTGACGAAAAAGGCGCAGGAATCCGCAGAGTATCAGGATTATCTCAGCCGCGAGGGAGAGGATAACGAAAACTATTACGACGTAAAGATCAAGGCGTCCAAGCTTCTTTTGGAGCACGCGGACGATACCTTTATCACGCCGGTATTTAACGGCTCGGCTTCCCTGCGAGACGCGGCGGGACAGCTGATCGAGAGTACGGCAAAATCGACGCGGCGCAAGGAAACGGTGGACGAGGCGTATATGGAAAAGCTGTTTGCAGACGTTTCCTCCTTGAACCATCTGGACGAGTACGGCGCGGACGCCTCCAAAAAGGCGGAGCTTGGGCCGCTTCCGCTTGGGGCGAAGCTCCTTCTTTCGGGGATCGGGGCAGCCTGGGCGGGCATTTTTGCAGCGCTGATCGTAAAATGTGTGAAAAAAAGAAAAAGAAACCATTGATTATCTGGATTTTTACGTTATAATGGGAATTGCTGTAAAACATTGTATCCATTACAAAGGAGAGAAATTATGAAAAAGATGTTAGCACTGGTTCTGACCCTTTCCATGACGGCAGCGATGGCTGGCTGCGGCGCGGCAGAGCCCACAGAGACAACGGCAGTTGAGAGCAGCGCGGCAGCAGAGAGCACGGCTGCGGCTGAAAGCACAGCGGCAGCAGAGAGCACCGCAGCAGAGACGGAAAGCACTGCGGCAGAGACAGAGACTGCAGGCACGGAGGCTGCTGCAGGCGAAGTGATGAGCTATGAAGAGTACATGGCAGCAGAGCTGGATACCCAGGTTGTTGTAGAAACCTATGTGCAGGCAAAGCAGTCCTGGTGGGAGGATAAGGCTACCGTTTATACACAGGATCAGGACGGCGCATACTTTGTATACGACATGGCATGCTCCGAAGAGGATTATGAGAAGCTTGTTCCCGGCACGAAGATCCGCGTGACAGGCTACAAGGCAGAGTGGTCCGGCGAAGTGGAGATCATGGACGGGACATTTGAGTTCGTAGAGGGCGGCGACGAGTATATCGCAGAGCCTGTAGATGTGACAGAGCTTCTGGGAACAGAGGAGCTGATCGGACATCAGAACCAGCTCGTTACGTTTACGGACCTGACCGTAGAGGCGTCTCAGGATGCGGACGGCAACGAGGCGGTTTATCTGTACAACTGGGACGGCTCCGGCACGGACGGCGACGACTTATACTTTAACGTCTCCGCAAACGGCGAGACATACACCTTCCTGGTAGAGTCCTATCTGTGCGACGGCTCCAGCGAGGTATATCAGGCGGTGAAGAACTTAAAGGTCGGCGACACCATCGACGCAGAGGGCTTCCTGTACTGGTACGAGGGCGTAAATCCCCACATCACATCCGTAACGGTAAAATAAAACAGTCCGGGACGGCTGTCATAAAAATACAAAAGCCGGCGCGCCTTCCGAAAGGGGGCGCGCTTTTTATATCGTGTGCTTTTTGTATCGTGCGCTTTTTGCATCGTGCACATTTTGGAGGGCGCAGGCTCCGTTTTTTCGCCAAATGTTTTGCATACCGTCTTGACTTTGTGGATTTTTCCACTTAAAATACAGATTTAGTAATCAAAAACAAGAGCGCCGCACTGTGCGGCGCGCATCATACGAAGGATAGATCGATGTACTGTGAGTGTGAGTATGCGGACGGACAGATCCCGCTGCTGTTTATCATAAATCCTGCCGCCCATTCCGGAACGGGAATCCGGGTGTGGAAAGAGGCAGAGAAGGTTTTAAAGGAAAGAGGAATCCCCTATGAAGCGCATTTTTCCGAAAAGAAAGGGGAGGTAAAGGCTCTGGCGCACCATCTGACTGCCCTTTCAGAGCAGGAGGAGCGGTTTTTGATCGTGGCGGGAGGGGACGGGACCCTGAATGAAGCGCTGCAGGGAATACAGGATTTTGAACAGATCCGGCTGGGCTATCTCCCGGCGGGTTCCAGCAATGATCTGGCGCGGGATCTTCAGATTTCGGGTACGGCAAAGCAGCAGCTTGTCTGGCTTCTGGATCATGGAAAGGAGCGGCGCGTGGATCTTGGATGCCTGCACTGGATGGAAGGGGAAACGCTCCAAAAGCGGTATTTCGCGGTAAGCTGCGGGATCGGATACGATGCTGCGGTGTGTCAGGAGGCGCTGGATTCCCCGATCAAGGACAGGTTAAACCGCATTGGGCTCGGAAAGCTTTCCTATCTCGGGATCGGCTTAAAGCAGATGCTGACGCTGCGGTTCCAGAAGGCGTCGGTCCGGTTGGACGGCATTGAGGTGGTGCACGCATCAAGGCTTTTGTTCGCGGCGTCGATGATCCGCAGGTTTGAAGGCGGCGGATTCTGTTTCTGCCCGCAGGCGGACGATCAGGACGGGCTTTTGGATCTGTGTCTGGCAGACGGTGTGCCCAGATGGAAATTCCCGTTTATCATCCCGTTTGCGCTGAAAGGAAAGCACTACCGTTTTAAGGGCGTAACGCCGTACCGGGCGGAGCGCATCGAGATCCATATGAGTTCCCCTGCGTGGGTGCAGACAGACGGGGAGATCCCGGGAAAACTGTCGCGCATTACCGTGACGGCGGAAAAACAAAAGCTGCGCCTTGTATGCTGAGGCAAAAGGATGGAAAGGAGTGGGCGGATGAAGGAATTTTACGAAAAATATAAGCACGGCGTGCCGCTTGTGATCTTTGGGGCGGTATATCTTTTATGGTTTTATCTGCTGGAGCACAGAGGACCGGTGGATTATATGGTCGTCCATATGAATATTGACGATTATATCCCGTTCTGCGAGGCGTTTGTGGTTCCGTACCTGCTCTGGTTTTTATATGTGCCGGCTGTGGTGCTGTATTTGTTTTTTAAGGATAAGGACGGATATTATAACTGCGGGGTATTTTTGTGCACGGGGATGACCGTTTTTCTGATCCTGTCTACCTTTATCCCGAATATCCAGCACTTAAGGCTGCATACGATGCCAAGGGACAATATTTTTACGCAGATGATCGCAGCGCTGTGGCAGACGGATACGCCGACGAACCTTTTCCCGAGCATCCATGTATACAATTCCCTCGGGGCGCATTTTGCGGTAATGGCAAACGAGAAGCTTTCGTCGAAAAAATGGATCCGCTTCGGTTCGCTTATTTTGTGCGTTTCGATCATCCTTTCCACCGTGCTGATCAAGCAGCATTCCATGTTTGATGTGCTGACGGCGTTTATCATGGCGGCGGTCATGTATGCGGCGGTATACAGCTGCAACGTGGTGTCGGTATACCGTTATCAGCTGGAAAAGCGCGCGCGCAGGCGGGCTTAAAGCCGGATAGCAGAATAAAAACCGCTTGCGTATTTCGCAGGGCTATGCTAGAATATCTCCCATCGACGCACATGTGTATGTGACATAAATACAAAGAGGTAAGACAGAATGGCAGAAGCGAATAAGTATTTTGTGGTGACAAAGAAGGCTGTCCCGGAAGTGCTTTTGAAAGTGGTGGAGGCAAAGCGGCTGCTGGAGTCCGGCAAAATGCCCACGATCCAGGACGCGGTGGACGCTGTGGGGATCAGCAGAAGTTCTTTTTATAAGTATAAAGACGACATTTTTCCGTTTCATGACAGCACGCAGGGAAAGACGCTGACCCTTTCTTTGCAGATCGAGGATGAGCCGGGGCTTCTCTCCGACGTGCTCCGCGTGATCGGCCAGTTCGGCGCAAATATCCTGACGATCCACCAGAGTATCCCGATCAACGGGGTGGCGGCGCTGAGCGTAAGCGTTCAGGTGCTTCAGAATACGAAGGATATTTCCCAGATGATCGACGCGATGGAAAAGCGCTCAGGCGTCCACTGCGTGAAGATTCTGGCGAAGGAATAAGACAGCAAATAAGACAGGACAGGAGAAAACAGACAATGAGAAAAGTAGTGAAATTCGGCGGCAGTTCCCTTGCCAGCGCCCGTCAGTTTGAAAAGGTGGGCGCGATCGTCCGCGCAGAAAGCTCCAGAAGATATGTAGTTCCCAGCGCGCCGGGAAAACGGCACAGCAAGGATACGAAGGTAACGGATATGCTGTATAACTGCTATGCGCTGGCTGCGGAGGATAAGGATTTTTCCCGCGAGCTGGGGCTGATCCGGGAGCGCTATGAAGAGATCATTGACGGTCTGTCCTTGAAGCTGTCGCTGGATCAGGAATTTGCGGTGATCGAGAAAAATTTCAAGGCGCACGCCGGCAGGGATTATGCGGCGTCGCGGGGCGAATATTTAAACGGCATCGTGATGGCGGCGTATCTGGGCTTTGCCTTTGTGGACGCGGCAGAGGTCGTGTTTTTTAAAGAGGACGGGGAGTTTGACGCGCAGCGGACAAACGAGGTTTTGGGCGAACGGCTCAAAAACATGGAAAATGTGGTGATCCCCGGATTTTACGGGGCAAATCCCGACGGCTCGATCCGTACGTTTTCCAGAGGCGGCTCCGACATCACGGGTTCGATCGTGGCAAAGGCGGTGCATGCGGACGTATATGAGAACTGGACGGATGTTTCGGGCTTTCTGATCGCGGATCCCAATATCATCCCGAATCCGGAGAAGATCGAGACGATCACCTACCGGGAGCTGAGGGAGCTTTCCTACATGGGCGCATCGGTGCTGCATGAGGAGTCGATCTTCCCGGTCAGAAGTGAAGGCATCCCGATCAATATCCGCAATACGAACGAGCCGGACAACAGCGGCACATGGATCGTGGAGAGCACCTGCCAGAAGCCGAAGTTTGTCATTACCGGCATTGCGGGAAAACGGGGCTTTTGCTCGGTCAATATCGAAAAGGATATGATGAACTCGGAGATCGGGTTTGGAAGAAAGGTGCTGCAGGCGTTTGAGGACAACGGCATTTCCTTTGAGCATGTGCCCTCCGGCATCGATACGATGACCGTATTCGTCCATCAGGACGAGTTTATGGATAAGGAGCAGAACGTGGTTTCCGCCCTGCACCGGATCGCGGATCCGGATATGGTGGACATCGAAGGAGACCTTGCGCTGATCGCGGTCGTGGGACGGGGCATGAAGTCCACGAGAGGAACGGCGGGGCGTATTTTTGCGGCGCTGGCACATGCCAACATCAACGTCCGCATGATCGATCAGGGCTCCAGCGAGTTAAACATCATCATCGGCGTGCGGGACGAGGATTTCAATGCGGCGATCCGGGCGATCTACAATATGTTCGTGCTTGTCCAGCTTTAAACGGGAGCTTGCTTTGCCGCAGGATAAAGAAGACAGGAAAGGCTTTGCAGGAAACGGCGCTCGATAGGGCTCGGCAGGAAGCGGCAGGAGAATTTTTTGAAACAGAAAATTTTCCTGCTTTTTGCTTGCCGGGCGCAACTTTTTAGGGAAACGCTGCGTCTGTATAGGAGACGGGGGAAAGCGGGCTTAAAAATCCCGACATTAAAAAAATCTTAACTATTCTGACCGGAAAAAGTATGCTATACTGGTAAAAGTCAGATTTTCACGGTAAAAAGCAGGACAGCACAGTTTTTTATCGCAGAAAGGATCATGAAAAGAAAGGAAGCAGGGATGGCGGATACAAGAAAACCGGTCATACAGGTAAAGGATCTGTACAAAGTCTACCGGGTCGGGGATACGCGGGTGCGCGCCTTGAACGGCGTGGACTTTACCATATATAAGGGCGAGTTCTGTGCCATCGTGGGAACGTCCGGCTCCGGGAAATCCACGCTGCTTAATATGCTGGCGGGCTTGGAGAAGCCGACAAAGGGCGAGGTGGTTATCGCAGGCGAGCATATGGAGAACAAGACCGAGAACCAGCTGGTCAAGTTCAGGCGGGATCACATCGGATTTATTTTCCAGTCGTTTAACCTGATGCCGACGATGAACGCGGTGGAGAATGTGGCGCTGCCGCTGATGTTTCAGGGCGTGGGGAAGGAAGAGCGGACGAAGAAGGCTTCGGAGCTTTTGGATCTGGTAAAGCTTTCCAAATACAAAAAGCACAGGCCGACGCAGATGTCCGGCGGACAGCAGCAGCGCGTGGGCGTCGCGAGGGCGCTGGTCGTGGATCCGGAGATCATTTTTGCGGACGAACCCACCGGCAATCTGGATTCCAACACGTCGCGGGAAGTGATGGAGCTGATGCAGCAGGTTGTGCGGGAGAAGAACCAGACGCTTGTGATGGTAACGCACGACGACCATCTGGCAGGGTTTGCAGACCGGATTTTTCATATCATAGACGGAAAGATCGTTCAGATCGAAGAAAATACGCACCGGAACGGGACCGGTGGACAAAGGGATGAGGTAGGAAGCAATGAATAAACTGGGAAAGAAACTGTTGGTATGCGGCATGGCGGCGCTGATGGCAGGCGCGTCATTTTATACGCCCATGACCGTGTACGCGGACGTAAGCGGCAACGATGTGGAATACATTGACGACGATATGCGCTGGGAGGCGTCCGCAGAGCTGAAAAATTATAAGGAGAGCCTGATCAAGCGGGAGAATCCGGAGCAGTACATTATCGACGAGCTGGACGACATCATGTACAGCGGACTGTATTATATCGCAAATTCCGAGAAGATGACGGAAAGCGAGATGTGGGATTATGTAGGCAAGGTAAAGGCGGAGATGGATTCTGCTATCGGCAAAAGCGGCGAGGTAACGACCACCTCCGAATTTCTGACGGTGGCAAACAACTGGGCGACGCCGACCGTTTCCTACGGACAGACCGTAGACATCGTGCTTCCGCTGATCAATATGGGCGAGGAATGGCTGACAGACCTTCTGGTAGAGCCGGTTATTTCCAACGACGTCAAGGAATGGCCCTTTAAGCCGGACAGCACCGGATATACGCAGAACTTCAACGAGATCCCGGGCTGCGCGACAAAGCTGTATGAGGAAGCGGTATTTAACCGCAGGGAGCTGACGTGGACCTTTACCGCAAGGGAGGACGTCCTGACCGGCTATTATCCGCTGAAATTTAAGGTGTGGTACAGCAAAGAGGGGATCCGCTGCAAGGAGCCTGTGGAGATCACCGTATACGTATACTGTCAGGGAAAGCCGGGCAGCGGCAGGATCGGCATGAGCGAGGAGACGAACGTATCCCAGCCGAGGATCATCGTAACAGGGTTTGAAACGGAGCCGAAGGAAGTTTACGCGGGCGATATTTTTACGCTGACCGTGCATGTGAAAAACACATCTCCGGATACGGCGGTAAACAATGTGCTGTTTGACCTGCAGGCAGTGGAGGGCGGAACCGAGACGAGCACCGGGCAGATCACCAACAGCTACGCCTCTTTCCTGCCTACGTCCGGTTCCAGCTCGATTTATGTGGAGCGGATGGCGGCGGGCAGCAGCCAGGATTTAAAGATCGAGATGCAGGCGAAGGCAGACCTGTCCCAGAAACCCTATGTGGTAACGGTCAAGATGAAATATGACACGGATCTGAAGGCGGATCTGACCGACGAGGCAAAGGTTTCCATCCCGGTCAAGCAGGAGTCCAAATACGATACGAGCACGCCGGAGGTAAACCCGGCTTCGATCATGACAGGCGAGCAGTCCAACGTGATGTTCCAGATCTATAATACCGGTAAGACGACGCTTTATAACGTCCAGGTCAAATTTGAGGCGGACAGCGTGGAAGGCGGAGATACATTCATCGGAAATCTGGAGCCGGGCGCGACCGGCAACGTGGACGCGATGGTAACCGGTAAGGCGGCTACGATGGACGACGGGACGGTAAAAGCGGTCATTACCTATGAGGATGATGCGGGCAACCAGACGAGAGAAGAACTAAACGTCAACATCATGGTATCGGATATGCCGATGGATGCCGGAATGGAAATGGAGCCGATGCTCCCGGAGGAACCGGAAGACGAGGGAATGGGAGCAGGGATGATCGCAGCCATTGCGGTCGGCGTGATCGCAGCGGCAGGCATCGCAGCGGCGCTGATCCTGAAACTGAGGAAAAAGAAAAAAGCGGCGAAGCTTCTGGCGGAAGATCTGATGGATCTGGATCAAAAGGACAGATAATATGAAAATTTTTGATTTGCTGCGGATGAGCTCCGGCAGCCTGTGGAAAAGAAAAGTCCGCACGATCCTGACGGTGCTGGGCGTTGTGATCGGAACGGCGTCCATCGTCGTGATGGTTTCGCTGGGCCTTGGCTTAAACCGCGCCACGATGGAAGAGATCGAGCAAAACGGCGGCCTGACGACGATACAGGTGCGGGAAGGCAGAGGCGGCGATGGCGGCAGCATGATGGTCGGAGGAGGGATGGCGGTCTTTTCGACCGCATACACTTCGTCCGATTCCAAAGAAAAGGTAATGCGTCTGGATGACGCGGCGGTGGAGATGATTTCCGGCGTAGAGCATGTGGAGAACGTGATGCCGGAGCTGCAGATCAATATTGTGGCAAAATACGGCTCGTATGTGAACGACTACATGACGATCCGCGGGCTTACGCCGGAAGGGATCGAAGCGCTCAACATCGAGGTTGGGGAAGGGCATCTTCCGCTGGATAGTAAGGAGCTGGAATTTTTTTACGGAAATAAGGCGGCGGCAGACTTTCATAACCCCAAAACGTATGAATACCCTTATTATGAAAAAGGGGAGCTGCCGGTGGATTTTATGAAGGATTCCGTATTTTTTATTTTCGACCAGAGCGCGTATTTTGAGACGCAGAACCAGTCCGGCGGCATGGGCGGACAGGGAGAAAACGGCGGAACAAAGACGAAGCCTCCGAAAAAATACCGGATCAAGACTGCCGGCGTGGAAAAAATGACCGGGGACGACGTGTGGAAAGATACCAATTACAGCGTATACTGCAATCTGGACGCCCTGATCACATCGTTAAAGCGGATGTTCCGCAACAAGCCGATCCCGGGACAGCCGACCACGGCGGGTGGAAAGCCATACAAAGAGATTTTTTACAGCGTCCTGAACGTAAATGTGGACGATATTGACAACGTGGTGGAGGTTCAGGAGCAGATCAAGGCGATGGGCTATGAGGTATACAGCAATATCGAATGGATTGAATCCACCCAGAAGCAGTATGCCAATATTCAGGCGATGCTGGGCGGGATCGGCGCGGTTTCCCTTCTGGTTGCGGCAATCGGCATTACGAATACGATGATGATGTCGATCTATGAGCGGACGAAGGAAATCGGCGTTATGAAGGTATTGGGTTGCGACATGAGAAATATCCAGGGGATGTTTCTGGTGGAAGCGGCGTATATCGGATTTATCGGAGGCGTGATCGGACTGCTTTTAAGTTATGGGATTTCCGGGGTGATCAACCGGGTGGTGGCAGCCGGCGGTAATATGTCGGAGCTGTCCTATATCCCGCCGTGGCTTGCGGGGGCGGCGATCATATTTGCGGTCGTGATCGGCATGGTGGCGGGCTTCTTCCCGTCCAGAAGGGCGATGAAGCTAAGCCCGCTGGCGGCGATCCGGAATGAATGACCGAAGGGCTTTATAAGGAAGGCGGTATAAATGGATCCTTCATGATGAGGTATCCGCCGGAAAGATCAGGCTGGATGTCAGGCGCAGGAAAGCGCCTGATATTCAGCCTGTTTTGAAATCAAACGAAAATAAATAGTCTGATAATTTAGAAAATAAAATCACAATTATCTTATAAAATAATAAAAATATATAACAAAACAGATAAAATAGATAAATATTAAAAAATATCAGAAAATAGATTGACAAAACGGGGGACGGCTTATATAATGAAGTTACAAACAAGGAAAACAAAAGAGAAAAAACAATAAAAGAGAAAAGGAGGTAATTCCACCGAAAACATAATTTTATATCCCTTTCAAAATGGAAGATGCAGGAAATGACAGGAGGAGATCCCATTGTATTAAAAAAGAGTCAGATCGAGTATCGAACGCATCAGAGACAGGAGAAAGGTACAAGGAAAAGTTCATAGGGAGTCTTTAAAGAGAACGGCAGTTCTGTTACTTTAAAGAGTAAGATGCAGATGGTAAATGTATTGAGTACACAGAAAAGGCTTCGTAATACGAAAAGACAAGATGTTGTTTGACGACAGGGAAACACGATGGAACGGACAAGTCGTCGGAGGATGTCAAAAGGGAAGTGTTACGGTACTCGGGTACAAGTCCCAAAGGTTGGAAAGATACAGAAAAACGGAGGTTAGACCATTGGACATTGAAGCTTAGAAGCGGGTATTGATCAAAAAGATGATTGATACCCGCTTCCGTTTGTGTTAGTCTATAAGGGAAAAAAGATAACAGCAGCACGAAGGGGTTTCTACAGAATGTCAGAATCAAAAAGAGAAAACAGAAGGAAGAGAAGAAAGAGAAATCAGATGATTTCCTATACGGTAACGGCAGTCGTGATGATCGCGGCAGTCATCGGCTGTGCCGCAGGCATACGCATGGCGGCAGGCGCGATGGCGGATGCCAAGCAGGCAAAGCAGGCGGAAAAGGAAGCGGCGATCGAGGCGTCGAAGGCGGCGGAATCGGCGGAGGCTGAGTCTGCGGTAGCGGCTCTTTTTGAAGAAGAAAGCACGGAAGAGACTGTGACGGAATATACGAGCGAGGATGCGCTGAACGATATGGTAGAAGATACGATCGCAGGGATGACGCTGGAACAGAAGGTGGCAGGGCTCTTTTTTGTGACGCCGGAGCAGCTGACCGGCGTGGGTCAGGCTGTGCAGGCGGGCGAAGGGACGAAGGAAGCGCTGGCGAAATATCCGGTTGGCGGTCTGATTTATTTTTCACAGAATATCCAGTCGGAAGAGCAGATAAAGGAGATGCTTTCCAATACGGCGTCCTACAGCATGTTCCCGCTGTTTTTCGGCGTGGATGAGGAAGGCGGCAGGGTAGCGCGGCTTGCGGATGCGCTGAAGCTTGACAACGTAGGGCCGATGGGAGAGATCGGCGCAGCGGGGGACGAACAGGCGGCGATGGAAGCTTATGGGACAATCGGAGGATACCTTTCTTCCTATGGGTTTAATGTGGATTTTGCGCCGGTGGCGGATGTATTGACCAATGCAGACAACACGGCGATCGGAGACAGGGCGTTTTCTTCGGATGCAGAGACGGCGGGCAGGATGGTGGCGGCGTCTGTGGCAGGGCTGCAGCAGACGGGCGTGAGCGCCTGCGTCAAGCATTTTCCGGGACACGGGGACACGGCGGCGGATTCCCATACGGGGGCGGCACAGACTGACCGGACGAAGGCAGAGATGGAAGCGGAAGAATTTGTCCCTTTCCGTGCGGGGATCGAAGCCGGGACGGATATGGTAATGGTCGGACATATCAGCGCGCCGGAGCTGACCGGAGGGGACAGCCTGCCGTCCAGCCTGTCGGAGAGCGTGATTACGGGCGTGCTGCGCAGCGAGCTGGGCTATGACGGGATCGTGATCACGGACGCCATGAACATGGGCGCGGTCACGGAATATTATGAGCCGGACGTGGCGGCGATCATGGCGCTGAAGGCGGGGGCGGATATGGTTTTGATGCCGGAGGATTTTGTGCAGGCATATGAAGGCGTGCTGGCTGCGGTGCAGGACGGCACGATCAGTCAGGAGCGGGTAGATGATTCTTTGAGAAGGATTTACCGGGTAAAATTAAGAGGGCGCGTTTGACGCAGCGCAGGCTTTTGGGAGGTGGACGGGTTGAAAATGGTATGTCTGGATCTGGAAGGGGTTCTTGTGCCTGAAATCTGGATCGAATTTGCAAAGGAAAGCGGGATCGGGGAACTAAAAAGGACGACGCGGGACGAACCGGATTATGAAAAGCTCATGCGCTGGCGGCTTTCTGTTTTGAAGGAGCACGGGCTTGGCATCCGGCAGATTCAGGAGACGATCGAAAGGATCGATCCGCTGCCGGGAGCGCGGGAATTTCTGGATCGTTTGCGGGAGCTTACACAGGTTGTCATTATCAGCGACACCTTTGAGGAGTTTGCCCGCCCTTTGATGAAAAAGCTGGGATTCCCGACGATTTTGTGCAACAGCCTGAAAGTGGCGCAGGACGGGGAGATTGTGGGCTTTCAGATGCGGGCAGCGCATTCCAAGCTGACGACCGTGACGGCGCTTCAGTCGATGGGATATGAGACGGTCGCGGCGGGAGACAGCTATAACGATCTGGAAATGATCCTGGCAGGAAAAGACGGATTTTTATTCAGGAGTACGGAAAAGATAAAGAAGGAACATCCTCAGATTCCGGCGTTTGAGACATATGCAGAGCTGCTGGATGCGATTCAAAAGGCATTGGAGGAAAAAGACGCCCGGTAAATCTGAAAAATATCTAAAGCCGGCGGCTTGCGGTTGACAGCAGGATACACTGGTGTTATATTAGTTATAGAACAAGAAACAAAAAACCGGAGGAAGCGCCGGTAACTGACATCCCCGGAATATTCCGGGGATGTTTTCGGATGTGCCGGGCTTCCCATAAGCAGCGGGCGGAAGGTGAGAGATATGGCTGGGAAAAGAGATTATTATGAAATTTTAGGCGTATCAAAGGACGCGGATGAGGGAACGATCAAAAAGGCATACAGAAAGCTTGCCAAAAAGTATCATCCGGATTCCAACAGGGACAATGCAGAAGCGGAGCAGAGATTCAAGGAAGTGACGGAGGCATACGGTGTTTTGGGCGATCCTGAGAAAAAGAAACTCTACGACCGTTTTGGACATGCGGCGTTTGAACAGGGTAGCGCGGGTGCGCAGGAGGGAAGCGGCAGATGGGCGCAGAACGGGCGCGGCAGCGGCGATTTCAGGGAATTTCATTTTGAAGGCTCTGACATGGACGACCTGTTTGGGGATCTGTTCGGAACGATGTTTCGGGGCGGTTCTGCAAAACAGCGTTACCGGACAGACGGCTCCGGCTTTGGCAATAGGGCGTTTTCGGAAAAGGGGGCAGATCTGAGCGCCGATGTGACGGTCAGCTTTGAAGAAGCGGCGTTTGGCTGTGAGAAACGGCTGGATTTCCGGGACAGGGACGGCAGGACCTCCTCCCTGCAGGTGCACATTCCGGCGGGGATCGAGGACGGCAGAAGCATCCGCTTAAAGGGCAAAGGAATGGCGGGCAGAAACGGCGGCAGGGCAGGAGATCTGCTTTTGAAGGTAACGGTCGGCAAAAAAGCCGGATTTGAGCGAAACGGGATGGATCTGTACACATCGGTAACGATCCCGTTTGTGACGGCGGCTCTGGGCGGCGAGGCTGAGGTACCGACCTTAAACGGCAGGGTCATGTGCCGTATCGCTCCGGGGACGCAGTCGGGAAGCAGGATCCGGTTAAAGGGAAAAGGGATCGTATCGATGAAGCAGCCGGGCGTATACGGGGATCTGTATGTGACGGTGCAGATCAGTGTTCCGAAAAACCTGACGCCGCAGGCAAAACAGAAATTAAAGGAATTTGAAGCGGCGTGCAGCGGAAACGGTAGCTGCGGGGCGGCGTGAGCGGTTGGATAAAAAGCGCGTTGACGCGCACATTTTTTAAGGATGGGAAAGGCGCTTTATGGGAAATATCATCGATTATCTGAAAGAATATGGGGCAAAAAGCTTTGAGGAGGTTCCTTTTGGGGAAGCGGACGTGCTGTTGCTGGCGCAGCTTTCCTATTTGAAGTTTGACGGGATCGTGCCGACCATCGCACAGCACAGCGAGGGGATAACGCTGGAGGAAATTGACCGGCGGATGGATCCGGCGCTTGTTTTTGCAGATAAGTGGTATGAAAAAGAAAACCGCAGGCTGTGGGAAACGCTGCTTGGATGCCGCAGATATGAAAGGATGCGGTGCGGCAATTACCGGGCGCGGACGCAGGAAGAGGAGGAAACGCAGTTTGGGGCGGTCACTTTTTTCCCGGAGGGCTGCGAACCGGTGATCGCTTTTCGGGGCACGGACGATTCGGTGGTCGGCTGGAAAGAGGACTTTAATATGGCCTTTACCAGACCGCTGCCGTCCCAGCGGATGAGCGCGGTTTATCTGAATCAGGTCAGCTGCAGGATCGACGGGCAGTTTCGGGTATGCGGGCATTCCAAGGGCGGGAATCTGGCGGTATTTGCGTCCATGTGGGCGGAGGAAGGCGTAAGACGGCGGATCCGGGAGGTATACAGCCTGGACGGGCCGGGATTTTTGCCGGAGCTTCTTTCGGAGGAGGGCTACCGCGAGATCAGGGGGCGGCTGCGCCGGATCCTGCCGGCGTCCTCCGTTGTCGGGATGCTTTTGCAGAATGAAGAGCGCTATGAGGTGGTAAAAAGCTCTGCGTGCGGAATGATGCAGCACGACGCCTATACATGGCAGATCGAAAACGGAAGGCTCGTCCGGGAGGCGGATCTTGAAGCAAAGCAAAAGAAGATGGACAAGGTGCTGAACGAATGGATTTTTACGCTTTCCGAACCGGAGAGGGAGCTTTTTGTGAACACCTTTTTTGGGCTGATCGGAAAGACCGGTGCGACGACGGTATATGAGTTTGCGCAGGACTGGAAAAATAATCTGCGCATCTGTCTGCGGGAGCTTGGCAGGATCGAACCGGACACGAGAAAAAGGATCCGGCAGATTTTGAAGGCGCTGTTTGAGATTTATGGAAGCGTGATGGGAAAACAGGAGAAAAAACAGACGTGAGAGAGGGAAAAATCGTATTTCATATTGATGTAAACAGCGCGTTTTTGAGCTGGAGCGCGATCGAGAGGCTGAAGGATCAAAGAGACAGCGTGGATCTGCGTACCGTCCCGTCCGTGGTGGGCGGCGATGAGGAAACGCGGCACGGCGTTGTTCTGGCAAAGAGCACCCCGGCAAAAAAATACGGGATTACGACGGGAGAGCCGATCCTGTCAGCGAAGCGGAAATGCCCGGGGCTGGTGGTGATCCCGCCGGATTTTCACGCCTATGTGGAACAGTCCAACCGTCTGCGGGCGCTTTTGGGAAAATATACGGACCGGGTAATCCCGTACAGTATCGACGAGGCGTGGGCGGAATTTGACGGCTTTGGGCAGTTATATGGAATGCGGTACAAAACGCCGGAGGAATTTGCCCAGCATCTGCGGGAGGAAATTAAAAATACGCTGGGCTTTACGGTAAATATCGGGGTGTCCTGCAACCGCCTGCTGGCAAAAATGGCGGGCGACTTTAAAAAGCCGGATCTGGTGCACACGCTTTTTCCGGAGGAAATCCCTGCAAAGCTCTGGCCGCTGCCGGTATCGAGCCTTTTATTTGCGGGGAAGGCTGCGACACAGCGGTTAAAGGGGCTTGGAATCTATACGGTAGGGGATCTGGCGCATGCGGACCGGGGGATGCTTGCCGCCCATATGAAAAAGCACGGGCTGGCGCTGTATGAATATGCCTGGGGACGGGAAAGCGACGGGATGTTCGACATGGAGGCGGAAAATAAAGGCTGCGGCAACAGCGTGACGACGCCGGAAGATGTGACGGATCTGGCGTATGCGAGGCAGATTTTGCTTTCTTTGTGCGAAACGGTAGGCATCCGCCTGCGGGCAGACCATAAAAAGGCGGGCGGCGTGTCGGTGGGAATGCGCACGAGCAGCTTTGAAAACAGCAGCAGGCAGCTTTTGCTGGACTCGTCTACGGATGTGACGGAAGAGATTTTTGAAACCGCCTGCCGGCTTCTGAATAAGATGTGGGACGGGAAAAAGCCGCTGAGGCTTTTGCAGGTAACGGCGACGCGCCTGACGGATGCAGAGTACCGCCAGTACAGCCTGTTTGACCGGGTGGATTATGAAAAGCTGGAAAAAGCGAATCAGGCGATCGACAGCATCCGCGCCAGATTCGGGGAAAATGCGGTGATGCGCGCGAGCTTTTTGAAAAGCAGCGTGGAGCCGACCAGCGGCGGGCTGAATAAAGAGAAGAGAAGGAATCAAAAAACACCGGAGTGAAAACTCCGGTGTTCTGATAAAAAAATAATGCAGGAAAAGAGACTTGAACTCTCATGGTATTGCTACCATACGGACCTGAACCGTACGCGTCTGCCAATTCCGCCATTCCTGCATTTTGTCTTGGATTTTCAAGCTTTGTAAGCTCTCGTGCCGCCGACAAGTGATATACTATCACAGGTGGAAAAAGATTGCAAGTACTTTTTTGAAAATTTTTGATTTTTTTGTAAAAAAGGGGGAAGTGAAAAAACTTGAAAAAATTTTAAAATAGTTGTTGACTTTTTGGGTGTGAGATGATAGTATATTTCTTGCAGCGGCGAGCCGCATGCGGAAGTGTCGGAACTGGCAGACGAGCAAGACTAAGGATCTTGTGGCAGCAATGCCGTGTGGGTTCAAGTCCCATCTTCCGCAGGAGAGTGAAGAGCCCCGGAGCATTGAGCGATCAGTGTTCCGGGGCTCTTTCGTTCTTCAACGGGAAAGGAACTTTCCTGTTGAAGGACAAAACACGATTATGTGCACTCGCGCGCAGGAGAAACTGCGTTTCTCCGGGAAATATTGCCTGACGGCAATGATTTTGCCGCTTGTGCGGCGGAAAGAGGAAAAAATGGAAAAAATAGCGAGTTTTACAGTGGATCATATCAAGCTGCAGCCCGGCATTTATGTTTCCCGCAAGGATCATGTGGGCGCAGAGACGATCACGACGTTTGATTTAAGGATGACAAGCCCGAACGAGGAGCCTGTGATGAACACGGCGGAGGTGCATACGATCGAACATCTGGGGGCGACCTTTTTAAGGAATCATCCGGAATATAAGGAAAGGGTGATCTATTTCGGTCCGATGGGCTGCCGCACGGGCTTTTATCTGCTGCTTTCCGGCGACTGCTCTTCCGGACAGATCGTGCCGCTTGTGACGGAGCTGTTTGAGTTTGTAAAAGACTTCGAGGGAGAAGTGCCCGGCGCGGCGGCGAAAGACTGCGGGAATTATCTGGATATGAATCTGCCGATGGCAAAATTTTTGGCAAAGAAATATCTGGAGCAGACGCTTTACGGGATCAAAGAGGATCGGCTGGTTTACCCGGAAGCATAAAAGAAATCTACGATATAAATATGGAGAACAGACAAATGACAAAAATCGGTATTATCGGGGCGATGGAGCTTGAAGTGGAGCAGTTAAAGGCGGCGATGTATGCAGATCATGTGGTGACGGTCGCAGGAATGGAATTTCATGAGGGCGCTTTAAATGGCGCGGACGTGGTCGTGGTGCGTTCCGGTGTCGGCAAGGTGAGCGCGGCGATGTGCACGCAGATTCTGGCGGATCATTTCCATGTGACCCATGTGATCAATACGGGCGTGGCAGGCTCTTTAAACGCTGCGCTGGACATCGGAGATATTTTGATTTCAACGGACGCGGTTCATCATGATGTGGACGCTACGGTGTTCGGGTACCGTCCCGGCGAGGTTCCGCAGCTTGGCGTATGGAATTTTGAGGCGGATCAGAAGCTTGCAGAGCTGGCAGAGCAATCCTGCCGTAAGGTCAATCCTGAGCTGGGCGTGCATTTGGGGCGCGTAGTTAGCGGCGACCAGTTCATTTCTTCCGATGAAGTAAAGAAAAACCTGATCGAAAAATTTGAGGCTGACTGCGTTGAAATGGAAGGCGCAGCGATCGCGCAGGCGGCGAAGCTGAACAATATCCCCTTTGTGGTGATCCGCGCCATTTCCGATAAGGCGGATAACTCCGCGGAAATGGATTATCCGGCGTTTGAACGGGAAGCGGCGAAGCATTCCGCGCGCCTCGTGGAGGATATGGTACGCAATATTTAAGGCGTTTTTGAAAAAAATGTAAAAAAATTAAAAAAAGTGCTTGCAATCCGTCCGTACCTGTGGTAGTATATCACTTGTCGGCGGCACGAGAGAGCTTACAAAGCTTGAAGAGCCAAAGATAAATGCAGGAATGGCGGAATTGGCAGACGCGTACGGTTCAGGTCCGTATGGTAGCAATACCATGAGAGTTCAAGTCTCTTTTCCTGCACGATATGAAAGGCGTTCCGATGATTCGGGGCGCCTTTTTTGCGGATGCCGGGACAAAAGGCACCGGCGTCCGGCTTTACAGCAAAATACCGGGAAAGGCGAGGAATGGAAAATGGCGGAAATAAGCGCAAGAGAGCAGATGATCTTTGATCTGGCATCTATGGAATGGGAGCTGTTCCAGCTGGTGCACAATACGGGAGGCAGGGCGTCCTGTCAGGATGATCCGGATACCTTTTTTAAAATGCGGATGAGCCAGTGGATGGTATATTCCGACAAAACGCTGGAAAGCTGCATGAGGGATTTTCAGAAGGCGGCAGAGGACGGGAGAAATCTGATCTTTGAGAAATACGGCAGGATGATGGAAACGACCCATCCGGAGGAATATGAGCGGGTAAAACAGTATTTTCCGGAGATTTCCGAACGGCAGAGGGCAGTTGTGGAAGAGATCGTGGCGCAGCATTTGGAGTGGGACCGCAGCACGGCGGCAGCTTATCCGTATCTGAGAAAGAACGGCCGTCTGGCGACGACAAGAGAGGACAGCGCCGACGGCATTTCGATGGAAAGCTATCTGCGCGGAGAGCTGCAGTGCTTTTCGGAAGAGACGGCAGAGCTTATTTTGGAAGAGACAAAAGAAGCGGAAGCGGCAGGCGTCAACCTGCAGGAGCAGATGATCGGGAATGAAGTGCGCTTTTACGGCTATGAATCTTTGGAGCGGGCGGAAGAGGCGCACCGCAAACAGGAGGGGCAGGCACGATGAAGCTTTATCTGATCAGGCACGGCGAGACGGACTGGAACGTTCAGGGAAGGATGCAGGGGCAGACGGATATTGCGCTGAACCAAAACGGCATTGATCTGGCGAGGGTAACGGCGCAGGGCATGGCGGATATTCCCTTTGACCTGTGTATTACGAGTCCCTTAAAGCGGGCGAGGCAGACGGCTGAGATCATTCTGGAAGGAAAGGACGTTCCCGTAACGGAGGATGCGCGGATTTCAGAGCTTTGCTTTGGAAGCTGGGAAGGGCTTGGATGCCGCAGGGAAAATTATGAGGTTCCGGTTCCGATCGAGCAGTTCCGGAAATTTTATACCGATCCGCTGCATTTTGTACCGGCAAAGGATGGGGAGACGATTGCAGCGCTGTGTAAGCGGACGGAGCAGTTCTGGCAGGAGCTGATTGGAAACGAAGCATATCGGGACAAGACGATTCTGATCGCGACCCATGGCTGCGCGGTGCGGGCGATTTTGCGGAACGTGTACGAGGATCAGACGGATTACTGGCATGGGCGGGTTCCGGCAAACTGCGCGGTAAATATCGTTGAGGTCACAGATGGAAAAGCCATTTTGAAAGAGGCGGATAAGATCTATTATGATCCGGCAGCGGCGGTGGATCATTTCACAAGAGTATAAGAAAACCCCTTTCCGGGACGGCAAAGGCTGTTTCCGGGAAGGGGTTTTTCTGTGGGGCATCCCTTTATACACGGAAGGGATGCGGGTTTTTTAAAAATGAAGCCGCCTGCGTACCGCATTCCTTAACCGCGCGCGGGAAAGGATCGTGACGAGGGTAATGACGATGACGGCGCAGATGGCGAGGACGACCGCCGACCAGGTAAGCTGCAGGGGCAGCGTCAGGTAGCTGCGGATCAGAAGCTCGATGCCGACGCACAAAAGCGCTGCCTCCACAAAAAAGTACAGCCCCGTCATGAGAAAGGCGGAGGAAACGCGCCGCATCAGAAAGGCAAAGAGAAGGGCGGCAAGGGTGCACAGGATGGTGATCGGCAGCGCCAGCCCGAAAAACCAGCTGTGATCTGCTGTGTTAAAGCCGATCATAAATTCATACAGGGCAATGGCAAGCCCGTCGCACAAAATCGAGCCGTAGATCGGCATACGCGTATAGATCACGGCGGGAACCGCCAGTACCCAGACGACCACGCAGGCACCGATGACATAGAGCGACCAGAGGGATTCCCGGAATACAAAAAGATTTAAAAGCCCGCAGACCACGCTTGCGGCGATGAGGGACGTGGACAAAAGGATCGCCAGATCCTTGCGGCGGACGACCTCCACCT
Organism: uncultured Lachnospiraceae bacterium; assembly: GCA_900550285.1. Taxonomy (GTDB): domain Bacteria; phylum Bacillota; class Clostridia; order Lachnospirales; family Lachnospiraceae; genus Gallintestinimicrobium. Next base: position 77,118 of record URRW01000004.1, read on the forward strand.
GTCCTTTTTCCTGCGGAAAAGGCGGGACGGGCTGTTGGATGGCTGCCAGATCGTTCGGGTTGACGACGGGCGTGTTGCACAGCGGGCAGCGTTTTAAAGAAGGGTCAAGCTTGACCCCGCAGTTGACACAATAAGACATAGGATACCTCCTGATTTAAAACGGAACTATTTTTAATCGCGGTTGCTTTCAATGGTAACGGCAATACCGTCCTCCACAAGCTTCTGGAAAAAGCGGCGTTCCACGTCGGCTTCGATGATGCAGCTTGCAAAATTGACCGTCAAGGTATCGCCGAAGCTTGCGATCGCGCAGTTGGTGCGCTGGGAATACGGGATTCCCATATAAATGTCAAAGCGTTCCAGATAAGGCTTCATATCGTCGGGAACGTAGACCGCGCCGAGGTTTGTGAGCCCGGCGGAAGAATTTTTATCCTGAACCCGGGTATAAAACAGGCGCACTACGAAATCCTTGATAAAAAGAGGGACAATCCGGATGAAGGGATTGCGCTTGGTGGCGGCGTTGGTGGTAATGTCCCCTTTTAAAAATTTTTCATTGATATAGTAGCGCATATAATTGTGGACATGCGCCACGATTTCCTCAAAGGTAAATTCCCCCAGCCGCGGGTCGATGGACGGATATACCATTGTAATGAAGTTGCGCAGCGTTTTGGACGGGAAAAAGCGCCTTAAGTTCACAGGCATGGCGATCCGGACGGGACGGAGCTTTAAGTGAAAGTCGTGCTCCTGCTTTTGTAAAAGGGAATATAAAAGCACGGCGTTTAAATATTCCGTCACGGTGGCGTTATAGCGCTTTGCAACCTGCATGACCTCTTTGACGGACATGATTCCATCGATGACGTTGAGCGTATAAAAGGGTTCCTTTGTGCCGCGCACCCGATAGGTTTTTTCGGCGGGGCGGGCAGGGCGCACCTGCGCGTTTGCATAACGCATATAGGCGTCCTCAAATTCCTCCGGGTCAGGCTCGGAATCCACGTCTAAGACGAAGCCGTCGTTTGCAATAGGGTGTCCGAGAAGCCGCAGATAAACGGCTGTGACGGTCTGTAAAAGGAACATTCCTCCCGTGCCGTCGCCGAGGCTGTGATGGGCTTCCAGCGCGATGCGCCGCCCGTACCAGTAAAAGCGCACCAGATAGCGGTTGTTGCTTTTAAAAGGCATCGGCATACAGAAATTCCGGACGTCTTTTTGGACGATCGGGCCGGGGTTATTGTTCGGCTCCAGATAGCGCCAGAAAAGCCCCTTGCGCATGGCGGATTTGTAGGTGGGAAACCGTTTTATGGCGATGTCCACCGCCTGCTGGAGGACATCGGGATTTACGTCCTCTTTTAAAAGGACGGAAAGCCGGTAGACCGATGAAAAATCCCTGCGCTGCAGCGTCGGATAGACGATGGCGGAGAGATCCAGCCGGTACCAGGTCTTTGACTGCGTTTTTGATTGTTTTGACATAAGCATTTCCTCTCTTGTTGTAGTATACACCCGGACAGGGGAGGATACAAGTGCGGGCGGAGGGATTTGTGCGGGCGGGGGAACAGTAATGATAACCGGATAAAAGGCGGATTTCCCTTGCTGGATAGGGATAGAAAATATAGGTGGGGTATGGTAGAATGAGGTTAGAAAATCGGGAGCTGATAAAGGAGAGGGTAAATATGTGGTGTTTTATTTGCCCTGTTTGGAATTATTATGATTATACTTCCGTTTATTTTGGAGTGATAAATTGGGGGGCAAGAGGGGAATAACATGAATGACCAACAAAAGGGTATAATTTTAACATTGCTGAAAATTGATGAATCGAATGGAAATTATACAAATGATTATTGGTTTTCATACAAGGATTTTTTAGACCCAACGGATGATTTTACAGATTTCTCATGTGAACGTCTTGAAGGGAAACAAGAATACATTACGTTGATTGAAAAATTACTTAGCATAGATGAAACCGCAAAGATTTTTGTACAGGTCTATGAATTGGAAGAAGATAAAAATGAGCAGTTTATTACTGCTGACACCTTGATTGTTTTCAGCAAATTATCTCTTTATGAGATAAAACAAATTTTTAATGAACCGAAAGATATATTTCCAAGCGATATTGGAGAAGAAACAGATTTTTCGCGACCTACGTTTTTTATTGATAATAATGGTAAACTAATTCCAAGTGCAAAGCTATTTGGCGATGATTGTTTTGTTTATTATTGTTGGTGGGATTAAATTCTGATTGATATATTAAATAAGTAATCAAAAGTTTGATGATAGGAAAGGAAAATCAGAAATATGCAGTTAAAAGAGATGATGGACGAAATATGTTCGAGATGGAGTTTGCCTAAAGATTAAATCGTTATTGCTCACACGGCAGTGCGCCTTGGCGCACATTTTTTATACCCAAAATACATTGCCGTAAACTGGCACAAGAATGTTGCAGTTTGTCGGGACTTATGTTAGATTTTAGAGTTGATATATCTTTCGTCAGTGTGCAGCGCCGGACGCAGACGGAAGGATGGAGTTTTGCGAAGGAGGTTGGCAGATGGCAGTCAGCGAGAAACAGAATCAGAGCATGATGAACCTGATCCGGAAGGTGCACGGGCTGGTGGAGCATCCGGACCTGAACCGGCACCGGCAGTCGCAGGATCGGATCGGGGCGCTTTTGGGGACGGAAAAAGGGGTGGAATATACGCCGGTAACGGTGGAGGATATGAACTGCGAATGGGTGAGGGTAACGCGCGCCCATATGAAAAAATATGTGATCCTGTACTGCCACGGCGGCGGCTATTCTACGGGGAGCACGGTGTATGCGCGCACGCTGACAAAAAAGCTGGCGGAATCCACCTCGATGGACGTGTTTGCCTTTAACTACAGGCTGGCGCCGGAGCATCCGTATCCGGCGGCGACGGAGGATGCGCTGAAAGCGTGGAACCATCTGATGTATTTAGGATACGGCGCGCGGGACGTGATCGTGGCGGGAGACAGCGCGGGCGGCAATCTGGCGCTTTCTTTGACGCTTAAATTAAAAGAGCAGGGGCGGATCCTGCCGAGAGGGCTTGTGCTTTTGTCGCCGTGGACGGATCTGACCAAATCCGGCAAAAGCTACGAGTCCAGAAAAGAGGTCGATCCGGTTTTGGATCAGGACTATCTGGACCGGATGATTGAAAATTATGCGGCGGGACAGGAACTTTCCGATCCGTTTATTTCGCCGCTGTTTGGAAATTTCAAGGGTTTTCCGCCGACCTATATTCAGGTGGGGGATAACGAGATCCTTTTGTCGGATGCGACGCTTCTTCATAAAAAGCTGATCAAGGAAAACGTCTCGGCGCATCTGGACGTCTATAAAGGGATGTGGCATGTATTCCAGATGTCTCCGATTAAAGTATCCTATGACGCGATGGATAAAAACGCGGAATTTATTTACGATATTTGCCGTTAAAAAAAGGAAACGGAAGGGTTTTGCAGAATAATTAGCTAAGAAGCGGTTTTTTCGATTTTTGTGGATCGGAAAAACCGCAGGCTTTCTTCCTGCGATTATCGTGGCAAAAGGGACGCGTAGCGTTTGGATGCGGCGGGAAGCGTGGAAAGAAAGCCGCGGATGCGGAGGAATGAGAGAAAACATGTATTATCCGGAAGAACTGATCGAGGAGATCAGAACCAAAAACGATATTGTAGAGGTGATTTCCGGCTATGTACGGCTGCAGAAGAAGGGAAGCAATTATTTCGGACTGTGCCCCTTCCACAACGAAAAATCGCCGTCCTTTTCCGTTTCGCCGGCAAAGCAGATGTACTACTGCTTTGGCTGCGGCGCGGGCGGCAATGTGATCACCTTTTTGATGGAATATGAAAACGCGACGTTTCCGGAGGCGGTCAAGATGCTGGCGCAGCGCGCGGGCGTGGATCTGCCGGAGCTGGAATATTCACAGGAGGCAAGGAAAGCCGACAGCCGCAGGGCGCGGCTTCTGGAAGTGAATAAGGAAGCGGCAAAATATTTTTATTATCAGCTGAGAAACCGTCAGGGCGCGGTCGGGATGCAGTATCTGAGACAGCGGCAGCTTTCAGATGAAACGATGAACCATTTCGGGCTGGGCTACGCCAACAAATACAGCGACGACCTGATCGGCTATCTGAAGTCAAAGGGCTACGAGGAGGCGCTGATCCGGGATGCGGGGCTGTGCAACGTGGATGAAAAGCACGGGATGTACGACAAGTTCTGGAACCGCGTGATGTTTCCGATTCAGGACATCAACCACCGGGTGATCGGTTTCGGCGGCAGGGTGATGGGAGACGGCAAGCCGAAATATCTGAATTCTCCGGAGACGGAGATCTTTGACAAGAGCCGCAACCTGTACGGCTTGAATTTTGCGCGGACAAGCCGTAAGGGAAACATCATTTTGTGCGAGGGCTATATGGATGTGATCGCCATGCATCAGGCGGGCTTTACGCAGGCGGTGGCGTCCCTTGGAACGGCGTTTACGGCGGGGCAGGCGATGCTGCTGAAGCGCTATGCGCAGGAGGTGCTTTTGTCCTATGACAGCGACGGGGCGGGCACGAACGCGGCGCTTCGGGCGATCGGTATTTTAAAGGAAGCAGGGCTGACCGGGCGCGTGATCAGCTTGGAGCCCTATAAGGATCCGGATGAATTTATCAAGGCGCTTGGGGCGGAGGAGTTCCAGAAGCGGCTCGACCATGCGGAAAACAGCTTTTTCTTTGAGCTGCGCCAGATCCAGAAGGGATTTGACTTATCCGACCCGGAGCAGAAGACGAATTTCCACCGGGAGATCGCCAAAAAGCTCTGTACGTTTTCGGAAGAGGTGGAGCGGGAGAATTATATCGAAGCGGCGGCGCAGAAATATAACATCGGCTTTGAAAACCTGCGCAGGCTTGTGGGCACTTATGCGGCGCAGACGGGGCTTGCAAAGCCTTTGGAGCGTCCCAGAACCGGCGTCCAGAAAAAGAATACTGCCGAAGAGGGCGTTAAAAACAGCCAGAAGCTTTTGCTGACATGGCTGGTGGAGCAGCCGAAGCTTTTTTCGCAGATCAAAAAATACATTTCTCCCGGCGATTTTACGGAAGGGCTGTATGAAAAGGTGGCTGCGCGGCTTTTTGCGGAGCTGGAAAACGGGAGGATCGATCCGGCGGGCATCATCAGTATGTTCGAGGAGGAAGAAGAGCAGCGGGAGGCGGCGTCCCTGTTTCACACAAAGCTTGCCCGGCTGGAAAATATCCAGGAGCAGGAAAAGGCGATCCACGACATTGTTTATGCGGTAAAGCGCAACAGCTATGAAAGGGACAGCGCCCGGCTGGGGACGGACGTGGAAGCCTTAAAGCGTGTGATCGACGGCAAGAGACTTTTGGAGGAGCTTGGAAAAACGCATATATCTCTGCAATAGAGCGAACAATACAACACAGACACAGGAAGGATGACAGACATGGTAGATGAAAACGTAAGGGCAAAAATGGAGGAGAAGGTAAGAGGCCTTCTCGCCATGGCAAAGAAAAAGAAAAATGTGCTGGAATATCAGGAGATCAGCGATTATCTTGCGGATCTGCATCTGGAAGACGAGCAGCTTGACGACGTTTTGGAGGCGCTGGAAAAAAGCGGCGTGGACGTCCTGCGCATTACGGAAGAGGACGACATCCCCGACGAAGAGCTGCTTTTGGCAGATGAAGAAGATGTGGATATGGAGAATCTGGATCTGAGCATCCCCGACGGAATCAGCATCGAAGACCCTGTCCGCATGTATTTAAAGGAGATCGGCAAGGTTCCGCTGTTGTCTGCCGAGGAAGAGATCGAGCTGGCAAAGCGGATGGAAAACGGCGACGAGGACGCCAAAAAGCGTCTGGCGGAGGCGAACCTGCGTCTGGTTGTGAGCATTGCAAAGCGCTATGTGGGACGCGGGATGCTCTTTCTTGACCTGATCCAGGAGGGCAATCTGGGTCTGATCAAGGCGGTCGAAAAATTCGATTACCGCAAGGGCTACAAGTTTTCCACCTATGCGACGTGGTGGATCAGACAGGCGATCACGAGGGCGATCGCGGATCAGGCGAGGACGATCCGCATCCCGGTGCATATGGTCGAGACGATCAACAAGCTGATCCGCGTGAGCCGTCAGCTTTTGCAGGAGTTAGGCCGCGAACCTACTCCCGAGGAGATTTCCGAAGAGATGAATATGCCCGTAGACAGGGTGCGTGAGATTTTAAAGATCTCTCAGGAGCCGGTTTCTCTGGAAACGCCCATCGGCGAGGAGGAGGACAGCCATCTGGGCGACTTTATTCAGGATGACAACGTGCCCGTGCCTGCGGACGCGGCGGCGTTTACCCTGTTAAAGGAGCAGCTGGTAGAGGTTTTGAGCACCCTGACCGACAGGGAGCAGAAGGTGCTGCGCCTGCGTTTCGGTCTGGACGACGGACGTGCACGGACGCTGGAAGAGGTAGGCAAGGAGTTTAACGTAACGAGAGAGCGTATCCGCCAGATCGAGGCGAAGGCGCTGCGCAAGCTGCGCCATCCGAGCCGCAGCCGCAAGTTAAAGGACTATCTGGACTAAACCGACAGGTTTGCCAAAAAACAATGCCGAAAGGATGCCGGACCGTCTTTCGGGGCGGTCCGGCTGATAGAAAAAGATGGAATTATCAAACAGAATGAAAGCCGTAGCGGAGCTTGTCCCCTGCGGCCATACGGCGGCGGATGTCGGCTGTGACCATGGATTTGTATCCATTTATCTGGCGCAGCATGGCATCTGCCCTTATATTTTTGCGGGGGATGTGCGGAAAGGGCCGCTGGAACGGGCAAAGGAGCACATCCGGGAAAGCAGGCTGACAGACCGGATCGGGGCGGTATTGTCCGACGGATTAAAGCAGATCCCGGTTGCAGGTGCGGACGGCAAAAAGGCAGCAGATGAAGAAGGTGCAGACGGCAGACAGGCGGCGGATCCAGAGGGCGCGGACGGCTTTATCGCTGCGGGAATGGGCGGCAAGCTGATCGTGCAGATCCTGACGGATGTGCCGGAAAAGACGGCGGCGCTTAAATGGTGCGTGCTGTCGCCCCAGTCGGAAATCTGGCTGGTGCGCCGGAAGCTGGCAGAGCTGGGCTTTTTGATCCTGCGGGAAAATATGGTGCTGGAGGACGGCAAATTTTATCCGATGATGCTGGCGGTGCGGGAAGCGGACGAAGAGTGGGTCAGGGACGCCCTGAATGTAAAACGGGAAAACGAGGCGCTTGAAAAACGGCTGGAAGCGTCCGGCTTTTCAAAAGAAGAACGGGAAGGGGCGGCAGACTGGCTGGGGCTTCGGCTCATAGTAGATCAAAACGGCGTACTAATTTCTTTTTTGAAGCATACAATGGCAACAGACGGGGCTTTGCTTTCCGGGATGCCGGCAGCGCCGGAGGAAGGGACTGATCTAGGGCAAGGCGCACAAGGCGGTCAGGGCGCGGTTTTGGATGCGAAGCAGGAACGGATCGCGCTGCGGCGCAGGGAGCTTTTGGCGCGTATGACGTTTGCAGGAAAGGTTTTGGAATTTTTGGGGGAGGCTTAAGCGGCAGAACAGGAGGAAAAACAGATGAAGGTAACGATAAACAGGGAGAACATGGAATGCAGCGAAGGGTGCACCTACAGGGAGCTGGCACAGCAGGTACAGGGGGCATATGCCCACCGGATCGTGCTTGCGGTAGCGGATCATAAGATCCGGGAGCTGTTCTGGACGGTAAAGGACGGGGCAAAGGTTACATTTTTGACGGCGCAGGATCGGATCGGGCATGATACCTATTCCAGAAGCGCGGTAATGCTTTTGATGAAGGCGGCTGCAGATGTGGCGGGCGCGCCCCAAAAGGGCAAGCTGAAGGTGGAATTTTCCATTGGAAAAGGGCTGTACTGTTCGCCAAAGGGCGGGCTGAAAATAGACGAGGCGTTTGTGGAGCAGGTAAAGGAGCGGATGCACAGCCTTGTCAGGGCACAGCTTCCTTTTGTAAAAAAAGCTTTCCCGACAGACGAGGCGATACAGCTGTTTGAAAAACAGGGGATGAGCGATAAGGTTCAGCTTTTTAAATACCGGAGGGGCTCTTACATCAATGTGTACAATCTGGACGGCTATTATGATTATTACTATGGCTATATGGTTCCGGACACCGGGTATTTGGAATGCTTTGATGTGGTGCGCTACCGGGAGGGGCTGATGCTGATGCTGCCGGATGCGGAAAATCCGGCGGAAGCGCCGGGGCTTGAGGAGCGTTCTAAGCTTTTTGAAACGCTGTATCAGTCTACCCGCTGGGGCGATCAGATTGGGATCGATACGGTCGGGGATTTAAACGACAAGATCTGCGAGGGGGATCTGGCGGAGCTGATTCTTGTGCAGGAGGCGCTGCAGGAGAGCAGGATCGGAAAGATCGCAGAGGAAATTGCGCAGCGTCCCCATGTAAAATTCGTGATGATCGCGGGGCCTTCCTCTTCCGGCAAGACGACCTTTTCCCACCGGCTTTCGATCCAGCTAAAAACCTTCGGCTTAAAGCCCCATCCCATTGCGGTGGACAATTATTTTATCGACCGGGAGCTGACGCCAAAGGACGCGGACGGAAAGTATAATTTTGAAAGCCTTGACGCCATCGACGTAAAACGGTTCAACGAGGATATGTGCGATCTGCTTTCCGGGAAGCGGGTGGAGATGCCGACCTATAATTTCAAAACCGGGAAACGGGAATATAACGGCAATTCCCTGCAGCTTGGGAAAGAGGATATTCTCGTGATCGAGGGGATCCACGGGCTCAACGACGCAATGTCCTATGCGCTGCCGAACGACAGCAAATATAAGATTTATATCAGCGCGCTCACAAGCTTAAACGTGGATGAGCATAACCGGATCCGGACGACGGACGGCAGGCTTTTGCGGCGGCTTGTGCGGGATGCGCGCACGAGAGGGACGTCCGCAAAACAGACGATCAGCCAGTGGCCGTCGGTGCGCCGGGGAGAAGAGGAGAATATTTTCCCGTTTCAGGAATGCGCGGACGCGATGTTTAATTCCGTTCTGATCTATGAGCTGAGCGTGCTGAAAACCTATGCGGAACCGCTTCTTTACAGCATCGGGAAAGATGAGCCGGAATATTTTGAGGCGAAGCGGCTTTTGAAGTTCCTGGATTATTTTCTGGGCGTCAGCAGCGAGGACCTGCCGAAAAATTCGATCGTGCGGGAATTCGTCGGAGGCAGCTGCTTCCGGGTCTGAAATTGGACAGGCTGTGAAAAAACAAAATTATAAGCATATATATGAGAAAAAATCTCATATATATTTACAAAATAAGAGAAGGTGGTATAATCGAAATATAGATATTGGAGGTGGCGGATATTATGTTATGTCAATTTACAGTTAAAAATTTTAAAAGTATTAAAGAAGAAATGACTTTTGATATGCAGGCTGCCGCCATATCCGAGCACGAGGACAGGATAATCAAAGATACGGATGGAGAATTATATTTGCCGGTATCTGCTGTTTATGGACCTAATGGCGGCGGAAAGTCAAATGTGCTGGAAGCGCTGCATATATTGGTCGCAAAAGTATTACGTCCCTTGTATGCAACGGATGATAATAATGACCGTTTTTTTCAAATGAAAAAAATTTTGATAGAGCCGTTTGCTTTCGGAGAGAAAGAAAAAGAAGAACCCACAGAATTTGAACTTTTCTTTCGCACAAAAGCGGCGGAATACCGGTATGTTCTGACAGTAAAGAAGGATGTTGTTCTGTATGAGAGATTGGATCGTGTAAAATTTGATACGGGCAGAAGATCCGCTCTTTTGGAACGCTCTGACGAAGGGGTTGAATTAAAAGGCGCGTTGGCAAGGCTGAAAATCAGTAATGAATTGTCCGACACACTGACGTTGCTTTCCTATTTGGGAATTACCCATAAAAAGAATGAAGTGGTAAAAGATGTATTGAACTGGTTTGAATATGGGATTGTTTTTTTGAATTATGGAAATCCGATGCAGGAACTCGGGATGGCAATTGCGGCTTCTGAAGATGTAAAGACTCTTTTTCTGGAAATGATTCAGGAGATGGATTTGGATATTACAAATTTCAGGGTTGAAGAAAAAGAGGACGAACGGATCGAGGTTTATACCAGACATGTTGTTGACGGGTATGAGTTTGAACTAAATTTATCGGAAGAATCCAGCGGAACCAAGAAATTATTTGGGCTGCTGCCATTTATTGCGGATAGCCTTGTTTCTGGAACGACATTGGTTATTGATGAATTAGACGCCAAAATTCATCCGGTGCTGCTGCGGCATGTTATCATGCTGTTCAATGATATGAAAATCAATCGGCATGGAGCGCAATTGATTTTCACATCCCATGATTTATCTACAATGAACAGCGAAGTATTCCGAAGAGACGAAATATGGTTTGTTGCAAAAGGAAACCGGCAGAATTCCAAACTGTATTCGCTGGTTGAATTTAAAAACGAAAAGGGTGAGTCTGTCCGTAAGGATGCCAAGTTTGATAAGCAGTATCTGGAAGGCAAGTATGGCGCCGACCCATATCTTAGAAAAATTATAGATTGGGGGAAGGTCAATGCCTAAAAAAGCCGGAATGGAGGCGTGGAAGAAAAAACGCCGGCAGGAATATCTGGAAAAGAAAGAATTTCGATATTATATTTTCTGCGAAGGGCAGCAGACGGAGCCTTCCTATTTTGAAGGCTTTAAGCGCTACATTGAAGATAATCCGGTTTATCGTGATATGGTACTGATTGAAATAGAACCGTGTCAGGCGGAAACCATGCGCGTAATTGGGATGGCTGAAAAGTATATAAAGAAAAATGAAATTGAAAGGGGACAGGTCTGGTGCGTGTACGATAAAGACAGTTTCCCTGCAAAAGATTTTAATGGTGTGGTACAAAGGGCAGAATGCTTAAATCAGCAAAATCCATATGTGCAATATCATGCTGCATGGAGCAATGAGTGCATTGAATTTTGGTTTCTTCTGCATTTTGCTTATTATACGGCGAATAATCACCGGACAGAATATATCTCATTTTTGAATGATAAGTTTAGAGAATTGGGCATCGGAAAATATCAGAAGAATATGAAAAATATTTTTGAGATCCTTCTGGAAAAGGGCAGTCCGAAGTTGGCAATCCGATATGCAAAGCGCATCATGAAAAGTGGGGAAGGCAGGACGCCTGCAGATATTGCGCCGGGAACAACGGTGTATGCGTTGGCAGAGGAGCTTGCTAAGTATTTGCCGGAGGAAAAGAAAAATAAATTTGGATTTCCAATATAGGAAAAAGCCTTGCCAAGCGTGCAGTTTGCTGGTAGAATGTCACATGGTAAGTAAGATAAATGGTCGCGGCTGTCAGTCCGTCTGGACGCCCGAAAGGGGACAGGTGAGGAAAGTCCGGGCTTCACAGGGCAGGATGCCGGATAACGTCCGGTGGAGGCGACTCCAAGGATAGTGCAACAGAAATGTACCGCCGGCTTTTGTGCCGGTAAGGTTGGAAGGGCAGTGTAAGAGACTACCGCCCGCCCGGTAACGGGCGGGGCATATGTAAACCCCATCCGAAGCAAGACCGAATAGAAAGCGACAGGTTTGCCCGACCTGCTTTCAGGTGGGTCGCTTGAGCCTGCCGGCAACGGCAGGACTAGATAGATGACCATTCACGACATAACCCGGCTTATCGTTTTGCTTACCGTCAAAAATGCCGCTCTGCGTTGATTCAGAGCGGCATTTTTGTTATGATAGAGGCAGATTCGGGATTTGCGGATCACATGGAAACGGGAGTGTTTTTGAAAGGGGAGTTTTATGATCGCAATCGTATGTCTGGACGACGGAAACGGAATGCTTTTTAACGGAAGGCGGCAGAGCCGCGACCGGGTTGTGACGGAGCGCATTGCAGCGCTGGCAGCAGGGAAAAAGCTGTGGATGAATGAATATACGGCGGGACTGTTTGAAGGAATGGACGTGCCAAAGCAGGTGCGGGAGGATTTCCTTTCTGCCGCAGGAAAAGGGGAGCTGTGCATAGTTGAAAACAAGGGGATAAAAGCGGTTGTGGACCGGCTGGAAAAGCTGATCATTTTTCGGTGGAACCGGAAATATCCGGCAGATTTTTGGCTGGACGTAGATCTGGGGGACTGGAAGCTGATTGAAGCAGAGGAATTTCCCGGAAATTCCCATGAAAAGATCACGCAGGAGACTTATGTGAAAAAGTAAGGGATACGACAGGATTTTAGAAAAAATGACATCAGGGAGATGACAAAAATGTTTGGAAAACGGGCAGTAAAAAGCGGAAAATGGAAATTGTTTCTGGGCGCGGTATCGGCGGCACTTCTGATCGGCGGATGCGCAGGGACGCAGGGCGCGGCAGGACAGGAGTTTGGACAAAATATCGGGCAAAGTGCCGTACAGGATCAGAATGACGGACAGGAGCTTGATCCGGCAGCGTCCAAACAGCCGGAAAAGACGCAGGAGCGGATCGTATTGGACGACGGTACGGAAATCGAAGGCTACGGCGGTTCCCCGTATACGGCAATCGGCGACAATGTGCCGGACTTTTCGGAAGAAGAAATGACACAGCAGTCCTTCGAGCATTACAGCGGCTTGGACAGCCTTGGCAGATGCGGCACGGCTTACGCTAACGTAGGAACGGATATGATGCCGACAGAGGAGCGCGGGAGTATCGGGCAGGTTAAGCCCTCCGGCTGGAAAACGGCGAGATATGATATTGTGGACGGCAAATATCTGTATAACCGCTGTCATCTGATCGGTTATCAGCTTACGGGCGAAAATGCCAACGAGGAAAATCTGATCACCGGAACCCGTTATCTGAATGTGGACGGAATGCTGCCGTTTGAAAATATGGTGGCAGACTATGTAAAAGAAACGGATAACCATGTGCTTTACCGGGTAACGCCCGTATTTGAAGGCAGCGAGCTTGTGGCGCGGGGGGTGCGGATGGAGGGCTGGTCGGTGGAGGATCAGGGTGAAGGCGTCTGCTTTGACGTATTTGCCTACAATGTGCAGCCCGGGATCAAGATTGATTATGCCACCGGAGAAAGCGCGCTGGCAGCAGAAGACGGCGCAGGAAATGCAGAGGAAAGTGAAGGAGAATTGGAAATCCGCGGAAATAAAAAGTCAAAAATATATCACTGCCCGGGACAGGCGGATTATGATACGATGGCGGATTCGCCGAATCTGATTTTATTTGAGTCAGAAGCGGAGGCGCAGAAGGCAGGGTATCGGAAGGCGAAGCGGTAAGGAGCTTAGAAAAACCATGGGGGAAAAATCATGTACCGGATCTTAATTGCAGACGACGAAAAAATAGAGCGGGCAGGCATCCGATTCCTGCTGGATCAGATGGGGCAGGAATTTGAGATTTTTGAAGCCGTCAACGGAAAAGAAGCGCTGGAATGGCTGGAACAAAATCAGGCGGATATTCTGATAACGGATGTAAAAATGCCTTTTGTGAACGGCATCGAGCTTTTGGAGCAGGCAACAAAGCGCTGTCCGGACATGAAAAAAGTGATCTTTTCCGGCTACGGGGAATTTGAATACGCGCGGCAGGCGATGCGCTTCGGGGTGGAGGAATATATTTTAAAGCCCGTAGACCCGGAGGAATTTAAGCGTGTGATGGAAAAGGCCGCGGCAGATTTGGACAGCGAGAAAAGGGAGGAGAGCCGGAAGGCGGCGGAGGGCAGCTTTTTTAAGGAATACATCCTTAACTCGGTCGTCAACGGCGTCGGGACAGAGGAGATCGAGCGACGCGCAAAGGGCTGTTATGCACTGGATTTTCTGGATGGCTACAAAAGGCTGATGCTTTTGGAGACGGACAGCGACTTTTTTGGGGGGCGGCAAAAGGAGCTGTGTGACGAGATCGGCAGGCGGGTCGGCAAAAAATTTGACTATCTGAACTTAAATCCCCAGCAGAGCATGCTCTTTTTTACGCAGGAGGGCGGCGACTGGAAGGAGATCGGCAGGCAGATCAACGGGCTTTTGGAAAAGGATCTGAAGGCGGGGCAAAAAAGCTATGTGGCGGTATCCTCCGGCTTAAAGGGAAAGGAACAGCTTGGAGAGCGCTGTCAGGAGCTGGAGCTTTTGATGGAAAACCGGTTTTACGGGCTGGAAAGCCGCGTCTATATGACGGAAAACGAGGCAGAGCGGGCGCAGGACGTGCAGCTGGACGACGATACGCTCATGAAACAGATCCGGCAGGACATCCGCACAAAGGATATTTTAAGCCTGAGGGGGCACTGCAGCCGGCTTTTCCAGAATTACGGGAAAAATACGGGATTTTCCCAGATCTATGTAAAATTTATGTTTTCCAGCCTGTTAAAGCTTTTGTACGAGGCGATTCCCGAAAAAAGCGGGAAGGAACTGGATGATGAAATGGAGCTTTTGTATCATGCGGCAGATTTAAAGGAGATACAAAAGATCCTGGAAAAAAACATCGGGCTTTTGGAGCGCAGCGTTCAGGGCAGCGTCCCCGGCAGCCACCGGGAGGTGGAGGAGGTAAAGCGCTATATTTACGGGCACTATGGGGAGGAACTGAGCATTGAGCTTTTGGCAGAGCAGGTTTACATGGCGCCCAGCTATTTGAGCACGGTCTTTAAAAAAGAGACGGGGCAGAACCTGAGTAAATTTATCAAGGCGTGCCGGATGGAAAAGGCGCGGGAGATGCTGGAAGATACCCATGAAAAGATCGTGGGCATCAGCGAAAAGGTGGGTTATCCGAACGTTTCCTATTTTTGCCAGAGCTTTCGGGAATATTTCGGGGTAAGCCCGCAGAAGTACCGGGATATGGGGGATGGAACAGGGGAAAATGAAGAAGATCGGACATTGGCTTAACGGGATAAAGCTCAGATACAAGCTGGCGCTGTTTTATGTGTGCTTCTGCTTTGTGCCGGTAATGATCCTGTTTTTGTTCAGCTTCAGCCAGATGCGGAGTGTGATCGAGGATAAGGAGGACATTAACTTAAAGTCCTATCTGTATCAGTCGGTGGCGGCGATGGACGCAAAGCTGAAGGTATACGGGAATCTGGCGGATTATATCGCCTTTGACCAGAGCCTTGCGAAAGTCTTTTCACGGGAATATGAAACGCCCTATGAGCAGTACGAGCAGGTGACTCAGGTAGTCGATCCGGTGCTGCAGTCGCTGAAATATTTTCATGACGACGTCGAAAGGATCACGGTCTATACGGATAACGGCATGGTAAAGCACGATACGACCATCGCCCCGGCGGCAGAGGCGGCAGACGAGGACTGGTATCAGGAGGCGCAGCTGGCGACGGGGCTTTCGTGGCATGTGGAGCGCAGGACAAAGGAGGTGTGCTGCGCGCGAAGGATGCCGACGGGGCTGGAAGGGCGGCGGGCGGACGTCCTTTGCATCCGGGCAGATTATGAGGCGCTTTTTGCCCCGTATGAGCAGACGCTGAATTCCGAATACGGTATTTTTATTACGGATAAGGTGGGAGAGGTTTTGTATGAGGGAAGCCGCTTTTCGGAGGAAAACGGCGGCTACCGGCTGTCCTACCCGGAGTTTGTGGCGCAGCAGGGAAAGGGGAAGGAGTCGGCTTACAGCATGATCTGTCAGGATTCGGAGGTGACCGGCTGGAAGATCTGGCTGTATCAGCCTGCGGACATTGCGGGGGACGCGATGCGGCCGGTGAGCGTGATGGTGGCGCTGACGGTCATTTTGTGCCTGTTTGGCGCAGTTGCGGCAAGCTTTGTGGTTTCCCGGCTGGTCAGCAGGCGGATCGAGCGGCTGACCGGGCATATGCTGGAAGTGGAAGAGGGCAATCTGGAAGAAAAGCAGGAGAGCCTGGAGCTTGCGGCAGAAAGCGAGTATGGGGATGAAATCGGCGTTTTATACAGAAGCTTTGCCAAAATGCTGGAACGGCTGCGCACCCTGATCCAGGAGGTCTATGTGGGGAAGCTAAGGCAGAAGGAGTCGGAAATGAAGGCGCTGCAGGCGCAGATCAATCCCCATTTTTTGTACAATACGCTGTCCTTGATCAACTGGAAGGCGTTGGCGGCGGGGGAAACGGACATCAGCAAAATGACGCTGGCGATGTCCACTTTTTACAGGACTGCCTTAAACCGCGGGAAAAATACGCTGTCCGTGGAGGATGAGCTGAAAAATACGAGGGCGTATCTGGAAATCCAGAGCATGATGCACGACGGCGATTTCGATTATACGATCGACGCAGAGCCGGAAATCCTTTCGTGCCAGTCCTTGAACCTGATCCTGCAGCCCCTTGTGGAAAACGCGATCATGCACGGCATTGAGACAAAGACCGACGGGCGCGGGCGCATTGAGATCAAGGGCTGGCTGGAGGACGGCTGCGTGCATTTTACGGTGCAGGACAACGGCGTGGGCATGGACAGGGAGACGGCGGAAAAGATGCTGACGATGGAGTCCAAAGGCTACGGCGTGCGCAATGTAAACGAGCGGATCAGGCTTTTTTACGGGGAAGCCTATGCGGTCACAGTGGAATCAAAAATCGGTGCGGGGACAAGGATGTGCATCCATTTTCCGGCATCTTCTCAAAAAAACAATATCAATCTTAAATAGTTGATATTTACCGGAATCCTCATAAAAACTATAATAAATGCATAAAGAAAAGCACGGAAGCATTCAAAAAGAGTGCATAGTGAATAGGAGGGAACGGTATGATAATGAAAAAAGTGACAGCGATGATGCTTTCTGCAGCGATGTGCATGACGGCGCTTGCAGGCTGCGGCGGCGAAGAGGCTCCGGCAGAGAGCAAGGCGCCCGCAGACACTGCAGCCCCGGCGGCAAGTGAAGCGCCCGCAGATACGGCGGCAGCAGAGACGCCTGCAGAGACAAAGGACGTGACCTTAAAGGTATGGGGGCCGCAGGAGGATCAGAACCCGGTGGACGGCTACGACAAGGGCATTCTGGTGGCAATGTGCGAATCCTTCGACGAAGCGCATCCCGAATGGAACATTACCTTTGAATACGGCGTATGCGGCGAGGACGTGGCAAAGGATGAGGTAACAAAGGACGTGGACGCGGCGGCGGACGTTTACATGTATGCAAACGACCAGCTCCCGATCCTTGTGGATTCCGGCGCGATCGCAGAGCTGGGCGGCAAGAATCTGGACGCGGTAAAGGCGGCAAACTCCGAATCCATGATGAACACCGTTACTTATGAGGGCGGCGTGTACGGCGTTCCCTACGCATATAACGGCTGGTTTATGTACTATGACAGCAGCAAATTTACCGCTGACGAGGTAAAGGATCTGGACGCCATGATGGCGAAGGATCTGGGCGAGGGCGTGATCAACGTCTGCTTCCCTCTGGGCAACAGCTGGTATATCCCCGCATTTTATTACGGCGTGGGAGGGACGATGTTCGGCGCTGACGGCACGGACGGCTCCTCTCCCTGTGATTTCAACGATGAAAAGGGCCTGGCGGTGACAGAGTATCTGGTAGATCTGGCTGCAAACCCGAAGTTTACCAATCAGGCAAACGAAGAGGCAGGCAAGGCGATCTCTCTGTTTGGCGAAGGCAAACTGGGCGCGTTCTTCTCTGGCTCCTGGGATCGCGAGGCGATCGAAGAGGCGCTGGGCGAAAACTTTGCGTGCGCACAGCTTCCTTCCTTTAAGGCAGGCGATTACGAAGGTACGATGAAGTCTTATGCAGGCTCCAAGGCAGTCGGCGTAAATCCGACCTGTGAGAACATGGACGTTGCGGTTGCATTGGCAGTATATCTGGGCAGCGCAGAGTGCCAGAAGATCCGTTATGAGGTCCGCGGCGTTGTTCCGCTGGATTCCACAGGCATCGACGACGTGATGCTGAACGCGATCACGGACACCGTAAACAATACGTCCGTTGCACAGCCTCTCGTATCCGAGATGAACGGCTGGTGGACGCCCGCAGAGGCATTCGGCAAGGCGATCGTGGCAGGCGAAGTAACCCACGACAACGCGCAGGAGAAGCTGGATACGTTTGTCGGCAACGTAAACGCAGGCGGCACACTGGAGTAACAGTTATCAGGCATTCGGCAAAAGCTCCACCGGTTTTTACAGGTGGAGCTTTTGTGAAACGTGAGGGAAAGGAATAACGCCATGGCTGTTTTTGGAAAAAAGAAAAAGACGCGGGAGTTTCCGGAGGTGATCCCGGTTTCCGAAGCGATCAGAAAAGGCGATATTTATACAAAAATGACCTGCCTGTTCATGGGGGCAGGCAATCTGGCAAGAAAGCAGATCCTGCAGGGGCTTTTGTTTCTTGCAGGGGAGGTTTCCTATATCTGCTTTATGTTTTTTTACGGGATAAACGCGCTCTATGACTTTATCACGCTGGGAACCGCGACGCAGACGAAGGTGTTTAACGAGGCGACGCAGGTATACGAATATACGGCGGGCGACAATTCACAGCTGTGCCTGCTTTACGGCGTGGTAACGATCTTTGTGACGATCGGCTTTATCCTTTTGTGGAGGGCGGCTGTCCGTTCTTCCTATATTGCGCAGAAGGCGGCAGAGGCGGGCAGGGAGCCGGAAAGCTTTTTTGCCGTTTTAAAAAGCCTGAAAAACAAACGGATGTATCAGGTCTTTTTATTTTTCCCGTTTATGGGGATCGTGCTTTTTACGGTAATGCCTCTGGTATTTATGATCCTGATGGCGTTTACCAACTATGACAGGGACCATCTGCCGCCCGGAAGCCTGTTTGACTGGGTGGGCTTTGAAAATTTCGGAAGAGTATTAAACGCGGGCGGATCTTTGGGGGAAACCTTCTGGAGCGTGCTCGGATGGACGATTATCTGGGCGATATTCGCGACGTTTTTAAACTATATCCTCGGCATTATCCTGGCGCTTTTGATCAACCGGGAGGGGACGAGGTTCAAAGGCTTCTGGCGCTTTATTTTCGTTTTGACGATCGCGGTGCCCCAGTTTGTATCGCTGCTTGTGGTCAATACGATGATCCAGGAGCACGGCGTCATCAACCTTCTGTTAAAAGAGCTTTTCGGCGTCGGACCGCTGCCGTTTCTGACAAACGCCACATGGGCGCGGGTAACGGTCATTGTGATCAACCTGTGGGTCGGCATCCCGTACACGCTCATTTCCGTAACGGGCATTTTGAAAAATATCCCGTCGGAGCTTTACGAGGCGGCAAAGGTGGACGGGGCGAATGCGTTCGTGACCTTTTTTAAGATCACGATGCCCTATATGATGTTTGTCATGACGCCCCAGCTGATCGTGACCTTTACGCAGAATATCAACAACTTCAACGTGATTTTCCTGCTCACAAACGGCGCTCCCGCGTGCGATACATATTATCGGGGAACGGCGGGAAAGACGGATCTTTTGGTGACATGGCTGTATAAGCTGACGATCGACAACAAGGATTACAATCTGGGCGCGGTCATCGGCATCCTGACCTTTATCCTGATGGCGAGCCTGTCGCTTCTGACCTACAGAAGAACCGGATCTTATAAGAACGAGGAGGGATTTTCATGAGTACAACGAAAAAACATTCCGCCGGCGCGAAGAAAAAAGCAACGAACGTGCTTGTGCATGCGTTTTTGACGATCCTCTCCGTGATCTGGGTATTTCCGATTTTTTGGGTGGTGCTTTTGTCCTTCCGGGAACAGAAAGGGCAGTATATCACGTCCTTTTGGCCGGAGAAATTCACGACGGCAAACTATGTGAAGCTGTTTACGGATACGGCGCTGTTTAATTTCCCGAGATGGTTTGCAAACACGCTGTTTGTGGCGGTCTGCTCCTGTATCCTGACGACCTTTTTTGTGCTGGCGATCTCCTATTGCCTGTCGAGGCTTCGGTTTAAGATCCGCAAGCCCTATATGAACGTGGCGATGATCCTCGGGATGTTCCCCGGCTTTATGGCGATGATCGCGGTATATTACATTTTGAAGGGCTTCGGGCTGACGGAAGGACCGATGATCTATCTGGCGCTGATCATGGTATATTCCGGCGGCGCGGGATTGAATTTCTATATTTCCAAAGGATTTTTTGACACGATCCCGAAGGCGCTTGACGAGGCGGCGATCGTGGACGGCGCGACGAAATGGGATATTTTTTCAAAGATCATCATGCCCCTGTCCAAGCCGATCGTCGTATACACGATCCTGCAGGCGTTCATGGCGCCGTGGCTGGATTTCATTTTCGCAAAGGTGATCGCGGGCGCGGATCCCCGTTATTATACGGTGGCGATCGGCCTGTATACGATGCTGACAAAGGAAAATATCATGAACTGGTATGCTCCCTTTGCGGCGGGCGCGGTGTGCGTTTCGATCCCGATCGCGATCCTGTTCGTTTATCTGCAAAAGTATTATGCGGACGGTCTGTCCGGGGCGGTAAAGGGCTGAAGCCGTGCCTGTCATGACGGCGCAGATGCCCTGCCCGGAATCGGAAAAAAGAAAAGGGGGAAGCTTATGACAAAAACCGCCAGCCGGAAAAAGGGGGATAATATGAAAAGAGGACGGATCAGGACAGCAGCGCTTTTGTGCGCGGCAGGGCTGGCGGGGGCGTTTTTTGCAGGCTGTACGGGAACAGAGCAGACGGCGGCAGAGCCTTCGGAGAGTGAAATAACAGAAAAAGCGGGAGAAGAAACGGCAAAGGAAGCGGCAGCGTTATCCGGCGCAGGCTGGGAGGAGGCGGCTGCAACGCCCTACGGGAAATATCCGGAGCTTGTGACCTATACGCTCGGCAAAATGACCGGGGACAACAATTCCAACATGCCCGAAGGGGACACCTATGAAAATAATGTGTATACCCGCTATTTAAGGGAGACGCTGAACATCCAGAACGAGAATGTCTTTGAGGAAAAGGAAGAGCAGTACACCACGAACGTGCAGATGGCGATCGCCGCCAGACAGCTTCCCGACGTGATGGTAGTGGAGGATCGGGAAACGCTGCAGCAGCTGGCAGAAAGCGGGATGATCGCGGATCTGGGAGACGCCTATGAAAGCTGCGCCAGCGAGGGCCTTAAGCAGATGTATGAAAGCTATGAGGCTTCGGCGCTTGAGACTGCGGTGGTGGAGGAAAAGCTCATGGCGCTGCCGGAGCCAAGCTTTGTGGACGGACCGCTGCTTTTGTGGCTGCGCCGGGACTGGATGGAAAAGCTTGGGCTTTCCGAACCGGAAAGCGCAGAGGACGTGGTGGAGATCGTGCGCGCCTTTATACGGGAGGATCCGGGCGGAAACGGGGAAGGAAATACGGTCGGGCTCGTGTGCCACTCGGATCTGACCGGGGAAAACGGCTATAATTATGAATTTCAGCTGGATCCGCTGTTTTCCGCCTTCGGCGCGTTTCCAAAGCAGTGGATCCAAAAGGAGGACGGCAGCGCGGCATACGGCTCTGTCCAGGCAGAGGCAAAGGAGGCGCTTGCATTTTTGCGGGAGCTGTACGCAGAAGGGATCCTGGATCAGAGCTTTATGCTGCGCAGCATGGGCAATATTGTAGAGCTGATCGTCGAGGGAAAGTGCGGTTCCTTTTTCGGACCGTGGTGGGCGCCCAACAATCCGCTGATGGAGGCGAGGGAAAAAAATCCGGAGGCGGTGTGGGAACCGTATCTGATCGGAGGAAAAGACGGGAAGGTGCGCTATTACGATCAGGAGGCGAGCTATAAATATGTGGTCGTGAGCGCAGAGTTTGAGCATCCGGAGCTGGTGTTTAAAATGGCAAGCGTGATGTTTGACAAAATGCGCTATGAGGATTCGGAAAATGATGAGCTGGAAAACTACTTCCAGCTGAACGTGGATTCCACCGCAAGGCCGCTTTCCATCAACATCGACTACAGCGACGCGCTCTACCGCTGCTATGAGCAGATAAGCGCCGCCTTAAACGGGGAGTTTTCGCCGCAGAAGCTTCAGATTCTGGAGCATTCCTATTATACGAAGTGCAAAGCCTATCTGGAGCATCCGGAGACGGCGGATGCAGAGGAATGGGCGGCGTATGAGTCGCGCATTAAGGCGTGTTCCCTTATGAGCGGCGGATGGCTGGAGGTGATCAGCCCTGTTTTTTCAGGGGAAACGATTACGCAGGAAGTGGCGTGTTCGTTGAAAAGTGCTTGATTTTGCCGGGGGTTTGTGCAAGAATAGAGAGCATGGAAAGAATCGTGTAAAACAGGCATGGACGGAGGGATTGTAGCGGATGAGAGGAATTGATACACCCGTCAGACAGATGAGACGGGAGATTTTTAAGGAGATCGCGCAGCTGGCGTACAGCTCCGAGCATTTAAACGACGACGTGGAGGCGCTGCCGTATAAGATCGTGAACCCGCAGACGCCGATTTACCGGGAAAGCGTTTACCGGGAGCGGGAGATCGTGCGCGAGCAGATCCGTCTGGCGATGGGGCTTTCCCTGCGCCCGGAGGATCAGCCGGTGCATGTGACGCAGGGGCTGGAAGAG
Organism: uncultured Lachnospiraceae bacterium; assembly: GCA_900550285.1. Classification (GTDB taxonomy): domain Bacteria; phylum Bacillota; class Clostridia; order Lachnospirales; family Lachnospiraceae; genus Gallintestinimicrobium. Next base: position 99,477 of record URRW01000004.1, read on the forward strand.
AGCGATATTGACGAGAAGTATTACGAGCCGCCGATGATCCAGGTAATTCCGTCCGCCTGCAACGCGTGTCCGGAAAACGATTATACGGTAACGGATCTTTGCAAGGGCTGCGTGGCGCATCCCTGTCAGGTCGTATGCCCCAAGGATGCGATCAGCACGGTAAACGGAAAGTCCGTGATCGACCCGGCAAAATGTATCCGCTGCGGCAAGTGCAAGTCGGTCTGCCCTTATGACGCGATCAGCCATCAGCTGCGCCCCTGCGCGGCGGCGTGCGGCGTGGGCGCGATCGGGAGCGATGCTTCCGGCAGGGCGACGATCGATCCGGAAAAATGCGTGACCTGCGGCCAGTGCATGGTCAGCTGCCCCTTTGGCGCGATCGCGGATAAGTCCCAGATTTTCCAGCTGATCCGGGCGATCCAGTCCGGAAGGGAGATCATCGCGCAGGTGGCTCCGGCGTTTGTGGGACAGTTCGGCGCTGCGGCAACGCCCGGCAAGATCAAGACGGCGCTGAAAATGCTGGGATTTTCCGATGTATATGAGACGGCGATCGGCGCGGATATGGGCGCGATGGCAGAGGCGGAGCACTATGTAAAGGAAGTGGCGACGGGAAAGCTGCCGTTTCTTCTGACGTCCTGCTGTCCCTCCTGGTCGGTGCTTGCAAAGAAATTTTTCCCGGAAACGATCGACAACATTTCCAATGCGCTGACGCCGATGGTGGCGACGGCGCGCCAGATCAAAAAAGAGCATCCGGAGGCTTCGGTTGTGTTCATCGGGCCGTGTGTCTCCAAGAAGCTGGAGGCGTCCCGCCGTTCCGTCCGTTCGGACGTGGATTTTGTCATTACCTTTGAAGAGCTGGCGGGGATGTTTGAGGCAAAGGGCATCGATCCTGCGGCAGTGGAATCGGAGACGCCGGTGGAGGACGCGACCTCTGCGGGGCGCGGATATGCGGCGTCCGGCGGCGTCGCAAAGGCGATCGAAAGCTGCATTCAGGAGTATTATCCCGATACGGAGGTGCACATCGAGCATGTGGAAAGCCTTGCGGACTGTAGAAAGATCCTGATGCTTGCCAAGATGGGCAAGAAAAACGGCTGCCTGATCGAAGGAATGGCGTGCCCGGGCGGCTGTATTGCGGGCGCGGGGACGAATATCCCGATCCCTCAGGCGCAGAAGGCGTTAAACAGCTTTGTGGCGGCGGCAGAAAAGAAGCTGCCGGACAGACAGGATAGCTGACATGGCTTTCATGAGCCGGCAGGCTTAAACCTGTCCGGCGGCAACGGCAAATCCGCCGTCTGTTTAAGCGGGCGGCGATAGATTTACGATAGAATATTTACAAAGGAGAGGAAAGCGGCCTTTTTGGGGCGGCTTTTCCGTATGGAGGAAGAAGAAGTGACAAAGATCAGAACTCGTTTTGCGCCCAGCCCGACCGGACGCATGCATGTAGGCAACCTGCGCACGGCGCTGTATGCTTTTCTGGTGGCAAAACATGAAAACGGAGATTTTATCCTGCGTATCGAGGATACGGATCAGGAGCGCTATGTGGAGGGCGCGGTGGACATCATTTACCGCACGCTGGAAAAGACAGGGCTTGTCCATGACGAAGGCCCCGATAAGGACGGCGGCGTAGGTCCTTATGTGCAGAGCGAGCGTCAGGCAAAGGGCATTTATCTGGAATATGCCAAAAAGCTCGTTGAAAAAGGAGAGGCATATTACTGCTTCTGCGACAAGGAGCGCCTTGCGACCTTAAACCGTGTCGTTGCGGGCAAGGAGATCAACGTATACGACAAGCACTGCCTGCATCTTTCCAAGGAAGAGGTGGAAGCAAAGCTTGCGGCAGGCGTACCCTATGTGATCCGTCAGAACAATCCGACGGAGGGCACGACGACGTTCCATGACGAGATTTACGGCGACATCACCGTAGACAACGCAGAGCTGGACGATATGATCCTGATCAAATCCGACGGCTATCCGACCTATAACTTTGCAAACGTCGTGGATGATCATCTGATGGGCATTACCCATGTGGTGCGCGGCAACGAATATCTGTCCTCTTCCCCGAAGTACAACCGTCTTTATGACGCGTTCGGCTGGGAGGTTCCGGTATACATCCACTGCCCGCTGATCACGGACGAAGAGCATCATAAGCTATCCAAGCGCTGCGGACATTCCTCCTACGAGGATCTGATCGAGCAGGGCTTTCTGACGGAGGCGGTCGTAAACTTTGTTGCGCTTCTGGGCTGGAGCCCGGAAGGGGAAAACGAGATTTTTTCTCTGGACGGCCTGATCAAGGAGTTCGATTACAGAAGAATGTCCAAATCCCCCGCCGTATTCGACTATACGAAGTTAAAATGGATGAATGGCGAATATATCAAGGCAATGGATTTTGACCGTTTCTTTGAGATGGCAAAGCCCTATCTTGAAAAGGCGCTTACAAAGGGACAGGATCTGAAAAAGGTTGCGGAGATGGTAAAGACCCGTATCGAGGTGTTCCCTGAGATTGAGGAAATGGTGGATTTCTTCGAGACGCTGCCCGAGTACGATCCGGCGATGTACGTCCATAAAAAAATGAAAACAACAAAGGAAAGCGCGCTGGAGGTATTAAAGGAGCTCGTTCCTTTGCTGGAAGAGCAGGAGGATTACAGCAACGACGCGCTCTATCAGCTCCTGCTGTCCTATGTGGAGAAAAAGGGCTGCAAAAACGGCTATGTGCTCTGGCCGGTACGCACGGCGGTGTCCGGCAAGCAGATGACGCCCGCCGGCGCGACAGAGATCATGGAGATCATCGGCAAAGAGGAGTCCCTGGCGCGTATCCGCAAGGGAATTGAACTGCTGGAGGCATAAGTTGCAGGCAAATAAGCAGCAGCAAAAAGCGATTGAATGGAATACGGGACCGGCGCTCATACTCGCCGGCCCCGGCTCCGGAAAAACGTTCACGACGGTTGAACGGGTAAAATATCTGATCGAGGTCCATCATGCGGACCCGTCTCACATTCTTGTGATCACATTTACGAAAGCGGCTGCCTGGCAGATGCGGGAGCGCTTCTTAAAACGGATGGGCGGCCAGCCCTGTCCGGTCAGTTTCGGCACATTTCACGCCGTATTTTTACACATTTTAAAAATTTCCAGAGGATATTCTGCGGGGAGTATTTTACGGGAAAAAGAAAAAAGAGAATACCTGCGCACGGCTCTTTCCGGTCTGAAAGGGGACTTCCCGATGGAGCGGGAATGGGAGGATTCGCTCCTTGCCCAGATCGGCTACGTCAAAAATCTGGGACGGCTGCCGGAAAACGATTTGGACTGCGGGATGCCAAAGGGACAGTTTGCCCGGATCTTCGTGGAATTTCAGAGGCTTCTGCACGATGCCGGAAAGCTGGATCTGGATGATTTTGCGGCTGCGGTCTGCCATTTGCTTTGTACTGACCCGGCGGAATTAAAGCGCTGGCAGGAGCAGTTTTCCTATATTCTGGTGGATGAATTTCAGGATGTGAACGCCGCCCAGTATGAGGCTGTGCGCCTGCTTGTAGGTACGTCCCGGAATCTGTTTGCGGTGGGAGACGACGATCAGGCGATCTATGGCTTCCGCGGCTCCGACCCGGCGATCATGCAGCGGTTCGTACAGGATTTTCCGGAGGCTGCGCGGATCGAGCTTTCCGTCAATTATCGCAGCAAAAGGGGGATCGTGGAGTGCGCGGGAAGGCTTGTGGGAGCAAATAAGGAACGGTTCCCAAAAAAGATCAGGGCAGCGCAGGACGGAAAAGCGGATGGCGTGAACAGCGATGCAGATGTCGTGCGGCACAGTGAGGCAGATGCTGTACGGAAGGCGGCAAAAGCCCTGTTTGGGAAAAAAGAGGAAACTTTTGAAGGCGGCGTCTGGAAAAGCCTTGCGCCGGATCAAAGCGTCTGGGCGGGGAGCTTTCCGGATAAAAAGCAGGAGGCGAAAGCGCTGGTACGCATGATCAAAGAAATGCAGGCGCAGGGCGGCAAAACGGAGACGACAGCGGCAATTTTTCGGACAAACAGCGACGCGGTATGGCTGGCGGCGGCGCTTGAGCAGGCAAAAATCCCGTTTGTCATGCGGGAAAAGGCAAAAAACCCGTACGATCATCCGGTGTGCAGGGATCTGCTGGCATATCTGCGGTTTTCAAAAAGCGACCGCAGCCGGGGGCAGTTTCTGCAGATCATGAACCGCCCCTGCCGCTATCTGGCGCGGCAGCATGTGCCCGCAGGACAGGTGGATTTTACGGCGCTAAAGGAAGCCTACCGGGACAAGCCGTATATGCAGGAAATCCTTGCGCGGATGCAGACGGACATTATGAGGATCGGGCGGATGGATCTGTACGCCGCGGTCAATTATGTGCGCAAGGGGATTGGCTACGATAACTGGCTTTGCCGGGAAAAAAGCGGGAAGGCGCTGGAGGAGGCAAAGGCGGCGGCAGATTTTCTGCAGGAGAGCGTGCGGGAGCTTCGGAGCATGGAACAGCTGGAGGAGCATCTGGAGGCATATGCGCGGGCGCTGGAGAAGGGCGGAAAGGAGACGCAGGGGGAAGAGGCAGGTCGGAAGACGGCAGACACGGGTCAGGAGGCAGCAGGATCAGAACAGCAGTCGGCAGGCGCGGGTCAGGGCAGCGGTACGATTCCGGTGGAGCTGATCACAATGCACGGATCGAAAGGTCTGGAATATGATGTCGTATTTCTGCCCGGCTGCTGCGAGGGGACGGTCCCCCACAAAAAGAGCGCGTCCGGGCGGGAGCTGGAAGAGGAGCGGCGGATGTTTTACGTTGGAATGACGCGGGCAAAAAAGAGGCTGTTTCTGACGTGGGAGAGGGGGACGAAGGAAGCGCCGGGATTTGCGTCGCGGTTTTTGTATGAGTGCGGGTATCGGGAGCCGTAGGCGTTTATCTTTCTGGCAGAATTTGTCCCGGTGCAGCCGCTGGACGGCAGGAGTTTGATAGGATTTTTCATAGAATTTTTACTTGTTTCAAGGCTCTTTTTATGCTAATCTGTTTATAAGCATAAATTTCACAAAGAATCTAGTGTACCGGGCATTCATGCCGTTTCTTTTTACAGCGGGCAGCTGCCGTCGCCGCAGCGCGCTGGATCTGTATTCTTGTCGGAACTCTATGCTTCATCCAATTATTTACAACAGGCAGGAAAGATGAAGAAAACGGGGCTGGTCCGATGCAGGCAGCACTGTGTTTTGCGATACGAGCTGTTGTTGGACAGACGCAGATTCTTTGGATTTTTTGCCGCCACAGAAGAAGAGGTGTTAAAGGACGGGACAGGCTGACACTGTAACCAAAGCATACATGCGCGGGAACGCCGTGTTTGCAGATGCGTTCAATTACCTGCTCTATGATGGGAGGGCAGTCATTGAACCAGAAAATTTAAAGGAGATGGATCCGGCCGGGATCGCGCTGCCGTTTG
>URRW01000005.1 GCA_900550285.1 uncultured Lachnospiraceae bacterium
CCCGCGATAAAGGCGCGGGACGCGATCACGCCGCCGATGCCCGCCGCAACATAGAGCGCTTCCGTCATTTTTTCATCGGAAAATCCGTACTTTTCCTGCATGCTTAAAAATACTGCGGGAACGACGCCGCAGGCTCCCGCCGTGGGGGCTGCCACGATCCGCTTCATGCAGGCGTTGGATTCGCCCATTTTGACCGCTTTTGCCATCACGCGCCCTAAAAACTCCCCGCAGACCGGCTCTCCGTGGTCTGCATATTCCTGCAGCTTCCCGCCGTCCGTGCCGACCAGCCCGCTGCGCGATTTTAACGCCGGGTCATAGTTCTGATCCGCCTCGCGCATCGCCTGATACATCGCTTTTAACTGGGAAAAGGACTCTTCCTCTGAAATCTGCCGCTCCTTGCAGTCGTCCTCCTCCACGGCTTTCCAGAAGCCGCCCGTTATTTCCTCTGCCTGTCTGCAGAGCTCCTCTAATGAACGATACATTTATCTCTCCTCCAGACAAAGATAGATCACTTTTTCAATTCCGTCTTCCTTTTCCAGCTCCGCGATCTGCTCATAGGGCACTTCCTGATCGACCTCAATGACCATGACCGCCTGACCGCCCCGCGCGTCCCGGTACACCTGCATCGTCCCGATGTTGATGCCCGCCTCGCCCAGCCGCGACGTTACCTTTACGATACAGCCGGGCCTGTCCTGATTGTAGACGACAAGCGTCGGCGCTTCCCCCGAAAAATTCGCCGTCAGCCCGTCGATCTCGCTGATCCTGATCCTGCCGCCTCCGATGGACGCGCCGATCACCTCAAGCTTTCTGCCGCTGACGCCCGTTACCTCCAGCTTTACGGAATTGGGATGGGCGTTCTGCAGGGAAATCCCCTGAATGGAAAATTCCATTCCCGCTTTTTTTGCCTCCTCAAAGCTCTCCGGAATCCTCGGATCGTCCACCGCCAGCCCCAAAAGCCCTGCCACCAGCGCCCGGTCCGTGCCGTGTCCCCTGCCTGTCGCCAGAAAAGAGCCGTGCAGAAAAATATTCGCCTTCGCCACCTTTTCGCCCAGAAGCTTCGCGGTCGTCTGACCGATGCGCGCCGCGCCCGCCGTATGGGAGCTGGACGGACCGACCATTACCGGGCCGACAATATCCAGTATATTCATGCAATAAACCTCCTGTGGTATCATATCCTATCAATAACAGCTTTATCATACATGAATCCGGCACGAAAGGCAATCCTTATGAAAATCGGCATCGCTGGCTTTTTTGAAACATCTCACAACTACAGAAGGGCGCTTGCCTTTTCCCATGCGCGGCTGCCCTTTTCTGCGACCGACCCGCTCCTGACGGAGGTTTCCTTAGATCCCAATGCCGCGAAAGGCTGGGACGGTCTGATCCTGCCCGGCGGGGGCGACATTGATCCTGTGCTCCTGCCTGACCGGGGCAGCATCGCCCCTGCGCTCCTGTCTGATGGGGACAGCATCGACCCTTCGCTCCTGCCCAATCAAGGCGGCACTGATCCTTCGCTCCTTCCAAACCGGAGCAGCATCGATCCTGCTCTGGACCAAAAGCAGCTCGCCCTGCTTACGCTGTTTGCACAATACCGCCGTCCCGTCCTCGGAATCTGCAAGGGGATGCAGCTGATCAACGTTTTTTTCGGGGGCGGGCTTTGGGAACATCTGGCGCAGGCAGAAACCCACCGCTATAAAGAGTGTGACCAGTTTCATCCTTCCCATGCAGAGAAGGATTCGTTTCTTGCACGCCTTTACGGGGAGGATTTTCCCGTCAACAGCGCCCACCATCAGGGCGTCAGCTTTCCGGGCAAAAATATCCGCATCATCCAGCGCGCCCCCGACGGCGTGATCGAGGGCATCGAGCATGCTTTTCTTCCTATCGTGGGACTTCAATGGCATCCGGAACGGCTGCTGCCCCGGTCGGACAATACAGGCAGCGTCGGATCCTTTCTTATAAAAAAGGACATTCCGTCTGCGGCAGACGGCTCTCTTATTTTTGCACAGTTTCTTACAGCCGTCCGCACAGATATGCACAGGCGTTGAGCAGCGTGTCCGGGCGCTTTCCTGCGATGAAATAAAAATCCAGCTCCTCCTTCTCCTCCATGCACAGCTGGGAGCCGTACACCGGAACCGTACACGCGATGACCGGGCGCTCGGACGCAATCAAAAGCCCGTATCCCCTGTCCGAGATCAAAAACGGAAGCTCCTCTGCATCCCTGTGGGAAATATAGCGGGCTGTCTTTTCCAGCCCGATCCCCGCCTTTCCGGCAGCCCCCGCCGCATAGAGCTTTTCTTTTTTGTCCCAGTCGGGAAACAGCCGGCTTTTGCAGCCGGAAACGCTGCTTTCGATCAGCCGCGGCTCCTTCGGGTTTTCTGCCAGAAGAAGCGTCTTTTCCTTTGTCAGATAACGCAGCGCCCCTGTCGCCTTATCCGCCTGAATGCACAGCTCCGGCGTCGTCAACTCCACCGCCGTCCGGCTTTCCTTATACTGCCACGCCCGGTCTGTCCGCTTTACCGCGATACCGGGGCAGACTTCCTGCGAAAGCTTGTCCCGCCTTGAAAAAGTTACCCTCACGATGCTGCTGCCTACCGGGCTTAGGCGCAATAGCCCATAGCGGCTCTGCAAATACAGCCCGTCGTCTTTTTTCTCCGTCCAGCGGATCGAAAAGTCCGGGCGGGCGTGCCCCGCCGGGCGCAGCCGACCGTTGTCCGGCATGTCCCCGAAGCCAAATCCCGCCGCCGCTTTTGCGGGGACTGCCCGCGCCCGCTGACGAGGCTGGCTGTCGGAGGGCTGCCCGGGCTTTTGCTGACTGAGCCGGGACTGGGGCTGCAGCTGCCGATAGAGCGAAGGCTGGGGATGGAGCGAAGGCTGAGCCTGCCGGGGCTGCGGCTGCGCAGCTTTGGCGTAAGTATTTGCGTCCGCCGCCCCCGACGCAGCCGGATTGGTTACAATCGAAATCCGTCGGCGCGGCTGGGGCGCTGTCCCCGCCGCGCTGCCCGCCGGTTTTGTCTCACCGCCTACCGGTTTTGCCGCGCTTCCTGTCGGTTTTGCGCCCTTCAAAGAGCCGCCGGGCGCTTTCGCACCGCAAGCCGCTGCCTGCGCCCGCTTTTCTTCCCGCTCCCGTCTGAGTCGGGCGTTTTTCTTCGGAACAGGATCTGCGATCAGCCCGGTCAGATTTCCAGTATGCAGCACGCAGAGCCGGTGCAGGGCGCGGGTCGCCGCCACATACAAAAGCTTTGCGTGCCCGTCGTCTGCCGGGTACTGCTCCCGGTCGGGATCCAGCAGCAGCACCGCGTCAAATTCCAGTCCTTTCGTATATTCCACCGGAAGCACCATAACGCCCTTGTCAAATACCGCCTTTTCCAGATCGCTCTCCGCCACGGGCAGGCGCTTTGAAAGCTCCCTTGCCGCGTGCGCCGCCTCTGCTTCATTGCGGCAGATCACCGCGATCGTGTCAAAGCCGTTTTTCTGCCAGTCTCTGCAGACCGCCTCCGCCCGCGCAAACAGCTCCCTGTCATCGGGTACTTTTTCCACCGCGACCGGGTCGCCGTGACGCAGCACCGGCTCCGCCGAATAGCCCGGAAAGCTCCCGTGCGCCAGAATATCCGCCGCAAAGTCGGAGATCTCCACCGTGTTGCGGTAGCTTTTTTTCAGGATGCAGAACGCGTCCCGCTCTCCGGAAAGCAGCTCTGCCTTCGCTTCCTCCCAGTCGTTTAAGCCGTATCCCATGTGGATGTTCTGGGAAACGTCGCCCATGACCGTATAAGTACAGTCCTTGATACAGTATTTTAAGGAAGCGTATGCCATCATGCCGAAATCCTGCGCCTCGTCAATAACGATGTGATGCGCCTCGCTGATGATCTCCGTCTCCTTTATCCGCTTGTACAAATATGCCAGCGCCGCCAGATCGTATACGTCAAAGGCGTTTTCCGGCACGCTTGTCTCATACCCTTTTGCCCGCTGCTCCTCCAAAAATTCCCGGTACAGGTCAAAAACAGATCTTTTCCACACCTTTTTGCCGAACCGGTCGCGGTATGCGCGGCGGATCGCCTTTTTTTCCGCGTCGGTATACTTGACGCCCTTGCCTAAAAATTCGTCCTCCACCTTGCCTGCCAGCCGCTCGTTCAGCATCAGGATCTTGCTCTGCACCGACACCCGCGGATTCTGCCGGATGTAACGCTCGATCGCCTCTCCCGGATAGAGCACGACCATCCCTCCGACGTCGCTTTTGCCGCCGCTTTCATCATATACGCCGCCTTTGCCGTCCTTAAAGCCCTCCACGAACTGCTTCGGATTTAAAAGCACGCTGTTTCTCGGGATCGTGTTCCATTCCAGCCGGTCGCAGAAACGTTCCAGACTATGGAACCAGTCCAGCTTCCCCCGCGCGTACTCCCCGTCCCTGGGCGCGGTAACGCTGTATTTTCCTTCGTCCCAGTCCTCGTACAAAAGACGCACAAAAAGCTGCTCCATCGTCATCTGCTTTACGCCGTATACGTCCAGATCCGGCAGGACGCCCGTGATGTAATCCAGCAAAATCCGGTTGCTTCCGACGATATAAAAATCCTCCGGCTTGAATTTTTCCGCATAGTTGTACAGGATATAAGAAATGCGGTGCATTGCGACCGTCGTTTTTCCGGAACCTGCCACGCCCTGCACAATGATGCTGTGGAAGGGGGACTGTCGGATGATGTCGTTTTGCTCCTTCTGGATCGTGGCGATGATCTCTCCCAGCACCGCCTGCTTGCTTTTTGCCAGATATTTTGTCAAAAGATCGTCGTTTGCCACAACCTCCGTGTCAAAATAGTCCAAAAGCTTCCCGTCTGCGATCTCGAACGTCCGCTTCAATTTTAAGTCGATGTCCATCCTGCCGCCGCCCGGAACCGGGTAGCTGCATTTTCCAAGGCCGTTTTCATAGTAGGCGTTGGCGACCGGGGCGCGCCAGTCCACGACCATCCAGTGCGTCGTGTCTGCGGAAATGCCGCCCCGCCCGATGTAGAGGGATTCTTCCTTATTAAGAGTCTCGTCATGGAAGATGATCCTGCCGAAATACGGCTTTTTTACCGCCTTTTCGTTGCGCTCCAACGCCCGCTTCATATGGCGGTGCAGCGTCACCGTGTTGTTTAAGATCGTCAGCACTTCCGTGTCATTGTCATGATAATGCTCCAGCATCTCGTCAATGTCTTCCTGCATTCTGGCGACTTCTTTTCCGTATTCCTCCACGTTGTCGTGCACAACCTTCAGAGTTCCCGCCAGATAAGCTTCTTCGTCACGGCGGCTTGTGCCCGCCGCGATGTTGTTTTCCTGCTTCATACAGCGCTCCTTTCCTGCGTCCTTTTGACGTTTCATTTTAGCTTTTGACTTTAACTTTTGACTTTTATCCTTTGCCCTTTGCGGCGCCCTGCCCGCTCAGTCCTTTTTAAGATTGGAAAGCATCCGTTCCAGACTGCGGTTTAACGCTTCCAGCTCCTCCTCTGAAAAGCCCTCGCACAGCGCCTGCTCCATTTCCCGGAAGCTCTCCTGCACGCCCTTTGCCGTTTCCCGCCCCTTTTGCGTCAGGCAGATCAGAAACGACCGGCGGCATTCCGGATTGGTCCTGCGCTCCACAAGCCCCATTTCGGTCATCCGGTCCAGCGCCCGGGACATGGTCGTAACGTCCAGATGACAGACGTCCGCCAGCTCCCGCTGCGTGCGCGGCTCCTTTTCATATAAATGCTTCAGGATCCGGGGCTGTCCCTGTCCAAGCGTCAGCCCCAGCTCCAGAAGCTTCGGTTTCATCCGTTCCTTTCTCCGGCTTTCCAGCCAGAAAATATTTTCCTGAAACCGCTGCTTTTCATCTTTTTTCTGTTCCATATCAAATCCCCGTTTTATTCCAGCTCAAACTGCCCGGTGTAAAGCTGGTAATATCTTCCCTTGTCCTCCAAAAGCTCCTCGTGGCTTCCCCGTTCGATGATCGTGCCCTTTTCCAGCACAAGGATCGCCTCGGAATTGCGCACGGTCGAAAGGCGGTGTGCGATCACAAATACCGTCCTGTTTTCCATCAGCCGGTCCATGCCCTTTTCAATGAGCCGTTCCGTGCGCGTGTCGATGGAGCTGGTCGCCTCGTCCAGAATGAGCACCGGCGGATGGGAGATCGCCGCCCGCGCGATCGCCAAAAGCTGCCGCTGTCCCTGCGAAAGATTGCTGCCGTCGCCATAAAGCATCGTATCATAGCCCTCCGGCAGCCTGCGGATAAAGGAGTCCGCATTGGCGAGCCGCGCCGCCTCCCGCACCTCTTCTTCCGTTGCATTCAGTCTGCCGTAGCGGATATTGTCTGAGATCGTGCCCGTAAAAAGGTGGGTGTCCTGAATGACCATCGACAGCGAATGCCTCAGATCCGCCTTGCGTATCCTGCGGATGTCGATGCCGTCATAGGTGATCGTCCCGCTTTGTATCTCATAAAAACGGTTGACCAGATTGATGATCGTCGTCTTTCCCGCCCCCGTGGAGCCGACGAACGCGATTTTTTGCCCCGGCTTCGCAAAAAGGCTGATCCCGTCCAGAATACAGCGCTGTGGCGTATAACCGAACACCACGTCCTGAAACCGCACGTCGCCCCGCAAAAGTATGAGGTTATCCCCGTCCTTCCACGCAAACTGTCCGGTATAGCCGCTGCATTCCTCCAGCGTCCCATCCTTTTTTCGCACGACGGGACACAGCGTCACGTCGCCCCCGTCAGTCTCCGGCTCCTGCTCCATCATATCAAAGATCCGCTCCGCGCCGGACAGCGCCGCCAGCAGGAAATTAAACTGATTCGTAAACTGGTTCATCGGCATCGCGCTCTGGCGCACATAGACCAGATATGCCGCCAGCGTCCCCAGATCCAGAAGCCCTGCCAGCGCAAACATGCCGCCCGCCATCGCGGAAACCGCATAATTGACGTAGGACATGCTCACGATCGTCGGGACGAGCATTCCCGACCAGGTCAGAGCGCTGGTGGACGCCTGCCGGAGCGCCTCGTTGCGGCGGATAAATTCTTTCAAATTCTGTTTTTCATGGTTGAAAACCTTTTCCACCTTCTGACCGCCGACCATCTCCTCCACAAAGCCGTTGACCGACGCCAGCGCAGCCTGCTGCCGGCTGAAATATTTTTTGCTCTTTTTGCCGTTCAGCTGGATAAACACGAACATCCCCGCCAAAAATACAACGACGATCAGCGTCAGCCGCACGCTCAGCACAAACAGCATCGAAATCGTGCCCGTCAGCACCAAAAAGCTCTGGATGAGCATGGAAAACGTGCCGTTTAACGCCTCCTGCACCGTGTCCACGTCGTTTGTAAAGCGGCTCATCAGCTCTCCGTGCGTATGCGCGTCAAAATAGGAAAGCGGCAGCTTCTGCACATGGGCGAACAGATCCCGCCGGATCTCGGTCACGACCTGCTGCGAGGTTTTTACCATCAGGCGGTTGTAAAAAAACGTCGCCGCCACGCCGCAGGCATACATGACTCCCATCATAAGAAGCATCCGCACCAGCCCGGGGATGTCGCCGGGCAGCGCGTAGTCGTTAATGACGGGCTTGATCAGATACGTCCCCATGATATTCGCCCCGCTGCTGACCGCCACCAAAACCGCCACAAGCAAAAGCATCCATTTATGGTAGCCCAGATATTTCAGCAGGTTTTTCAACGCCTTCTTCGTGTCCTTCGGTCTTTTATAGCCTACATATCTTGCCATCAGAGCTGCCCCCCTTCCTGCTGGGAATAATAGATTTCCTGATAAATCCGGTTTTCCGAAAGAAGCTGCTCGTGCGTCCCGACCGCGTCGATCCTTCCGTCGTCCAAAATCACGATCTGATCCGCATGGAGCACCGAGGAAATCCTTTGGGCAATGATGATCTTTGTCATATCCGGCAGCTTTTCAGAAAGCCCCTCCCGGATCCTTTTTTCCGTCGCCGTATCCACCGCGCTGGTGGAATCGTCCAGGATGAGCACCTTCGGATGCTTTAAAATCGCCCGCGCGATGCACAGGCGCTGCTTCTGGCCGCCGGACACGTTTACGCCGCCCTGTCCCAGATCGGTATCATAGCCCTTTTCCAGCCGGTCGATGAACTCGTCCACACAGGCGATGCGGCACGCCTCCGCAATTTCCTCCTCCGTCGCGTCCTCTTTTCCCCAGCGCAGGTTGTCCTTTACCGTGCCCGAAAACAGCGTATTTTTCTGGAGCACCATCGCAATGCTGTCCCGAAGCCGCTCCATCGGGTATTCCCGTACCGGGACGCCGTCCACATACACGCATCCGCGCGTCGCCTCATACAGTCTGGGAATGAGCTGGACAAGGGTGGATTTTGCCGCGCCGGTCTGTCCGATAATGCCTACCGTCTGTCCTGCCCGGATCTCAAGGCTGATGTCCGACAGCACATATTCCTCCGCATTGTGGCTGTATTTAAAAAATACGTGCTCAAAGCGGATGTCGCCGCGCTGTACCGAAATGTCGCGGGCATTTTCATCCGTGATCTCCACAGGCTCGTCCATGATCTCCAAAATACGCTTTCCGCTCGCCATCGAACGGGTCAGCATCATGAACACGTTGGAAATCATCATCAGGGAGTTTAAAATCTGCAGCACATAGCTTAAAAATCCGGTCAGCTCCCCGACCTGCATCCCGCCCGTCCGGATGGAGCCGCCGCCAAACCACAAAATCGCAAGGATCGTCGAATACATCACCAGCTGCATCGCCGCCATATTCATGGACGCCAGCCCGAACGCCTTCTCCGATTCCGTCCGCAGGCTATTGTTCGCGCGGTCGAATTTTTCCTGCTCGTAATCGCCGCGCACATAGGATTTTACGACGCGCACCGCGGTAAGGTTCTCCTGCACGATGCGGTTTACAAGGTCGATCGCCGTCTGCATCCTCCCGTACAGCGGGCGCACATGGCTGACGATCCAGAACAGCATAAAGCCCAGCACCGGAAGCGCCACCAAAAAGACGAGCGCCAGCCTGCTGTTTATCATAAACGCCGCCCCGGTCGCCATCACAAGCATAACCGGCGCGCGGCAGATCGGGCGGATTCCCGTCGAAACCGAATTCTGGATTACCGTTACGTCGCTGGTCAGCCGCGTCACAAGGGACGAGATCCTGAAATGGTCGATATTGGAAAAAGAAAACGCCTGAAGCTTTCTGTATTCCGCTTCCCGCAGATTCGCCCCCAGCCCCTGACCGCACAGCGCGCCGAAACGGGCGCTTCCGATGCCGAGCACCAGCGCGCACAGGGCGCACCCGATCATGAGCATCCCCTTTTCAAAAATGTACGCACGGTCGCCGGTCGCCACGCCCACATCCACCATGTCCGCCATGATCAGCGGGATCACCAGTTCAAAAACGCATTCCACGCCTACGCAGACAAGGGCTATGACCGCATAGCCCTTGTACTGCTTCATGTAAGAAAAAATCCGTCTGAGCATTGTCCATTCCCCCGAAATTCTGATACAATTATTGCATGTGCAATAATTGTATGTCTTATCATGTGGAATGTCAATCTGTTTTTGGAGTGATGCCTCGGTTCTTCCGTCCGGAAGCGGCGCTGTGCAGTCAGCGGTCTGGAACCGGCTCTGTGTCAGACGACTGGCGAGCGAAGGAGAATTTGCAGGCGGCACAGGCTTGTCCGGCATTCTGTCCGGGACTTGTTTGAGCCCGGCATAACTGTGCCGGGCGAGTTTGACCGGACGGAATGCGTCCCGGACAAGCCGTGCCGCCTGCTTCAAATTCTCCGTAAGCGAGATTGGAGTCTGGCACAGAGCCGGTCCCAGACCGCTGACTGCACAGCGCCTCTTCCGGACACCAATCACCCCCTTGCCGTCGCCCGCACCCGGATCCGGCAGTCCGCCACATACTGATAGTTCGCCTCAAGCGTATAGTCCACCTCGGCGATCATGCAGTTTTCCTCTTCCATGCAGACCACCCGGCTTGTATCCAGCCCGATCATGATCACGCCATAGGGCGTCTGATAGCGCGCCAGCGTCTTTTTGCCCGCCTCAAAATTCATCTGCACGTTCAAAATGCCGCGCTTTGTCAGCGTCATCTCCCCGTCCCGGATGCGCAGCATATTTTTCACGGGCTCCGGGAAGCCTTCCATATATTCGTCATACAAAAGGTAGCGCGCGCCGTTTCTCTCGTAATATTCGCCCTGCTGGACGGTTTCGATATTATCCCCGTCCTCTCCTTCCATAAACTGCAGCCCCCGGATGGAGATCATCACATCTTTTGTCATAATCCGTCCTCAATTTCTAATATTCTTCAATATTTACCACTTTTGCACTCAAAATCCCGTACTTGATGATGGAATTTGCAAAATGCACGAACTGCTCCGCCCCGTCGCTCACAAAAAAACGGTATTTATTCGACCCAAGCGCCGGCGGAACCGGATTGAACAGCCCCTTTTCCATCAAAAGCCCCTTTAGCTCCCGCGCCGTCTCATAGGCGGGATTGACAAGCTTCACATGGTCGCCCACCACCTTTGCGATCGTGGAACGGATCAGCGGGTAATGGGTACAGCCCAAAATCAGCGTGTCGATGCCCGTGTCGATCAGCTCGCTCAAATAGCGCATCGCGATCTCGTCCGTCACCGGATCCTGCCATAAGCCTTCCTCCACCAGCGGTACGAACAGCGGGCACGCCTTTCCCGTCACCTGTACGTCGGGCTTAAGCTGCCGTATGTATGTCGTATAAATGCCGCTTCCGATCGTTCCCGCCGTCGCGATGACGCCGATCTGACCGTTGCGCGTTGCCTCAGCCGCCGTTTTGGCGCCGGGACGCACCACGCCGATGATCGGAATGTCGATTTCTTTTTCCAGATCGTCCAGCGCATATGCGCTCGCCGTATTGCACGCGACCACGATCGCCTTTACCTTCTGCGTCTGCAAAAAGCGCACGATCTGTCTGGAATAGCGCGTTACAGTCTCCCTCGATTTGCTCCCGTAGGGAACCCGCGCCGTATCTCCAAAATAGATGATCCTTTCATTCGGGATCTGCCTCATGATCTCCCGCATCACGGTCAGACCGCCCATGCCGGAATCAAAAACGCCAATCGGCATTTCCAGCAATTCCTTATCTTCCACTGTCTTCATTACCATTTTTCCCCAAACCATTCTTCTATTTGATCCAGCAGCGCAAACCGGATTTCCACCTCTCCCGCTTTTGCCCCGAGGATCTGTTTATAATCGGAAGCGCTGTCCTTTAAAACAGGCTGTCCCTGCTTTGCCGTCTCGTACATGTCCTCTGTCAGCGCATACTGTGGATACATTATCCCCCATAACATCATAATTGTCAAAAATAAAATACCGGCGCGCGGATCTTTCTTCATGCCCTTTTCTTCCTTTCTATCGGTTCTGTCAAAGAGCATACCCACCCGCACGCCGGATATTCATTCTATTTCTTTTTTCGTGATCCTGCGGATCACCGCTTTTTCCTGATTGTCAATGTGATTCTTGATCGCCTCCGCGCCCGCGCGCCCGTCCCTGCTGCAGATTGCCTCGTAGATCGCCTCATGCTCTGCGATCAGGCGCTCATAGCTCGTCTCGTCCTTTACATATTCCAGACGGTAGCGGTACATCTGCTGGGAGAGCTTGCTGATCATCTGAACCAGACGCTCGTTTCCGCTGGCATTTAAAATGATGTCGTGAAACGCCACATCCGCCCTTGCAAGCCGGTTCGCGTTGCCCTGCTTTGTCTCTTTTGCAAAATTGGCGCAGGCTTCCTTTAAGCTTTCCAGCTCCTCTGCCGTAATCCGCTCGCACGCAAGCTCCACCGCCAGCGCGTCCAGCGCCCGGCGCACCTCCAGCACGTCCCGCAGATGCTTCTCTGTGATCTGGGCGACCTCTGCCCCGCGGCGCGGGATCATCGTCACAAGCCCTTCCAGCTCCAGCTTGCGGATCGCTTCCCGGATCGGTGTGCGCGAAACTCCCAGCTTATCCGCCAGATGAATTTCCATCAGGCGTTCGCCCGGCTTTAGCTCCCCCGTCAGGATGCTTCTGCGCAGCGTATTAAAAACCACGTCCCGCAGGGGAAGATATTCGTCGTTTTCTTTTTCAAATTCGTTCATCCCGTCATCCCCTGCCTTTCACAAAGCCCGTCAAAAACAGCTGGCGCGCAAGCCCGCTTTCTTCCATCGCCCGGCGCGCCTGCTCCGCCTTTTCCCGGTCGGAAAAAACGCCGAATACGGTCGGCCCGCTCCCGCTCATCAGCGCGTTTTCCGCGCCGTTTTCCTTTAAAATATCCTTCATCCGCTCAATCACAGGATAGCTGCGGCACGTTACCGTTTCCAGCACATTTCCCATGCGCGCCGTCACCCCGCCTAAATCGCCCCGGCGGATGCTCTCTGCCATCCCGTCAATATCAGGATGCGCTTCCAGCCGGTCGGCATGCAGATTTTCATAAACAAATTTGGTGGAAACGTCCAGATCGGGCTTTGCGATCACAAGCTCTGCCTGCGGCACGTCCGGCAGCGCCGTCAGGATCTCGCCGATGCCTTCCGAAAGCGCCGTCCCGCCCATCAGGCAATAGGGGATGTCCGCGCCCAGCTTCACGCCGAACGCCTGCTTTTGTTCCAGCGTAAGCCCCAGCCCGAACAGGGCGTCCACCGCATGGATTGTTGCCGCCGCATCCGCGCTTCCGCCCGCCATGCCTGCCGCGATCGGGATGCGCTTTGTCAGCTTCACAGAAATCCCTTCCGCAATCCCGTACTCCTCCTTCATGCGCTTTGCCGCCTTCCAGATCAGGTTGCTCTCGTCTGCCGGAAGCTCCTTCTGATCGACCGAAATCACGATCCTGTCCTCCGAAAGCCTCTGAAATTCCAGATCGTCGTGGATGCCCACGGTCTGCATGATCATTTTTACCTCATGATAGCCATCCGGCCTGCGCCGAAGCACGTCCAGTCCAAGGTTGATCTTGGCATATGCCTTTATGTGTAAAGAGTCCATAAAATCTCTCCTCTGCAATCATCATTCAACCGCTGCGGTTAAATTGTTAATCTTGTATACACTGATTGTATTCAATTTTATACAATCCGGAGAGGTTTGTCAACCGGCGCAGGGACGCTTTTATCGCCAACAATTCCGGCAGCGTCCGGCATTCTGTCCGGGACTTGTCTGAGCCCGGCATATGTGCCGGGCGAGTTTGACCGGACAGAATGCGCCGCGGACGCTGCCGCGCTGTTTGATCCAAATTCTCTGTGAGCGAGACCGGAGGCGGACGAAGTCCCCATGGCGGGCGCAGACTGCCCAGAGCCGGACGAAGACCCGTGGCGGGCGCTGCCGCAGGGCTTTACTTCCCGCCTGCCAGCGACGCGATCCCACACACCGCCCCGTACAGCACTCCCGCGCAGGGCCAGACGATCCACGTCCGCCCCCAGTCCATCGTATAAAAGCTCCATCCCAGATATGCCGCCGTCACGCAGCACCAGTAAATCCCTGCCACGACATCATCCCGTTTTTTGTGCCGTTTTTCCTTCCGGCTGTATTCCCCTTCTTCCAGAAGCTTTTGAAACGATTGATAGACCAGTCCCGTTTTCACAAGCAGAAACGTCCCTGCCGCCACCAGACACAGGCACACGCAGACGCCTGCCATGGCTGCCGTCCAATCGTCCAGCGCGGCTCCCATGAAGATCGGCACGGCGCTCACAATGCACAGAGGGACGCCGACTGCCAGCATAATGGAATGCGTCGGCGCATATTCTGTTTTTTTCTTTTCTACCGCCCCTTTTACGCCGTAAGAAAGCTCGATCGGCTCTGCTTCCAGATATTCCCATGCTTCCAGCTTTTTTCCCCAGACCACAAACAGCGCCACCGCGCACGACACCATTAAAAGAAGGATGCTGACTCCCGCCGCCACAGCTGCGCTTTCAGAAAGCGCAAATCCTCCCGCCTCTGTCAGTCCCATCAGCAGTATCAGGACGACAGGGGACAGGATGCACAAAGAAACGCCTGCCGCAATGATCCCGGCTCCCTCGCGCACCGCTTCCATATAATGATTTGCCTCTTCCAGACATACCGTGCGTGCCCCCTGTCCGGCTTCTTCAGCCGCATCCTCCTCCGGCTCTGCCTTTCCCATGGAATCCCGGAGCAGATAATCCGTGCTCACCCCAAAAATCTCGCTTAGCTTAATAATCTTATCCAGATCAGGGATCGACGACGTGCTCTCCCATTTTGACACCGCCTGCCTCGATACGCCAAGCTGCGCCGCAAGCTCCTCCTGCGACCAGCCGTTTTTCTTTCTCAGATCGATGATCTTATCCGCCAATATCATATGCTCTGCCTCCCTCTTGATCCCCTGCACAAATGAGGGATCGTTTTTTTGCCCCCTTGCCTTGCGGGGTACTCATAGCTTATACAAAATCCCGGTTTCCTTCTACCATTCGGGGCTTTCAATCTGTCAACTGCAGGTTGCATGCGGCATTTCCCCCCAAAAAACAGCGCCTGAATGCGGCAAACGGCGGCAAATTACTCCACCGGGCATTCCAGCTGGCAGTCATACGGCTCTGCCTCCACATGTCCCTGATGGTACAGCTCCGCTTCCCTGCAGCCCATTTTTTTATAAAATGCCTGACTTTCCACAGCGGAATGCGCCGATATGTACAGCTTGCGCGCGCCCTGTTTTTTTGCCCAGCCCTTCGCCGCCTCAAACAGCGTCCTGCCGATACCGCTCCCCCGTATCTCCTCCGAAACGTGGATGCTGGACAGGTCGATATACCCTTGTTCCCCGCCGAACAGCCCCGGCTCGACGGATACGAAGCCTTTCAGCTCCCCGTCCCGAAACGCTCCGTATACAAAACCGCCCGTTTTGACCGTATTTTTCAGGCATCCGATCAAAACGGCGTAATCCTCCTCCGACCAGTCGTCGGTAAACGGATCATCCCGTATTACCCATTCTCCCTTTTCGTGCCGCCAGCATTTTACAACCTCCTGACGCCGGATAAAATGCCCGAACAAGCTGCGGTTGATCTCTTCCAATTCAATATTTCTGAATGTGAGCATAGCTTTTTTCCTCCCACCGCGCCCTCGTCCGGCGCGCTTTGTCTTTTTCCATCATACCACCGCGCCTGCCGGACCCGCAAGTTTTCGGCGTACTTTAAAAAGTACAATTTTTTTCTGTATTTTATCTGGACTTCCTCACGGATGCCATTATAATAGGAAGATGTGCTGTCACATTTTGTCAGCCAGAGGGGAGAGAATGTTATGGAAAAAATGTATCCAATGTTGTTTACAACATTAAAAAACTACTCAAAGCAGCAATTTTTCAAAGATCTGACCGCAGGCGTCGTCGTCGCGATCATCGCCCTGCCTTTGTCCATCGCCCTTGCGCTTGCGTCGGGCGTCGGCCCGGAGCAGGGCATCTATACCGCCATCGTGGCGGGCTTCATTATTTCGCTGCTGGGCGGCAGTCAGGTGCAGATCGCAGGCCCTACCGCCGCTTTTGCAACCATCGTCGCCGGGATCGTTGCCCGCAGCGGCATGGACGGGCTTGCGGCAGCCACCATACTCGCCGGAATCATCCTGATCATCATGGGGCTTTGCCGCTTCGGCGCGCTTTTAAAATTTATCCCGTTTACCATCACGACCGGCTTTACCTCCGGCATTGCCGTGACGATCGTGATCGGCCAGCTCAAAGACTTTTTCGGCGTTTCCTATCCGGACGGAATGCCCGCCATTGAAACGATGGAAAAGCTTCAGGCTTTCATCGCCGGCTTTTCTACCGTTAATATCGACGCCCTGATCGTCGGCTTTATCTGTCTTGCGATCCTGATCCTGATGCCCCGGATCTCCGAAAAAATCCCCGGCTCCCTCATCGCAGTCATCGCCGGGATCCTGATGGTAAAATTCCTTCCGCTCAGGGTCAACACGATCGGCGATCTTTACACGATCAGCAACAGCCTTCCGTCCTTCCATCTTCCGCAGATGAGCTTTGAAACGATCCGCCTTGCCCTGCCGGATGCGTTCACGATCGCGGTTTTGGCGGCGATCGAATCCCTGCTTTCCTGCGTCGTGGCAGACGGCATGATCAACGGCAGACACCGCTCCAATATGGAGCTGGCGGCTCAGGGCGCCGGAAACATCGCCTCCGCCCTGTTCGGCGGCATCCCCGCCACCGGAGCCATCGCCCGC
This sequence comes from uncultured Lachnospiraceae bacterium, assembly GCA_900550285.1. Classification (GTDB taxonomy): domain Bacteria; phylum Bacillota; class Clostridia; order Lachnospirales; family Lachnospiraceae; genus Gallintestinimicrobium. Next base: position 16,130 of record URRW01000005.1, read on the forward strand.
ACCGCCGCCAACGTCAAAAACGGCGGCAGGACGCCCGTTGCCGGTATGGTGCACGCGCTCGTGCTCGTCCTGATTCTGGTCGTGTTCATGCCTTATGCCGCCATGATCCCCATGCCCGCCATCGCCGCAATCCTCTTTATGGTCGCCTACAATATGTGCCAGTGGCGCACCTTTGCGGATCTGGTAAAAACGGCTCCCAAGAGCGATATTGCCGTGCTCGTCCTGACGTTTTTTCTGACGATCGTATTCGACCTTGTCGTAGCGATCGAAATCGGCATCCTCGTGGCGGTGCTCCTTTTCATGAAGCGCATGAGCGACGTCACGGAGGTGCGCAGCTGGAAATATGCCGCAGATGAAGAAGAGGCGGAGCAGGAAAAATTGCGGACGCTCCCGCCCTCCATCAATGTATATGAGATCAGCGGGCCTTTATTTTTCGGCGCGGCAGGCATCATCGGACAGATTGCCGTAAAAGACCATGCAAAATGCCTGATCCTGCGCATGAGAAGCGTTCCCGCGCTGGACAGCACCGCCTTAAACGCCATGACCGAGCTGTACGGCAGATGCGCGCAGAAAGGAATTATCATCATCCTTTCCCACGTCAACCAGCAGCCCATGAAGGTAATGGAAAAAGCCGGATTTACCCGGAAGATCGGCGCAGAAAATATCTGCGAAAACATTGACGCTGCCATTAAACGGGCGGAAGCGCTTGTAAAATAACCATTTTTATAGGACGGACTTTTCTCAAAAAGAAAAACAGCGTTATAAGGCGGAAGCTTTTTCCTGCCCCATAACGCTGTTTTTTTATCTGACAGACCGTTTCCGGCGCTTTTACTGCTCCATCTGCCTCCCCAAAAATCCCGCCGCAGACTGGATCAGCTTGCGCTCCACCTCTCCCATTCCCGTTTTTTTATCGTTTTCCAAAAGGATTACCGCGCCGATCACATCGCCTTCGCAGATGATGGGGCACACGGCTTCCGCCCGGCATCCTTCCGCTCCCTCTGCTGCCGGTTCCACGAAGCCCTTCTCTCCCCGGCACGCCATAAGGATCTCGCGCCTTTCCAAAAGCTCCTCCATCTCCCTGCCCAGCGCCTTTCCCGCCAGACCTTTGCCTTTGCCCGCCGCCGCGATGATCTGGTCGCGGTCTGCAATCAGCGCCGTACAGCCCGATACCTGCGCCAGACTTTCGGCATACTGCTTTGCAAAGGTGCTCATTTCCCCGATGGGCGAATATTTTTTTAAAATGATCTCGCCCTCCCGGTCGGTAAAAATTTCCAGCGGATCCGCCTCCCGGATGCGCAGCGTGCGCCGGATCTCCTTCGGGATCACGATCCTGCCGAGGTCATCTATTCTTCTCACAATTCCCGTTGCTTTCATACAAAAAATCCCTCCGTCTGCTATACTTTCCATTTCTGGAAACAGTATCTGTAAACGGTGGGATTTTATGCGTCGCTTTTCCCGGCTTCACACCCTGCGCACGATCTCATCTGAAAATTTCATCATGCAAAGCCCTTCTTCATACGCCCCGATCTTTCTCTCCGTTTCCTGCCCCGAAAGGTTTTGGGCGATCAGCTCCGGAAATCTCACGCCCGCGTGCCACGCATGGGGATAGCCTCCGCCGAACCGCGGATTGATCTCCGAAATATAATATCTGCCGTCCACTTTAAAAATATCCATGTCGATGGGGCCGGCAAGCTTTAAGGTCGAAACGGTGCGCCCGATCAGCTCAAACAGCGCCCCGTCTTTTACGGAAACCGACTTTTCCGTTTCTCCCGCGCGCATCCGCACCTTTTTTTTCACAAAAACAGACGTCATCTGACCGGAAAGCAGATCCACATACACGTCTGCGCCAAATTCTTCGCCGTCCGCATACTGCTGGATCAAAAGCTCCTCGCCGCTGTAACGGCGCAAAACCTCCAAAAGCTCCCGGCAGTCCACACGGCTGATGCCAACGCTTCCGCAGCCCCGCACGGGCTTTATAAACACCGGGAAATCAATTTTCCCCTCTGCCCGCGCCCGGTCAAAGGCTTCTAAAGAATCACAGGTAAACATCGCCGGAATGCCGTTTTTTTCCAGATGCTTAAAAAAGCGGTATTTATCGCGGCACAGCGCCACGCTTTCCGCATCCGAAACGATCGCCCGGATCCCCTGCGCTTCAAACCGCTCCCGGTTCTGCGCCAGAAGATCCAGCTCGTCCTCAAACAGCGGCAGCAGCGCGTCGATCTTTTCTTTGCGGCAGATCCGCCCGATCTCGTCTAAATAGCCTGCCTCCCGCATGGACGGCACGATATAAAACGCGTCCGCCTCATACAGCGCCGGCGCCCACGGGCTGCAGTCCGTCACGACCACGCGCCCGCCCCTTGCATGGAACGTCTCCTTAAAAAAGCGCACCAGCTTATTCCGCGTCCCGCAGCTCAAAATCAGGATATTCATGTGTCCTCTTCCTCCCCGAACAGCATGCTGTTCTGCACGTACTGCTCCGGCGTCCATCTGCGCCGCACAAGCTTAAGCTTTCCGTCCCGGCGCACATACACATCCGGAAAATACTGGATAAACAGCGGATTCAGGCTCATCGTATAGCCGCCCACATTTTCATAGATGATCCGGTCGCCCTCTTTTAACTCTACGCCGTCCTCATATTCAAAAATCCGGTCCACCTCCATGCACGAAAAGCCCGATACGCACTGGTGCGCCAGCCTCCTGCGCTCCTCATTCCCGGAAAGCTCCAGATGGAACAGGTGGCTTTTTTTGATCATCGTCGGATCGATGTTGAAACGGCTTCCGTCCGTGATCAGATACCGCTCCGAGCCGATGTCGCGCACATCCACCACGCCCGTCACAAAGGTCGTCGAGCTGGAAAGCAGGGAAATGCCCGGTTCCACGATCAGGCATGTCTTTTCCGGCGAAAATTCCGTCCGCAAAATCCTTGCCGTCGCCGGGAAATAATCGGGATATTCCGGCCTGCCCTTTAAGCCGCCGCAGTAGCCGCCCCCCAGATCCACATAGGACAGCTCGAACCCAAATTCCCGTTTTAAGCGGCACGCCATTTCCGCAATCGACTCAAAGATCTTTACGCTGCGGGATTTGCTGCTGGAATGCAGATGCAGCCCTGCGATGTCTGCATTCCCGATGCTGCGCACGCGCTCTACCACCTGTGCAAACACGCCGTTTTCATAGCCAAAGCCGAAGCGTCCGCCCGCCTCGCCCATCGTCGTCTCGCCGGGGCAGAGCTTTTCCAGATCAAAATTCACGCGGATCCCGACCTTAAAACGCCTGTCCGGATGCTTTGCCGCAAGCTCCTCAAGCCAGTCTAACTCCCGCCGTCCGTCCATATTTAAAATACCGCCCGCAAGCAGTACCTTTTCAAAAGAATCCCGCTTTTTGACCGGGCCGTTGTACACGATCTGCGAATCTTCAAAGCCCAGCTTTCCGGCAAGGGCGTATTCGTCGTCCGAAACGACCTCCGCCATCACGCCTTTTTTCTTTAAAAATGTGACGAGCCACGGCAGGGAATTGGTCTTAAACGAATATCCGACCCGGAAATTGCCCCAGCTTTCCGAAAGGGAATCTGTCAGCATCTGAAAATACCGGGACAGCTCTGCCTCGTCGATCACAAAATAGGGAGTCTGATACGCCCGTTCATCCATGTCTGTTATCCTCACTTCGCATAATAGGAGGCGATCTTTTCCACAGCGCAGATCACATCCTCCACATCCTGATCGGTCATGCCGTAATGCAGCGGCAGCGTCAGGATCTCCTCATACAGCGCCTCTGCCTTCGGGCAGATTCCCTTTTTGTATCCCAGCTTCTGATAATAGGGGAAATAGTAAACCGGGATATAATGCACGTTGCACACGATATTTTCCGCGCCCATCGCGTCAAAAAATTCCCGCCTGTTAATGGAAAGCTTCTCCGTATTCAGCCGCAGCACATATAAATGCCGGGTCGTGTCGGATTCCGGGATCTCCTCCTGCACCGTTACCTGCCCCAGCCCGGAAAAGGCTTCATTATAACGGGCAACGATCTGCTTTCTTCTTTCCGAAAAAGCCTCCAGCTTGTCCAGCTGGCTCAGCAAAAGCCCCGCCTGGATGTCCGTCATCCGATAATTATACCCAAGGTCTACCTGCTCATAATACCAGGGGCCTTCCGGCTCCCTGCTCATCTGCGCTGCGTCCCTCGTGATGCCGTGCGCTTTGTATAAAACAAGCCTGCGGTACAGCTCCGGGTCGTTTGTCATGATCGCGCCGCCCTCGCCCGCGGTCACAGTTTTTACCGGATGGAAGCTGAACGTCGTCATATCCGCGATCGAGCCTGTCGGCTGTCCCTTATATTTTGTGCCGATGGAGTGCGCGCCGTCCGTGATCAGCACGAGGTTGTGCTCCCGGCAGATCTCCTTTAATTCGTCAAGCTTTGTAGACTGTCCCGTAAAATCCACCGCTACCACCGCTTTTGTGCGCTCCGTCACATGGGCGCGCACGCTTTCCGGGTCGATATTCCATGTTTTTTCATCAATGTCCGCAAACACGGGCTTCGCCCCGCAGTAGAGCGCGCAGTTTGCCGACGCCGCAAAGGTGATCGGCGTTGTGATTACCTCGTCGCCTTCCCCGACGCCCGCCGCCATGCACGCCACATGCAGCGCCGCCGTGCCGTTGCTGACCGCCACCGCATATTTTGCGCCCGTTATCTGACACAGCCGCGCTTCCAGCTCGTCGATTTTGGGGCCGCACGTCAGATAATCGCTTTTTAAAACATCCAGCACCGCCTGATAATCCGCCTCGTCCAGATATTGATGTCCATAATAAATTTTTGTATCGCGCACGGGCTTTCCTCCCGCTATCGCCGGTTTTTCCATGTCCATATCCTCCATTCCTGTTATTTTTGCATTATGCGCCCCGGACAAGCTCCAGACGGTTTACCGCCGAAAACATCGCCCGCACCGACGCCCGCGTAATATTCGAGCTCACGCCCGCGCCGTAGGTCACCCTGCCGCTCTCCGCATCCATCACATGGATATATGCCGCCGCTTCCGCATTGGAACCGTTCTGCAGCGCATGCTCCTCATAATCGAGGACGCGGATATTGATATGAAACTGCTCGCGCAGCCCGCGTTTTACCGCGTCGATCGGGCCGTTTCCGACCGCCGCAAATTCTCCCGGCGTCCCCGCCATCGCATACGCCACGGTTACCTTCGTGTCAAATTCCCCTGCGGTATCCTCTCCCAGATCCTCCACCTTAAGACGCAGAAAATGCAGCGGGCGTTTCTGATCCAGATATTCCCTCCGGAAATGTTCCATGATCTCCTGCGGTGCGACCTCTCCCTGCTTTTCCGAAAGCTTCTGGATCACGTCCGCAAACTCCCGGTGCATCGCCTTCGGCAGCTTAAAGCCAAAATACGTCTCCATAATAAACGCCACGCCGCCCTTGCCGGACTGGGAATTGATCCGCACGATCGGCTCGTACTCCCGCCCGATGTCCGCCGGGTCGATCGGCAGATAGGGAACCTGCCACACCTTACTTTTGCGCTCCTTCATCGCATGGAGCCCTTTGTTGATCGCGTCCTGATGGGAGCCTGAAAAGGCGGTAAAAACCAGCTTTCCCGCATAGGGGTGTCTGGGGTGCACAGGCATTTTGCAGCATTTTTCATACATGCTGATGATGTCATTGATATGCCCCAGCTCCAACTCTGGGTCAATCCCCTGTGAAAACATATTGTAGGCAATATTCAAAAGATCCACGTTTCCCGTGCGCTCGCCGTTTCCAAACAGCGTGCCCTCCACGCGCTCCGCCCCTGCCAAAAGGGCAAGCTCCGCGCTTCCGACCCCGGTTCCCCTGTCGTTGTGCGGATGGATGCTTAAGATAATGCTCTCCCGATCCTCAAAATGCCGGTTCATCCATTCGATCTGATCCGCATATACGTTGGGCGTGCTGCACTCCACCGTAGACGGCAGGTTTAAGATCACCGGATCCTCCTTTGACGCGCCCCACGTCCTCTGCACCGCCGTGCAGATCTCCAGCGCGAAATCCAGCTCCGTCCCGGTAAAGCTTTCCGGCGAATATTCCAGTATGATCCTGCCCGGAAACGCGTCCGCGTATTTCCGCACAAGCCCCGTGCCGTCCTCCGCGATCTTTATGATCTCTGCCCTGTCCATGTGAAATACCACATCCCGCTGCAGCGCAGACGTGGAATTATAAATGTGGACGATCGCCTGCCTGCATCCTTCCAGCGCCTCAAACGTCCGCTCGATCTGTTCCTCCCGGCACTGGCTCAGCACCTGCACGTATACGCCGTCGGGGATCAGCTCCTCCCGGATCAGGCGGCGCAGAAAATCAAATTCTATCTGGCTCGCCGCAGGAAAGCCCACTTCGATTTCCCGAAATCCCAGCTTTACCAGATACTGAAACATTTCCAGCTTTTCTTCCACCGTCATCGGATCGGTCAGCGCCTGATTCCCGTCGCGCAGATCCACGCTGCACCAGACCGGCGCCTTTTTGATCTGCTTTCCGGGCCATTCCCGTTCCGGATAATCCACAACAGGGCTGCCGCGGTATTTCCGATAATTCATCATGCTTCCAAACCTTTCCCGTCGAATCTTTCCTATCGAATAAAAAAGGGCGTGCGCCCTGCGCACACCCTTCGCGGTCACTTTTTTATCCGCCGGACTTACTCTCCAAGCCCGCTCTCGATTGCCTTCACAAGCGAATCCAGAGCTTCCTGCTCATCCGACCCGTCACATACCAGCTCGATCTCGTCTCCGCATTTCACACATGCCCCGAGCACGCTCAGCACGCTCTTCGCATTCGCGGTATTCTCACGGAATGTGAATGTGATCAGCGACTTGTACTGCATCGCTTCCTTACATAAAATCCCTGCGGGCCTTAAATGAAGCCCTGTAGGGTTCTTGATAACTACCTTCTGGCGTACCATCTCTATGCTCCCCTTTCCTCCCGACACGGGGTTTTTGCAGCGGACGGTTTTAAAATCCCACTGCATTTTATATCCTTATCATATCATTGTGCCAAAAATATGGCAAGTGTTTGTCTGCTTACAGCATGAGCTGCTGGATCAGATCCGCAATGCGCTGCGCCTCCGCATCGATCTTTTCCTTGTCCTTTCCCTCGATCATGACGCGCACCTTCGGCTCCGTGCCCGACGGACGGATCAGCACCCGTCCCTCGCCCGCAAACTCCCGTTCCAGCTCCCGGATCGCCTCAGCGATCTCCGGATATTCCATGAAATGTTCTTTTCTGTGGTTCGGAACTTTGACATTTACGAGCGCCTGCGGCATCACCGTCATCACTTTGGACAGCTCAGACAGCGGCTTGCCGGTCACGACCATTACCTCCAGCAGATGCAGCGCGGACAAAAGCCCGTCCCCGGTCGTATTTTCATCCAGAAAAATAATATGGCCCGACTGTTCCCCGCCAAGATTTGCGCCGATCTCCCGCATCCGTTCCAGCACATAACGGTCGCCCACCTTCGTCTTTTCGACGTGGATCTTTTCCCGGTCGCCGAACAAAAACAGCCCCAGATTGCTCATCACCGTGACAACCAGCGTATTCTGCTTCAGCTTTCCCATGTTGCGCAGGTGCGCGCCCACGATCGCCATGATCTGATCGCCGTCCACCACATTGCCAAGCTCATCCACCGCCAGAAGCCGGTCCGCGTCCCCGTCGAACGCCAGGCCTACGTTTGCCTTCTCAAAAACGACCCGCGCCTGCAGCTCCTCCATATGGGTAGAACCGCAGTTTGCGTTGATGTTCGTGCCGTCCGGCATATTGTGGATGGGAACCACATGCGCGCCCAGCTGCCGGAGCGCCTCCACGGAGGTGTAGTTGGACGCGCCCTCCGCGCAGTCCACCACGATCTTTAAGCTGCTTAAATCCACGGGCACGGCGCGCACCGCATGGTTGATGTACTCTTCCCGCGCATCCCTGCGGTATTTGATCCTTCCTACGCCCGACCCGCTCGGAAATTCAACGCCCTGCATCCCATTCCGGATCAACGCCTCGATCTCGTCCTCGAGGGCGTCCGGAAGCTTGTAGCCGTTTCCGTCAAAAAACTTGATCCCGTTAAATTCCATCGGGTTGTGGGAAGCGGAGATCACAACGCCCGCCTCCACCTTATACTTTTTTGTGAGGTATGCGATGGCAGGGGTCGGGATCACGCCCACATAGACCGCGTTCGCTCCCACGCTGCAAATACCCGCCATGAGCGCGTTTGCCAGCATATCTCCCGAAATGCGGGTGTCACAGCCTACCATGATCGTCGGCTTGTGCTTATTCTCCCTTGTCAGCACGAAAGCGCCCGCCTGCCCCAGCTGCATTGCCAGAAGCGGCGTCAGCTCTTCATTTGCCACTCCCCTGACTCCGTCGGTTCCAAACATTCTTGCCATCTCCTGATCCCTCCTGTGGTTTTCTGTCCTCTGCCGGTCACTGTGCGTGCGGCGCATTCTCTCCCTGCTGCTGATCCTGCCCCGTCTGCTGCGTGGATGCTTCCTTCTGTCCGGACGGCTGTCCTGCTGCCTCTGCATCCGCCGAAGCCGCTGCGATGTGGGTCAGCCGCACCTTCATCCTTACTGTATCCGACTGCTGCACCGTTCCCGGCAAAATGAATTTTACCGTTACCTCATGTTCCCCGGCGGTCAGATTCCCGTCTGCATCCGCCAGCTCCGACAAATCTGCATGGGGTGTGACGGAAACTGCATCCACCGTATTCAGGTTCTCCTGAAGCCCCCGGATCACCAGCTGCAGCTTCTGGCCTTCCGCCGCTTCTGCAGCCCAGCCCTCCGGCACGTTCAAAAGCTGGACGCCCGCCGCTTCTACCGGTATGGTTTTTCTTTTAATGGCTGCGATTTCCGCCGTCAGCGTTACCGTCCCGTCAAAGCTGCCGTCCGCCAGGGATACGCCCGCAGGCAGATAATCCCGGATGTCTATCGTTTTTGTAACCGTTTCTGCCGCCCCGGTCACATCCAGCTCTGTCTCCGGGATCTCGATGTCGTTTAATTTTTCAAGGACAGCGTTCCTTCCCGCTACCGTGATCACGCCCGGATCCGCCGTCACATTTCCCGTCAGCGAATAGCCGTCGCTGGGCGTCCCGGTGCTGCCTGCCTTTATGGCAACCTTCTTCGTTTCCAGAACGGGAACGGTCACCTTCACGCTCTCGATGCTCTTTCTGATGTCGGAGCTTGTCACCTCGTTTCCTTCTGCATCCAGAAGCCGGATCGTCGCCTCGATTTCCACATTCGACGTCACATTATCCAGCGAAACCTCTACCGCAGCCCGCTCCACCAGATCCACCGAGGATTCCGGGCCGGTAATACTCATCGTGTTCGTCTCCGTGTCCACCTTTCCGGTCACATAGCCCTCCGGCAGCTTCCCGGTCTTTTCCACCTCGATCGCAAGCTGTCTCGTCTTTTTGTTCTCTACCTGAAGCTCCACATACTCCTTATCCGTCCGCAGCCGTTCCACATCCAGATTGCTGTTTAACGACGCCACGATCGGAACCTGATTATCCTCCGTGATCTGGGACAGATCCGCCTTTGCGGAAACGCTCTGGCTGTCGATCTCTGAAAGCACCGACTTGGGCGCGCGCACGATCACCCTCACCGTGTCCGTATTGTTCAAAACCTTATATGTCTTATCCTGTGAAACAAGCGTGCCGGTATTGACAAGCTGCACCGGGACATTGTTGATATATTTGTCGCTGACCGGATCGTTGATGTCTACCGCAACCATCCAGAGCACAACCGAAAACAGCAGCGCCATAACCTTTAAGCCCAGATTGTGCATCAGCCTATCTTTCATTTTTTTCATTGCGGAACCACCCCTTCCAGCGCTTATGCTCCTTATCCTCCGTCGTCTTGTTCTGGATGGATTTCAGCTTTTCTTCCAGCTCCTGCGGACTTAAGCCCCTGCTTAAGCTTCCCTTGTAAGCCACGCTGATCTTGCCGTTTTCTTCCGAAACGATAACCGTCATGGAATCCGAAACCTCCGAAATCCCGACTCCGGCGCGGTGCCGCGTCCCCAGATCCTTGCTCAGCCGCATATTGTCCGACAGCGGCAGATAACAGGTCGCGTAGGTCACGCGGTCCCCCTTGACAACGATCGCACCGTCATGGAGGGGCGTATTTTTTTCAAAAATGTTGATCAGCAGCTGGCTCGTCACGATGCCGTCCACTTCGATCCCCGTCCGCTCATATTCCGAAAGCGGATCTTTCTGTCCGACCACGATCAGCGCTCCCGTCTTGACCTTGGACATCTCCGTACAGCCCTTGACGATCTCGCGGATCGTGCGGTCCGAAAACAGTCCCTCTTCGTCCGTCTTTGAAGTATCAAACGGAAGCACCGACCGCAGAATATCCTTCTGCCCCAGCTGTTCCAGCGCCTTTCTCAGCTCCGGCTGCAGGACGATGATGAGGGCGATCGCCGCAAACTGGAACACCGTCTTGGCGATCCAGAGGATCGTATCCATATTCAGTATCCTTGCGATTACCAGAAAAACGAGGATCACGAACACGCCCTTTAAAAGCAGCCATGCCCTCGTGTTCCTGATAAAGATCATCACATAATAGACCATCAGGGAAATGAGGATGATCTCCACAATATCCATCGGTCCGATAAATTGTACCTGCGTCAGATACCTGTCCGCAAACTCTTTGATCTGTTCCATCTTTTCCTACTCCGCCGCATCCGATGCTGCAGCCATACCGCCTGCAGCCTGCTATTTTCTGTTCTTCCCTTTGTTGTGGCTGTGCCGCACATTCTGGTTTGCGCGCTGCGTCGTGATCCGCTTTACCCGCTTCTCGGGAGCCGCCACAGTCATCTTGGGAACCGCTTTCACATAATAATAATACTCGTCGTCTTCAAACTGTACCTTTTCCGTCCTCGCATAGTCCAGATTAAAGTGGAAAAACTGGATCACAAGCGCGATCACGGCTCCCGCTGCGCTTCCCAGGATCACCGCCGCGATTGAAAAATTCGCATCATACATCAGATCCCCCACAAGCAGGATCACGATGTCTGCCAGCGCTCCCACGAGCACCGCGACCGCCCGTGCATAGCTGATGCTCATGCGCCGGATCCCATACACCAAAAGCGCCGTCGCCGCAAACGCCACCGCCACGATCAGCATTTCCTTGTTGCCGATCACGCCTGTTCCCACATCGTTAAACCGCTGCAGCATGGAATCGCTCCCGCCGCCGCTGCCAAACGCCCCCGCGTTTCCGGAAATATACGCCAGGACATAATAGATGATCACGCCGCCCGCTACGGCTGCCGCCGACACCGGCGTTCCAAACAGCCCTGCCGCAATCGGCATCACATACGGGATCTTCCAGACAAACAGCAGGGGCGTCAGCAGAAAGAACAGATGGTTTCCCGCCGAAAAGCGCAGGTAGAGCGCGCCCACCGCTAAAAAAGCCAGAAGCAGCACGACCACGCACTCTATGGACAGCGCATAGGTGTGCATCAGCAAAAACGCAGCGCACAGAAACACCGTCATCCCCAGCGGCAAAAACGAGCACAGAAGCGCCGCCACCAGCACGATCACCAGATTGTCAATCTTCTCCATGTACCCCATCCGGCTGTTGATCGTCATAAACAGCACCGCGCCCAAAATAAATTTCAGCACCGGCACGATATATTCCTCGTATTTCGCGTAATAATTTTTTATGTATTCCCTGATCACAAGCAGTTCTGTCATCCTTTAACCCCTCTCCGTATCGTCGGCGCCCTCTTCCAGACAGTCCAGATACTCTATATACAGATTCAGGCGCTTTTTCGCCTTTGCATAGCGCACCGCGTACACTGCATAGGTCACGGCAAGATAGACACCCGCCACTGCTGCGTACAAAAGCAGGATATGCCGCGCAGTCCCCGCCAGATCCATGGAATAAATGTTTTCCATGAACTCCGTAAAATGAAATACCACATACGCCCCGAGCCCTGCCAGAAAAACGGCTGTGACTGTCACAAGGGAAATGATCATCTGCATCCCGATATAATCGCTTCTGAAATAGGACGCTGCCGCCTTGTCTTTTTTCCCTGTTTTTGCTTCATAGGACGCCATTTTCGTCATCCTGAGGACCTTTTCCTGATTTATCATCTGACCTCCTGTCCGTCGCCGACAGACAGCGCGGCAAAGTAAACCCGCTCTGTCCCGCACCCTCTGCACTCCCGCGTCATCTCATCTATCGTGCTCCCGGTCGTGTATATATCGTCTATGATTACAATCGTCTTTAATTTTACATCATCCCGCACTATTTTAAAAGCTTTTTTCAAATTATTTTGGCGCTGCCGCCCGTCCAGAAGCTTCAGCGCAGCGGTGTTTTTCTCCCGGATGATCCAGTCGTCCACAACGGGGATCTTCAGCAGCCTCCCCATCTGCTCCGCCAGCAGCTGTGCCTGATTATAGCCCCTTTTTGCAAGCCGCTTAGGGTGCAGCGGCACGGGGACAAGGGCCTCTGGCTTCCATAAAAGGATCTGCCTTCCCAGCCGCCGCGCCATATCCCAGCCGAGAAAATCTGCATACTCCTGCCTGCCGCCGTATTTAAACCGGTAGACGCAGCCCCGGATGCTCTCATAACGGTACAGGCAGATCCCCCTTTTATATTCGTGCTTTTTATGGGCGCAGTCAAAACAGTATTCCTGCCCTGCATCGTAAAGCTGCTTGCCGCACCGCAGGCAGACGGGCTCCGACACATACGAAAGCTTTCCTGCGCATCCTGCGCAGATCAGCGCGCCCGCCGGCTTTACCGGCCTGTCGCAGACCGGGCATCTTCTTGGAAAGATCAAATCCTTTAAACTGAGCAAGCCTCTCCTTTCATCTCCCTGATCCGGACGTCCAGACTGGTGTAGCGCTTCGTTTCGCTCTCATTTTCGATCATCTCCTCCACCACCTCCCGGCTGCCCAGAATCGTCACGCAGTCCTTTGCCCGGGTCACGCCCGTATAAAGAAGGTTCCGGTTAAACAGCATCCGCGGCCCGCCCAGAAGCGGCATGATGACCGCCGGATATTCGCTTCCCTGAGATTTGTGGATCGTGATGGCATACGCCAGCTCCACCTCCTCCATCTGGGAAAAGCTGTAGGTCACGCGGCGCTGTTCCTCAAATTCCACGAGCACCGTCTGCGCATATTCGTTGATTTCCTTTATCACTCCCATGTCGCCGTTAAAAATACCGACTCCCTTATCAATCGGGATCCCGTAGCGGCTTACGATCTCCCATTCCAGCTGATAATTGTTTTTTGTCTGCATGACCTTGTCCCCCTCCCGAAACAGCGTATCCCCGAGATGGGCTTCTTTTTTGGAGGCGTCCGGCGCATTCAGGCAGCTTTGCAGCACGCCGTTTAATGTCTCCACGCCAAGGCTTCCCTTACGCATCGGCGTCAGCACCTGAATGTCGTAGGGGCGCGCCTTTACATAGGGCGGCAGCATCTGGGAGATCAGCTGCACCATATGCTTATACATGACCGGGACGCTGCTTCTTTCCAGAAAAAAGAAATCCCGGCTCTTATTTCCCAGCGCGATCTGTTCGCCCCGGTTGATCCGGTGGGCGTTTACCACGATGTCGCTCTCCTGCGCCTGCCGGAAGATCTTCTGAAGCCTTACCACCGGAAAGGCTTCACTTTTGATCAGGTCGGAAAGCACCTGTCCCGGGCCGACGCTCGGAAGCTGGTTCACATCGCCCACAAGGATCAGCCGCGTTCCCGGGCTTACCGCCTTGAGCAGGGAATTAAACAGATGGATGTCCACCATCGACATCTCATCCACGATGATCACGTCTGCCTCCAGCGGATTTTCCTCATTGCGCTCAAAGCTGGCGCGCCGCCCTTCCTCCGGCACCGCCCCGGAAAGCTCCAGCATCCGGTGGATCGTCCGCGCTTCATATCCCGTCGCCTCCGTCATGCGCTTTGCCGCGCGCCCCGTAGGCGCTGCCAGAAACAGATCCAGCCCCTCCGACTCAAAATACCGGATGATCGTATTGATCGTCGTCGTTTTTCCCGTTCCCGGGCCGCCGGTCAGGATGAGGATGCTGTTTTTGACGCTCTCCAATACCGCCTGCTTCTGCAGTCCGTCCAGCATCAGCCCCTCCTGCTCCTGAATCTTTTCGATCCTGCGGTAGATCTGATCCTCCTGTCCCGGCAAAAGCTTCCCGTCCGGAACCATACTCTGATTCAGCTCTGAAAGCATCCGGGCGCAGGACAACTCCGCGTAATAATAGGAGGAGGCATAGCAGAGCGTATCGTCCCCGCTTTTTTTGATGACCAGCTTTTTGTCCATGGAAAGATTGGGGAGCTGATCCTCCACCGCTTCCTCCGGCAGCCCCAAAAGAGCCGCCGCCCGGCGCACCAGAAGGCTTCCCGGAAGATATACGTGCCCCTCTCCCGACGCCTGCAGAAGCGTATACAAAATGCCGCTCCTGATGCGGAAATCCGAATCCGTATGGATGCCGATGCGCGCCGCCAGCTCGTCTGCCTTGCGGAAGCCTACCCCGTCGATGTCGTCTGCCAGCTGATACGGATTTTCCTCCAATACGCTGTAAAGCCTGCTGCCGTAGGTTTCATAGATCCGCACCGCCAGCGTGTTGGAAATCCCGTATTTCTGCAGATAGATCATCGCCTCGCGCATATCGTGCTTCTGCTCCATCTGCGCCGCGATGTCCATCGCCTTGCGTTCGCTGATGCCCTTGATCTCTGCCAGCCGCTCCGGCTCCTCTTCGATAATGCGGAACGTATCCGCCCCGAAGCGCTTTACGATGCGCGCCGCCAGAGACGCCCCGACGCCCTTTACCGCGCCCGAGCCAAGATACCGCTCCATCCCCGCCGCGTCCTCCGGGGAAGCGATGCGGAAGCCCGAAACCTTAAACTGGCTTCCGTACACCGCATGCTCCGTATATTCCCCGTCCAGCTCCAAAAGCTCGCCCTCGTCCAGCGACTGAAACGTACCGACGCACGTTACCTCTTCCCCGGCGTTTAATACAAATACCGTATATCCGTTTCCTGCATTCCTGTAAATGATATGGGAAACAAATCCTTTTATCTGCTCCAAAATATCCCTCGCATTCTTCCCGACAGCCCGCCGCAGGCACAGCCCGTCAAAAAATCCATGAATAAAAAAGGGAAGGCGCAGTCTGCCGGATATGCCGGGCGCAATGCCGTATTTTGCCAAAAGCCAGGCTCTTTGCAAAATATGGCAGGCGCGCGCTGGCCCTCCGGCTGTGCAGCCTTCCGCATCCAATCGCTTTTATGAACTCCTGTCCGTCCGGAATTTTGTCCATCCGAAATCCTTAATCGCGGTAGCCGCCCAGAAACTCCACATATTTTCCGGTTCCGACTGCAACCGCTGTCATCGGATCCTCCGCCGTCATCGTATTGATGCCGGTATGCTCCACGATCAGCTCCTCAAGACCGCGCAGCAGGCTTCCGCCGCCGGTCAGCACGATTCCCCTGTCTGCAATATCCGCAGCCAGCTCCGGCGGGGTTTTCTCCAGAACACCGTGAATCGCCTCTACGATCTGCATTGTGGACTCCTTGAGCGCCTCTTCCGTCTCTTCGGAAGAAACAGTAATCGTCTTGGGCAGACCTGTCACAAGGTTGCGTCCGCGTACATCCATGTAATCCGGCTCCGGACGCTTGTACGCCGAACCGATCTTGATCTTGATGTCCTCGGCGGTGCGCTCGCCGATCAGCAGGTTATGCTTCTTTCTCATATAACGCACGATCGCTTCGTCGAAATCGTCTCCCGCGATCTTAATGGAAGCGCTCACAACCGTGCCGCCAAGGGAAATGACCGCAATATCCGACGTACCGCCGCCGATGTCAACGATCATATTGCCGCAGGGTCTGGAAATATCGATGCCTGCCCCGATTGCCGCCGCGATCGGCTCCTCGATGATCGAAACCTCGCGTGCGCCTGCCTGATAGGTAGCGTCCTCTACCGCCTTCTTCTCTACCTCCGTCACGCCGCTGGGCACGCACACCGCGATGCGGGGACGGCGGAACGTCTTTCTGCCAAGCGCCTTCTGGATAAAGTATTTCATCATCTTCTCGGTCACGGTATAATCGGAAATAACACCCTGGCGCAGCGGGCGCACCGCCACGATATTGCCCGGAGTACGTCCAAGCATCAGACGCGCGTCCTCGCCGATCGCCTTGATCTTGTTGGTGTCCCTGTCAAACGCTACTACGGAAGGCTCCTTTAATACGACGCCCTTGCCCCTGATGTACACCAGAATACTGGCTGTTCCCAAATCAATACCGATGTCTGTATACTGCATGCTCAATCTCCTTTTCATCCCTGTCAAAACGCATCCGCGTTTCAATCATTCCCACTTCTGCTCTATGTTAATCATATTCATGTGCGTAGAGCGCACACTTTTATTCATGACGCTAAAAACCGCGGGCTTTCCGTTATGATTCGTACCGCCCGATAGTCCGCGTCCATTATAGCGTAAAAAACAGGGCTTGAAAAGGGGATTCAGAAAATTTTAACATTTACCGTAGCAGTCCAGTCCGCCGGTGCAGCCTGCCTTGATCTCTTCGTTTAATCCTTCCATTCTGCTGTCCAGCGCCGAAACCATGCGCGCGCATTCGATCAGCTCCTGCTTCACATGCTCCGGCGCGTTACCCTCGAACTTATAATTGATCTTATGCTCCAGGCTTGCCCAGAAATCCATCGCTACTGTCCTGATCTGGATCTCCACCTTCACATCCATCGTCCGGTCTGACAAAAAGACCGGCACGGTCACGAGCATATGATAGCTTTTGTAGCCGCTCGCCTTTGGTTTGCGGATATAATCCTTTACCGCCACCACATGGATGTCGTTCTGGAGGCGGATCATCTCCGCGATCTGGTAAATGTCAGACGAAAAGGAACAGATCACGCGGATCCCCGCAATATCGTTTACATATTTTACCATATTCTCAATCGTGGACTCATAGCCGTAGCGCCGCAGCTTCTTGACGATGCTTTCCGGCGTCTTGATCCTTGATTTGATATGCTCGATCGGATTATATTGATGTACATGCTGGAATTCGTCGTTTAAAATCTCCAGCTTCGTATTGATCTGCTTCAAAGCCGCGTTGTATACGAGCATTACTTCCTGCCAGTTCGTGATCTGGCTTTCCGCATCCAACATAAATTCCATAGATTCTGCCTCTCTCCCTTTCATACCCTCTGCCTCTCCGGATACTTTTTTATTATAACATAGAAAAAGGACGATTGGCGGATTTCACAAAACTTTAAGGAAATCCCGCCGGTGTGAACCGTAAGGAAATCCGCCCCTTTTTTACCACAAAAATATGTATATGCACAACCTCTGGAATTTATGATATACTTTCGGAAAAGACGCCCGGGCACACAGAGCGCTTCCCCGGCGGAAAGGAGAAACAGCATGTTCCGTTTATGGGCAAAAATTTTCAAAGATAACCGGATGCTTGCGGATACCGTGGTCTGCAGCGATAAAGACGATACGAGGACGCACAAGATCTTCGCCGCCATCGAGGACGTCTGCGCGCAGTTTGACCTTGGGCAGCCCGTGTGGCTTGACAGCAACATCCATGAATTTAAACGCCATTCCAAAACCCGCTTCCGGCAGGATTCTTTTATCGAGCAGATCGATTTTGACTTTCTTGAAATCCACGTTATCGAAGAGGACTGATCCTCCTTCCCTGCACCTGTGCGTCCGGGCAGCCGCTGTGCCCGGCATGCAGGCGCATCAAAACATCTTTTCTGTTTTCTGTTATTTTTTCATCCTCAATGTATTGACTTTTTGTATCTTTTTATGTAGTATTCTCATATGCTATATGTAGTTTTAAAAACTACTTGTTGAAAGAAGGTATATGTTATGACTTTGAAGATCCGTGAACCCGGCAGTGCGATCACCCATTTTATCGCCATGCTTCTGGCGCTTTTTTCCGCCGCCCCCCTGCTTGTCCGTACCTCTCTCCGATCCGGCTCCACAAGCCTTGCCGCCATGTCGGTCTTTATCTGCAGCATGATCCTGCTGTACGGGGCGAGCACGCTTTATCACTCGGTCAACGCTTCCGGGAAGATTATCCGTATCTTTAAAAAGCTCGACCATATGATGATCTTTATCCTGATCGCCGGAACCTATACCCCCGTCTGTCTCATTACCCTCAAAGGTCCCGTCGGATTTCTTCTTCTGGCGGCAGTATGGGGCATCGCCCTGACCGGAATCATCATCAAGGCCTGCTGGATCAGCTGTCCGAAATGGTTCTCTTCCGCGCTTTATATCTCGATGGGCTGGATCTGCCTGTCCGTGTTCGGGACGCTCTGGAAGCTTTTGCCGCACGCCGCCTTTTTCTGGCTTTTGGCGGGCGGGATCATTTATACTGCCGGCGGGATCATCTATGCGCTCAAGCTTCCCATTTTCAACGCGCGCCACAAATTCTTCGGCTCCCACGAGATCTTCCACCTGTTTGTCATGGCGGGAAGCCTCTGTCACTTTATCTTTATGTTTGTCTATCTTGCGTGACTGCCGCCGCTGCGATCCGTCCCGCCTGCGCCAGCTCCCGGGACACGCAGTAGAGCATCAGAAACGTCATATACTGCCGCTCCGTCCGCTTTTCCCCCATCATATCCACAAGGCGGCTGATCTCCTGACAGGACAGGCACGCCGTCTCGCACGCGCCTGCGGGCAGCCCCGCCAGCTCCATCACTTCATACAGGCTTTCCAGCCACTCGCTCGAAAACCGCTTTTTCTCATGGATATAGGCGGGACGCTGCGGATTGCGGAACCTCCCCAGCAGCCAGCTTAGCTTCTCGTCATCGGGATAAAACGGTTCCCTGATGCACTCCGGCAGGGCAGGGCTTTCCTGCAGGCACTCCCCGACAAATTCCCGCAGCTTCAAAATGCTGTCCCATATCCTGTCTAACTCCTCAAACTCCTTCTTCTGCAGCCCCGCCATGAAAAGCAGCACCCCCGACATACCGCTGTCCATCCGCTTTGAGTCCCTCCACGGTTCCTTCATCCCATCCCATTCCCGCACCGTCAGCCGGGCGCATCTTCTCATCCGCTTCCACAAAAGTCCCCAGCTTCCCTGCAAAAAATGGCACGCCGTCTCCTTATCCCCCTGCGTCCTGCCCTCCTCCAGCCCTGCGATGATGCCCGCCGCAAGCAGCGCGAAATACCGCTCCTTCCAGCCAAACCTCTCTAAAAACGCAGGATAAGCCCTCATCCACTGCACGCCCTTCTGATACCATTTGCTTTTTTGCTCCCTGTCCTGCCGTTCCAGCCAGCTGCAGCTGTTTTTCTGGTTCGCCGCCGCATAAATGACTGCAGGCGCCAGATAGATCGTGCTCTCCGACATCCGCCGCTCCATAAAAATGAGCATCCGCTCCTCCTGCCGCGTCAGCGCCCCCTTCTCCTTTTGCCGGCGCAGCAGCCCGACCGCATACGCGCTGTCCGTTTCCGCACTGCAAAAATGCACATAATCCCCCTGCCTATTCATCCTTTTTTACCTCCAGAAACTCCCCGTCCTGTATTACCCCGAAGCTCCCCTTTTCCGCGCGGTAGCAGTAAACCTGATCCGTCAGCACCTCTTCCGCCGTATTGCAGTGCCCGTTCGTCTCCCGCAGGCTTCTCTCCACCACCTCCGCCGGGATCATCCCGACGCTGTGGATCTGCGCCTCGTGGATGCTCGTAAACGCGATGTAAAAATCCCCGTCCACGATCTCCGAAATCCTGCGCGCCACGCCCGGATAAAACAGCGCCACCGCCCCGTTGATCTCCAGCGTATTGGTCAGGATATAGCCGCGCATCCCGCGCCTTACCCTGCCCTCCTCCCCTTCCGCCATAAACCTGCCGTCCGTATGGCGCTTTCCGTCCCAGGAAAGCAGATCCTCCACCGAATACAGCCTTGGCGGATATAAAAAGCTCGTATTCACAAGCGCCGTCTGAAGCACCTCTTCCTCTTCAAGCCCCCAGTGCGCGATCTGCTCCCGGTGCATCTTTGCGGTAAAATAATCCGCCCCCACATGGGACATCACCGCATACAGTACAAGCGCCACATCCCCGATCCGTATATGGGGCACATCCTGAATCCTTTCCTGCCAGAAACGATAGTTCAGCGGGCGCAGGATCAGCCTGTCCTTTATCTTCTCAAATTCGCTGTCCTCCGAAAAAACAGCGTTTTCCTGCGCGCGGACCGCCGCCCTGAGCACCTCGTAGAGCCGTTCCAGCTCCTTTTGCCGCTCCTCTTCGTCCCCGCCGCTGATGCACCCGATCAGCTCCTTCGTCTGCTTTAATTTTGCGCAGCATTCTACCCTGCCGTTTTTTAACGAGAATAGAAAATGCCCGTCCTCATACGTTACCTGAAACGGATACGAAAATTCCGCCTCGATCCTCGTCTCCAGAAAACGCCTTACATCTTCAATTTTGTCCGCTTCGTTCATCATACCTCCTGAAATTGGTCCGCATGCCCGGAATCTTGTGCAGAAAGATAACAGAATCTGTTACAGAATATAGAATTACAAGATAAGCCTCGTCATGTCAGAATCGGATCGGTTCTCAGCAACCGTCCACATCATTATAACAAAAATGTCCAAAAAATGAGTCCCATATCAGGAATCACTTTTTGGACATTTATCCGTTTCCCTGTTTTTTCAGCCCAGATGATCCATCGGATCGACCGGCTCGCCGTCCTTTGTCAGCTTGAAATAGACGTTTGTGCCCTCCGCCGTGTAATATTTGGTCGGAGCAGCCACCTTTCCGATATAGGCGCCCGTTTCCACATAGTCGCCTTCCTCCACCGTCACTTCCGCAAGCTGTCCGTAGGTCAGCTCATAGCCGTCGCCCAGCCGCATCACGACCGTCGTCCCGGTCTTTGCATCCTCGTAAACCGATTCCACGACGCCGTCCGCCGCGCAGCCCACATCCGCGCCCTGCGTCGCGCCGATCACGATGGACGGGTTGTATTTATACTGCTGAAGCGTCGGGAAAAAGATTGTCTTGTCCATACTGTAATTTAACAGCACGTTTCCCACCAGCGGCCATGTGAGGGCGCTGTCCTCCCCGAAATGCAGGTCCGCCTCCTCCCGGTTCACATCCGCCACCGCTTCCAGGGCGCTGCCGTCCTGCCCGTCCGTTCCGTCCGCAAGCTCTGCGCCATCCGCAGCCCCGCCGCCGTCCGCAAGTCCAGCGCCATCCACCATCTCTGCGCCGTCTCCGTCCGCAAGTCCAGTGCCATCCGCCATCTCAGCGCCGTCCGCGCCCGTGCCAAACTCCGCATACCCCACGTTATGAGGCGCGTCCGCGCTTTCCGTCTCGGCAGCCGTCCCGCCTTCCTCCGTCTTCTTTGCGCCCGCGTTTGCCGTCTGCCCGTTCAAAAGCGCGTCCTGCCGGGCATAATAAGGATCGTAGTCCAGCTCCCCGCTGTCGCCCTCCCCGCTCGTCAGGTTTTTCGCGGAACGGTTTTCCACCTCTGCCGCCTCTTGTGTCTCCTGCTCCAGCGCCGAAAAATCCACCACGTTTTCTTCCGGCTCCTCCGGTTTGTTATTGTACACATACACCCCTGTCACCGTCATCGCCGACAGCACCAGCGCCGTCGAAGCGATCATGACAGCCTTTTCCCTGCGATAGCCGCCGCCTGATTTTCGTCTTTTCATACCGATCATCCTTTCTAAACATTCAGACTTCCTTCCTGCTTAGTTTTGCCGGATATGACCGGTTTATTCGCGTTTTTCCCTGTCCTTTCCCAAAATGACGGGCAGGGACGTCCGCCCTTTATTTTCCTGTTTTTAAATACTGCAAAATCCCCATGCAGATCTGCCACGCCGCCCGTTCCTGATATACCGGGTCGGACAGCGCCTTTGCCTCCTGCGGACAGGACAAAAACCCGCACTCCACGATCACGATCGGACTTGTCGTTTTTTTCAGCAGATAATAGCTGTCGTTTTCCTTTACCGTCCGGCGGTTCGACGGGTCAAGCCCTTTTACGAGCCGGTTCTGGATGCGCTCCGCCAGCGCCTTTCCCCCGGCGCTTCCCGTATAATAAAAAACCTGCGCTCCCTTTACCGACGGATCGGGATAGCTGTTTTGGTGGATGCTCACGACCGCGTCCGGTTCCGCCTCCTCCATCAGCGCGATCCGGCGCTTCATGTCCTGCACCTTTTTGCGGGACGCCCCCTCGTCGTAAAGCCCGGCGTCGTCCGTCCGCGTCATGACGACCTCCACATCCGCCTGCCTAAGCAAAACCGCCAGCCGCTTTGCCACCGCCAGATTGATGTCCTTTTCTTTTTCCCCGTTTACGCCGATCTTTCCCGGATCGTTTCCTCCGTGCCCGCTGTCAATTACCACGCAGTATCCGTCACGCCGCCCGTCCTCCCTTTGCCGCACATTCCCGTCTACAAGCACCGCAGCCTGTCTTCCCGCAAAAAAAACGGCGGTGAAAAAAACCACCGCCGTCAATATCTGAAACAACAGCCGGAAAGCCTTCTGTCCCATACAAACCTCGAGGTCTTTTTTTCATTGTATGGAACTGCTCCCGCCGCTATTCCTGCCCGCCTGCAAAAAGGCGCGCTTTTCTTTGTCCAAAGCAGACCGTTCCGGTTATTCGCCCAGAAATCCGCCGATCACGCCCCAGATATTTTTGCGCCCCTCGTCAAAGCCCAGCTTCCACGCGGCGATGCCGCCCAGACCGTGCTGTTTCATCACTTCGACCTTTGCCGCCAGCGACTGCTCGTCCTCCAGCCATACCTGCACGAGCCCGTCCGCCGTCTCAAACGCCGCGTAGTTCTGTCCTGCCGTTTCGTCCCATGCGGGCGTTACGCCATTTTTTGCAAGCACGTCGTATGCGGTCTGGATGCCTACCGCCTTGCTCGTGACCGCCCCGTTTCCGTCCGTCGTCCAGAGACGCGTATACAACGGAACCGCGTTGATCACCTTTTCGGCGGGCACTTCCTGCACCATCTTTTCGATGCCCTCCGTCACATAGCCCAGAGAGGCTACCGAGCCTGCCACCTCCGAGCCGCCCCAGTGCTCGTCGTAGCCCATGATGATCACATAATCCGCCATCACGCCCTGTTCTTTCCATTCATAGTGGGCGTTAAAATTACGCGGCACATAGTTGTCCACCGACAGCACAAGCCCTTTTTGGCGGCACGCTACCGACAGTTCCCTGATGAACTGGATATAGTCCTCCCCGCCCTCGTCCGTGATCTTCTCAAAGTCCACGTTAATGCCGTCGAAACCGCATCTGTCCGCCTCGATCATGAGCATGTCGATGATCGCCGTCCGCTTGCTCGTATAGGAAAGCACCTGCTGGGGATCCACGCCGTTATCCGCCCGGTGCGTAAAATCATCGATCAGCGCCCATACCTCAAGCCCCATGGCGTGCGCCTGCTCCACATATTCCGGGCTTGCGATGCCGTCCAGAATCCCCTCATTGTCATAGAGGGAATACCATGTGGGCGAGATCACGTTCACGCCCGTCACGCCGCTCATATAGCTTGCAAGCGTAGCATTTGCCGCCTCCGTCGTCACCTGATGCCACGCCAGATTGATCTTGTGGTCCCGCACATTGCCCGCATAATCCGGCTCCGTATATCCCGTGTTTTTCTCTGGAATGACTGCCGCAGGCTCCGTCAGCCGCCGCAGCTCTGCATAGCCGATATAGCCGTCCTGCGTCTGCACCTTCGCCCAGTTTTCCATCTGCTCAAGCACCGTTACCTGCGCGCCCTTTTCCAGCGGGGCTAAAATTTCGCTCTTAACGCCGCCGCGCACCCTAAGCGCCGTATCCTTCTTTACCTCCGCCGTCTGGCGCTCCTGCCATGAGGTCGTGATCACAGCCCGATTCGGCTCCGTATAAACCGTAAATTCCATATCGGTATAACGCTTCACATAATCCAGCGCCAGCCACACGTTCCCGTCCTGCTCAAACGCCGCCGTATAGCCCTCGCTTGTGCTCTCCCCAAACCCGATCCGCTCCGTGTGGTCCGGCAGCGTATACAGCAGAAGCTTCTCATTGTGATCCGCATAAAATCTGCCGTTTAACAGCTCATGCACCGCATCCAGCGTCAAATAGCAGTGGCCGTCCTTCCACAGCCCCTTCTGCTCTGCCAGCCCGTCGTTTAATACGACCGCCATCTCCTCCGGCGATCCAAGCCCGAAATAGGCGTTTACATCCGCTTCTTCTTTGGAATAGGAATACCTCTGATATAAGAAAACGCCTCCTGCTGCCGCCACGATCAGGACGATCAGCCCCATCGCGACCAGCACCGGCATGATCCTTTTCTTCATCCTACGTACCTCCGCACTTTCTCCGGCAGCGCCTGACGCCGCCTGTTTTTGTTTTCAGCATTTCCAGTGTACCATACGCGCCCGCCTGCGTCATTATGAAATTGCGAATTACAAAAAGAATTAAGAAACAGCCCCGGCAGCGCTTCTTCCATGCCGCGCCGCCAGGGCTGTTCCCCGTTCTTTATCGTTTGTTTCCGGTTATCCTTTGATCGCGTCCCCGATCGTTCTTAACAGGACGCTCTTTGGATCACCGCTGTGACACCAGTAAAAAATACCGCCGATGCCTTCCCTTTTTACATATTCGCACTTGTGCGTCAGCGATTCTGCATCGTCGTAGCTGATAAACGTGGAGCCGTTGAACAGAAACGGCGCTTTCGCCTCGTCGTCCCAGTAGCGGACGTAGCCGTTTTTGTTGATGTACTCCTCTTCCAGCTTATCATAGTTTGGCCCGTACCCGCCGCCGGTCTTTGCCAGCTGCAAAAATCCGTGATAGCGGTCCGGCACGTCGTCCCATTTTCTCGAATAAAACGCAGCGCCCATCAAAAGCTTTTCCTTCGGGAAGCCTGCGTTTTCAAACAGGCGAAGCGCCTGATCGCAGCTGTTTTTAAAAATATCCCCGGTGGAAGAATACAGCGCCGTGTGATGTCCGGAAAGCGCGTGGAAGCCGCACTTTAAGTCGTAGGTCATCAGGCACACATAATCCAGCACCTCTGCCATCCTTTCCGGCTCGATGCTGTCGATATAATACAGATCCGCGCCCGCTGCGATGGAAACGCTTCCGCCGCCTACAGACTCCATGCCCCGCTTTGCCGCCTCGCACAAAAGCGTGTAATTGTGCCGGTCGTCGGGCGTGCAGTTCATGCCGTTTGACGGGACGCACGGATATTCCCAGTCAAAGTCCACGCCGTCAAAGCCGTCCTGCGACACGAGGCGCGCGCAGGTTTTTGCCACGTTTTCCCGAAGCTCTTTGGAAGCGCTCACGACCGTAAACGCGTCCGGCTCCTGCGGAACGACCGACAAAATGATCTTAATGTCCGGGTTCCAGCTGCGCACCTGCTCCATCTGCTTTACAAACGGATGATAGTCAAATACGATGTCTCCCTCCATCGTCAGCTTGCCGAACGCCACATGGATGTGGGTCAGGATATTTGCCTGCTCCTGTGTCACAACGGAATTCTGTATCACATACCCCAAAACTTTTTTCATCGCTTTTTACCTTTTTTATTTCGTAATCCCTTCCACAAAAATTTCAATTTCCGTCACGCCCACCGGGATTTCATATTCAAAATACGGAACCGCCGTGCGCGGGTACAAAAGATTGACATTCGGCTCGCAGTCTGTCCTGCCGGGCTTTCCCGTTCCCTTTAGCAGCGTCAGCCGGCTGATGCCGAAGCCGTTTTCAATGCCTGCCTGCAGCTGCCCGCCGTCTCCTGCAATCTGATGCGTCTCGTCCGGGTCGCACATCGGCAGCGCAAAGCCGCCCTCTGCCGCCCTGCAGGCGATCTTCGACGTGATCGTATGCTTTCTGATATGCCCGCCTTCACAAAGCCGCAGCTTTGTTTCCACCGTCACGTCGTCCAGCGGCTTCCATACGGAAACGATCCGGTCGGGTTCGCACGTCACGCTTTCGCACCTTCTTCTCACATGGTACAGCCCGTCTTTGTAAAAAGCCAGCATGTTGTCGGGAGCGGTCAGATGCAGCTCGTTGTACGCCCGCGAAACCTGAAAACCAAACGCCGAGGAATAGGCGAATTTCTCATATTTTTCCGCGGTAAACGCAGGCTCCCAGCCCGCGTACTGCCCGGAGGTCAGCGCCGTCACATAGCCGTCCTTCCCTCTGGAAACAAGCATCCGCGCATGCGGCAGGAAACGCGTTTCTTCCAGCGCCGGCAGCTCCTCTTCCTCCGCCTGCCAGAACGGATGGTCCTCCGGCAGCGCCAGCATCACAAAGCTTTTAAACGACCAGTAGGGCGAACCGGGCGCATTGTAGCCCTCGCACATCGTCAGGTTCGGGTACGCATAGCCCAGCGTCAGCTTGTCCTCACAGTCCAGGATCGGCTGGGAAAACCACCAGCGGAAATGCCGGTTTATAATTCCCTTGACCACGCCCCACGGCATCGCCTCCTCATCTGCAAACGCCAGCGCGCCCCAGAAGCATCCCTGCGCAAACCGGTAGGTCAGGCTGCGTCCGAAGGGCAGCGCCTCGCCCCTTGTGCCGAACCAGTAAATGAAATCCTTTGCAAAGATCCGCGCCCGCTCCCGGTACGTCCTGCACCTTTCGGGATCGTCCTTTTCGCAGAGCCCCACATACAGCAGGGAATAAAAGTGCATCGCAAAGGCGATATAATAATCCCTCTGCTGGGTCATGCCGTCCGAATACCAGCCGTCTCCCCGGTAAAATTCGTCGATCCGGTTCAGATCCTCCTCCAGCCGCTCGCTGCTGTAGCGCATCCCCACGCGCCGCAGCGCGCAGTTGACGAGTACCCGGAAAAACCGCCAGTTATTGTCCGGGATCAGATTGTCGTTGATCTGGTAAAGCCATGCGGCAAAATTTTCCTTTGCCTTTTGGCTTAACGGCTCCCATATTTTTTCGGGCGTCAGAAGAATGCCGTAGGCAGGCGCAGCCATTTCCACATACGCCTGATGCACGCCGTGATATGTTCCCCAGTATTCCGGGTGGGACGGGTCCGTGCCGTTTGTGATCCCTTCGAGCACAATATCATCGAGGCAGCTGTCCTTTCCGCCCTTCCAGTAGGGGACAAGCCCCCAGAGAATACGGGAAAAGCCTTCCAGCCCCGCCGTGTACTCGCCGTAGGAAACACCCGTACAGCCGGGCATCATGCGCGCCTTCCCTTCCGAATAATATTTTGGAAGCGGTCTGATCAGCGCCTCGAACGCCTCCTCGTAATCCTGCCGTGTCTGAAATTTTGTATTCATGTTCCCCTCCAAAAAAAGCGCTTTTTTATTCCTGCGCTTCTTTCATCATGTAATACAGTGTAGTGACTGCCGCGCCCGTCGCGCCTGTGCTCTCAAAGGCATAGGTCGGGCTGCCACACCATGCGGTTCCCGCGATGTCTAAGTGGATCCAGGGCTTTCCTTCGCAGAAGCGGCGCAGAAACAGCCCCGCCGTGATCGTGCCGCAGACGCTTCCTCCCATATTTTTTACGGACGCCACGCTGCTGTCGATCATCCTTTCATGCTCCGGGCCGTAAGGGATCCGCAGATAGCGCTCCGCCGAATGGGGCAGCGCCCTTTCCAAAAGCCCGTAAAATTCGTCGTTGTCCGAAAGCGCGCCCGCGCACGTATTCCCGAGCATATTCGCAACGGCTCCGGTCAGCGTCGCGATGTCCAAAAGCTTCGTTACGCCCTCGTCCTTTACCGCATAGCTGATCGCATCGGACAGCACCAGCCGCCCTTCCGCGTCGGTGTTTAAAATTTCGATCGTCTTGCCCGAATAGCCGGTGATCACGTCGCCGGGCAGAAGCGCCGACTGGGAGATCCGGTTTTCCGCAAGGGGCAGGCAGGCGGTGATATTGACCTTTAATTTCCGCGCCGCCGCCGCATGGACAGCCGCCGCCACAGCCGCCGCGCCCGCCATGTCGCTCTTGATGCCCTCCATGGAGCCGGAGCCTTTCAGACAATAGCCGCCGGTATCGCAGGTGATCCCTTTTCCGACCAATCCGTAAATCTCCTTGCTGTCAGGATCGCCCTTATAGCGCAGCACCACGAGGCAGGGCGGATATTCACTGCTGCCGCCGATGCCTGCCAGCGCGTTCATCTTCATGGCGCGCAGCTGGCCGTATACGAGCGTTTCCACCTCCACGCCCGTCCCTTCCATGTATTTTAAGATTTCCCGTTCAAAATCCATCGGGTGCAGGTGGTTTCCGGGCGTATTTACCATGTTCCGCGTAAAGAGCACGCCGTCCAAAAGCTCCATGCCCTCGTTCCACGCGTCCAGATATTCGTCGTGCACAATCGCCTCGAATTTGCAGCCCTCTGCGTCCGCAAGCTTTTCGCCCCAGCCGTAGGGATAGCCGCCAAGCCCCAAGCCCAGCGCCGCCGCCGTCACCGCGTCAGGCCCGAGCTTTTCCGCAAAATACGTCAGGTCTGCGGAGCAGGCTTTGATCTCTAAGCTGCGGCACTTTGCGGCAGCCGCCGCCATGATCTCCTTTACCTGAAGGATCCCCAGCTCCTCTTCCTTTCCGCAGCCGACTAAGATCACGATCTGATCGTCCAGCGGAAGCGCCATCACTTCCAGATATTTTCCGTGAAAGACCTTTTCCAGTCCCATGCGGTAGCTGCGGATGTGAAGATCGTCCTCCCACACAAAATCCATATAGCAGGACTGATCCCTTTTTTCTGTTAAAACAAGCATCTTTCCATTCCTCCGGCTCTTTCTTTTCCTGTCCGGGCAGCCTTATAAAAGCCGCCCGAACTCCTTGCCGATTACATTGTTTGCTTCCGCCACGATGATCAGCGCCTGCGGATCCACCTCCAGAATCTTCTGGCGGATGTGCGCGCAGTCCGCGCGGCTCGCCGCGCCCATGATCACGCGCTGCGTTTCGCTCGTATAGCCGCCCTCGCCCTTTAAAATCGTGATGCCTTTCTTTTCTTCCAGAAAGACGCAGCGCACCTTGTCGGTGCATTCGCTCATCACGATCATCAGATCCTTCGAGTTGGAATTGTTCACGAGCATATCCATAAACTGTCCGGACATATACACCGTTACCGCCGCATACAAAATGTTGCGGATGTCATGATACACAAATCCGGACGCCAGCACGATGCAGATGTTGATCGACGACACAAGCGCACCCACCTTTAACTGCGGGAAGTACCGCTGTACGATCAGCCCGATCATCGTAATGCCGCCGGTATCGGAATTGCCCAGATACACAAGGCCAAGCCCCATGCCCATGAACGCGCCTGCAAACAGTGCCGCCAAAAGCGGATCGTCTCCCAGCGCCGGCAGATAAGGCTCCAGCATATCCGTCATCACGGACAGCCCGATGATGCTGCACGCCGCCCGCGCCGCAAATACCGGCGGGAAGATCTTTTTCCACCAGACAAACGCCAAAATCGGCAGGCTGAATATGGACGTGAACAGACCGACCGGGAAGCCCGTCACATAGTTTACAAGGATCGCGATACCGCTGGAACCGCCCGGCGCGATGCCGGCAGGCGCTGCAAAGCAGCGGATGCCGATCGTGTAAAGAAAGATCCCGATCAGGTTTAAAACGATGATCTCAGGAAGCTTTTTTTCCCTCATATCAGTTCTCCTGCTCCGCCAGAAGCTTTCTCATCAGCTCAACGCTTCCGACATTATAGCCCGCGCACGCATAAATGCCGTCCGCGCCCTTTGTCACCGCCGTCATCACGGGCAGCTTGGAAGCGTCCGTCTCCATGATCTGCGCAACCTTGCCGCAGCCCTCGCCGTCGCCGTAAAACAGGGAGATGCCGGACAGTCTGCCGAGCACTTTTTTCAGGGTCAGGTTTTCCAGCTCCTGTTTGCCGCGCAGCACTGCCATCAGGCGGCAGCCCGTCTCGTTCCATACCTTTTCACAGTCCAGAAGCTCGTTTAACACATGCTCCGTCGGCTCTGCGCCCACGCCCAAAAATGCGAGGATGCAGCCCTTTTCTTCCGTCAGGGAAGCTAAGCTGTGCCCGTTTCCGTCGCCGTCTGTCAAAACGATGTGTCCCAGCGGGCGGCGTTCCAGATTTTCCAGTCCGTCGCCTTCCCAGCCGATCAGCTCGATCTCTTTTGTCTGTCCCGCCTTTACCTCAAAGATCTGGGACGCGGTGCGCTGGTCGCCGTTGGGCAGGCGCTTTACGGTCACGAGACGGTAAACGCCCTCTTCCAGAGAAAGGGAAAGCGTCTCTTCCTCAAAAGGAAGCCCCTCGAAATCCATCGTGATAAATTCGGTATCCTCAAGCCGTCCGATCGTCCAGCCCTGATAATAGTTCCATTTCAATTCCGGATCGCGCTTTAACACAAGCGTGCCCTTTTCCGCCGCATCCTGATTCAGGCACAGCTTCGCAGGCGTATGGAAGCTTCCGTCCTTCCAGTATTCGGGAAGCATCACGCTTCTGTCGATGCGCGCCGGGATGTTTAAGCTGCGGCAAATCGCTGCAAACAGGATCTTTCTGGAAATATCGCTGCCCTGCATGAGCGTCAGGCAGCCTACGGGAGTGGTGCACACCGTATCGTAGTCCTCCTCTGCCGCATAGTGGATCTTTTCCTCCACAAAATCCCAGATGCGCTCGGGATCCTGTGCAAACGTTTCCTTCTGCTCTACGGTAAAGTACGCCCTTAAAAAGCTCTTATAGGGACGCAGCTCTTCCAGCAGGATTCTGGGGCAGAGCAGGTCGTTTACATAAACCTCTTCCGGCAGGTCGCCCCTTTCCACGTTCAGATGGTCTTCCAGCACCGCCGCCTTCAGATCCTTGAAATCCTTCGGAACAAGGCTGTGCAAAAGCTTTGCGCGGTCGGGATTTCCGTCTTTTTCAAGGAATGCTGTGATCTCAGAGCAGTTCTCGCCCGCAATGCGGATCATCTCTTCCTCTGCGGGATGCGCCTTTGCTTCCTCGTTTCCAAACGCCGCAAAGCGCTCTTCGCGCATCCGGTTTGCGGCTGCGTTCCTGTCCGCGCCCGCCTGCTCCTGCTCCGCTGTCAGCTTCCCTTCGCGCACGATATGCTCCTTGGGCGCGCATACAAGGCTTTCCGTTCTTCCTTCCGGCGCCCATGTGGGTACGCCCGTATGTCCGGCAGCCCTCTCACGGTTTTCGCCGGGCAGCGTCAGCACCAGCTCTGCCTCCGCAGTTTCCAGCACGTCCACTTCCTTCTCCGCAAAAAATCCGTCCTTTTCCGCATGCAAAAGCACGTCGCCCAGACCGAGGGTGATCCTTACCTCGCCTGCCTCGTCCGCGATGATCGTCGCAGCCGGATAATATTCCGCCATATTCAGCACGCCTGTCCATACCTTCGCGCCCGCTGCCGGATTGCCTGCCGCATCTTTTACACGGATCGTCAGAAGGCGTGTCTTTGTATAATTGGACGTGTGGTTATGGTAAACCATCAGCCCTTCCCTGCCGATCATCTCGTCGGACTCGCCCGCAGCGAAATCCCCGAAGGTGCGGCTGTGGATGAGCATTGCGCGTCCCGCAGGACCTACAAACCAACCTCTGTCCAGCTCCTCCTCCGGCTCGCACGCGCCGAGGAAATGCCACTCGCCGTCCACATAAACCTCAACCCACGCGTGGTTGTCGTCGCAGTGCGCCCAGCGGGGGGTGTACACCTGACGGGCAGCCAGACCGACGCTTCGAAGCGCCGTTACCGTAAAGGTGGATTCCTCGCCGCAGCGGCCCTTTCCGCAGCGGAACAGCGTCATCGGGGAAGCGGTACGGGAATCCGTCGCCTGATAAACTGCGTGCTCCTCGCACCAGTAGTTGATCTCGATGACCGCCTCCTTCTGGGACAACCCCTTGATCCTGTCTTTTAACTGCTCATAGAAAAACGCGCGGCAGTCGCTGATGTCCTCGGAATTGATCCTGTAATAAAGGACATGATGCACGAACAGCTCTTCCGGCAGCTCCTTACACCATTCCACATTTTCGCGCAGCCACAGCGCATGGCGCACATACGTCAAAAATACGCCAAACTCATACTCCGCCGCATCGCGCAGGGGCATCGTCCCGTAGAAAAATTTCATCAGCGCAGCCTCATCCGGCGTGCAGCCTGCAAGCCCCTCTTCGATCTTTGTCATGATCGGGGCAAAATATCCTTTTCTGCTCTCAAAATGCGCTTCCGCATATTCCCGCAAACGTTCTGAAACCATAATTACCTCCTTTTTGTGCGCGCTCCTTTTCTGCACGCAAAAAAATTTTTATGCGCGGTCTGTTTCCGCACGCAGAAACTCTGTCAGCGTATGGGTCGTATCGCATCCGTACTCCCAGTACATCACGCCGCAGAGGCCTTTTTCCTTCACATAGGCGATCTTTGCCGCCATGGATTCCGTATCCTCATAGCTGATAAAGGTTTTGCCGTCAAACAGCCACGGCGCTTTCGCCTCGTCGTCCCAATAGCGGACGAAACCGTTTTTGTCCACATAGTCTGCCAGCAGATCGCCGTAGCTTGCGCCGAAGCCGCCGACCGTCTGTGCCTCCACGCCCAGGCCTTCCCGCACGGCAGGCACGCCTTCCCACTTCCGGGCATAAAAGGGAATGCCGATCACGAGCTTTTCAGCCGGGACGCCCGCCTCCATAAAGGCACGCACCGCCTTGTCTGCGCAGGCGTCGAACAGGTTCCTGCCGCCCGCATACAGCGCCGCATGATGTCCCGTCACCTTCTGGAAGCCGCCCTGCAAGTCATAGGTCATCAGCTGCACATAATCCAGATAGGCTGCCGCCTTGTCCATTTCCGTCAGCCGTGTAAAATAGCTGTCGCCGCCTGCCGCGATCGTCACCATTTTTCCTTCGCCAAGACTGTCCATCGCTTCCCGCAGCGCTGCCAGAAACAGCGTGAAGTTTACTTTGTCGTCCGCAGAGGACGCGATGCCCGCAACGGACGTCCCGGGATATTCCCAGTCGATGTCGATGCCGTCCAGACCGTATTCCGCAACGATCTCCTTTGCGGTGTCCGCCGCCAGCTTCCGGCTCTCTTTCGTGGACGCCGCCTGCGAAAACCCGTCCGCGCTCCAGCCGCCGACCGACAATACGATCTTCAGCTGCGGATTGATGCTGCGGATGCGTGCAAGGGCAGGCTTTACATCGGGATGATCCCATACGGTCTTCCCGTCTACGATGTGCCCGAAGGCAATGTTGATCACATCAAGGCTGCGGACGTCCTCCTCCCGCATTTCTGCCAGATGCCTTGTGCTCACATAGCCGATCACTTTGTTCATTTTGTCAAATCCCTTTCCTGTAAAAAGTGTGCGCCTTAACGCACACCCACGCTGAGCGCGAGTGCGCCGAACAAAAGAACATGCCGCACGGCCGTCTGTGGTTTACAGTACCCGTGCGGCACATTTTTATTTTATCTCTTCCTTTTCAACGGCAAATCCTCTGCCGACTTTTGCCTTACAGCATCAGTCGTTGTTTGTCACAACCTCGCCGTGGCCCAGATTGTAGGTGATCTCGCCTTCCAGCTCTACCTTCAGGACGGTCGCGTACTCATGCATATCCATGTTCTGTGCCCAGATCCAGCAGGTTCCCGGAATGCCGCTCCACGGCAGGGAGCCTGTATAGGTAAACTCCAGCTCCTGACCGGTATGCAGAACGCTTACCTTCTTCACGGGAGTCTTTACGCCCTTTAAGCACAGCGCCTCGGTGGGCTTGTCGTATACGAACAGGTAGATCGTCTTTTTATCCTTGGAAAGCGTGCTGCCGCCTAAGAACTGCTGGTAAACCAGACCCTTTTCCGTATCGTATACCGCTTCCTCATGATCGTGGATCCAGCTTCCCAGATCCAGCAGGATCTTCTCCTGACGCTCATCCAGCGTGCCGTCCTCCTTCGGACCTACGTCCAGAAGCATCTTGCCGCCCAGCGTGATGCAGTCGCAGAACATACGCACGATCTGGCCGCTCGTCTTGTAGTCGTTGTCGCTGGGACGGTAGCCCCACGAATCGTTGATCGTCGTGCAGAACTCCCATACGCCCTCGGGGCCGTACAGCGGGATTCCCTGCTCGGGCGTCTCGTAATCGCCGTAGCCCTGCATACGGGAATTTAATACCACGTTCGGGTTTAAGCTGTGCAGATACTCTCTGAATTCAGGCATCTTCCACTGCGCCGCGCTTCTCTCCCAGTCGCCGTCGAACCACAGAAGGTCAACCGTGCCGTAGTTTGTCATCAGCTCTCTTAACTGGTTGTTGTTAAATTCCAGAAACTCCTGCCATTTTTCCGGATCCTCGGGGCCGCCTGCCGGCGTTGCAAATACGTCCTTCAAGCAGTCCTCCGGCTTTGCGCCTTCCGGATAAACCGTCCTGTAGCGGGGATCGGACCAGTCGATCAGGGAGAAATAAATACCGGTCTTTAAGCCCGCCTTGTGCATCGCGTCCGCATACTCTTTTACCAGATCCCTTGCAGCCGGGGTCTTTTTCACAACGCTTAAATCGCTGTACTTTGTGTCAAACAGCGCCACGCCGTCATGATGCTTGGAGGTCATGACAACGTACTGCGCACCCGCTTTTTTAAACAGATCCGCCCATTTGTCCGCGTCAAATTTGGAAGCCGTGAAGCCCTCGCACTGCTTCATGTAATCTTCATAGGAGATGTTGCCGTTGTGGAACGACCAGGACTCGGAAACGTCGCCCACCGCATAAATACCATAGTGAATAAAAATACCCAGCTTTGCCTGCCGGAACCAATCCTGCATCATAATTTTGTTCCTCCATCATACATTAAGATAATTCTGAATGATTTTTTGATAAAAAAAAGGCACATTACAATATTTCGTAATATGCCTTTTTTGTGTTTACACACTCATGCGCGTCTGCGCCTCATAAAATTCCTTATTCAGCGATCTTCTCAACGCCCTGCATTGCCAGCCAGTCTTCCAGACCAAGAGCCTTGATGCCGTCAACGTATGCCTGCCATGCAGCGTCATCGTCTACATCCAGCTCGCCTGTTACGAACATAGCCTGCTGCTGCTCGAAGTAGTCCAGAATTGCTGTGGAAGTATCCGCATACTGGTCTACCTTGTCCATCTCTACCCAGAAGGAAGGAATTACGTTCTCTGTCAGGTTGGGCTCGTAAGTCTCCTCAACAGCCTTCTTCTCATCGTAGTTCGGGTTCTCTTCGATGAACTCAAAGCCTTCGGGCAGGTACTTGGGCAGAGCCTGAGGCCACAGATTGCCCCATGCGTACTGCTCCTGCTCTTCCTCAGACAGAGTAGACATATCGATTGCATGGTAGCCGTCTTCTTCTTTGTTTACGATCTTGCCTACAGGTCCTTTGTTACATCCGATACCGTTCTCCAGTGCGAATGCGTTATCGAACCAACGGCAGATAACTTCAGGATGTTCAGCGTTGTCTGTGATAACAGCCTGTGTTCTGTAGGTGTTTGTACCCGGTGTGCTTCTCAGCCACTTACCGCCTTTTTCAACGTTCAGGACAGGAAGTACGTCATACGGGGGCTTCTCGGGGCTCTGCGGAATACCGGAGAACTCGTTGCTGCCGTAAGCGATGGATACGCCGTACATATCCTGATTACCTTTACCTTCCCATGTGGAAGTATCCTGTGTGAACAGCTCTACGTCGATCAGGCCTTTCTCGTACAGGCTGTTGAACCAGCTTAAGAACTCTCTGTATGTGGAGCTGATACCGCCGTAGGTAACTTCCTCGTTCAGCATACCGATACCGGTCTTATCCATCGGGAAGCCAAACCAGCCGGTCATTCCCTCGATGTGCTTGTTGTTCGGGTCAGCAGAGAACGGGATCTCGTCTGTCGGATCGCCGTTGCCGTTTGCATCCTGATCCTTGAATGCCTGCAGGACTGCCTCGAACTCCTCTGTCGTGGTGGGCATATCCATGCCTACATTTTTCAGCCAGTCGCTGTTGATGAAAGGAGTGTAACCAACAGTTGTATCATCTACAACGTAAGGGATGGAGTAGATATGGCCGTCCGGAGCGGTCATCTTCTCTCTTACGCCGGGACGATCCAGCATTGCCGTGATGTTCGGGCAGTACTTCTCGAAGTAGCCTTCCAGCGGGATGAATACGCCCTGATTTACGCCGTATGTCAGGATCATGCTGTCTGTTAATGTCCAGCCGCCGATTACGTCAGCATAGTCGCCGGAGTTTAAGTCCAGGTTCAGACGCTCTGTAGCGGTCTCGTAGGGGAAGAGCTTCAGCTCAACGTCTACGCCTGTCTGCTCTTTTAAGATCGGCATCATAACGAATTCGCCTGTGGAGCTGCTGTCGTCTACGAAGATAGAGAAGCTGTAAGCTCCCTCGTCTACGATCGGCAGGCCCTCTGCATACATCAGGCCGTCTACCTTGCCGTCTGCGTCTACTGTCTGCTCCTCAACGGGAGTAGCAGCGCCGTTGCCGCCGCCTGCGTTCTCAGAGCCGCCGCAGCCTGCCAGCGTGCCTGCGAACATTGCCGCAACCAGCAGTAATGCTACTGATTTCTTTTTCATTTTACTTTCCTCCTAAAATTTATGCTTCTTTTTAAACGGCATATCCTGTCGTCAGGCAGCATATGCCGTCACAGCAACAATGGAATCCGGGGATCAGCCCTTTACGGAACCGATCATAACGCCCTTTACAAAATGCTTCTGGATGAAAGGATACAGCACCAGTACCGGGATGGAGCTGATGATGATCAGGGAGTACTTCATCAGATCCAGCAGCTCCTGCTTCTCTCTCATCGCCGCTCTTGCCTCGGCAGTCGTCGCCGCCTGGGACAGTGCATTCTGGTTTGTGATCAGGATATTTCTCAGCACGAGCTGTAACGGGTACTTGTCCTGATCGGAGATGTACAGCAATGCGGAGAAGTAAGAGTTCCAGTGGCCTACGCCGTAGTACAGTACCAGGATCGCGGTGATCGCTGCGGACAGCGGCAGGGCGATCGCAAAGAAGAATCTTCCCTGTGTACAACCGTCGATCTCGGCAGCCTCGTACAGTTCCTCGGAAATGTTCGTCTGGAAGAAAGTACGGGCAACGATCATGTTGTATACGCTCAAGCATCCGGGCAGGATCAGCGCCCACATGGTGTTCAGCATCTGCATGTTTCTTACAACCAGGTAGGTAGGGATCATACCGCCGCTGAAGAACATCGTGATCATGTAAAAGATCGTGATGGGCTTCTTGCCGCTGAACTTGGATCTGGACAACGCATACGCGGTAGGAAGCGTAACAGCCAGGTTCACAAGAACGCCGAAGAACGTATAAATGATGGAGTTCACGAAACCGGTCATAACCAGCTCGTCCTTAAATACTTCCGCATAACCCTTTAACGTAAAGCCGATGGGTCTCCAAAGCACCTTGCCGGCGGATACCGCAGACGGATCACTGATGGAGGAAATAATAACCCACCACAGCGGATATGCTACAACTAACAGGATCAGTGTCAGGATCACAAAAATGACCGCATCGTAAATGACGTCTTCCCGACAGCGTTTGATTTTCTTCTTGGAAGTAAATTCCATTTCTCTCGTCTTTTTCATGTTTCCTCCTTCTTACCACAGGCTGTTGCCAGACAGCTTGTCCGCCGCCTTATTCACGATGATGATCATAACAAGGTTGATCAGCGTGTTGAACAGGCCGATTGCAGTGGAGTACGACATATCATTGTTGATCATACCGACCTTATACACATAAGTGGAAATGATCTCGGATACCTGCAGGTTCAAGTCGTTCTGCAGCAGGTAAGCCTTCTCGAAGCCGATGGACAGGATGCTGCCGCAGTTCATGATCAGCAGGATCGTTGCGGTCGGCAGGATCGAAGGAAGGTCGATATGACGGATCAGCTGGAACTTGGTCGCGCCGTCAACCTTCGCCGCCTCATGCAGCTCGGGGCTGATACCGGACAGCGCCGCGAAGTAAATAACGGAGTTCCATCCCATTGTCTGCCATACGCCCGTCCATGTATAAATGTGACGCCAGTATTCCTTCTTCGCCATCAGGTTGACGGAATCGCCGCCGAACATCTTGATGACATTGCCAATCACGCCGACGGAAGGAGACAGGAACAGGATGATCATACCACACATAACCACGGCGGAAATGAAGTTCGGCGCATAGGTTACAGTCTGGATCACCTTGCGGTATCTCTTATGTCTGAAGGAGTTCAGCATCAGGGCAAGGATGATCGGGATCGGGAAAGATACGATCAATCCGTATAAGCTCAGGATCAGGGTATTCTTGATCGTCATTTCAAAATACGGCGAATCAAAGAATCTCTGGAAGTAGTACAGGCCCACCCACGGGCTGTTCCAGATACCAGCCTTCGCGTTGTAGCGGCGGAATGCGATCTGTACGCCGTACATCGGAATGTAGCTGAAAATAAATGTCAGGATGATGCCGGGAACGCAAAACAGGTACAAGGACAGGTCTCTTTTAAATGTCCGTTTTGCATTTCCTTTCTTTTTAGGTTGCTTAGCTTTCATACACTTCTCCCTTCTTTTGTGCTGCGCTTGTATAACTTATCCGCTCAGCCCACGCCTATGAACATATTTGTGAACATTATTTTGTGGCGGCTTCAGTTTCTTTTTTAGAGGTGTAATAAAAAGTGTCAAATCTTTATAAAATTTCATGTGAAATTATTATGTATAAATAATAATCTACCTGCTTCCCGTTGTCAATATTTTTGCGTTTTTTCTTTCTTTTTATACTTTTTTCACATTTTTAATCGCTTTTTCAGCTCTCTTTTTTGTTCAAGTTGTTTTAACACTTTTTACTTTTGTTCACTTTTGTTCATTTTCCGTGTTGTTTCCGCGCTTGTACATCTGTTTGCACAATGGTATAATGGGCGTAATAACAGCGCCGTTTTCCAACCGCGCAGAAAAGAGGTAATGCTATGAGCAAGATCAACATCCCCATTCCTGCCGTCGATTTCCAGCCTCCGGTTTATGTATGCCGCCGCGCTGCCGGCGAATTTACGCTGGACGGCAGGCTCGACAAGCCTTTCTGGGAAAATGCCCCCTGGACGGACGCTTTTCTGGACATCGAAGGCAGCCACATGCCCCTGCCCCGTTTTCTTACCCGTGCAAAAATGCTCTGGGACGATGAAAACATCTACTTCGGCGCTCAGCTGGACGGCGACGAGATCTGGGGGCATATTACGGACCGTGACGCCGTAATCTTTTACGACAACGATTTCGAGATCTTCATCGATCCCGACTCCGATACCCAGCAGTATTACGAGTTTGAAATGAACGTACTGAACACCGTCTGGGATCTGTTCCTTCCTATTGCATACAGAGACGGCGGCGACGCGTTAAACGGCTTTGATTATCACGGCCTGCGTACTGCGGTCCATGTGGACGGCACAGTCAACGACCCTTCCGCCAAAAACAACAGCTGGTCCGTTGAGGTGGTGATCCCTTTCGCTTCTTTAAATGAATGCCTGCCCGGACAGCCGGTTCCTGCATCCGGCGATTTTTACCGCCTGAACTTCTCCCGTGTCCAGTGGAAAGTGGACGTGGATGAGAACGGCTACCACAAGCGCACCGACGAAAACGGCAAACCGCTTCCCGAGGACAACTGGGTATGGGCGCCCACCGGCGTGATCAACATCCATTATCCCGAGCTGTGGGGCTTTTTGTTCTTCGCGGGCGAAAACGACAGCGAAACAGCCTTTTCCATCCCCGAGGATGAGAAGCGCAAGTGGGAGCTGCGCAAGCTTTACTATGCGGAAAAGATCCACTTCGACCTGCACGGCTGCTACACCGCCGACATCGACGTTCTCAAGGCGATCCTGAAAGAGTACGCCCCGAACGAAAAGAATACTTCTGTAAGGGAAGGGCTTGCCTATACCGTCGAGGCGACCTCCCACGGCTTCGAGCTTTCCTGCCCCGCAGAGGAGGACGGTCATGAGATCGTGCTCTTTGGCAACGGCAAGGTAAAAAAGATCTGAACGCCGTCGGAAAATAAAACAGAATTTAAAAAAGTGTGCGCCTTGGCGCATACAAGCAAGAACGGGAATGAGACTTCCGCCTCATTCCCGTTCTTTTCTTCTATCTTGATCACGCTTCCCCGTTTTTACGGCGGATTACTTCCATGATCTCCGCCGCCCTTTTCGCAGGATCGCCAAACACCGAAGAGCCTGCCACGAGCACGTCCGCGCCCGCGTCCAGCACCATTTCCGCGTTGTCTGCGCCGATGCCGCCGTCCACTTCCAGCTCGATCCGCCGTCCGCATGCGGAGATCATCTCCGATGCGCGGCGGATGCGTTCCGTCGCCTCCGGATTATACTTCTGCCCGCCAAATCCCGGCTCCACGCTCATGATCAGCAAAAGATCCATGCAGTCCAAATATTCTGCCGCCGCTTCCAGATCCGTGCCCGGCTTGATGGAAACTCCCGCCCGGCAGCCTGTGCTGTGGATCAGGTCGATTGTCCCTCTCACGTCTGCACAGGCTTCCAGATGAAACGTAATAATGTCCGCGCCCGCCTTTGCAAAGGCTTCCACATAGCGTTCCGGCTCAATGATCATCAGGTGTACGTCCAGAACCATATCGCAGGATCTGCGGATGGACTCCACAACGCACATGCCGTACGACAGCGCCGGCACAAACATGCCGTCCATCACGTCGATGTGCAGGTATTTCGCCCCCGCCCTTTTTACCTCCTCAATCTGTTCTCCCAGCCTCATGATGTCTGCCGCCAAAATAGACGGAGCCAGAATCTTCTCCATGAAATCTCCTTTCTTATCGGGTCGCAAATTCTTTCACACGTCTGTAAACGCCTTCGCCGTCCAGACCATATTTTACCAGCAGCGCCGCCGCGGAACCGGATTCCCCGAACACATCGTTGATGCCGATGCGGCATACGGGCGTCGGGCAAAGCTCGGAAAGTGCCTCGCACACTGCGCTGCCCAGACCGCCGATCACGGAATGCTCTTCCGCCGTCACTACCTTTCCTGTCTTCTTCGCACTCTTTACGATCAGCTCCGTATCCAGAGGCTTGATCGTGTGAATGTTGATCACTTCTGCGCTCACGCCTTCAGCCGCCAGCTTCTCCGCAGCCTCCAGCGCAGAATTTACAAGGATGCCCGTCGCAACGATCGTCACGTCCGTACCTTCCCTTAATACAACGCCCTTGCCCATCTCAAACGTATAATCGGGGCGGTCGTTGATGACCGGGACTGCCGAACGTCCGAAACGCATATATACAGGCCCTTCATGCTCGATTGCGGCTTTTACGCATGCCCTTGCCTCTACCGCATCGGCAGGATTTAAAATCACCATGCCCGGGATCGTGCGCATCAGGGCGATGTCCTCGTTGCACTGATGGGTCGCGCCGTCCTCGCCGACCGTAATGCCCGCATGGGTCGCGCCGATCTTTACGTTTAAGTGGGGATATCCGATGGAATTGCGCACCTGCTCAAACGCCCTTCCTGCCGCGAACATTGCAAACGTGCTCGCCACCGGGATTTTTCCTACAAGGGACAGGCCCGCCGCCATGCCCATCATGTTTGCTTCCGCGATACCGCAGTCGATGTGGCGCTCGGGAAATTTCTTTTTAAATACGCTGGTCTTTGTTGCAGCCGCAAGATCTGCGTCCAGCACGACCAGATTCGGATATGTCTCGCCCAGTTCAGCCAGCATTTCCCCATAGGCTTCTCTGGTTGCAATCTTTTTTACTTCTGACATAATGCTTCACCGATCCTTTCCAGATCTGCCATCGCGATCTTGTACTCTTCATCGTTGGGCGCTTTGCCGTGCCAGCCTACCTGGCCTTCCATAAAGGATACGCCTTTGCCCTTTACCGTGCGGGCGATGATCGCCGTCGGCATTCCCTTTACCGTCTTTGCCTCGTCAAACGCCGCGCGCAGCTGCGCCATATCGTTGCCGTCCTCCACATTGATCACATGGAAATTGAACGCTTCAAACTTCTTATCCAGCGGAAGCGGGGAGCATACCTCGTCCAGCGTTCCGTCGATCTGCATATTATTAAAGTCTACGATCACAACAAGGTTGTCCAGATGCTTAAAGCCCGCCATCATGGAAGCTTCCCATACCTGTCCCTCTTCCGTCTCGCCGTCTCCTAACAGCGTATATACGCGGAAATCCTCGCCGGACATCTTCGCGCCCAGAGCCATCCCGACCGCCGCAGAAATCCCCTGTCCAAGGGAACCGGTGGACATCTCAACGCCGGGAACTTCCTGCATACAGGGATGTCCCTGCAGATAGGAACCCAGATGGCGCAGGGTCGCAAGATCCTCTACCGGGAAATACCCTTTATGCGCCAGAGCGGAATAAAGCCCCGGAGCCGTATGCCCCTTTGACAAAACAAATCTGTCCCGATCCGCTTTTTTCGGATCCTTGGGATCAACGTTCATCTCTTCAAAATAAAGATATGTAAAAATATCCGCAGCCGAAAGAGATCCGCCGGGATGTCCGGCTTTTGCGCCGTGCACTGCAGTCACAATGCCCTTGCGGACTTCGTTCGCCATCCGGGCAAGCTCTAAATTATCCATGTATGCTTTCCTCCGTTTTTTCTGGTTATTTCTGCTTCTATATTTGTACACGCATCCGTGTGTACACAATATTCTCTCCTATATTTATCATATTTCACTGCAGACCGTCAACCCTTACAACAGGATTCTGTCTGAAATCGCCGTCAAAACACCTGCTTTCCTCTTCGATGCTACCCGACGATCCTCCTTACCGTGATGATCGGCCTGTAGGTGGCATATCCGTATTTGATCCCCGTCCTCGGCGTGCTGGCGTGCACGATCCTGCCGCCGCCCAGATACAGCGCCACATGTCCCGCATAGCAAATAATGTCGCCGGCCTGCGCTTCTTCATAGGAAACTTCCCTTCCCGCCGTCCTCTGCGCGGTGGAATTGCGCGGGATGCTGTAGCCGTACTGTTTGTATACAGACTGGATAAATCCGGAGCAGTCCGCCCCGTCCGTCAGGCTCGTCCCACCTGCTACATACGGATTGCCTACGAACTGGCAGGCATACGCCGCAATGTCGCTTCCGCTGGAACCGGTCGCCGGCGGAACCGTCTTGGAGCCGGTCTTTGAGGATGTGACTGCCGAAGTGCTTCCGGACGTTTTCTTGGCGGAAGCAGTCTGCGTCCCTGCCTCAGCGGCTTTCTTTGCAGCCTCCGCAGCCTTTCTGCGCTCCTCCTCCGCACGGATGATCGCGTTTTCCTCTTCATCGAGCTTTGCAATCTCTGCATTCTGCTGCTTGATCAGCGCCTTGTACGCGGACGCCTCCTGACGCATTTTTGCGATCTGCACATCGTAATCGCTGGACGCCGCCTTTTTCTCATCCAAAAGGGACTGCATGGCAGTCTTTTCCTCTTCCAGCTCATATTTCTGGGCTTCCAGATCGCTCTTTTTATCTTCCAGATCGTTCTTCTTCTCCGCCACCTCTTCCTTGATCAGAATATAGCGG
Source organism: uncultured Lachnospiraceae bacterium (assembly GCA_900550285.1). Taxonomy (GTDB): domain Bacteria; phylum Bacillota; class Clostridia; order Lachnospirales; family Lachnospiraceae; genus Gallintestinimicrobium. Next base: position 59,453 of record URRW01000005.1, read on the forward strand.
TTGAGCATCTGCCGGTCATATTCGTACAGCTTCTCGATATAGGTCGCCTGATTGAGCATATCGCTCCAGTTGGACGCCTGCACCATGATCTCGATGTATTCCGCATCGCCCTTTTTATAAAGATAGCGGATCCGCTTTTTCATCGCCTGATACTGGGCTTCCTCCTGCGCCTTGGCGGCGTCGTAGTCCTCCTGCGCCTTGGCGATCTGCCCCTCCGTCTCCACGATCTGATCTTCCATCAGGCTGACGCTGGCAATAACCTCCACAAGCTGCGCGTCCAGCTCGTTGATCTCCTCCTGCAGCACCTCCTGCTCTTCTTCCAGATCGTTTAATTTTCCCTGACTCTCCTTATACTGGCTCTGGGTGCTCTTCTGTTCGTTTTTCTTATTCTCGCGCTCCTGCTGGATCTCCTCGCGCGTCCTTGCCGCATAAACGCAGACCGGCTGTCCTGCCAGCGATACCGCCAGCACTGCTGCCACAAGTCCTTTCCAGTGTTTCCGCATCCGTCTTCCCCTTCTTCTTCCGTATCAGATTTCCCGCCGTCTGCCCCTTCGTCCCGGCAGACAGCTTAAAACTTCCCCCGAAGCTCATATCCTGTTATAGTATACAACAAAAAAAGGGCGGAATAAACCATAAAAATGGATTCCGCCCTTTTTATTTCCAAAAATTTTAAAGCTCGCAGTTCTTCACTGTTCTCGGGAAGGGAAGCACGTCCCTGATGTTGCTCATTCCGGTCAGATACATCACGCAGCGCTCAAAGCCCAGCCCAAAGCCCGCATGGCGCGCAGAGCCGTATCTTCTCAGATCCAGATAGAAATCATAGTCCTCTTTGTTGAGTCCCAGTTCATCCATGCGCTTCTCCAAAAGCTCCAAACGGTCCTCTCTCTGGCTTCCGCCGATGATCTCGCCGATACCGGGAACGAGGCAGTCCATCGCCGCAACGGTTTTTCCGTCCTCGTTTAACTTCATGTAAAACGCCTTGATCTCCTTCGGGTAATCCGTCACAAATACAGGACGCTTATACACCTGCTCGGTCAGATAACGTTCGTGCTCGGTCTGTAAATCGCAGCCCCAGTAAACCTTATAATCGAACTCGTCGTTGTGCTTCTCCAAAATCTCGATCGCTTCCGTATAGGTCACATGTCCGAAATCGGAGTTGAGCACATGGTTCAAGCGATCCAGCAGTCCCTTATCCACAAAGCTGTTGAAGAAGTTCATTTCCTCGGGAGCGTTTTCCAGCACATAGCGGATGATGTATTTGAGCATGGACTCTGCCAGCATCATGTTGTCCTTCAAATCCGCAAACACGATCTCCGGCTCGATCATCCAGAACTCCGCCGCATGACGGGTCGTGTTGGAATTTTCCGCGCGGAAGGTGGGGCCAAATGTATAAATGTTCTTAAACGCCATCGCAAAGGTCTCGCCGTTTAACTGCCCGCTCACGGTCAGATTGGTGGGCTTGCAGAAGAAATCCTGTGAAAAATCCACGCTGCCGTCGTCCTTTTTGGGGATGTTGTTTAAGTCCATCGTCGTTACCTGGAACATCTCCCCGGCGCCCTCGCAGTCGCTTCCGGTGATCAGGGGCGTATGCACATACACAAAGTCCCTCTCCTGGAAAAACTTGTGGATCGCATATGCGATCAGGGAGCGCACGCGGAATACCGCCTGAAATGTATTCGTTCTGGGACGCAGGTGAGAGATGGTGCGCAGGTATTCAAAGCTGTGGCGCTTTTTCTGAAGCGGGTAGTCCGGGCCGCACGCGCCCTCTACCACAACCTCATCCGCCTGCATCTCAAAGGGCTGCTTTGCGCCGGGAGTCGCCACGATGGTTCCCGTCACGATTACCGCAGCGCCCACGCCGATCTTTGCGACCTCTGCGTAATTATTCAGCTTATCCGCCGCATATACGATCTGCAGCGGCTCGAAAAATGTTCCGTCATTTACGATCAGGAACCCGAAATTCTTGGAGTCGCGGTTATTTCTAACCCAGCCCCCAACGGTCACTTTCTGACCGGCAAACTGCTCTTTTTCCCTGAATAACTGTTTGATGCATGTCAGTTCCATACTCTCTCCTCACTTCCTCCATATTTTATAAAAGATTATTCTGTCTCTGTCTCAGTTTCTGCCGCCGTCTCAGATCCGGTTTCCGTCTCTGCCGCAGCTTCCGTGCCGGTTGTTTCCTCTGTGGAAGCCTCTGTCGTTTCTTCGGTGGAAGCCTCCGCTGTCTCAGCCTCTGCTGCGGCAACCTCCGTTACCTTCGCATTTTCAACGAGGAACTCCGTTACCTTCTCCACCATCAGATATTCGCGGTAGCCCTTCAGCTCGCTGCCCAGCGCCTCTTTGTAAGCGTCCGTGGACTCATAGCCGTAATCTGCCGCCTTCTCTTCCAGATCCTTCTCGATCTCCTCGTCGGATACGGTCAGGCCCTCTGCCTCGGCAACCGCCTGTAAAAGCAGCAGCTGCTCGGTCGTCTGCTTCGCAGCCTTCTGCATCTCTTCCTCATACTGATCCTCTGCCATACCGTAGCTGTACTGCATGAAGGTAGCCAGATCCACGCCGTACATGCTTGCCGCATAGGTCAGGTTGCTCTTTAAACGGTCATAATAGCGCTCTGTCAGCTCCTTTGCCTCGCCCTTAACGGTTGCATTTGCTAAAAGCAGCTCCAGCACCTTGCTCTCCGCCTCCGCATCGCGCTGATCCTCCGCCGACTTCATCAGGTTTTCATATACATAATCATTGTATTCTTTTACGGTGGAAACGCCTTCAATGCCGCGTCCCGCGATAAACTCGTCTGTCAGCTCAGGAACAACCTCTTCATATACATTGTTCACGGTCACGGTAAATACAACGTCTGCGCCCGCCAGATCCGCATTGCCGTAATCCTCGGGGAAGGTCAGGTTCAAGTCCTTTGTCTCGCCCTTCTTCATGCCGATCACGCCGTCCTCAAAGCCATCGATAAAGGTATTGGAACCGATCTGCAGCTCATAGCTGTCGGAAGAGCCGCCCTCAAACGCCTCGCCGTCCTTCTTGCCCACATATTTAATATCTGCAATGTCGCCGTCCTCTACCGCGCGGTCAGCTTCTTTTTTCTCTTTGTTGTTCTCCAGCATGTTCTGGATATAGGTATCTACCAGCTCATCGGAAACCTCGGGCTTGGTCACGGTCACTTCCAGCCCCTTATAATCGCCCAGCTCCACATAGTCGCCTACCGTCAGGTTGTCCAGATATGCCTCCTCCGGATAAACCTTCTCCTCTGTTTCTGTCTCTGCAGCGGATTCTGCTTCCGTACCCGCCTCTGCGGTGCTCTCTGTGGCAGCGGCAGTCTCGTTGGTATCCGTCTCTCCGCATCCTGCCAGCATCATCGCTGCAAGGGACGCGGCGGTCATCGCCATCGCAAATCTTTTCATAATACTTCCTCTCCTTTTGCCGCGCAGGCGGCTTTTTAATTGACTGTAATATTCTAATTTTAGCATATTTTCTCCCGCTTTACAAGACCGGAGACAGCAAACGGCTGATTTGTTCTTTGAAGCGGATCCAAAGATTCCGGCTCTTGTACATATCCTTTGTGATCCGGGTGGAAAGCTTGAGATCCTCCATGAAAATCCGCTCCATTTCCTGCGCCACCTTTTCATCGTAAATCATCGCATTTACTTCAAAATTGAGCGAAAAGCTGCGGATGTCCATGTTCGCCGTCCCATAGCAGCACGCCTCGCCGTCGATGGAAATGCCCTTGCTGTGCAGAAAGCCGTTGTTGTAGGTATAGCAGTTTGCCCCCGCCATAATCAGCTCGCCCACATAGGAAAACGTCGCCCAGTACACAAAGGGATGATCCGGCTTGCAGGGGATCATCAGATTGACCTCCACTCCCGACATCGCCGCCAGCAAAAGCGCGGTCTGGATCGATTCGTCCGGGATAAAATAGGGCGTCTGGATATAGATCCGCTTTTTTGCCTTATGGATCAGGCGCAGATAATTGTCCCGGATATTCTGGGAAACGCAGTCCGGCCCGCTGGACACGATCTGGATTTTGGAGGAGCCGGGCGTTTCCTCATGGGTCACAAAATATTTCGGATCCGCAAAAAGATTTTCCCGCGCGGCATAGTCCCAGTCCTGGATGTAGCGCATCAAAAGCCCGCCCACGGCACTGCCGCAGATCCGAAGATGCGTGTCCCTCCAATGCCCGAATTTGGGATCCAGGCCGATGTACTCTTTTCCGATATTAAAGCCGCCCACATAGCCGATCCGCCCGTCGATCACGGCGATCTTTCTGTGGTTTCTGTAGTTGACACGCAGGTTCAGCTGTCCAAACAGCGCCGGGAAAAACACCGCCGTCTTGATCCCTGCCGCCTCTGCCTCCTTCCAGTAGCTTTTCCGCACGCTCCTGCAGCCCATCGCGTCGTATAGGATCCTCACCTCAACGCCTTCCGACACCTTTTCCACGAGCACGTCCCTGATCCGGTTGAACAGCAGGTCATTTTTGATGATGTAATACTGCAGAAAAATATAGCTTTGCGCGTTCCGGATGTCCTCGATGAGCGCATCGAATTTGTCGTTCCCGTCCGTAAAGATCTGCACGTCGTTGTCCCCGGAAAGCACCGAACCCGCGCTTTGCAGATTAAAAAATACCAGATCCGAAAATTCCTTCATTTCCGGCGCTTTCTGCTCCAGTTCCCTGCTCCGCACGCTGTATTCCTGCCGCCGCACCGCCTCGTTTACCTGCTCCTCGATGCCTTTGATCTTGAACATTTTCCGCTTGTGCATATCCGTGCCCGCCAGCAGATACAATAAAAATCCCACGCCGGGGATCGCATTCAGCACCAGCAGCCACGCCCACGCGGACTTGGGCTCCTTGCGCTGGAAAAAAATAATGATGATCGATAAGATAAAATTCAGGATCAGCATGTGGTCGCCGACAAATGCCGCCGCTTCGCACGCATACATCCACAGTTCATTCCATACTTCCATATTCTGCCTCCCCTCTCCCGTTTTGCAGGGCATATCCTATTTGTAATAGAAATGTTCCCGTGTGCCTTGCTGGAATGTTCCTATTATACCGTACCGCCCCTGAATCCGCAATAAAACTTGCCGCGCTTTTGCAGCGCTTTTCGTAGAAGCGCAGCGCTCCATCCGGGCGGAACCGCCAACTCCCCGTCCCCCCGGCGCGAACAATTACAAAACTCCTTGTGCAATACATGAAATTCTGATAAGATAGTAATAGTTTCAGCTTTCCCATCAGAAAGCTGCCATTTCATAAGAAATCAGAGGAGGAATATCACCATGAAAACCTGGGTTGTGGTATTGATCGTAGTCCTCGTCGTGCTTGCAGCCGTTCTCGTTGCCCTGTATTTTCTGGGCAACAAGATGCAGAAAAAACAGGCAGAACAGGAACAGCAGATCCAGACCTATAAGCAGACGGTGACAATGCTGGTAATTGACAAAAAGAAAATGAGGCTCAAGGAGGCGGGACTGCCGCAGATGGTCGTGGACAGCACGCCCAAGCTTATGCGCCGCTCCAAGCTGCCGATCGTCAAGGCAAAGATCGGCCCGCAGATCATGTCCCTTGTGTGCGATGAGAAGATCTTCGACATCGTCCCCGTAAAGAAGGAAGTCAAGGCGACCGTCAGCGGCATTTACTTAATCGGCGTCAAGGCGGTTCACGGAAGCCTGCCCCAGCCCCAGAACACGAAGAAAAAGGGTTGGTTTAAGCGCAACATCGAGAAGCTTCAGGAAAAAGCGGGCGCAAAGCCTGTGAAATAAGGAAGAATAAAACAAGCGATACACTGCCGGACAGGCGGTGCATCGCTTGTTTTTTATCCCGCGCTGGGCGCGCCTTTTATCCCTGCCCTGCCGCCTTCATTTTCCAGCCGTGCACGCGGCGCACCGTTTTGGGCGCCGCCGTCAGAAGCAGCAGATAGATTTTATTTTTCCTTGTCAGGTACGGATTCGTGACCGTATCCTTCACATGGGCGCGCAGATAGCGCTTTACGTTCCGGTAAAACGCGTCCGTGCGCGTCATCATCGCCACCGGGATATGGAGCAGATAGTCCAGCCGCTGGAACAGCCCGAAGCGCACCGCCTCCTTTTGAAGCGCCGGATAGGTTTTCCCCACCAGCTCCTCGATAAAGTCCGCATTATCCACAATATCCACAAACACCCGCGAAAATTCCCGCTTATCCTTCCGGCGCGTGTTGCTTCCCATCCGGTAAAAAACATGGTACAACTGCTCCGGCACGATCCGCACCGCCGCGCCCGTCCCCAAAAGCTCCACCAGCAGATAAAAGTCCTCGTTCAGCTTCCCTTCCGGAAACGCCCTGCCTGCAAACAGCTCCCGCTTGACAAGCTTTGTGCAAAAGGAACAGTCGCCCTCGTGCAAAAGAAGCGTCCGCAGAAATTCCTCTGCGCTTCTTGTCAGCTCCTCCTTGGGCGGCGCGCACACGTCCGGGCGGCGCGTCCCTTCCTCATCGATCTCATCTCGGGACGCCTGCGCGATGGATGCGCCGGAAAAAAGCGCCGCTCCCAACAGCCGCTCATACATCTGCGGCTCGATCCAGTCGTCGCTGTCCACAAAGCCGAGCCATTCCCCCTTTGCTTCCCGGATCCCCAGATTGCGCGCGGAGGAGGAGCCGCCGTTTTCCTTATGAAAAACGCGGATGCGCCCGTCTTTTTTTGCCAGCTGGTCGCACAGCGCTCCCGTCCCGTCCGTGGAGCCGTCGTCCACAAGCAGGATTTCCAGATTTTCCCACGTCTGGGTGCAGATGCTTTTTACGCACCGTTCCAGACAGTCCATAATATTGTATACCGGCACGATCACGCTGATCAGCGTTTCTTTTTTCATCCGTCCAGCCTTCCTTCGTTATATTTCCACCGGGCGGGAAGCTTCGGCGCACGCGACATCGGCCCGCTCTTTGGCAGCACCGTCTCCCCGGCTTTCCAGCCCTCGTAAAAATCAAGACACCGCTGCGCCGCGCAGTCCGCGTTCCATTCCTCCGCGATCGTGCGGTACGCCGCCCTTCCCATGCGCTCTGCCGCGCCCGGATCGGCAAACAGGCTTTCCAGCTTTCGCTCAAACGCCTCATAGCTGCGCCCATAGGTCAGCCCGTTTTTGCCGTCCTCAATGAGAAACGGCGCCGCGCCTGTCTCTGCGTTTGCCACCACGCAGCAGCCACTGTTCATCGCCTCGCTGACGACCGCGCCCCAGCCTTCCAGATAGTTGCTTGTAAACAGATGCACATGACAGCGCTCCATCACGTCGCGCACCTGCTGGGGCGGCAGAAAGCCGTAAAATTTCACATCCTCTTCCAGCCCGGCTTTTCTCACGTCCTCTTTTAATTCGGCTTCCATCGCGCCGCCGCCCACCATATGCAGGCGGAAGCGATAGCCCTTCTTTTTTAAAAAAGCGGCGGCGCGCACCGCAAATTCCGGATGCTTAAGCGGGATCATCCGCCCCGCCCACACAAGCTCTGTCCTGTCGGAGCTTTTCTTTTCAAAAAGGCTTTCCAGCGGATACCGCAGCGCCTCCGGAAAATAGCCGAACCGCAGCATTTTGCCGGGATATGCCCCGATCAGCGAAAAGTCCGACGCCACATACGCCCCGCAGCACAAAAGCCACACCGGCTTTTTGCGGAAGCGCACATGCTCCTGATATTTTGCCAAAAGCCCTCTGGGCGAAACCGCCTTCCACTGCCCTTCGCGGTAAATGCGCTCGCTCACCCGAAACGTCAGCTTCCCTGCCTCCATCCGGGGCAAAAACAGATCTGTCCGCTTCGTCCAGCCCGCAAAGACCAGATCCGCCTCATCGATCAGCTTCCGGCAAAGCGCCTCATCCTCCCACGCGTTTACCACATAGGGGAGCGCACCGGCGTCCAGCGCCCAGCCCATCTGCACCCGTTCCCCGTCCATCGGCTCCGTCTGGATAAAATGGTATTCCTCGCCCAGCCGCTCATAAAGCGCCCGGGAAAACGGGATCTGATGATGATTGATATAATTCGATATAAAAACAGCCTTCATTTCACTCCTCATTCCCCTCATTCCGAAGCGTCACAGCATCTCTCCGTAAATTTCCAGCAGCCTGCGGTAATTTGCATCCCCGTCATACTGCGCGGCGGCAGCCCTTTGCTCCGACGCCGCAAGCCTTTCCGCAAGCCTATCGTCTGTCAGGATGCGGATTACCTGCCCCGCAAGCCCGTGCGCGTCCCCTTTTTCAAACAAAAGCCCGCTCACGCCGTCCTCCACCATATCCGGGATCCCGCCTGCGCGGCTGGCAGCCACGGGAACGCCTAAAAGCTGCGCCTCCGCCACCGAATTGGGGGAATTTTCCACTGCGGACGGACAGACAAAGACATTTGCCGAAAGGTACTCTGCCTTCATCTCCTCCGCGGAAAGCTTCCCGAGGACGCGCACCTTTCCTTCCAGCCCGTTCTCCTTTATGAGCCTTCTCAGATACTTCCCATATGCCGGAATCTTGATTTTATTCTTAATTCCGTTCATTCCGAGGACGCTGTTCCCCGCCGTCTTGATCTGGGCGTCCGGACATTTTTGCAGGATTTCCTTCATCGCCTGCAATAAATAATGAAATCCCTTCAGCGGGTAATCTCCCTGGCTTAAAAAGATTTCTCCTCTCGTACAGCTCTCCGGTTTCCAGCCTCCTTCATAAAACTGGGGGCGCATCGTCTCGTTCATTTTATGATAGACCGCCGACGGATTCAGTCCCAGACTTATCGTTTTATCGAACCGCGTCCGTCCTGTGATATAGCCGGATAAGCGAAGCTGTTTTTCCTCCTGCGCCGCGCGGGCATAAAACTTTTCCTGCTGCTGGCGCAGGCTGTCCCTTTTTAAAATATCCCGGAACGTGCGTCCGTTCTGCACGGACAGAGGCAGATCCGCCATATAGCCGTCGGCGCAGGCGATGCAAAGCCCCTGCAGCCCCGTAAGCGTCCGCTCCGGGCGGTTCCACATTTTCGCGCAGGCATAGCCGTGGGGAAATTCCGTCCCGAACAGATGCACGATGTCCGGCGAAAAATCGTCCAGAATCCGCGCAAACGCAGGCTCCAGCCCTTCGTCATAATGCTCCGGATGATCCAGATCCTCCCGGAAGCCATAGCATTTTACTTTCTTTTCTTTTTTCCCAAGCGAAAGCTCCCCGCAAAACGGCTCTTCCGCTTTCGGGACAGGAAAGCACACGCCGATTTCCAATCCGGCATCCTCTTCCTCCAGATAGCGCCCGAACGCACCCGAAAGCCAGCCTTCGCGCACGCTGTATTCCTGTCCCAGCGCCTCCGCCAGCGCCGGGAGCATGATGTTGCAGACCCACAATACCCTCATACGCTCACTTCTTTCCTTTCAGCAGCCGGTAAACGCCGGTTTTTACCTTATTATAAGCGCCCGCATACCGCTCGCTCTCCGCAAGCCTCGTGCGGACAGGCTGCAGCGTCAAAAGCATGACCGCCTTATAGCGCAGCGCCTTTTCACGCCCCAGATAGCGCTTTGTGATCTCCGCGTGCTCCTGATCCGAGATCCGGCGGTTTTCCTTCGTCTCCGAAAATCCGCCGCCCTCATAGTCCGCCACCAGAAGCTCCGTATATACCGCTTCCGCCTTCCGCTCGTAAATGCAGTATAAAAAGTGCTCATAATCGGCCCGCACTTTATATTTCGTATCATAGCCGCGCTTTTCAAACAGCCGCGCGTCATAAAAGCACACCTGATGGCAGGGCACGTTCCGGTAGCAGGTAAAATCGTTTACCTCCGGCGCGGAATAGATCACGCTTTTGGTGTCCAGACGGTACTGGTTTCCGTAAAAAATCCGCTCCCGCTCCTTATAGGCAAGCCCTTTTTCCTCTTCCGTAAAATTTTTCCTGCCGCCCAGGCTTCCTCTCCTGCGCCCGATCTCCTCCGCCATTTTTTCAAGCACCTGCCCGTCGTGAAAATGATCGCCGCAGTTTAAAAAGAGCACATACTGCCCCGTCACATAGGAAAGCGCCTGATTCATGCCGTCATAAATGCCCTGATCCTTCTTTGTGACGACCTTGATCCGGCTGTCCGCAGGCAGCTTTTCCAGACAGCCGTCCGTCGAGCCGCCGTCCTTTACGATGATCTCATAGTTGCCGTACCGCTGATCCAGCACGCTCTGTACCGTCGGCAAAAGCTTCTCCCCCGCATTTAAGCATACGACCACGATGCTAAAAGAAATCTGCGCCATTGATCCACTCCTTATCCGTAAAAATCCACGTTTTATAAGGCAGCACCCGAATACCGCCGCCCGAAGCCGTTTTTAAAAACCACAAAAAATACAGCAGACACACGCCAAACACAAACGCCGTCAGCACCCTCCTGCGCCTTTGATCCTCTATTCTGCAAAGAAGCCCCGGCACGAGGAAGATCTGGGGCGTCACCGCATAATAGGCGATGCGCGACACCAGCGGCAGAAAGGAACCGCAGGTATACGCCAAAAGCCCGAGGAAATTGAGTTTCAAATAAAACCGGTTCCCGTCGTCCTCCCGGCTCTCTTTCCCGCAGGCAAGCGCCAGCACAAAAATAAGCGCGCACCGCAAAATGCCGGATGCGTTTTTGGCAAGCCCCACGTCCTGCGACAGATAGACCGTATCCTGATAGGTCGGATAAATCCGCAGTGCCAGCTCCAAAATCGGCTTCTGAAACACAAAAACAAGCAGTCCCGACAGCGCCAGCGCCCATGTAAACCACCGGCGCCATTTCAGGTGCGCTACAAGATACAGCGGGATCACCAGAAGCGCCGACTTGTGAAACAGCGCCGCAAACCCGATCCACAGACAAAAGCTTACATACTCCCTGCGCCTTAAAAACCGGATGCCATAGAGCGCCGCCGACAGCGCAAAATAGTAGCGCACGGTCGTAAACGTCCTGAAATACACGCCCAGCAGCATGAACATCGCAAAGCTCATGCCAAACGCCTCGCTCTCGTCGTCCATCGCCTTTAAAAACAGAAACGCCGTCCCTGCCCCGAAAAGGGCGAACACGAGCAGGTAATTTTCATAGCCGGACAGCGTGTATACCAGCCATACGACAACATTAAACCCGATTTCCGTCACCACATAGGCGCTGTCCGTCCCCGCCCAGATCTCGTGGAAATTTTCCACGTACTTGCCGTAATCGTTTCCCACCTCGACGCGCAGCGCCGCAAGCCCTGCAAGGATCACAAAGAGGGCGGACAGGCACACATAATCAAGCGCCCTGCGGCGGGTAATTCCGCCGGCTGCCGCACCATAGCTGCCCGCCGCAGACTGACCGCCCGCTGCGCCACAGCCCTTTGCCGCTCGCCCCTGTCTGCCCTCCACCAGCGCAGCCAGCGCAATCGTGAGCGCTGCGATCCCGAAATAAAATACCATTCACAGCCCTCCCTTTGCGTCCCGGATGCCCGAAAACAGCGCTTTTTTCGCTTCTGCCGCAGACAGCTTGTCCAGATTGCCTTTCATCTTATGCAGGAACCGAAGCCCCATCAGCCCCGCCAGCACGCCGTAAAGCTCGTGATACAGCACGCCCCGGTCGTGGAAAAATTTTTCGTCATAGCCGAAAAACCACGTGGACGGACGGGGCTTTTCCTCGCCGATCTCTTCCGGCACGGCATAGAGCCGCAGCCCCGCCTTCAGACAGTCGTGCAAAAATAAGCTGTCCTCGCCGTTGGCATATTTTGCGCCGCCCCCGAAAAAGAGCGAATAGGTCAGGTTTTTTTCCTGCATCCGCCGCGTCCGCACCGCGATGCTGTACGCCGGATACCTGCCGCTGTTATACCAGCGCACCCGGTGGAAGCATTCCGTCCAGTAGGTACGGCGGCTCTCCTGCACCCGCATATTAAACAAAAGCAGATCTGCCTCCGGGTGCTTTTCAAAGGCGGAAAGGATCTTTTCCGCTGCGCCGCCGTCGTATACAATATCCTCATCCGAAAACAGGACGATGTCCCCGTCCGCCCGCAGAAGGGCGTTGTTTCTGGAAAGCCCCACGCCCCGCTCCGCAAAATGCCAGCAGCGCACGGTTACGCCGTTTTGTTCCCATTCCTCATAGCGGTTTTCGTCGCACTGGTCGATCAGGATCGTGTCCGCAGGCAGGTTCATCCGGTCTGCCAGCGCCCGCGCATCCTGCTTTAACGCCGAAACAAGAATCTGCAGCCTCATCCCTGCTCCTCCTTCCTGCCCCGTCCGTAATAGAGCCGTAAAAACGTCTCATCCGCCTCTTCCAGAATAATGCCCGACACCTCTGCCCCCTGCATGGAAAGCTGATCCAGCGCAAAGGAAAGCTGGCTTCTCTTTGCCGTCCCCCACTCTGCGCAGATCAGGACGGGAAGCTTCCGCAGCTTTTCATAATCCGCCCGCGCCGAAAGGACGTCCTCCAGCTTTACCTCGCAAAATCCGGTCGTTTCCCCGCAGCGCGTCAGGTTCTGGTTTAACAGCGTTTCCCAGCGGATGTCCAGCCGCCTTGTGCGGTAGCCGTACATCGGAAGATCGCAGCATTTTTTCACATCCGCGCCCAAAAGCAGGGTGTCGTCCGTCACATACCAGAGGCACAGTCCCACGATCCCGGCAATAATTCCCAGCACAAGCCCCAAAGCAGCGGCGTTTGCCGCCTGATTCTCCGTCTCCACAGGCTGCGCCGGAACCGCCTTCCATACCTCGATGGCGGTAAGCCCCCGGTCCTCCATCGTTTTTCCAAACGCCGGCATCGCCTGATTGTACGCCGCCGCGATCCGGTTGGACAGATCCCCGTCCTCCGTCGTAAAATACGCGGTCAGAAACTGCGGGTCCGAAACGATTTCCGTGCTGACAGACGCTTCGATCACGCTTCTGTCCACATCCGGGACAAGCTGCAGCACATCCGCCATGATCCGGTCGGAGCGCATCATATCGCCCCATGTATAGGCGTTGTACTCGTTTACAAAATCCTTCAAAACCTCGTCGTCCTCGTGGATGTCATAGACGATCGAGTACATTACCTCTGCCCGATACTGCTGCGGCCCCGCCGTCAGCGTCCGGACGAGCAGATAAATTCCCCCTGCAAAAAGAGCGCCAGCCAAAGCTGCCGCTATAAAAATCCCTGTTTTATTGAGGAACCAGAGGGCAAAGCGCTTCTCGTCCATGCCCTCCTGCCAGAATCCTTCGTCTCTTACCGGTTTCAACATTTACTCCTCCTCGCGCGCCTGCTTTTTCATCGCCGTCACCTGTTTTTCATCCACGCCCTCCGTGCTGTCCGGCGTAAACAGGATCTTGAGCGTCAGAAGCATCAGCTTTAAATCCAGCCATACGGAATAATTTTCAATGTAAAAAAGATCCAGCTTCAACTTGTCGTAAGGCGTCGTATTATATTTGCCGTACACCTGCGCATAGCCCGCAAGCCCCGCCTTTACCTTCATGCGATAGGCAAACTCCGGCATTTCCTCCATGTATTCCCGGATGATCTGCGGTCGCTCCGGCCTGGGGCCGATAAAGGACATATCCCCTTTTAAAATATTGAAAAGCTGCGGCAGCTCGTCGATGCGCACCGCCCGGATGAATTTGCCCACCGGCGTGATGCGGGAATCATTTTTTGCCGCAAGGCGCGCCACGCCGTCTTTTTCCGCGTCCACCCGCATGCTTCTGAATTTTAAGATCTGAAATTCCTTCGCATCCCTCGTACAGCGGATCTGCTTATACAGCACCGGGCCGCCGTCGTAAAGCTTGATCACGACCGCCGTTATCAGCATGAACGGGGACGCAAGCACGATCAGAATCAGCGCGCAGACCACGTCGATCACCCGCTTTGCGATACGCTGCTCGATATTGAGCGCGTATTCCCGCGTCAGAAGGATCGGCGTATCGAACAGATGGAGCTGTTCGCTGCCCTTGATGAGCACATCCGGGATCTTCGGCATCATGTAAATGCGGATCGAATGGCTGTAGCAGTATTTCAAAAGCACGTTCCGGTCCTTTGTATGGATGTCCCACAACACGATCGCGTCATAGTCTCCCACTGCGGCGATGATCGCGTCGTAGCCCTCCCTGATGTTCATACAGCGCTCCACCCGGTACTTATCCTGACGGCTCGCAAATTTCCGCAGGATGTCCTCCACCGGACGCTCCCCGTGCACCAAAAGCAGCCTCCTTGGCGGAAACGCCCTCCGGTAGATCAGGTTGCACACCCAGCCCCAGATTCCCGCAAAGGCGACCTGATACACCGTCATCGCGACCATATGCTCGCCGCCGATGATAAACCAGCCGTACATCAGCGAAAGCTGCGCATAGGAGATCACGTTTACGCACAGCAGCGCAAAAAGCTGCGACAAAAAAATGTCCAGCGGCTTTAAATATCCGATCTTTAATGCCCCATAGGTATGGGAAAAGAAAAACAGGAGCACAAAATACAGCGCCACCATCAGCACATGCCCGTTGAAATTAAAGCGGTTTTCCGTTTTCCAGTAAATATGATGATAATAATAGGCAAACCAGTCGTGCACATAAAAGCTCGTCAGCGCGCACAGCCCCAAAATCCCCAGCGCCAATATGATCAGCCGTTTGGCAGAATCCTTTTTTCTCATGTGTTCCTCCGTAAAAATCCATGTCCCGTCAGATCCGGCGCAGCGTCGCCCGCACCGCCCAGAAACAGAAATACCACGCGCTTTTCAGAACAGAAAGCCCTTCCTGCTTCCGGTAAAGCCCCCAGATCCGCTTCACCGCCTTCGCCTTATTGGACGACAGCGATTTTTTCGGCCTGCGGTAGATCACCAGATTTTCGTCCAGCCCGAATGCCGTATGCCCGGCGCGCAGAATCTGCCACCACAGCGCCGTATCCTCGCTCGGCACGTCCGGCATCACAAGCAGGCTGTCCGGAAGCTTTTCCCGGTCAAACAGCACCGTGCTCGTAAAGATCACCGTCCGCGACAGCGCTTCCCTGTAGGAAAGCCGCTCCGGCACATGCACGATCTTCCCCGTGCCTGCCGCTTCCTCGTCCCCGAACTCGTACCCGGAAAAAACGAACGCCGCATTTTTTTCCTTCATAAAGGCAAGCTCCTTTTCCAGCTTGTCCCGCCTCCATATATCGTCCGCGTCCAGAAAGCAAAGATAGCGTCCCTGCGCCTGCGCCGTTCCCAGATTTCTCGCATTCGCCGCGCCCTTTACCCCGTCCTTTTGGGAAAGCACGCGGATGCGGCTGTCCTTTTTTGCAAGGCTTTGCGCGATCGCAACGCTTTTGTCCGTAGAATGGTCGTCTGTCAGCAAAAGTTCCCAGTCCTGACAGGTCTGCCCCAGCACGCTCTGTACGGAGGCTTCCAGATATGCCTCCGCATTGTAAACAGGCATTACAATGCTGATCCCTCCGTCACGCTTCATGTTACAGCTCTTCCTTTACCAGATAAATCGGTCTTTTTTTCACTTCCATATAAGTCTTTGACAAATACTGCCCGAGTATTCCGACGCAAAACAGCTGCACGCCGGACACGAGCAAAATGATACATACAAGGGACGGCCAGCCTGCCACCGGATCGTGATAGATCAGGTTTTTGATGACCAGAACGACGATCGCGATAAACGCCGCCGCGCAGAACACCACGCCCATCACGGAAGAGATCGCCAGCGGAACGGTGGAAAAGGCGGTAATGCCGTCCAACGAATATAAAAACAGCTTCCAGAAATTCCACTTCGTCTCGCCGTGGGTACGCTCCACATTTTCATATTCCAGCCACTTCGTCTCATAGCCGACCCAGCCGAAAATCCCCTTGGTAAAGCGGTTGTACTCGCACATGGACAAAATCGCGTCCACGACCTGACGGGTCATGAGCCGGTAATCCCGCGCCCCGTCCACGATCTCCGTCTTGGAAATTTTGTTCATCAGCTTATAAAACATCCGCGCAAAAAACGACCGGATCGGCGGCTCGCCCTTTCTTGTCACGCGCCGCGTCGCCACGCTGTCGTAGCCCTGCTTGATGTACGAAAACATCTCCGGCAGCAAAGACGGCGGATCCTGCAGATCCACGTCCATCATTACCACATAGTCTCCCTTCGACTTCTGGAAACCGGCGTAAATGCCCGCCTCCTTGCCGAAATTTCTCGAAAACGACACAAGATGGACTCTTTCATCCTTTTCATGCAGCTTTTTTACTTCCGCCGCCGTGTTGTCCTTCGATCCGTCGTCAATATAGATGATTTCCAGATCCAGCCCCTCTTTTTCCAGAAAATCCGAATTTTTCATCATTTCCTCATAAAAAATGGGCACATTTTCCTCTTCATTATAACAGGGTACGATTACGCTCAATAACATTTAATTCATCTCCATGCGGATTTTGTCCGCTATCCTCGCTATGTATTCACTGTTGGTCGGCCGCGCCGAGCCCGTCAGACGGCTGAACCCGAAAAGCTCTTCAAACACATCCGTATTTCCCCGCTCCCACGATACCTCGACCGCGTTGCGGATCGCCCGCTCCACCCTCTGCAGGGTTGTCTTATATGCGCGCGCGATTACCGGATACAAAAGCTTCGTGACGCTTCCCACCAGCTCCATGTCGGAGACGGACAAAACGACCGCCTCCCGTAAATAATAATATCCTCTCAAATGCGCCGGGATTCCCAGCTCCAGCATAAATTCCGACACGTCCCGCTCCAGCGTACTTTCCAGTTCTGCAGTCATAATCCCCTCATTTCCGCCGCAAATCGGCTCTTTGCTCCGGAAAACCATGCGCCGCGAAATATGCGCTGTCTGTTTTCCTGTCGCTTTTTATCATATCATCCAAACGACTCATTGGAAATGAAAAGCCATCGTGAAATTTCGAGATTTTTCGAGGTTTTTCACGAAATTTACGGCTCTGCGGAAACGTCCGGCTCTGCGCCGTGCCGTCGCGCTCCCTCTGCCGGCGGGCTTGCTGCGTCAGGCGACTGACGAGCGAAGGAGAATTTGCAAATGATGCTGGACTGTCCGGCATGATGCCCGGGACTTGTCTGAGCACGTCGTAAGACGTGCGAGTTCGACCGGGCATCATGCGCCCCGGACAGTCCTGCAGCGTTTGATCCAAATTCTCTGTGAGCGAGACCGGCGCCTGACGCAGCAAGCCCGCCGGGCAGGGGCAGCGCGACGGCACGGCGCAGAGCCGGAGGCTGACAGCCTACAGCCGCTCTGTCCTGCCCTGCGCTTCCAGCGCCTCGACCGCTTCCTTCACGCGCTGCGCCTGGCTGACCGGGCAGACAAGGATCGCGCTTTTGCCCTCCACGATCACAAGATCCTCCACGCCGATCCCGCACACGAGCTTGTCCGTGCCGTATACGACGCAGTTTTTTGCATCCAGAAGAAGCGTATCCCCTTCGGAAATATTGCCTGCCTCATCCCGCTTGCGCACCGCGTCCAGCGTATCCCAGCTTCCCACGTCGTTCCAGCCGAAATCGCCTTCCAGCATGAGCACGCCCTTTGCCCGCTCCATAATGCCGTAGTCCACGGAAATCTTCGGGATCTCCGGATAAACCTCGTGAAGCACCTCCTGCTCCCTGTCGGTTCCCATTGCCTCCCCGATCCGTTCCAGACAGACGTACACATCCGGCAGAAGCTCTTTAAAATACCGCAAAATCGTAGACGCCTTCCAGATAAACATCCCGCTGTTCCACGCATAACAGCCTGCGTCCACATAAGCCTTTGCGGTCGCCAAATCCGGCTTTTCCACAAACTCCTCCACCCTGCGCCACACTTTTCCTGCTTCCTCCACGCTGCGGATATAGCCATAGCCGGTGGAAGGGAAGGTCGGACGGATGCCTACGGTCACGAGCGCGTCCGTCTCTTCCACCGCCCGCACCGCCTCCTTCATCACGCGGGTATACTCTTTTTCATCGCGGATATAGGCGTCCGCCGCAAAAATGCACATCACGCCGTCGCCGTATTTGTGCAGGATCTCCATCGCCGCATAGCCGATGCACGCCGCCGTGTTGCGCGCCGCAGGCTCCGCCAGAATGTGATCCTCCGCCACGCGTCCCGCCGTGCGTTCAAGCATCAGCCCCGCCTGACTCTCATTTGTCACGATAAAAATATCCTCCCGCGCCATCAGCCCGTGCTGACGGTCGATCGTCTCGTTTACCAGAATATCCTTCCCGGACAGATTTAAAAACTGCTTCGGTTCCGCCTTTGTGCTCAGCGGCCAAAAACGCGTCCCGCCGCCGCCTGCCATGATCACGCCGTATGTTTTCATGCTTCCGATCCCTTTCACGCCTTATGATTCTGCGCCGCTGCGCCTGCGAAAGCCCGATTCCAGCGTGCCGTCCCGCAGCTCAATGTCCTGCACGACCGGAGACGACGGGAATTTGTTGTACCCGATCTGCCCCCTGTCCGTGGGCACATAGACCGTCACCCCGTCCACCTCATACGTTTCCGCCGGGCTGTCTGCATAATCCTGCTGATAAATATAGTAAGGCTGTCCGCCAAGCTCTGCGGTCATCTGTATCAGATTATACCCCTTATAGAGCAAAAAAGCTACCAGCAATCCCATAAATACCCGGTAAAGCGCTGTGCCACGCCCCTTTTTTTGTTCCAAAGCGCCCTGCGCCAGCACATACAGGCTGCCAAAAGCGGTCAGCGGCAGAAAGAGCACATAAAAATATCCGTACCGCACAAGCGGCGCACCAAACTGCCAGAAAAAGAAGCCGAGCGCCGCAGCCGCCTGCAAAAGCGCAAATCCAAAGGGCTCCATGCCCGCCAACTCTTTTTTGGACCGAAGCCCTTTCCACGCGCCGGCTGCCGCCAGCATAACGCTCACCGGAGCCGCCGCCCAGCCTGCCAGCACGAGCAGCCGGTCCAATACAGCCTGACTGTTTAACCAGTTCGGAAACCACCGGGAAAAGGGCTGTTCCAGCTGATACACGTCAAAAATCTCCATCGCATAGGCGCGGATCTCCTTTGCATCGCTGTCCGCATAGCCCTTTGAAATCTTCCAGTCCACGTCAAACCAGTCAAAAAACGTAAACGGATAAAGCAGCCAGCCCGAAATGATCACGTTCCGGATCAGGTAAGGCAGGGCGATCCCGACGCCAAGCACGATAAAAAGGGCGATCTGCTTCCATTTTTTCTCTTTTAAAAGGCACAGCGCCGGATAGAGCGCCATCACCAAAAGCACCGCCGCCGAAAGCTTTACCGTCACGGCATACACCAGATACAGGCTCAAAAGCCCGTAAGGCACAAGCTCCCTTTCCCCTACTTCCCACAGCTCAACCCATGTCATCAGCACCCAGAACAAAATCAGCATCGCAAAATAATCCGACGCCGGGGACACCAGCTCCCGAAACACCGCCACCAGATAAAAAATGCAGCCGATATACAAAAAATCCGACACCCGCACCCTTTTGCGCTTCGGAAGCGTCCAAAGCCCCGTACATTTTACCGCGCACAGCAGCGCAAAAAAGCCCGCCGCGCAGTGCATCGGATATTTCATGAGCCCGCCGCCCCCAAGCAGGGCGCAGAGCGCAAACGCCGCGCTGTTGTAGCCAAACCGGCTGTGCAGGTTCGCAAGCCCCGGCACAACGCCGTACTCCTCGATCCAGCGGATCGCCTGCGCATGGTACAGCCCCGTATCATAGTGCATATAGCCCCGCGACGATCCGTAGGCAAATAAAAGCGTCAGAAAACCGTACAGGATCCACCGCCCCCTGCCTGTTTCTGCCCGTTTTTCCGCAAAAAACACAGCCAGCCGCTTTCTGAGCACGATCCCTGCCCCGATGCAAAACAGGATCACCGGCACGTTCGCCCACAGCCCCACGCCGCCAAACAGGCTGAAATATTCCGCGTACACATTCAGCACCAGAAGCCCCGCCATCATATAGGAAACGCCGGAGCGCACCTGATACCCGCCCTCCTTTGCCCGCCCTGCGAAAAGACGGCAAAGCAGCGTCAGCGCTGCAAAGCCCGTCAGAAATGACGCCAGCGCAAAATAGCACCATTGGATCAATATCATCAACATAATCTGTTTTTTCCTTTCCCCGTCTGTCAAAAATATACCATGCACCAAAGGGGATTGCAACCATTGCGCGCCGGTGCGTGCCGGTGCGCCGGTGCTGGTTCGTCCGTTTCTCCAAGGCTTTCGCCCGGTGCGGACAGTACGGCAGCTTCCGCCCTCGCTCACAGAGAATTTGAGCCAAAGGACGCGGGCTTATCCGAAACGCATCCTGCCCGGTCAAACTCGCCCGGCTTACGCCGCGCTCAGACAAGTCCCGGGCAGAATGCCGGATAAGCCCGTGCCCTTTGCAAATTCTCCTTCGCTCGTCAGTCAGCCGCCGTACTGTCCGCACCGGGTAAAAGCCCTGGAGAAACGGACGCCGCCGACAGGCAGTAGCCGATACCGTCATTTTTCAAAAGCGGCAGTTCCTTTTTCCTTGCAATTTCAGGTTCGCGCCACTAAAATGTTGTTAAAGTACCGCCATTTCCAATCTGCCCCAAACGGGGCAGAAGCGGTTTAACATGAAGGAGGCATTCCATGAGATCACGGTCTTTTCCGGCGCTGTCCAGCGCCGTTCAGGCATTTTTTGCAGCGTTCGCCCTGTGCGTGCTGGGCGGCATTTCCCCGGCGGATATTCTTTCTGTCGTCCTGTTTGGCGCAGCCCTGCTGCTGTTTCTTGCCGTCCGGAAAGCGATGGGCGCACGCTCGCTGCCAAAGCACTTTTCTGCGGTATGCCGGACGCTCGCTGCGCTGTACACGCTTTTTTACGCCGCCGGAGCCTATGAAAAAATGATGGGCGGCTTTGACAGCGCGCTGTTTCGGCTGGGCTTTTTGATCGGATCGGCAGTCGGGCTGTACGCGCTGTTTCTCGCCTGCTGCCGTCTGGGCTTTTTCCTGCTTGAAAAATGCGCCCTGACCTGCAGCGCCCGCCCGTTTACCCGCAGGCAGACGCTCCTTTGTTTTTTCGGGCTGCTTTTGTGCTGGCTTTTCTGGTTTCTTTATAACTATCCGGGCGTCATGACGCCGGACAGCATCAGCCAGTTTTTACAGGCGACCGGGCAAAAGCCGTTTTCCAGCCACCATCCCGTCGCCCATACGCTGCTGTTTTCTTTTTTCTATCACATCGGCTTTTGGGCGACCGGAAGCGTCAATGCCGGGATCGCCTGCTACACCGTTTTCCAGATGCTGACCCTTGCCGCCGCAGAAACGTGCTGCCTGTCCCTTCTCGCAAAATCCGGCGCAAAACGCTGGATCCTGACCGCAGGCTTTCTGTTCTGGGGGCTTGTGCCCTACAACGGCATTTTCGCCGTGACCATGTGGAAGGACGTGCTGTTTTCCGCCTTTATCCTGCTCTATGTGATGACGCTTTTTTTGCTTCTGAAAAAAACGGCATCCGGCGCGCCCAGTCCTGAAATTTCCTCCAAGGGGCTGTCCCTTTCCGGCGACCGGAAACTGCTTTTGGGCTGCTTTTTTTCCGGCTGTGCGGTCTGCCTGATGCGCTCCAACGGCATGTATATTTTCCTGTTTACGCTGCCGTTTCTGCTCCTTGCCTTCCGGCGCCATTTCAAAATCATGCTGCCCCTGCAGCTTGCGGTGCTCGCCGTATCCGTCCTTTTGAAAGGGCCTGTCTGCAACGCTTTCGGCGTGGAACGTCCAAGCTTTACGGAATCCCTCTCCATCCCGCTCCAGCAGGTCGCCCGCGTCGTCTCTGAAAACCGCCCTCTGGATCCCGCCGAAAAGGAGCTCATCGACCGGGTGGTAACGGACGCTGCCCTGATCCCGGACTATTACAGCCCCTCCATTTCCGACCCGGTCAAGGCGCTTGTCACCTACAACAACGCGGACGCCATTACAGAAGCTCCCGCAGACTATGCGCGTCTCTGGGCGCAGCTCGGGCTGAAATATCCGGCGGATTATGTAAACGCCTTTATCGACCAGACAAAGGGCTATTATTTCCCTGCCCCCGCCGATCTTCGGACAAATGAGGGCATTTCCCCGAACGAAGCCGGGCTTTCGTGGCCTCATCTGCTGCCCGGACAGCTTCCCGTAAAGATCAGCGAGATCCTTTTAAAGCTGCCGGACATCGTTCCGCTTTACGGCATTTTGTGGAGCATCGGGGCTTTTTTCTGGGCGGTGCTGTTTCTGTTTGGCTGCCAGTTTTTGTACGGGTGCAAAAAATATCTGATCCTGTATCTTCCGTTTATCGGGACGATCCTCACGCTGCTCATCGCAACTCCGGTGGCGTCCGATCTGCGCTATGCCTACCCGCTGTTTCTGGCAATGCCCTTTCTTCTTGCAGTCAGCGTCCCGTCGAATTCTCCCATTGTATTTTCATCCGAAAACGAGTAAAATCAAGTCAGGGGAGGCGGCGTATCAGCCGCTGGATCAAAGGAAGAGGGCGAACTTATGGAAATTTTAAACGAATTGCTCAACAACACGGTTTTTATGGCGGCAGCTACCGGATGGCTCGTCGCCCAGATCTTAAAAACGATCATTTATACCTTTCTCAACCGGAAATTCGACCCGGAGCGGCTCGTGGGCAGCGGCGGCATGCCAAGCTCCCACTCCGCGACCGTGTGCGCGCTTGCGACCGCCGCAGGCTTCCAATACGGGATCGGCAGCTTTGAATTTGCCATTTCCGCCATTTTCGCCATCATCGTCATGTACGACGCAAGGGGCGTCCGCCGCGAAACCGGCATTCAGGCGCAGGTGCTCAATGAAATGATCGCTTTCTGGGAAAAAATGGGACAGCCCCTTTCCTATGAAGAAAAGCTCAAGGAATTTGTCGGGCACACGCCCATTCAGGTATTTGCGGGCGCTCTGCTCGGCATCCTGATCGCGGTTATTTACTGCACGGCGCTCTGAGCAGTCCGTTTTTTCATTGCAGACCTTATTTTGGTATACCGGGAAAATGTGCGGTGGGACACACAATTTACACATTTTCCCGGTATACTTATTTTCATAGCAGGGAATCCCCGTAACAGCCTAAGCTTCGCCAGTGTCCCATGCCGGATGCACACGAAGGAACGCCCGTTGCGATGGCCCTTAAAAATCCTATGGAGGAAAAATGTATCATGAGCCAGGAAAAAGTAGACCGTTACAAACAGGAAAAAGCCCATCGTAAGGAAAATATCGCAAAACAGAAAAAACGCAAAAAGCTGATCCGCATCTGCGCTTATATCGTGATCGCAGTCATCGCCGTCGGCGCAGCCTTCGGTATCTACCGTCACTTTAACCCGAAACCGGCGGAAACGGCTGAGACACAGACGGCTGAAACGCAGACCGTGGAAAGTCAGACTGGCGAAACAGAAAATACGGAAGCACAGACCGCCGAAACGCAGACCACTGAAACAGAAGCTGTAGAATCCGCTGCGGAAACCGCAACAAAAGCGGAAACGCAGGCAGCGGAAACCGAAACTGCGGAGACAGCCGCTGAAAGCACAGAAGCTGCCGCAACAGAAGAAAGCGCTGAGAGCACATCAGAAACAGACGCTGCGGAATAAAATAATGGGGCTGAAGGCTTCAAAACGAGCCTCCAGCCCCATTTATTATGAGGGACAAATCCTTTTTAAATCAATTTTTCAATCTCTGCATTCACGCGCTCCCTGAGCCCGGTCAGCCACGCGCTGTCCTTCGGATACTTTTTAAAGGTAATGGGTTCGTCCAGACCTTCCGCAATGATCTCGCACACCCGCTCGCGCCCTGCAAGCGCTTCCAGAAGCTCCAGCGCGCGGACATCCTGCATCGCCTCATAAAGCACCATCAGACGTACCGATTCTTCCGGCATACCGCCCTCTCCCGGATATACGAGGAACGAGTCCCCGGAAGGGAATACACTGCCCGCAGCCGTCTCCGCGTAAGGATTGATATGCTTTTTGGAATACTGCGTATTATAAAAATTAAAGCCCCAATGCAGAAAGCCTGCGATCTGGTACAAATACAGCTGCACACCAAGGATTCTCGTGCGTGCCGACGGCATCGCCATAAACCGGTTCGACACATCCTTCCACTGGGAAGTGCAGTAATAGGTCCAGAGCCCTTCCGCTTTTCTCTCCAAAAACGGCTCGATATGGTCGTTAGCGGGCGCAAACAGCTCTACCAGCCCCTTTTCATAAAAGAGCGGATCCGACAGGGCGTCGATCGTCTGAAAGCCCTCGATGTAAGGAAGCACGGTCTCCCGCGCCTTCTGATAGGATTCCAGATCCCTTTGCTCCGGCTCGTCGGAAATATGGAAAAATGTCCGCTCCTGCAGTCCCTCTTCCTTTAAAAATCCGGTCAGTGCAGTCAAATACTGCGCCAGAAATTCCACATATTCCCCGCTGTCTGCATCCGTTTCCCAGCCAAAGATCCTGCGGTATTCCCCGTTTTCCCATGCCATGATCTTAGGCGCGTGCTTTGCCCCCCACTGGGTAAACAGATGCGCCATCTCGAAATGGGTGATCCCGTATTTTTCACAGAGCGCGATCCAGCGTTTCAGATCCGCAAAATCAAACGAATAGTGTCCGCCCTCTTTTACGATCTTTACAAGCTGCACCGTCGTGCGCTCGCCGCCCACCTCCGTGTCCAGCGCCGGGGTCACGACGGGAGTCAGTATCGTGTTGATGCCTCTGGACGCATAACAGCGGATAAAGTTTTCCAGAATCTGCCAATGCTCCTCGCTGAATGCCTCCACATGATAATAATCTGCCAGACAGTCGGCATGAAACCATTCCGTATGCAAAAGCTTCTGCTCC
Source organism: uncultured Lachnospiraceae bacterium (assembly GCA_900550285.1). Taxonomy (GTDB): domain Bacteria; phylum Bacillota; class Clostridia; order Lachnospirales; family Lachnospiraceae; genus Gallintestinimicrobium. Next base: position 84,083 of record URRW01000005.1, read on the forward strand.
GGCAGCTCTGCGTCCGCCACATGCAGGCAGAGCGTCACCTGTTTTTCCTGCGTTTCTGCCCCATTCTCCCTGTAAAAGCGCACAATGATCTCTGCGTCACCGCAAAACTCCGTTTCTGCCGCCGCATCCAGCCACAGGCTGCGCCACTGTCCCGGCACATCCTGAACCGCATATGCGCCGTCTGCCATATCGGGATCGCGCAAAAGATCCGGGAACAGCCCCGGCGCCGTCCGCAGGTAATTGTCGTCCTGATGCGCATGGCACGGATAGGAGGAGGGGACAAGCTCCACAAGGCGCAGGCGCGTCCGGATCCCCTCCGGCGCATCCACCGTTACCTTCCAGTTTTTTCTTTCGTCCGGATTTCCCCAGTACGCCACGACTGCTGAAACCGTCTCCCCCTTCAGCGCCGAAATGCGCAGGCTTTCTGCCCCGGCAGGCTCCTCGTCCGGAAATACCTTTGCCAGACTGTCTGTGATTTTCAAATCCAGTGTACCCATCATAAACCTCTCTTTTTTCGATTGAATTCGGTACAAAAAAGCCGTCTGCTTTCATATACCACAAAAAGAAGTATACCGCAGCGCAGGACATACCGTCAACGCCATTCCTGCTTCTCTCATTCAGCAAAAAAGGTCTGCATGTGTACCCGTATCAACCAGTGTTAAAGTCAAAATATCATTTTCCACCAAATACACCAATAACCAATCCGGCTGGATATGGCATTCCCGGAATCCTTTATAATTTCCTTTTAATTCATGATCCCTGTATTTTTCTTCCAACGGAATCCCGCTTAGCAGTTTTTCGACAACATCATCCATAAGTCCAAGATCTAAGCCTCTTTTTCTGGCAAGCTTCAAAGACTTTTTAAACTTTCCTGTCAGAACCAGCTTATATCTCATACTTCCAGATCCTCTAAGGCTTCCGAAAAGCTGCTGTATTTTTTTGTTTCGCTGTCTCTGCTGATCCTTTTTGCCTCTTCCATTGCCGCAAGCACTTCCGGTTTATACTTCGGCATTTCTACTGCAAAGGGCAGACCGCCTCTTAAAACACACTGTCTCAAAAAGATATTCATTGCACTGGACATATCCATTCCAAGCTGACTGAATAATTCCGCCGCCTGTCTCTTTAGCTCTTCATCTATCCTTACCTGTGTCGGTACTGTTGCCATAATATCACGCTCCTGTTTTTAATAGTATTCTTCCCTTTATGCCCATATAATATTACAATAAATTTACATTGTCAATCATTTGCGTAATATATCTCCTACACAAACAGGCTGCACCCCTGCCTCCGGAAATACTCGATCTTCTCATCCAGAAGCTTCTCCTCCACGCCCAGCTTTTCCGCAAGGCAGCTTTTGCACAAAAACTGCTTTGCGCCCCGGTTTACGAACTTCCGGTACGCGCTTTCATCCAGCCGCACAAGCTCCCTGCCGCACGCCATGCACTGTGACATTACAGCTTCACGACCTTTCCGCGGTAAACGGCGCAGTCGAAGGGCTCAAGCTCCTTACGCAGCGTTGCGTTGGGCACGTTCCGCTCTTCGCCCGTCCAGACCTCTTTTAAATGAAGCGTCCTTTTGGTACTCAGAGGAAGCCCCAGCTCATCCAGATTTAAGTTGACGGTCGTTTTTTTATCGCTCATATTAAAAAGCCCGATCGCCAGATCGCCGTTGGAAAGCTGTCTTGAATACAAAACCACGTCCTCGCCCGACCAGATGCCTGTCAGGCGCACCGGCTGGCGGCAGAGCGGATCCTGATTAATCGCGATCATCTCGGGATTCATCAAAATATCCTTTGTCGCCTGATTCATGTTCCGGATGTCGCAGCCGATCATCAGCGGGGAGCCCAGAAGCGCCCAGATCGAATAATGGGTTTTGTACTGCACATCGGTGCAGCCTGCAAGCCCCACATTTCCTTTGCCGTACATGCCGACCACAAGCATATCCATATCGTTGAAGCAGCCCACGCCGTTGAACGGATGCAGCTTTTCCTGCTGCTTTGTCAGATCCTTGATGGATTCCCACGTATCAAAAATATCCCCCGTGGAGCGCCACATGCTGGCTCCCGTTTCCTTGATCCACTCGTGAGTCTCGTCCGCGCCCCACGAGCAGGCGGAAAACAGGATGTCCCTGCCGCAGTTTTCCAGCGCAAGCCCCATGCGGCGGTACAGATATTTGCCCGGAATGATCGGGCTGTGGTAGCAGTAGTCATACTTTAAAAAGTCCACGCCCCACTCCGCAAATGTCTCCGCATCCACAAACTCATGCTCAAAGCTGCCCGGATAGCCCGCGCACGTCAGATTTCCGGCGCAGGAATACATGCCGAATTTCAGCCCTTTGGAATGGACGTAATCCGCAACCGCTTTCATGCCGTGGGGAAATTTCTCCGGATCTGCCACAAGGCGGCCGTTTTCATCCCGTTCCCTCAAAGACCAGCAGTCGTCGATAACAAGGTATTCATAGCCCTTTTCCAAAAGCCCCTCGTCAACCATCGCGTCCGCCGTCTCCATAATCAGCTGCTCACTGATATTTTCTCCAAATGTGTTCCAGCTGTTCCAGCCCATAGGGGGCGTTAATTTTACCATAATGCTTGACCTCCTCTTCGTTTTCAGGTATGGTCATTATAATATGGAATTTTCGTTCTTTTCCATGCTGTTTTGTTGCAAAAGCATGGATTATCATGTCAAAAGGAGGAGCTTTCATGACTGTTTTTTCAGAAGCCTTTTCCCTTGCGCCTGCCTTAAACCTGTGCGGCACGGGACGGCAGGACTGCCGGGATCTCCATGCGTGGGGGCCGGGCGTGCGTCCCATCTACATCATCCATCATGTCCTGCGCGGAAAGGGCTTTCTGGAAACCCGGAAAATGCGCTTTTCCATTTCCGCCGGGGAAAGCTTTCTCATCTGTCCCTATGAAACGGTCTGGTACTATCCCGATCCTGCCGATCCGTGGGAATACACATGGGTGGAATTTGACGGCGCAGAAGCTGCCGCGCTCCTGCAGGAATGCGCCATGTCCCCCGCTTCCCCGGTATGTCCGCCATTTACGGACACGCCGCTTGCCGCTGTTTTTGACCGGCTCCAGAAAATCGACATTTACCGCAAAAACCGCGCCGAGGCGCAGGGGCTTCTGCGCGCGATTCTCGGTATTTATGCGGACGGCTTTCCTGCCTCTGCCCAGTCCATCCCGCAGGAAAACGAGCTGTTATCCACAGCCATCCGGCTTATCCGCACCAATTATCACCATTCCTCCTTTACTGCCGACAGGCTCTGCCAGATGCTCGGCGTCAGCCGCAGCACGCTTTACCGCATTTTTCAAAAAGAGCTGTCAGCCGCACCCAGCCGGTTCCTTACGGACTTCCGGCTGCGTCAGGCAGAACAGCTCCTTTCCGGGGGAAGCGCCGTCAAGACGACCGCGCTCTCCTGCGGATTTTCCGACCCTTTTTATTTTTCAAGGCTGTTCCATAAGGAAATGGGGATTTCTCCCAGCGAATACCGGAAGCGGCACGGAAAGGCATGACGCTGTACAGCTTTACCGCTTCCTGTTATTTTCATTTTCTTCCCTGCTTACAGAACCTTTCGCCTGCCCCTCGTCCAGTATCCGGTTCATCAGCGTCCCTATCCCTGCGATCAGTCCCAGCACTCCTCCCCCTATAAATAACGGCGCTATTCCTGTATACACTACCACTCCGCTTACGAGAAACGAAGTGACAGGCATTGCCGCTGCTGAAACTGCGGAAAAAATACTGCCTGCCCGGGCAAGATATGCCTTCTCCGTCTGCTTCACAAATTCCACGCTCACAAGCGCGCTTCCCAATGCTACCGTGTAACCCAGAATCCCTCCGAATACGACGACGCTTATACACATGAGCCACCGGTTTCCGTAAACTGGCTCAAACACGATCAGCCCAATATAGAAAATACCGATTCCCAAGCCGGTCAAAAACAGAATGATCCTTTCTGCAATGTGTTTCTGAAGCATCGGAAACGTAAAAGATCCCAGCATCATTCCCAATGTCACAACGATTCCAAAAAGGGAAAGGACTTCCGCCCCGCCTCTCAGAATTTCATCTGCCAGCGGAGCCTGAAGGCTGTTAAACGGCACAAGCGCCATATTCAAAAACAGACCGATTCCCGTAATATAAAGAATTACCTTGTTATGCGCCACATAACGGATCCCTTCTTTTAAAGTTCCCGCATATTCCTTTACATCGAATCTTTCTTTTGCAATATGCTCCTCTTTTACACCCACGGTCAGAATAATTCCGGCAGACAGTATAAATGTCGCCACGTCTATATAAATCGCCCCGGCAGTTCCGATCAATGCTACGATTCCTCCCGCCGCCGCTATTCCGATCAGCTGGACTGCCTATGATAACGTGGATTGTAAGGACATCCCGTATTCATAATATTCCCGATCCAGAACAAGCGGCGTCAGCGCGGTGTTTGCCGGACCTCGAAACGCCTCTGCCGTGGAAATCGTCAGCGTTGTAATTACCAGCATCCATACCTCTAAAAATCCCATCAGATAGGCACTTGCCACAAACGCCACACAAATGGCACGGAGCAGATCCGTCGCTATCATGACATTTTTCTTTTTGCGCCCCTCGACCCACGCGCCTGCAAATGCTGCAACCAGGACAGAGGGCAGATTATTCAGTCCAAAAATGATTGCCGACCATGCGGCGTTTCCCGTGATTTCATAAATCACCCATGTATATGCTACTGCATCGATCGAATCGCCAAAACGGTTGATCAGTGAAGCAGCGATCACTTTGCAATATTCTTTCTGCCGGAAAATATCCCGATAGCCAATGCCAGTTTCCTTGCTCTTTTTTATTTTCATATATTTCCCATCCTTACCACCCCTAACACATCCTGCTAAAAAATCCTCGTTTCCTGCACGAACGGCATCCTAAGCCGCATGAAAAGTTGGAAATCCTTATACATAATGAATATTGATCGACCCAAATGACGTATCCGCGTCAATCGTCATCTCGTTTTCCCCATTTGGATCCGGCTCGCCATACTCCCTTATGCTTCCAAAGGTGGAATCCTGCGTGCAGGTCACATTCCAGCTTTTCGGCACATACAGCTCTATACTGCCAAATGATGTATCTGCGTTGACATGTACTTTTCCCCCGCTCAGTAAAGGGCTGTCCTGAAAATAAACCTCCAGCTTTCCAAAATCGGTGTTCAGGTTTACTGCTGAAAGGTTCTCACACTGCAGATACTTCGCCGCCGACGCAAAGCTCAAATCGCAGTTGACCACTTTTTTCCCGTCTTCCCCGGCCGATTCACTGTAATCCTCAAGGCAGCTGTCCGCGCCCGGCTGTTTTGGTATGTTCACATTGATCGTAAAATCTTTCATCCTGCTCCTCCTTGGAAAAAGCATATTCAGCCCAATCGTTCCCAAAAGCGCCGCGCCCAGCACCGGCCACGGCGTCAGCTGCTCGATCTGCAAAAGCCTGTCGTTTACGATTGCCAGAAACGCCAGTGAAAAAAGCGCCGTCCCCCAGTGCTTTTTCCACAGCGAGCTGACCGCAAGCGCTGCCAGAACCGCCGATACGATCAGCTCCCAGAACGAAAAGGCTTCCCCGAACACTCCCAGCCTGTCCGCGATCAGCGCGCCCGCCGCCAGCAAAAACAAAATTCCCCAGAACATATTTTTTTTCGACTTCATATCTGTTTCCTCTTTTCTCCCATTCTTTCGATCAGGGCTTTATAATAGCTGCGGGACACATACACCTTTTTGATCGTCCCATAAAATTCCACCGCGCTCGCGGCGGTCAGGTTCCTCGTAATGGAATAAATGCCGTTTAAGTTCACGATCGCTGATTTTGAAATCCGCATAAAATAGCCCGGCAGGCTCTCTTCCAGCTGATACAGCTTATGATCCGCCTCGTACATTTTTTCCGCCGTATGCGCCCGTACCGATTTCCCTTCCGTTTCAAAAAACAGGATTTCCTTCAGCGGCACATAGTAGCTCGTTTCCCCGATCCTGAGCGCCATGCAGCTTTTTTCTTCCCCGCTTTCCGACGCTTCCTGCGAAAGCCGCAGGATGTGTTCCTCCACCCGCCTGCACCGGATAACCACCTCGTCTTCCGTAAGCGACGGGTCTACCTCAATTCTCACTTTCATATCCCGTTCCTCTTCCTGTCCGTTCAGACACCTTTATTATAGCGGATTGAAAGCGCGCTTCAACTGCTTTGGCGCAAGCGGTAAAAATATCGCCCCAAGCGGTGCATCTTTCAGTGTGACCTCGTCACACTCGCGCGCCTTTTGTCTGGACTTTACCGCCGGATCCATGTTAGGATGTAGCAAACAAACCGATTGGTTCAGAAAGGATTTTTTGCATGAATTTCAACATCGAAACGAGCGTTTCTGCGCTCACCGTGTTCCTGCAGGGCGTCCTAAGCTTTTTCTCGCCCTGCGTCCTTCCTCTCATCCCGCTCTACGTCAGCTATTTTGCGGGCGGCGCCAAAAAAGTGGAGGCGGACGGGACTGTTACCTATCCCCGTAAAAAAGTAATGCTCAACACCCTGTTTTTCGTTCTGGGCATCAGCTTTACCTTCTTTCTTCTGGGTCTGGGCTTTACCGCGCTCGGAAAATTCTTTTCCGGAAACCGGATCTGGTTTGCCCGTTTCGGCGGCATCCTCATGATCCTTTTCGGGCTTTATCAGCTCGGCGTTTTCGGGCGCTCCGACAAGATCGAGCAGGAGCACCGGCTTCCCCTGCGGCTCGACCGCTTTGCCATGGGCCCGGTTCCCGCATTTCTGCTGGGCTTTACGTTCAGCTTTGCGTGGACGCCCTGCGTCGGCCCGGCGCTGGGCAGCGTGCTTTTGATGGCAGGTTCCTCTGCCACGATGGGAAAGGGCTTTTTCCTGATCGGCGTATACACGCTGGGCTTCGTCCTGCCCTTTATCGCGGTCGGTCTTTTCACCGGCGCGGTGCTCGGCTTTTTCAAAAAATACCGCAATGTGGTTCGCTATACCGTCAAGATCAGCGCTGTCCTGCTCATCCTCATGGGCTTCATGACGCTGACCGGATTTATGAACAACATGACCGGATACCTTTCCGGCATCGGAAACGGCGCGGTATCCTCTCAGGAAACGGCGGCAGACGCTGAAACCAAAACGCCCGACGGCGGCACTTCTTCGCAGGCAGAGGAAAACAGCGGCAGCGAATCCACCTCCCGGACAGACGAAACCGGCGCCAGCGAATCCGCCCCGTCCGATCCCGACGCGGTTCCCGCGCCCGATTTTACGCTTGTGGATCAGTATGGAAACGAGCACACCCTTTCCGACTATAAGGGCAAAACCGTATTTTTAAATTTCTGGGCGACCTGGTGCGAGCCCTGCCGTTCCGAAATGCCGGAAATACAGGCGCTCTACGAAAAGTACGGGGAAAATGAGGAAGACCTCGTCGTGCTCGGCGTGGCGACCCCGAATCTCGGGCAGGAAGGCTCTGCCGAGGACATCGCCGCCTTTCTGGAAGATCAGGGCTACACCTTCCCTACCGTCATGGATGAAACCGGCTTTATCTCTGCTATGTACGGCATTTCCGCCTACCCGACCACGTTCATGATCGACGCAGACGGAAACGTGTACGGCTATGTGGCAAGCGCCCTGACCGGGGATATTATGGAAAGCATCGTACAGCAGACGATGGATTCTGTGACGGGAGAAATAAAAACAGAGGAAGAATGATCCTTCTTCCTCCATCTACTTTCTTTTAAATTCCGCGGGCGTCATGCCCTTCTCTTTCTTAAACGCCCTGAAATACGCCGGGCTGCCGCAGCATCCGCACAGTCCGGCGATTTTACTCAACGGCATTTTTATATCATATTCTCAGTCGATGCTCAATTTAAAAACGACCGGCGCGCTGCTTCTGTATGATGTCCGGATCTTTAAGCCTTCCTCATCCCGGCTCCACTGCGGCGCTTCATCCGTCCCGAGCACCTCCACCTTTTTGATGATCCCGTGGAAATTTGCCTGATGGGAGGCGTCCTGAATGCCCAGAGAGGAAATGCAGTAGCTTCCCTGCTCATCGCATTTCAACGCCGTCGCGTACAGATAACCGTCTTTCGTCGTAAAACGGATGTCACGGGACGTGTAATTTTTCTTAATGCCGTCCGTAAACTGCCCATCCGTGATCTGCGTCGGCCCCTCGCCGTATTTGCGCCATGTCCTCGTGCCGTAGATCGCTTCCCCATTGACCGCCAGCCACTCCCCGATGCCGGTCAGCACCGCCGTGTCCTCATCGGAGATCGTCCCGTCCGCCTTCGGCCCCACATTCAAAAGCAGGCTGCCGTTTTTGCTCACAATGTCCACCAGATCGCAGAGGATCTCCTCATAGGGCCTGAATTCATTGTTTTCGGTGTAGCACCAGGAATTTAAAGCGATCGCCGTATCCGTCTGCCAGAAATACGGCTTCATGTCCGCAAACTGTCCCCGCTCCACATCGGGAACCGCACAGCCGAACAAAAACGCATCGTGCTTGTAATTGATCGCCACCTCCATGCCCCATTCCGCCGCGCGGTTGTAATAATATGCCGCCAGCTTTTTTAAATAAGGCTTCATCGCAGAATGCTGGATCCACCAGTCAAAATACAGGATCCTCGGGCGGTAATTGTCGATGATCTCGCAGGTACGCACGAGCCAGTCCTGCATATATTCCTCCGTCGGCTCCGGCTTACTGTAAAGATCGTGATGATCCTCCGGCTCCGGCATCGCAGGCCAGTAAAAATCGCCCCGCTCCATCGGCTCTTTTACATCGCTGTCAAATTCCTTCCCGTGCCCCATGAAAAACCAGTGCTCCACCCGATGCGACGACGCGCCGTTTTCCATGCCGCGCTTTCGGCAGCTCTCCGTCAGCTCCCCGAGCACGTCGCGCTTTGGCCCCATCTCATATGCGTTCCAGTGCGAAATCTCACTTTTATACATCTGGAAGCCGTCGTGGTGCTCCGCCACCGGCACGACATATTTTGCCCCGGCTTTTTCAAACAGCTCTGCCCACTTGTCCGGATCAAATTTCTCCGCCCGGAACATCGGGATAAAATCCTTGTAGCCAAATTCAGACTGCTTCCCATATGTAGCGACGTGATGCTCATATGCCTTCGAGCCCTGAATGTACATATTCCGGGAATACCATTCGCTGTCAAACTGAGGCACGCTGTAGACGCCCCAGTGGATGAAAATGCCGAACTTCGCATTCTGATACCACTCCGGCACCCGGTACGCCGACAGCGATTCCCAGCTGTCCGCAAACGGTCCCTTCGCGATCACCTCATCAATTTTTTTCAGATAACCTGTCATATCATACATGACGATTCCTCCCCTTTCCATTGTCCTTTTTCCCGCAAGAGGGCTTTGCGGCTTCCGCCGTGCGCCGCCTTACGTCATCCCCTAAAAGTTTATAAAAGGTCGCCGCCACCGGCACGCCGATCAGCATTCCGGAAACGCCCAGAATACCGCCGCCCAGCGTTACCGCCGTCAGCACCCACATCCCCGGAAGCCCAATGGAGCTTCCCACTACCTTCGGATAGATCAGGTTTCCTTCCAGCTGCTGCAAAACCACAAGAAAAACGACGAACAGGATCGCCTTGACCGGATCCTGCGTCAAAATCATGATCACGCCCACAGCGCCGCCCAGATAAGCCCCCACCACCGGGATCAGCGCCGTCGCCCCGATAAACGCGCCGATCATAGGCGCATACGGGAAACGGAACAGCCACATCCCGAGCGTGCACAGCGTTCCAAGAATAACCGCCTCCGTCACCTGACCGACGATGAAGCTGGAAAAGGTCTGGTCTGCCGTCCGCACGATCCTTCTGCCCCGCTCAATCAGCTCAGGCTTTACATAGGCGCGCACCAGCGCCTTCGCCTGCCGCCCAAGCTTCTCCTTGCTGGACAAAAGGTAGATCGAAAAGATCAGGGAGATCACAAAATGGATCGTCCCGCCGATCACGCCGCTTACGATCGAAACGGTGGAGTTGAGCACGCCGCTTAAACCGCTCTTTAAATACTGCCACACCGTATCGCCCAGCGCGTTCCAGTCGATCTGAAGGTTTTCCAGCTCCTCCGCCGTCTGCGGAAAGCCCTCCATATTTTTTACAAGCCAGTCCACGATCCCCTCCACAAGCGGCGGGACGGACTGTCCGATGAGAATGACCGCGTTTACCAGCTCCGGCACTACGACCCGCAGGATCATGTAAGCGATCAGCGCCACCGCCAGAATCGAAAGCACGATACACACGGGACGGCGGGTTTTGTTCACAATCCTTTTTTTTGAATTGGGGAAATATCTTTTTTCAAACCAGCGCATCGGCAGATTCAGCACATACGCCATGACGCAGCCTGCGATCAACGGCGCCGCGATGCCCCACAGATTGCCCGCCCCTCCAAGCAGCACGTCAAAATACCGGATTCCGAGGATAAGCCCCGTCGCCAGCAAAAAATACTTTACCACTTTCAGATCCATTTTTCGTCTGTCCATTTAATCGTCCTCCATGAGATTGCCGCGTTCCTCGATCCTGTGCTCCAAAACCTTTCCGCGTTCTTCCTCACTCTCCCACTTCCTCCTCTCGATCATCCGCCGGATCCCCTGCATCTGGTTGTCCACCTGACAGATCGTGTCCGCGCACTTTTTTAACTCCGCTGCGATCCTGTCCGCGTCCTCGATGTCCTGCTTATATTTGAGCTTGTGTTCCAGACTCGCCCAGAAATCCATCGCAATCGTGCGAAGCTGCACCTCCGCCCGCATATGCTTTTTCTGATCCGACAAAAAGATCGGAATGTCCAGGATCAGGTGCAGGCTCCGATAGCCGTTCGCCTTCGGATGGGCGATATAATCCTTAATGTCGATCACCACGATGTCGTCCTGCTGCATCAGCTCTTCCGCCAGCGTATAAATATCCTCCGGGAAAGAACAGATGACCCGGATGCCCGCCACGTCAAAAATATGGCTCTCGATGCTTTCCGGCGAAAGCTCCCAGCCCTTTCTCTGCATCTTTTCCACGATGCTGGCGGGGCTTTTTAAACGCGTCTTGATCGTCTCGATCGGATTGCGGTTGTGCTGCAGGGAAAATTCCGTGTTCAGCACGCGGAACTTTGTTTCCACCTCGAGGATCGCGCACCGGTACTGCATCATCAGCCTCCTGTACCGCGCATCCTCAAAAAAGACCTCCTCCGGATATTGTTTCTTCTTTCCGTCTTCTGTATTTTCTGCCATTTTCAGTATTCATCCTCTCATTTTCATTGTGCGCAGTCTTTCCGCAAAATCAGGTTTTCAGCCTTCTCCGGAGCCCCTTGAAAAAATCCTTCAGCGCTGCGCTGCATTCCTCTTCCAAAATCCCCTTAAAAATATTTACCTGATGGTTAAACGCCGGCTCCTGCAAAAGATTATAGACCGATCCCGCGCACCCTGCCTTCGGGTTCATGCACCCGATAATAACCTCCGGGATGCGCGCCTGCACGATCGCCCCGGCGCACATCTGGCACGGCTCCAGCGTCACATACAGCGTACATTGCTCCAGCCGCCAGTCGCCCAGCTTTTTGCTGGCGCGCCTGATCGCCGTCAGCTCCGCGTGGGAAAGGGTGCTTTTGTCCGTGTTCCTCCGGTTATACCCCCTGCCGACGATGACGCCGTCATGCACAATCACGCACCCGATCGGCACTTCGCCGAGCTGCGCCGCCTTTTTTGCCTGCTTCAGCGCTTCCTTCATATATTTTTCATGGATGGGGCGCTTTTCTTCCTGCTCCCGCAGCCAGCCTTCCTTTTTCGCCTGTTTTGCCGCCTGCCGCGCCGCCTCTTTTTCCTCTTCCGTCCGTACTCTTGCCATAGATCCTCCGTTTTATTTCCATGATAAACCATACTGCAGCTGTAAAGTCAATCCGCCCTGGCTGGCATGATGTCCGGGACTTGTCTGAGCCCGGCCTATGCCGGGCAAGTTTGACCGGACATCATGCGCCTCAGCCGGCACAGCGCCGTTTGTGTCAAATTCCCGGCAAGCGAGACCGGAGGCTGACGCAAAGCGCCTGCCGGGCGGGAGCCATGCAGTCCGGGACGCTCACAACATGCAAGGCGTTCACGCCTCATCCGCGATCCTGATAAAAACCTTTGTAATATATTCCCCGTCGTCCGCGATCGCAAAATCATTCATCCCCGTCTCGAACACAAATCCCGTCAGACGCAGCCCTTTCCGCTCTGCCTCGGAAAGCATTTTTTCATATAATAAGGGAAGCCTTTCCCACATTCCTCTGCTGTAACCGCACAAATACCGTCCCGCCGGACGCATGAACGCGCCCTTTTGCCCTTTTTGCTCCAACGCGGGAGAAAACACCCCGTCGTCCTCCTCAAAGCGTCCCTCCCGCACTTTTTCAAGGGAAATATAGCTTCCGATGCCCATCCGGCACTGCTCGATCCCCCAGCATTCCTTCACATACCGGAAAAAATCCTCCATGCCGTCCTCTGCCCCGTCCACCGGAAGCATCAGATACGCCTGCTCTGCAAGCTCTTCTATGCTGACCCACTGATCCTCGTCCGTCCGGCACGCCAGAAGCTGCTCCTTTTTCGTCCGCAAAATCCGCTCCGTATGCTTAAGCTTCCGTATCTGCGTTTCGATCTCTGAAAGCTTCTGATCCGCGATCCGCACAAAATCCTCCGTATTCGGGCGCTCTGCATAGGCCTGGATTTCCTCAATGCTCATATTCAGCTCTTTCAGCATACGGATGTATTCAAAATCCATGCTCTGCGCCGCGTCATAATAACGATAGCCGTTCTCCCCCTTTGCCCGCGGCGAAAACAGCCCGATCGAATCATAATAATGCAGTGTCCTCTTATTCACTTCATGAAGCTTCGCAAACTGCGCTGTCGTCATCCGGCGGCTGTTTTTCGGCATCCGTATCCCTCCTGCTTCTGTTGTCGCAAGCGACGGTGTACAGCGGGCAATCTGCCCTTTACACCGTGCTAAAAGCATTATAACAAAGCTGCCCTCCCTTTACAATTCCCGCATAAAAATTTCAGATTTCCACCCGCTTCATAAAATACCCGAAATCCCCGGGCGCAGCGCTGTCCTTTTCCCCCTCGAACGCCTCGAAGCCGAACATTTCCGCGACCATTTTTTCCCGGTGGTAAAAATTCCCCGGCACGCCCAGATAATACTGCCAGCCGTCCCCCTCCTTCATCCGCCCCAGGATCAGATGCCGGTAATTATAATAGCCGTGCAGCAAAAAGCTGTTGTGCACCATCTTCTGATACTCCTGCCGCAGCACCACAAAATCCTTCGGCGCGACGGAAAGATACTCCCGCCCGTCCTCAAACGGATGGATGACCGGATACATCGTGCAGAGCTGCTCCCATTTATCGCACCGGCAGGCGCTTTCTGCCTGCGGCGCGGGATATGTTGCCTGCGATGCGCCGCTTTCCGGCTCCCGGATCTGCTTCTGCGGTATGCCGCCTTCCGGCTCGCAAATCTGCTCTTGCGGTATACCATCTTCCGGCTCCCGGATCTGCTCCGACGGCGCAGGCGGCTCAAAATCCGCACTGTTGATCCGCATCTCCGGTCCAAAAAGCGCTTCCGCATCCCGCCATTTCAGCTCCGGATATTCCACTGTCCCGGCTTTTCCCTGCTCTTCCGCTTCCCAAAAAGCTTCCCCCTGCTGCCCCGCTTCCTGAAAAGCTTCCTGTCCCGCCTCCGTTTTCTGCACAGCTACCCGCACGGGCTCCTTCCAGACCGCTTTTAAAAGCCTGCCGCCGGGCAGTCTGATAAACAGACCGCCGCTCTCGATCCACATTTCTTTTTCCTTTTCTGCGGTTTCCTCCCAGACCAGACAGCAGCTACCCGCCCCGCGGCTGATGCTGATCCGCCCAAGCTGTCTACCGCCTTCTTCGCAAAGCAAAAATTCCCCGCTGATCGTGTCCGGCAGATTTTTGACCCTTACCTCCAGCCGCATCCGCCCGTCGTTTTCCTCTGCTTTTACAAACCCGGCATTCCCTGCTTTTTCGCCGTCCGCCAGATGATCCAGATAGGAAATCTGTCTTTTATATCCTGTCATGCCTGTCCCTCCCCTGCCGCCCGCCGCTTTTTTGCCGCAAAACGGCGGCATTCTCTTCGCTACAGTCTATTCGCGGCAGGCGTCCGGTATGAACGGAATTTTTCCGGATACTTCCGAATACATTAGCATCAAACGATTTTTCCGGAGCAAAATATCGTGGCAAACGCTCTCGCACACCTTTCCGCCATCCTCATTCCCGCCCTGATCTTTTATATCGTGGGCTACGGGCTGATCCATAAAAGCAGCGTCTATGAAGATTTCATCAAGGGAGCTGCGGACGGCTTAAAAACCGTCGTCTCCATCGTCCCAACCCTCGTCGGGCTCATGATGGCAGTCGCCGTTTTGCGCGCCTCCGGCTTTCTGGATTTTCTGGCGCAGCTTGCCGGGACAGCCGTCGCGCCTCTGGGCTTTCCGCCCCAGCTCGTCCCGCTTGTTTTTATCAAGCTTTTTTCTTCCTCCGCAGCGACCGGGCTTGTGCTCGATATTTTTAAAACCTACGGCACAGACTCGTATCTGGGGCTTGTTACCTCTATTTTGATGAGCTGCACGGAAACCTGTTTTTATACGATGTCGGTCTATTTTCTTGCAGCAAAAGTCACAAAAACCCGCCATACTCTGGCGGGCGCGCTGTTTGCCACCGCCGCCGGGATCGTGATGAGCGTCGTGATGGCAGGGATCATGCGTTAAAAAACTGCTACAGAAAATCTTCAGAAATTTATCAGATTATTTTCACTCTTTCCCCAAAAAGACTTCACATTTACATTGTATGATAGGTTTCATAAGGAGGTGATACCCGAGTCATAATTCTATACCACTAACGCACACCAATTACGCAATATACACTCAAAAGCCCCGCCGTTTCTTTCCCCCCTTTTGTGAAACGGCGGGGTTTTTATAACTGCAATTTCGGAGAAATTCATATATTTACCGCATTGGCAGCTATTATCGAACTGATATACCTACACGTTTTTTCCCTGATTCCGGCTGCTTGTGCATATTCCGTAAAATTCCCTACGGCAGTTTGCACCTGACTTATGATGTCCCTGCACCGTTTCTCCTTTATCCCCATTTTTCCACCGGCTGTCAAAAGATCCACCATATTTATTTGAGCGGTCTTCCCATTTACAGTCATCTGATGCGCGCGAAGCCATTTGTTTGTCGGATTATACGAAAAAGTAATGTCGTATGCCGGTGAAAGCTTCCATTTTCCGGTTCTGTCCATGATAAAGGAAATATTCTTGACATGATCGTCCTGATTCACTGCCAGACAGTTGAACACCATTCTTCGATAAAATTCCTCCGTCTCTTTATATGAAATTCCCATTTCTCTCATATACATGGCAGCCAGCTCGTATCCACAGGCTCCCGGTTCCTGATAGCTGATATGCGCCAATGCGCCGAGTGTCTGCATATGAAGCTTTTTCCCATTTTCACGGTCAAATCTCTTCGTCATAAAATGATGATCCCCTTCTGACTCGTATATCCGGCATTCGTTCATTGTAATTCTGGCAGCCTTTGCCATCAGGTAATATGCGTATTCTATTAACGTATATTCCGGTCTGTCTTCAAGACCATGATCGCCGTTTTTTGCCACATGATCAAATTTCATCAGCCAATAATCATATCCCCTGCCAAGCTGTGTCTGTCCGGATCTCACATCATTCGTCGCTTCATTCCATGCGATAAGCGCTTTTGCCCGGGCACCGCCCGCTGAGCTTCCAACCTGAACCAGCTGGGAGTAGGTAAGGCTTTCATTTGCTTTCAGTGAAATATGCTCTCTGCGGCTCAAAACCTCCGATGCAAATTTAACCATTTCCCGCACATTGATCTTCTCATCTATATCCTTAATATCCGTACTTGCGGGAACATATTCAAGCGCCCCCATTCCACGTTTTCCGGTATAGCACAGACGATCGACGGCAGTAAAATCTGACAAGGATTTTCCAAGTGACATAAGCCACTGTTCTATAACCGCATTGCCAAACCTGTCCGGCAATGAATCCGCCACCAATCCCGGCATACCGTAAAAAGGCTCGCCAGCCAGACCGGGAAACTCATATACCTTTTTCCCCAAGGGCATTCTAAGCGGAGATAATTCGATTCTGCTGTCCACAAAGCTTTCATCGTATTCAAAAGAAGCATATTCCTTTGAAATATCCTGATGGATAATACCAATCCTCGTTCCCCATAAATATACTTCCGCCGTATCGTTCACTCCTCATCCCCCCATTTAAATTCCTTCCGCACCGTCTTTTTTCTTACTCTCTTTGGCACAGTATCCATCTTTTTTAAATAATAACTCGGTCGCTTCGTCTGATCCGGGACAAGCAGCTCAATATTATCGCCAAGCCCTAATGCCAAAAGAATTTTAAACAGATTATCTACCTGAACAGATTCCCCCTGTTCCAGTCGGGATATACTCCTTTTTGAAACGCCTGTTTTATCCTCAAGATCCTGCTGCGACATTTCATTCATGATTCTATATATCTTTATTTTCTGTCCCAGTTCTTTAATATATTCCTGACAATCCTTTTGAATCTTCATATTATCACGCCATTTCTGTCTTGTTATTATTATATAATATAATAATAAGACATATTTGTCTATTTATTTTTTAATATTCAGTCCTCCTCCCCCTCTGGCGCATAAGAAATTTTCAGCGTTGTCTGCTCCGGCAGCGCTGCGCCTTCGCTGCAGGTGATCGTATGAATATCGTCGGCAGAAAACCCGATGGTCTCCCCGTCCTGCAGCTCCACGTCGCCCTCCAGCACATAACCGGCAATCCCCGTCAGAAAATCCCGCAGTTCTCCCGGCTCTGCCTCCGCGCCGAGCACCTCCATTTCTTTTTTCCCAAATACCTCCATTCCGTAGGTATAGGCGTTCATCCTGCCCTCGCTCCGGTACAATCCGAACCAGATCCAGTTATAAATCGGAAGTTCCCCGTCCCGCATCATATCCGCGAAGCCCTCATAGAAACGCGGCTCGAATACCACGCCGCTCGTATAAATGCCTGTGACGTATTTCTGACGGCAGCATGCGGCAAGCAGCTTTACATAAAGCTTCCCGCGCTCCAGCAGGCTTTCTTCTTTTCCAAGTACCGCTGTCATGATATGCGCGCGGTGTTCTTTTGCCGCTTTTACGGCGTCCTGCCACATATAATTGTTTTCCGCGTTTAACTCTGCCTCGCCGTCCGGGACCGGGAATGGCATCAGGCTGACGGCAGCGATCATATCGCCCACCTCAAACACCAGCGTATCATCGCTCTTTTCCCCGTCGTCCTCTTCCGCAACCGTAATATCCCATTTTTCTTTCATATCCCGGATAAACTGCTCTTTATCCCATTCTTTTTTGGACAAAAGGGCAAAACCCGCAAACGCTCCCCGGCTGTCTCCATCCTCCTCCCCGTCAGAAGCTTCGCTCTCCGGGATAAACGCATCGTCCTCTGAAGCCTCCTCCGGTATTTTGATCCCGACCGTGCCCGCTTCCCGGCGGAAGGTATGGAAGTTCGCCCATGCAACATCCTCTTTTTCAAAAAACGCCGTCGCTGTATGCAAAACCGCCCGCAGATCCCACGCGATAAAATCCACATAGCCCGAAAAAATACCCGTTGCCCCGCCAGTCAGCGTAACCTGCTCTGCGCCGTCCCCCGCCGTAAGCACCTCCTCCAGCCTGTCCCGGAAATCAAAAATTTTCTGGCTTTCGCCTCCAAAGCCGTCCAGCGGATAGCAGAAAAATCCCGCCACGGCGCCGTCTGCCTCAAGCTCGTCCGCAAACTCATTCTCGTCGTTTAAATAACCGTTGAGCAGCGGCGCACAGCTTGTAGAGCCCGCGATCGTATCCAGCCGCCAGTCGGCGTCCGGATCCTCGTCCGGCTGCAGCTGATATCCGATATACGTTTCCAGATAAGCCTGCGGGTCAAGAGACAGCTCCTCCCCCTTTTCTCTGAGCAGTTCCGGCAGCTCAGACAGCAAAATGCCCGGCTCCTCCTTCGGCTGTTCCAGCACGTCAAAAGAATCAATATACCTCATATGGGGAATCTCGCCCAGCACCTGATCGGTAAGCGTGGTCAGCATCCACCATGCCCTGCCTTCCTCTTCTTTTAACAAAGGCAGCAGCTTTTCACAGTAAACAGACAGGGCATAGCTGTGCTCCTCCGTCTGCTCTGTCCAGATCTGCACATCATCCCCGGAAACTTCCCACCCGCCGGCGCCCAGACCGATGTCGGGATTCGGCTGACGCCCTACAATAATGTTCCAGTGCTCCAACACCTTTTGGGGCGCATGCCTCTGAAAATAAACCAGCCCATACAGCCTGACCTTATCCCCCTCCGGCGTCAGGATCAGCTCGTATTTTTCACCGTTGAATCCTATTTCAAAACAAATATTGTCAAACGCAAGATTCAGAATGTCCTCGCACTGCCCGACCAGCTCGCCGCCGCGCTCATGGTTTTTATCCTCATCCATGATCCGGCGAAGCTCTGCCTCCTTTTTTTCAAAAGCATCCCACGCCGTTTTGATCCTCTCCCGGAAACATTCCACAAAACGCGGCAGCGTGACGCCCTTTTCACAGCAGCGGATCAGCTCCTCCGTATCCTCATCGCCGGGGCGGGCTTCCAGCGCCTTTTTAAAATAAGGCAGCGCCCTGCCCTCCTGATACAGATAAAAATACGAGTACCCGATCCGGAAATTCCAGCAATGGTCGCCTTCAAAATATTCCTCATGCGGCTTCAAAAGCGCGATCGCCCTCTGAAACAGCTTCCGGTCAGACGGCTCCGCTATATTGTTGTACGCCCGCGCCAGCTCGCTGTCCATCTCCGGCGTGCGCTCTTCTGCCAAAACGGCTTCCAGCGCGTCGATGATCTTCTGATGTTCGTCGTTTTCGTTCCAGATTCTGCACTGCTCCAAAATATTCATGCCCTATTCCTCCTCTTCCCCATACTCTGCTTCAATATCGATCAAATGCACATATACCGCACAGATTTTTCCCTGTCCGTCATACCCGAAATAAACGGGATAGCAGCCGTCCCCCCAGCCGGAAGCAAAAATCGCCATATTACAATCCGTTTCCGGCACTGTCCAGTTAAGCCAGTCGCCGCAGCTCCTCTGATATTTCGGGCGGGCTTTGGCGTTTTCTTCCAGCAGATCGCAGAACAGGTCGTTATAAGGATCAATATCCGCCTCCTCCCTCTCCCGCTTCTTCCAATAGGTCTGAAAGGCTTCCTGCGCCTGAATATCCGCAATGCAGCCCATGCCCGCATCCACGCCGAATCCGAAATATTCGCCCTCCTCCAATTCTTCATCCAGATCTTCGTTCCCTACCACGCCCAGCTCGTAGCGTACCGGCTTTTCCCCGCTTATCTCTGCCTTCACGCAGGCATAGCGGTCGCCGTATTTTTCACTGGGTACAACGCAGATCCTGACCGGATAAGTCCCGGCAGGGATACGCTACAGAAACGGCGGGATATCCCCCAGCTCCACAAGCGGGTCGCAGGCAAAAATCTGCCCGCCGGGAAAATGCACCGTGCCGATGTCCAGCATCTCCACCGGCATATCCCCGATCGTTTTTTCTGTAAAATAAGCGTCCAGATCAAGCTTACAGGACAGCTTTTCCCTGACTGCTTCGTACTTTTTCATCCACTCTGCTGTCGGCATAATTGTTTCCTCCTCTTCGTGCGCGCCCGCGCGGCTGCAAACAAAAAACCCTGTGCAGTTCTGTCTCAGGGACAGATTTGCACAGGGCGCAAAACGACCGCACAGGAATACCCCCATCCATAACCGGATGCAGTTTCTTTCCCGGAAAAAATCGGTTTTTTCGGCATCATCAAAGCCGTCGGGGGATGTTCCATGGCAGAACCTCTCTTTTGGTATGATTCTGTGTTTCATTATAGCACAGGTCGGTCGGAAATAAAAATACTTTTACCGGAAGCAGATGGCAAAAACCGGCTTGTTTTTCGTAAAAGAAAAGAGGTATCACAATTTGCCAACACCTCAGCATTCTTTATTCTTATTGAAATTTCTACACACAATTCTTTCTTATTCAATCTGCCTTGATTTGGATTACTTCTTGAATTTATATTTTCCCTTTCCGTGACCGGATACCGGCTCAATAATATCTACCTTTACCAAATTGGAAAGAAGCTTTGAAGCACCAGAACCTTTCAATTCGAGAAGCTCCATAACTGCACTTCTTCCAAACACCTCATCAAAGCCAAACTTTTCAAAGAGTCTATGGATATGAACCGTCGTTTTTACCGAGAAATCTCTACCTTTTTCAGAAAGCACACTTTCAATATCCACTTTTTTGCCTTGAATGTCCACTTTTTCATTCTCAATATCCACTTTTGAATCTCCAATGTCCACTTTTCCTTCATTCAAAAGTCTACTTATATGAAGATTTCGATTATGAAGCTCATTTTTCTCGTTCAAAAGCAGATTTTTGAGAAATACTTCAAGATACTCTGTTGTTTCGTGAATCCCTTTTTGCAGGTTCGTATAGTTTGCACGGACAAGTGCATTTCTGAAATACCACGCATT